>CAYXOC010000024.1:0-63861 GCA_964466715.1 uncultured bacterium
TGAGCCGAAATCGCGCGCGCGAGTCGTCACCGAGAGCCGCGGAGCGGGGCCGGAGGGCGACCTTTGCGCGGACGAGCGCCTCGCCGGGATCGGACTGACGACAGACGACCTGACCGAGTTGCAGGGAGTACAGACGGCGCACAATGCGGTGCTCGGTCATCTATCACGAGGCGCGCGACACCGCCCGTGGTCTGCGCAAAGACAAGGACGGCAGGCGGGCGGCGGCTGAGTCCGGGCGTCGCATCGTCGTTCATCTCCCTCGTTTGTCCTCACGAAGACCCCGGGTACAGCTAATGACACCATAGCACGGCTACCTGAGATAGCTTAGGCGAAGAAACGATGTCGCGATCGCGACGGCGCGATTGCCCTATACCGAGACATGAGTGAGGGATGAACATGAGACATCGAGTCAATCTTCTAGTCTGCTTAGCCTGCGCGATTGCACTGCTGACACCGGCCTGCGCCGATGTTGTCATCGACTGGAACAACGTCGCCCTCGAAACCATCAAAGCCACCGATCTGCGCCCGACCTACGGGTCCCGCACGCTGGCGATGGTCCACGTCGCGATATACGATGCGGTGAACTCCATCGTGCGCACGCACGAGCCATACCGCGTGGATGCGCCTGTTCAGCACCCCGCATCCCCTGAGGCCGCCGCCGCCGCAGCCGCCCATCGGGTGCTGGTTGCTCTGTTCCCGGAGATGGCCGCCTTCTACGATCAGGCGCTGGCAGCGTCGCTGTCGCAGACGCCGTCCGGTCAGGCCCGGAACAACGGCATCGCGGTCGGCGTCTACGTGGCGGACGCGATCCTGGCGTGGCGCAGTCAGGACCACTCGGGCGACGTGTGGACGTACACGCCCGGAACGCTGCCCGGCCTGTGGCGTCCGACTCCCCCGGAATACGCGCCCGCGGTGGGTGTGAACTGGCCCTACGTCACGCCCTTTGCGATGTTCGACGTGAACCAGATCAGTGTTCCGCCGCCTCCGAGTATGTCGAGCCGCGCATATGCGGAGGCCGTCACGGAGATAGCGCTGCTGGGGGAGATGTACAGCCGCCATCGGAACAGGGACCAGACGCAGATCGCGTTCTTCTGGGCGGATGACGCCGGCTCCGTATCGCCTCCGGGACGCCTGAACGTGATCGCGCAGATCGTGGGAACGAAGAAGCGCTTCAGCCTGGCTCAGAATGCCCGGCATTTCGCCCTGCTGAACATATCGCTTGCGGACGCGTGCATCGCCGCGTGGAACTGCAAGTACAAGTACAACGTGTGGAGGCCGATCACCGCGATCAGGGAGGCGGACACCGACGACAACTACTACACCTCGCCGATACCGGGATGGACTCCTCTGCTCCCGACTCCGGCGTTCCCGGACTACGTCTCCGGCCACAGCACGTTTGCCGGCGCCGGATCGAGGATCACCGCGCTCTTCTGCGGCACGGACAACTTCGCCTTCACCCTGGAGTCCACGACTCCCTATGCGGGAGCGCGCCGGTACAAGTCGTTCTCGGAGGCGGCCAAGGAGAACGGCCGCAGCCGGATCTATGCGGGCATCCACTATAGTTTCGCGGATGTCAACGGACAGGCGCTTGGCCGCAAGATCGCCGAATACGTCTGGGCGAACTACATGCGTCCGATCAAGTGAGAGGCCGATACGATCGATGGGTAGGGATCGGCCGATCCCTACCCATCGGATGTGCGCTTAGTTGTGCAGGAGGGGATCGCAATCTCCTCCTACCGCAGTCCCGGAATCCGCTCTACGCGTAGTTTCCCTCTTTGCGCCAGACATCGAGCATCAACTCGTAGCGCGCGAGCCTCATGCCGGTGTAGATGCAGTTGCTCGTCGAGAAGATGTACCCGCCGCCGGGCATTCCGTGCCTCAGGGCGTAGCGCGCCGATTCGATGACCTCCTCGTCCGTGCCGGTATCGAGCAGCCCGCAGTTCACGTTCCCGATCAGGCAGACCCGGTCGCCGTAGAGCCGCTTCACCTCGGCGATATCGACGCCCGCCTGCGGGTCGATCGAGTGGAGCGCGTGCGGATTGCATTCCACGAGTTGGTCGATGATCGGCATGATGTTGCCGTCGGTGTGCTTGATCGTGTAGAACCCCATATCGCGGTAGCCCTTGATCAGCTTCGCGAGGTAGGGGGTGACGAACTCGCTGAACTGGTTCGGGCTCATGAACGGCCCGGTGTTCAGGCAGTAGTCCGCGCAGAGGGCGAACCCGTCGAGCCCGCGCCCCACGAACCGCTCGGCGGTCCGAAGCGCGCCGTCCACCATGGCGGACGCCTCGGCCTTCATCCCGTCCGGATCGTCGGCCATCCGGAAGCTGAAGTCGACCATGTGGGCGCCGTTCGGGATGCTGTACGTCGCATCGCCGTGGAGCATCAGGAAGTACCGGTCGCCGGTCTTCTCGCGGATGATGTCGATCAGGCGGATGATCTCCTCGAAGTGCCCCGGATTCGGGTGGAGGAAGATCGCATCGTGCTCGAATCGCTCGGCGGTCATGATGTAGGTCTCGGCCATATCCAGCCGGTGGAGTTGGCGCTCCTTCTCCTCCATCTGGTCCCACTGGGCGAAATGCCGCTGCGACGAGTGCACTCTGCCGAATGCCTCCATGGTGAGGAAGAACACCAGCTCGAATGTGGGCACGCGTCCCTCGACCCGGCCTCCCTCGAGCGCCGTGATGAAACGTTCTCTAGGTGTCATTGTTCGCTCCTGATGCCTCGCGATTCATGATCTCCCACGCCTTCCGGATGTAGAACCGGTAGTTCTCCAGCGGCGTGCCGTTCGGGATGCGGTGATCCAGTCCCAGGACGCATCCGCCCGTGCGGACCATCGGCGGAATCTTATACTCCAACTCCGCCTCGATCTCCTCCCGGCTGCGCCTGAGAACGTGCTTATCGATCCCGCCCCAGAAGGCGAGCTTGGCGCCATATGCCTCCCGCGTCTTCACGATGTCCATCCCCGCGGCCGGCTCCATGGGGTACATCACGTTGATTCCCGCGTCGATGAACGCCCGGATGACCGGGTTCATGTCGCCGTCCGAGTCCTGGCTGAACAGCCGCGCGCCTCTGTCCCGAAGCATGTCCCAGATGCGCCGGTAGTAGGGCTTGATGAACTCCTCGACCTGCTTCGGGCCGACGAGCGGGCCGCTCTTCCCGGCGAGGTCCTCGTGGACGCACAGCTCGTCGATCGTGATGACCGACGAGACGCGCTCCAGCACCCGGAATGCCGTGTCGCCGATCGTCCGCAGGATGTCGTGGATCAGCTCCGGCTGGGTGTAGAAGGCGACGCACAGTTCCTCCTCGCCCATCAGTTGGCGGGGCTGATCGAATCCGCCGGGGATGTGCGCCATCAGCGCTCGCCCGGCCTCCAGGTGTTCGCGGGCGGTTCGCTCCCAGTTCGCGCCGAACCGTTCCTCGCTGAACTCGTAGTGGTGCTTGATGCGGAGCCAGTCGTCCATGCGCTTCACGGGCCAGTCGAGCGGGAGGGGCAGGGTGGAGTAGCCCTTCGAGAGCTTCATCGTGCGGCCCATCCGGTCGCGGGTGATCCTGAAGTCGTCGGTCTCCTCCAGAACCTCCTCCGGCTCGCCGCCGATCCATCCGGTGTTGACGGGGATGCCGCCCCGCATCGGCGCGCGATAGGCGTACGCCGTATGATCCAGCTCCTCGGGCGACGCTCCCTGCTCGGCCCACTCATCCTTGAGGCCGATCAGCGGGCCGAATATCTCGGTGAACAGCGGGCGGTCGTTCGCCTGGAACGTCATGTAGTCCAGGTATTCCTCCCGCCGCACGCTCGGCCTCACGTTGATCGCCAGAGCCGCATGACTGACCGGTCTTGCTCTACCCAAGCCTGCCTCCCCGTTTGTAGGAGCGGCTTCCCAGCCGCGATCGACGGTTTCGCGGCTGGGAAGCCGCTCCTACAAGGAAAATCATGGAGCATATTCCGAGAACGTTGTAGGAGGGGATTCCGATCCCCGAATTCGCGGCACTTGGGGATTCGCGGCTGGGAAGCCGCTCCTACATGGCGGAACTCGACTCATGAAATGCGCTAGTATCTGCCGTACTCGTTCACGGCGTCGATCATCGCCCGGATGTTCTCGTCCGGGGTATCCCGCCCGCACTGGTCGCCGGTGGATAGGATGAACGCCCCTCCGCGCGCCGCATCCTCGATCGCCCGGCGCGACGCCGCGACCACGTCGTCGTAGGAGCCGCGGAGCATCACCTCGGTCGTGTGGAGGTTGCCCTTCAGCACGAGCCGGTCGCCGTACTTCTCCTTGAGGTCGCGCAGGTTCGAGTCGCCCATCGGAGGCACCTCGAGCGGATCGATCACATCGAGGTCGGTCTCTTCGGCGCAGATCTTCACGAGCGCTGTCTCGGGGCCGCAGGAGTGGATGTGGCTCACGATGCCCTCCTGCTTGCAGAGGCGCGTGACCTCCTGCACGATCGGCAGCGAGACGTCGCGGAACATATCTACGGTCTGGAAGATGAGCGTCCCGGATCCCCCGCAGCTCACGTAGTCGGGGCGCACCTTCATCCGGCGGATGTTCTCGAACCGCTTCCGGGCGGCTTCGAGGATCAGCCTCGACCGCTCGCGGACGGCGTCGGGGTTGTCCATGTACTCGTAGATCCCCGCCTCGCTGCCGATGACGACGCTCGTTCCGCAGGTGATGCCGACCACGCCCGCATCGCCCATCATCTCGTAGGCCAGGGCGAAGAGTTCCTCGCCCTGGGGCCACTCCCTGACGCCCTCGATCGGCTCCCATCGGTCCGGCGTCTCCGGCAGACCGAGCTTGCTGAAATGGACTCCCCCGCTGGGCGGGTTGTCGCGCTGGTAGACGGTCGTGTACGGATGCCACTCGCGCTTGCCGTCCTCCTCGAAGAAGGAGCGGGTCACGATCCGCTCGTCGGTCCGCTCGACGATGACGTTGTGCCGGCGGGGATCGGGCGGCCGGATCTCGTCGGGGAATGCGACGTGGACCTGGTAGTCGAGGAACCCGTCAAAGCCGAAGTACTTCACCGCGTCGATGTACGCCATCCACAGCGGCGGGTCCTGGTAGAGGTAGATGTCCCAGAACGGCTTGCCCGTCAGGCGCGCGGGGATCATGTTCGATATGTCGGGCGCGACCGGCACTCTGTCTGGCATGCCGTGCCTCATCGTCTTCAGCATTCGTTCCTTGGGTGTCATGTCTACCTCTCGCACCTCTACCGGTTCTCGAACAACTCGCCTACCTGGGTCGGCAGTTCGGTGCGCTCGACGGGGGTCCAGGCGTCGCACTTCGGGCAGTAGACGTCGGCGCCGATGGGCGCGGCGCACAGACGCCTGTGGCATCGGCTGCAGTGGACATACTGCATATCGAGGTTCTTCGGTCGTCCGCCGGGGACTTGCTTATCTGAGTCGGGCATTGTTTCTTCTTTGTATTTGTGAGCGTCCCGTGGGACACATGGGACAGATGGGACGCATGGGACATACGCTACCACAGGCCGAGCTGCGTCTCCGTGGCGCCGTCGGTGGCGTGGCTGTCGATCCGCTCGCAGAGGGCGTCGATGTTCGCTGAATCGGGATCGATCACCACCGCCCCGCCGGTGATCAACTCATCCGTCCCGGGGCTGCCGGGAACCGCCATGACGAGCCGGCCCTGCTTCTTCGCCTTCGATGCCGTGTCGAGGCTCCCGCTCTTCAGTCCGGCCTCCACGACGACCACCGCCAGGCTCAGCCCGCTGATGATCCGGTCGCGCGCCATCAGGTTCCGCGCCTGAACCGGCGTGTTCGGATGGAGCTCCGACAGCAGGCCGCCGGACTCGACGACGCGCTCGGCCAGCGGGCGGTGGCTCCGTGGGTGGATCTGCCGCACGCCCGATCCGAGCACCGCGAGCGTCCTGCCTTCCGCCTCCAACGCGCCCTCGTGCGCGGCGGCATCGATCCCGAGCGCCAGGCCGCTGGTGATGGTGAACCCGCGCCGGGCGAACTCCCGCGCAAGTCTCCGTGCCAGCTCGACCGACCGCTCGGACGGCTCGCGCGTGCCGATCACGGCGACGGCCCGATCGTCGTCGGCCGTCAGCGTACCCCGGAGGAACAGGATCGGCGGCGCGTCGTCCGCCTTGAGCAGGTTCGCCGGGTAATCCTCGTCGTCCCAGGTCAGCATCCGTATGTCGTCGCTCCTGAGGTCGCACAGTTCGTCATCCAACTGGTCGAGCGGGGCGCTCTTGATTCCCGCGATCATCTCGGCGGACATGCGCGGGATCGAGGCGAGTTCGTCGTCCGACGCCTCGAACGCGGCGGGGAGCGAGCCGAACCGCTCGATTAGGCGCTTTGCCGTCTTGCCGCCGATGCCCGGTATGGCGCTCAGTGCGAGCCAGTAGACTTCGTTCATCTCTGCTTCCTATCGTGAACAACGGTACCTGCAGGGGCGAAGCATCGGCTCCCGAAGATCGTGACTGATCGGATACCGGAAGCCGATGCTTCGCCCCTGCGCCGCCTCTTGCTTCTATGCATCCGCGTGGATCGTGCGGGTCAGCGTCAGGACCGCTATCCCCGACGCGCCCGAACCGCGAAGCGCGCGGCTGATCTCCTCCAGAGTCGCGCCGGAGTCGTAGAAGTCATCGACGACGAGGACGCGCTTCCCCTTGACGTCGTCCGCGACTCCGAACGCCCCGGCCACGTTAGCCTTCTTCTGGGCGAGGGACCGCATCTCCTTCTGCGGCTCGGTCTTCCTGATGCGCGAGACGGCCGCTCGGACCGGAATGCCGAGGTCGGAGCCGAGCGCCTCCGCCAGCGCCCGGACGTGGTCGAATTCCTTCTCCGACGATGACGGCGCCGGCACGATCATATCGACATCCGCGAGTTGCCGGTGCTCCGCCATGAGGGACGTGATGAGATCGACGAGCGGCCGAAGCGCGGAGCGGTCCTGCTGATACTTCAGACGGTACGCAAGCTCCCCGACCTTGCTCCGTGCCCACTGGTCGCCGCTGAACGAGCTGTGGAACCCGAGCGCCCAGCCGACCTCCCACGGCCCGACGAGCGGTCGGGGGTGCATCCGGTCGAGGAAGTCGGCCACGGGGTCCGGCTCGGTATCCGACTCGTCCGCAGGAGCGGCTTCCAGGCCGCGATCGGGTGGGGGACCCGAAGGAGACTCGTCCACCATGCCGTTCTCCCTCTTCCATGCCTCGACCACGCATCGAAGCTCGCCGTAGCCGATCGACTCGGGGAGCATCATCTTGATCGGCGCCAGCTTCGATACGTCTCCGACGAGCCGGATCGCGGCGCGTATGCGTGACTCCCGGTCGAGCGGCACGATCTCCGACAGCTCCAGCTTCCCGGCGGCGATCAGCCTAGCGAAGTGGCTGTACACCGTATCGACCGTCAACTCCCGCTCTTCGGCGATCTGAGCCGGGCTCATCCCCCGGCGGCGCATCTCCTCCGTGACCGCGACCGTATCGACCCTGGGCTGCTTCGGCTTCTTCGGGACCACCGGCAGCCTCAGGGGGATCGGCGATCCCTTCTTCAGGGCGGCCTGGCCCATCGGGGTGAGCCGGATCACCGGCAGAGCGCCGCCGACGAGCCTGATGTAGCCCTTCGAGATCAACTGATCGATGAGGTCGCGGATGATCCCCTGCGACAGATGCGAGAGCTTCCCGTAGTGCGGGTTCTTGTCGTGCTCGAACTGCCGGATGTCGGCCCGGCGCGCTCCCTGGAGGACCTGCGCGAGCTTCAGCCGTCCGAGGTCCCACCTGGCCTGCCGGATGGTGTCGAGGATCGTGACGGCGACCTCCTGCTCCCGCGCGGATGACTCTCCGTCCGCGCCTGCCTGCTCTGCGCCGATGCAGTTGTCGCAGCAGGATGGGGCGTCCGCGGGGCCCTTGTCGCCGAAGTGGGAGAGCAGGATCTTCCGCCGACATCGGCCCGACTCGGCGTAGGTCACCATCCGGGCAAGCTGGTTCGCGCGACGCTTCTTCCGCTCGCTTGCGGCCGAATCGATCCGCCGCAGGGCCTTGTCGTCCCATTCGTTGACCCGGAGGAGCATCCTCAGCCCCGCGTCGCCGAGCCGGTCGATGATCCCTGCGGCCTCCAACTGGGCGAGCGCGAGCCTCACGCTCACCTCGTGGAGCCCCGTCTTGAGCGAGATGTCGTCGGACGTCACCCAGCCGTCGGTCTTCGTCCAGGAGAGGACCGCGCCGTAGACGACGGACAACTCGTCGTACTTCGAGGTGCTCTGCTCGATGAACCATTCCTGGAGCGCTCGGTCCTTCGGCGAGTAGATCAGCACCGCCCGGGCGGGATGGCCGTCGCGTCCGGCGCGGCCCGCCTCCTGATAGTAGGCCTCGAGCGTTCCGGGCATCGTGTAGTGGATCACCATCCGCACGTCGGGGCGGTCGATCCCCATCCCGAATGCGTTCGTGGCGACGACGACCCGCGCCTCGCGGCTCATGAAGGCGTCCTGCACCTCGGAGCGCACCTCCGAGCCGAGCCCCGCGTGGTAGAACCGCGCTTCGATCCCGCAGACGCTCCGGATGAACTCCGCCACCTCCTCCACCTCGCGCCGGGTGCCCGCGTAGACTATGACCGCGCCATCCTCCATCTCGTCGAACAGGTCGTGGACCACGCGCAGCTTGGCCTCCGGGTCGATGGCGTATCGGACCTCGAACGTGAGATTCGGGCGGTTGAAGCCGGTGACCACGCGCCGGCACGACTTCAGGCCGAGCTGGCGGGCGATGTCGTCCTGCACCTCGGTCGTCGCGGTGGCGGTGAGCGCGGCGGTGACCGGCATGCCCATGAGCGAGCGTGCGGGGCCGATCTGGAGGTAGTCCGGCCGGAAGTCGTGGCCCCACTGGGAGATGCAGTGGGCCTCATCGACGGCGAGCAGACTGATCGGCGTGCTCCCGAGCGCCTCGCGGAAGCTGATGCTCCTGAGCCGCTCGGGCGCGATGTAGACGAGCTTGTATCGGCCGAGCTGCATGTTCCGCGTGCGCTGGGCCTGTTTCTCGGTATCGACGGTGCTGTTGATGAAGGTGGATGGGATGCCGCGCCTGTTGAGGGCGGTCACCTGGTCGCGCATGAGCGAGATCAGCGGGGAGATCACGAGGGTCGTGCCGGAGAGTTGGAGGGCGGCGAGTTGGTAGACGAGCGACTTCCCCGCGCCCGTCGGCATCACGACGAGCGCGTCGCCGCCCGCCAGGAGCGCCTCTATCGACTCGGCCTGTCCGGGCCGGAAGCTCTCGAAGCCGAACTTCTCCCGCAGAGCGGATTGGAGATCGTGTGTCATGAGGAACTGGGAGACCAGCGATATAGTATCAAAGCCATCATCAGATTACGCATCGATCGTCCGCTTCCCTGCGTGGATACCCGAGGTGCTTCGGTAGCGCCGTTCGCACAAACTGCGAACTCTGCTTCCGAAGCATCGAGCATCCAGCATCCAGCATCGAGCCCGCGTTTGACAGGGCGGTTCTCGGGTCATATAATGAGCAAGCAGCAAGGAGGCGATGTCATGGATGCTATCCTCACCCACGGTAACACCAAGCTTGTCTTCGAGCCGACCGCCGACGGCTCCCTCATCCCGAGAGTCTACCACGTCCGAGAGGGCGGCGATGTGCTCGCGCTGGACGGCGAGAGCTTCCTCTCCATACGCATCGGCGGCCGGCGCATTTCCGCTCGCATCAAGTCTGCATCCGCGGTCGACTTCGCGGAGTTCACCGGCGAGTTCCCGGGCGCGGAAGGCTGGCAGGTGCACGGGCGCGTCGTCCCGGCGGGCGATATGGCCGAGCGGCTCGAATGGCGAATTCGGATAGGACACCTCGGCGAGGAGCCGGTCGAGTGCGGCTTCCACGTCCGCTTCCGAGTGCCGGACACGGGCATCCCTCGGTGGATGGTCCCGGCGATGTTCTATAAGCACAACCGCCCGGAGAGCTGCGTCCGGCGCTACCCGAGATACGCGTTCGAGGGCGGGAACGCGGAGGACTTCGTCTCCAACTACTGGGCGTTCCGGTCGGACCGCTCGTCGTGCCCATCGGTCTTCTGCTGGACCGACAACCTCACCGCGTGCCTGGCGACGCGCGAGGCGTTCAGCCACGGTTACAGCGGCATCGGCTTCCGCGGCGATTCGAGCGGCACGGAGCTTCATCTGAACTTCCCCTACGTCGAGGAGCCGGTCAAGTACAGCTTTGTCCGCGAGGACGGGAACGCTCCCGAGGTGACCGACATCACCGTCTTGCCGCACGAGGCGGTCGATATCGGCTTCGGCACGTTCATCGACGAGCGCGATATCCACGCCTACGACGCCCTGATCCGCGACATCTACAACGAGACGGAGGACGAGACCAACCCGTGGGTGTCGAAGGCCGAGGCCGAGGAACTGCTCGCCTACGGGCTCCATCGCTGGCACTACGACCCGGAGCACTCGGTGCTCTATGAGACCTGCGCGTTCGACAAGTATTTCGGCAAGGGGCCGGGGCAGGTCGATCGGCCGCACATGCACGTCGCGTGGGTGAGCGGCGCTCCGTATGCCTTCGCCCTCTGGAAGTACGGCGAGCAGAAGGGCATTCGGGAGTACGCCGACGCGGGCCTCTCCGTGCTCGACAAGATCGCCGATGAGGGGATATCCCCGTGTGGGCTCTTCTATCCCGAGTGGACGGCGGAAAACGGCTGGGGGACCGGCTGGAATCCGAAGCCGGAATGGATCCAGGCGCGGACGGTGAGCGAGGCGACGTGGTTCTACTTCCAGGCGCTCCAGTTCGCGTCTGAGATACGGAAGAGCCATCCGAACTGGGCCGAGGCGGCGAAGCGCAACCTGGAGTTCGCGGTGAAGGTCCAGCGCGAGGACGGCAACTTCGGCTCCTACTACAACATCAACACGGGCGCCTGCGAGGAATGGGACGGCGCGGGCGGGATCATGTGGATCCCCGCTCTGCTGGCGGGGGCGAAATACTTCGGCAACACGTGGTATCGCGAGGCGGCGGCCGAGGCGGGAGCGTACTACGCCCGATTCGTCGAGGATGAGTACATCTACGGCGCGCCGGAGGACGTCCATCTCACGCCGACCTCGGAGGACGCCTACAACGCCCTGATCGCCTTCCTCCACCTCTACGAGGCGACGCAGGACGAGAAGTGGCTCGAACTCGCGCAGTACTCGGCGGACCTGGTGGCGTCGTTCCGGTGGACGTACAACACGCAGTTCGGCGACGATACGATCCTCGGCAAGTACGGCTTCCGCACACTCGGCGCGGACATCGCGTCCCCGTCGAACAATCATCTGCACAACTACGGGCTGATCTGCCATCCGGAGCTTCTGCGGCTCTGGGAGTACACGGGCGACACGTACTACCTCAGCCGCGCGGCGGATCACCTCGCATGCTTCCACCAGTTCATCGCCCGCACGGACGGCGACTTCAACGCGCGGAAGGGGATGATCAGCGAGCAGTGGTTCCACACCGACTGGACGCACGCGAAGGGATCGATGCTCCAGCTTGCCCATTCCTGGTGCGCGGGGCTGATACTCTACGCCGACATGTACACCCGCGGGTTCGGTGACATCGTCATAGATGCGGAGAGCCGCGAGGTCTACGTCTTCGACAGCACGTGGATCGAGTCCACGGAGGAGGTCGATGACGACCTGGTCCTCACGCTGGTGAACCCATCGCTGAGGGACCAGACGCTCTCCGTTCGGCACTCGAAGCATGGGCTCGTCGGTGAGGTGACGGTTCCGGCGTCGGACGAGGTGCGGGTGAGGGTCTATTCGCGCGAGCCGAAGGTCGAGGAGCTTGCGGCTGAGGACGAGCTCTGGCCGTAGGGCGGGGAAACACGAACGGCACGAATAGTCGAATGAAGGGAAAACCCCCGGCTGGGTTCGTCCTGGTAGCTGAGACTGGAGTGCGATCACTCATGCTGTGGCCGGTGCGTGCACGAATGGGCGATTCGGATGGCACGAATAGGGTGTACGAGTGACGCGAGCATGATGGATAGTCGGATGGGCTGCTTGATCATCTGCATATCCGTGTTGCTCCGGGGTTGGGATTCGATCCATCTGCGTTCCTGATTCGTGTCTGCGTCGGTGACAGCGCGAGTCGTCGTGCTCTTGTGTATCACCGAGCAAGGAAGGCATAGCATAGGCGCCTTCCCCGCTTGATCGTTCGCATCATTCTGTGCTCTCTGAGAGGATCTGGCAGTGGCTGAGGTCTTGTACGCAGAGTTGTCCTACCGGATCATGGGCGTGGTGTTCGAGGTCCATAATGCGCTGGGCCCCGGCTTCGGCGAATCGATCTACGAGGAAGCGTTGGCGCATGAGTTTGCGAAGCGAGGAATCCCCTTCGAGCGCCAGAAGAGCATCACCGTGCGCTACAAAGACGTGACGGTGGGTGAGTACCGTCTGGACTTCCTAGTCGATGGCAAGATCATAGTTGAGCTAAAGGCTGTATCCGAGATGAGCAGTCTGTTCTCAGCTCAGGTCCTGCGTATCTCAAGGCAACAGAGATGCGCTTGGGATTGCTCATCAACTTCGGCAAGCGGCGAGTGGAGTGTGACCGCATAGTCTTGTAGGAGAGGAGACACGGATAGCGAGGAGGGATAAGTGGCGGATTCATGGTCTCTCCGGTATTCGTGAACGGCCTGCTTGGCAGTATGAGCTATCGTATGCTGCACGCTGTCTGCGGAGTGAACACAAGCCGGTTTTTCCTTTCCATTCGAACATTCGTGATATTCGTGTTCCCAGGAGTCTGAACAGTGCCTAGAATAATGGTCGTGGGATCGAGCAACACCGACATGGTGGTGAAGGCGGAGCGTCTGCCTTCGCCGGGAGAGACAGTGATCGGCGGGGAGTTCGTCACCGTGCCCGGCGGGAAGGGCGCGAATCAGGCCGTCGCGGCGGCGAGGCTCGGTGCGGAGGTGGTATTCGTCGCCCGTATCGGGTGCGATGTCTTCGGTGAGTCGTCTCTCAGGAACTTCGAGCGCGAGGGACTCGTAACAAGGTTTGTGGTCCGCGACTCCGAGCGCCCGTCCGGCGTGGCGTTGATCCTCGTCGATTCCGCCGCTGAGAACATCATCGCGGTCGCTCCCGGCGCGAACGGAGCGCTCTCGCCGGAGGACGTGGACCAGGCTGCCGGCGAGCTGGCGGAGTGCGATGCGCTCATCGTGCAGCTCGAAGTCCCGCTTCGGACAGTCATGCATGCCGTCCGTCTCGCGCACGAGCGGGGGATCAGAGTCATCCTCAATCCCGCGCCGGCGTGCCCGCTCCCGGACGAACTTCTCGGGATGGTCGATGTGCTCACTCCGAACGAGTCGGAGGCGAGGTTGCTCCTCGGACTGCGGCCCGATGAGCCCGTCGATGACCCCGAGGTTATCCGGCGCTTCCTCGACCTGGGGGTGAAGAACGTCATCCTCACGGTCGGCGCAAAGGGCGCGCTCGTCGTGACGCCGGAGGGATCGTGGCCGGTCCCGGCGCCGAAGGTCCGGGCGGTCGATACGACGGCGGCGGGAGATGCATTCACCGGCGCGTTGGGCGTCGCTCTCTCGTCGGGCATGGATATCAGGAGCGCATCGGAGTTTGCCTGCAGGTCGGCCGCAATCGCGGTCACAAGGCTGGGGGCACAGTGCTCCATGCCTACAAGAGAGGAGGTCGAGGCCCTCGACATAGAGTGGGAGCGCTGAGGCCCTGTCCGGTCTTTCATCAGGACCACTCAGGGACGGCGATTCACAGCCCGCGGGGAAATCGGATATTGACCTGCGGGGGTTATTGTTGTAACATAATGCGGGATTCCGCTTCGAAAGGAGACACTCAATGCTGGCAAAGAGGATTGCTATCTTCGTAGTAGCCGCAGTACTGATTTCAGCTTTGCCTGTTGCAGCAGCAACGATGAAGGATACGCCGGACGTCGTCGCTACAGTCAACGGAGAGAAGATCACTAAGCAGGTATTGGCCGACACCCTGTTCGACTGGAATGCGGCACTGACCCTCGAGGAACTGATCGATCAGCGGATCGTCGCCCAGGAGGCCAGAAAGGCCGGCGTCGTAGTCACGCTCGAGGAGATCAAGGCCAAGATCGAAGAGGTCAAGCAGCGCATGCCGCCGGGACAGACCTTCGAGGAGGCGCTGAGGGGCATCGGCATGACCCCGGGTCACTACTTCGCTCGCGTGAAGTTCCAGCTTCAGATCGAGGGTGTCCTCAAGAAGCAGATCAAGGTCACTGATGAGGATCTGGCAGGTTTCGTCAAGGCCAACCACATTCTGGTTCGTGTGGGTTACAGTCAGGATCCCGAAGAGAGAACCAAGAAGGACGAGGAAGCCAAGGCCAAGATCGAATCGATCGCCAAGGAGATCAAGGAAGGCTTGGACTTCGCTGAGGCCGCCAAGAAGTACTCCGACGACACCGGCAACAAGGACAAGGGCGGAGATCTCGGGTTCCTCGGCAAGGGGTACATGGCCCCCGAGTTCGAGGAAGCCGCCTTCAAGCTGAAGCCCGGCGAGATAAGCGAGCCCGTCAAGACGAGCCACGGCTATCACCTGATCAAGATAGTCAAGGGCGGCAAGGATGCCACCGGCGACGAGCGCAAGGAACTGATTGACAAGATCACCCAGCAGCGCTTCGGTGAGAAGGTACAGGACTGGCTCCTCAGCGTCAAGAACGCCGCCAAAGTAGACAACAAGCTCGCCCCGAAGAAGGACGAGCCGAAGCCTGCTGCCGGCGCGCAGAATGATGCGCCTCCCGCGCCGCCGGCCAACTAATGCGCCATCGGCGAATATCGGGTCCGTTTGAACGGGTCCGTACACCACAAGGATAAGAAAAGGTCCGGTGTCCGCCCCGCAGTATTGTGAGGGCCGGGCCCGGACCTTCTTTGTTGGAGTTGTGGAGTGTCCCCGATGTAGAGGCCGGACTCGAAATCCGGCCCCTACATCGGGGGAGGACTCCGATACTCCGTTACCACGTTTTCCCGCAAGGAGGAGCAAACATGGCTGAGAAAAAGGTTAACGTCGGCCTCGTTGGCTACATGTTCATGGGCAAGGCGCACAGCGTAGGGTACAGAGACTGCGCGTTCGCGTTCCCCGATGTCAAAGCCGAGCCGGTGATGAAGGAGATATGCGGCCTCGTCAAGGCCGACGCCGAGAAGTTCGGCAAGCAGTACGGCTGGGAGCGCGCCAGTGAGGGCTACAAGCACGTCGTTGAGGCGGACGACATCGACCTCGTGGACATCTCCACCGGCAACGACACGCACCGGGAAATCGCCCTCGCAGCCGCTCGGAACGGCAAGCACGTCTTCTGCGAGAAGCCGATGGCCATGAACGTGGCCGAGTGCAAGGAGATGATCGAGGCCGTCGAGAAGGCCGGCGTCATCCACATGATCGACTTCAACTATCGCACCGTGCCCGCAGTTGCCCTCGCCAAGCAGATGGTGGAGGAGGGCATGATCGGCACTCCGTATCACTTCCGGGCGGTATACCTGCAGGACTGGATCATGGACCCCGAGTTCCCGCTGGTCTGGCGTCTGCAGAAGGACAAGGCGGGCTCCGGCGCCCACGGCGACCTGAACGCCCACATCATCGACCTCGGCCGCTACCTCTGCGGGGAGATCGACTCCGTGTGCGGCATGATGAAGACCTTCATCACCAAGCGCCCGCTCCTGGCCCAGGAAGTCACCGGTCTCGGCGGAGCGAAGGGCGGCGGCGAGATGGGCGATGTCACCGTTGACGACGCCACCCTGTTCCTGGCCAAGTTTGCGAACGGCGCAGTAGGCACCTTCGAGGCGACCAGGTTCGCCGGCGGAAACAAGAACGGCAATCGCTTCGAGCTCAACGGCAGCGAGGGGAGCATTCGGTTCAACCTCGAGCGCTTCAACGAGATCGAGTACTTCAGCCGCAGGGACAAGGATGCCTATCAGGGCTGGAAGACCATCCTGGTCTCCGAGAGCGCTCATCCCTACATCAGGGGATGGTGGCCTGCCGGGCATGTCATCGGCTGGCAGCAGACCTTCGTCCACCAGGTCTACAACCTGATGAACGGCATTGCGACCGGCGAGAATCCCACTCCGAACTTCTACGATGGCCTGAAGTGCCAGGCGGTACTCGAGGCCGTCGAGAAGTCCGCCGAGACCGAGTCGTGGGTGAAAGTGACGGAGTAGTAGGAAGCTGAGAGTTGGAAGTGGGCAGTTGGGAGTTCGGAGTGCAGTTCCCCGGCTTCGGACTCCCCGCTATCTACTGTCTTTCGGAACAGCAGAGTCCCACGCGGAGTCATACAGTAGGGCGACCACCGGAGCATATCCGAGATTGCCGGCTTCATTGACTTTGGCCGGGGCGTATGCTACCATTGCATCCGTAAGCGAACCATCGAAGTCTATGCTTGTCACGGCATCGGACGCGGCGTTGTAAGGGGCGCCTCTACAATACGTTTTGGAGGACTTTCAGGCATGTCCAGAGGTTGGTGGATCATCGCACTCGCGCTGCTGGTGGTGATGATCATCGGCACGCACGATTCACTATACGCGCAGGCAAAGGTCCAGATATCGCGGCCACTGGATGGGGCGACCGTCCGGGAGACGGTCAGGATCATCGTTCCGGCCTCGTCTGTGCCGAGCGGAGGTTACGTCGCCATTTCGATCGACGGGCGGCGAAGGAGTGCCCTGGCGAAGGATGTCGAAGCCGATGCCTTCGTGTACGAGTGGGATACAAAGGCCCTCGACCCGGATACCAAGCTCCCTCTAGCCCAGCGTCAGCCGCGTGAGGGGTCTCATAAGATCAGCGTGCAGGCGTTCGACTCCGCCGGCAAGAGGTTTGGCGATCCGGCGGAGATCACCGTGAACGTGAAGAACAAGGCGTCGGAACTGATGCCCGCTTCCGGCCTGCTGCTCCGCTTCAACCGCAAGATAGGGGCCGCCAGCAAATACAAGTTCAGCACCGTCACCAACATCACCGACATCGCCGGAGCAAGGGAGCTCGCCGACACCATCGGTCAGGCCATCGAGGCGACCGAGTACGTGATCGTTCAGAGCACGGAGGATGTCCGCCCGGATTCGACCGCGCTTGTACGTCAGAAGCTCGACGGCAGCATCAAGATCGGCAGCGGCGGCAGAATGATCCCGATACCGAACTTGACAGTGAAGGCCGCCTACCGCATAGAGGATTCCTGCGGCCGGACTGTCGGCTCCATCGAGTCGAGGGCGCCCGGCAGCAAGGTGGTGGTCGAGATACCCAACCTCCCGATCCAGCGTGTGAGGGTCGGCGACAGTTGGACGGACGTAGACAACGTCTTTCAGGATTGGGCCTCTGGCAGCAATATGTCCATGACCTGCTCCAATTTCCTCGAAGGCATGGAATGGGAAGGCGGTTACCCCTGCGCCAAGATCAGGACCGTCTTCAACGGAACCAAGAGGATCCCCAACTCGCCGATCCTGACCGAGCCGGTCTCCATCAGGGGCGAGAGGTTCACTTACTTTGCGTTCCAGGTGGGCAAGGTGATCTCCGCCGAGACTACCCTCACGATCACCGCGGACATGCAGAAGAGCGCCATCACATCGCTCAGCGAGAGGCTGATGAGTTCCTACACCGCCAAGTTCCCATCGCTGTCCGGCTCCGCTGATGGTAGAGCCGGGAGCGGTTCGGGCGGATTTGGTCCGAACCTGCCGAATGAGGCGCCTCCGAGCGGCGGCATGTTCAGGTCCACCGAACCGGCAGGTGGTTCGGGCAGCGACTCGGCCAAGGTTACTTTCGAGATCAAGCAGAAGGTGGAGTTGGTCCACTGAGCAGCCGAGTTCATCACCACAATAGCAGCTAGAACCGAGGGCGGGAGACCAGTCTCCCGCCTCTCGTCACTTCTGAGCGGCCGAGGGTATGCGGGAATGCGCCGGCTGACCAGACCCTTCGCTCGCTGAACAGGGCAACTAGTATGACAGATTCCGCGATAGCAGAGATGGAAGATGATGCGTCGGGAAGACAGCTCGAGCTGGTGGAACATCTGGCTGAGCTGCGCAGCCGTCTGATTCGGGTGGCGATCTACGTAAGCGTAGGGATGATCGTCGGGTGGATCTACTACCAACGTTTCTTCGAGTTCGTGACCGCCCCGATACTCCCGCTGCTCCAGAAAGCCGGAAGCACCTTCCTGCTCACCGGAATCACGGAGGGTTTCACTATCAAGATGCAGGCGGCGATCGTGATCGGCGTGATCATCTCGCTACCGCTGATCACCATGGAGGGCTGGCGGTTCGTCGCGCCGGGACTCACTCGCAGAGAGCGCCGCTCCGTGAGACTGGTGGCGCCTCTATCGGTGGTCTTGTTCCTCGGCGGGCTGGTTACCGCGTACTACGTCATGCCCATGGGTATCAAGTGGCTGATCGGGCAGAACCCGCCGGGTGCGACATTCATGCCCAGCGTGCAGCAGAGCCTGCTCTTCATAGTCAAGATGTACCTGGCGTTCGGCGTGATCTTCCAGATGCCGGTAGTCCTCATGTTCCTCGGCAAAGTCGGGATCGTCAGTTCGAAGGCTCTCGTCTCGAACTGGCGGCAGGCTCTCGTCGTCATGGCGATTGTTGCCGCCGCCGCCACTCCGTCCGGCGACGCGATGACGATGATGATGATGTGCGCTCCGATGGCGGTCCTCTACCTGCTGAGCATCGGATTGGTGCGTCTCGTCGAGCGATAGAGCAGGGGCCATGTCACCTCATGATTTCTTCGAACAGCTTCGGAGGTCACATGGGTATCGTGGCCAGCTCGCCCACATCGAGCGCATCCCGGCACGGGAGGCTCGCTACGGCGACCTGACCGTCGATCTGCATCCTGAGTTGATCGAGTCGCTGCGCCTTCAGGGGCTGCGCCGTCTCTACCTCCACCAGGCCCAGGCCGTGAACAAGAGCGTCGAAGGCGCGCACACCACCGTGGTGACCTCCACCGCCAGTGGGAAGACTCTCTGCTACAACCTGCCCGTCCTGCACAAGCTGTTGACCGATCGATCGAAGCGGGCACTCTATCTCTTCCCGACGAAGGCACTGGCTCAGGACCAGATCCGCAAGCTGCGCGACTTCGAGCTCGACGGCATCCGCTTCGGTATCTATGATGGAGACACTCCACAGCATGAACGCCGTGCGGTTCGGCGAAACAGCCACATCGTGCTGACGAATCCGGATATGCTCCACCTGAGCATTCTGCCGCACCACACCAACTGGGCCGAGTTCTTCCACAACTTAGCCTACGTCGTCATCGACGAGATGCATACCTACAGAGGGGTCTTCGGCGCTCACGTTGCGAACGTCATGCGAAGGCTCAGGCGTATCTGCCGGCATTACGGGTGCGCGCCTCAGTTCATCTCCTGTTCGGCGACCATCGCGAATCCGGGCGAACTGATGAACATGCTCACCGGCGTGAAGGCCGTTGTCATCGATGACGACGGCTCGCCGTCGGGGGAGAAGTGGTTCGCCTTCTGGAATCCGCCGTATATCGGTGAGGGCGAGCGGAGGAGCGCGAACTTCGAGGCCGCGTGGCTCTTCACGGAACTGGTGCGCGCGGGGATCAGGAACATCACCTTCGCCAAAGCGCGTGTCGTCGCGGAGTTGATCTATCGGTATGCCAGGACCCAGTTGGAGGCCGTGGACCCCGGTCTCGCGTCGAGCATCATGTCCTACCGCGGGGGATACACCCCCAGACAGCGCAGGGAGATCGAGCAGGGCCTGTTCAACGGGCGGCTCATAGGCGTCACGGCGACGAACGCCCTGGAGCTCGGCGTGGACGTGGGCGACCTGGAGGGATGCGTCATCACCGGCTATCCGGGTACCGTGGCGAGCACGTGGCAGCAGGCCGGACGGGCGGGCAGGGGACGTCAGTCGTCGCTCGCGGTGATGATCGCCCTCGACAACCCGCTCGACCAGTTCCTGATGCGCCATCCCGAGTATTTCTTCGGCAAGACGAGCGAGCGGGCCGTCGTCGATCCGTTCAACCCCTATGTGGCCGTCGAACACGTTCAGTGCGCGGCATACGAGATCCCGCTCTCGGAACTGGACAGGAATCTCTTCGGTGACGGCTTCGATGAGGTGCTCGACGTCCTGAAGGAGGCCGGATGTGTCGCTCAGCGCGACAAATGGTACTGGATCGGAGACGGCTATCCCGCAGCGGATGTGAACATCAGGTCCACCGGCGGCCAGGGTTACCTCGTCTACGACTCCGCCGACAGGGAGCATCCGCTCGGCAGCGTGGAGGAGTCCAGCGCATTCCAGGTGCTCCACGACGGCGCGGTCTACCTGCATCAGGGCGAGTCCTACGTCGTGACGAAGCTGAACCTCGATGAGCGGTGTGCGATCGTCATTCCCAAGAGCGTCGACTACTATACCGTGCCGAGGACATCGACCGATACGGCCATCAAGAAGACACATTCGGAGCGCCGGCAGGGCACATCGCGACTGCATTACGGCGAGATCGTCGTAACCGATCACGTCATCGGCTACCGCAAGAAGCGCCTCCTCACGGACGAGGTGCTGGAGGTATGGGATCTGGATCTCCCACCGCAGTCGTTCCACACCGAGTCGGTCTGGTTCGTGCTCGATGACGCGGTGGTCGAGATGGTGAGGAGTCAGGGCCTCGATCCGGCCGGCGGGATCCACGGCCTCGAGCACGCTCTGATCGGCCTGATGCCGCTCTACGCGATGTGCGACCGCCAGGACATCGGCGGCTCATCGTGTCCGCTCCACCCGCACACCGGAGGCGCCACCATCTTCATCTACGACGCGCACGCCGGTGGAGTAGGCATCAGCGAGGCGGCATTTGCCCGGTCCGGCGACCTGCTCGCATCGACCCTGAGGGTGCTGGAGGAATGCCCGTGCCAGGACGGATGTCCCTCCTGCATACAATCCGCCAAGTGCGGCAGCAACAACACGCCGCTCGACAAGCAAGCCGCGCTCCTCATCCTCAGACACCTCATCGCCGGTCCGGAGTAGCTCGACATCCGTCTTCCGTCCGCTCGTACCCGCCGCCGGTTTCGCTCCATACCCCCGAGGGTAATCAGGTAGTGAAGCTCATATCGGTGGGCCTCAATCTGATCCGGCTTTTCGGTGAATGAGGGGTGGTAGCGATGAACGAACCCAGGCGCGATCAGGCCGCGGATTCGTCATGGGCCACGGTGGTTGCGATCCTGTTGGTGATCATTGCGATCCTGCTGATCGGCTACTTCGCGTGGTGGGCGCCTTCGAGGCAGAGCGTCACGGTGATCCGGACTCCCGAGGAGGCTCCCGCGCAGCCTGCCCCGAGCGGTCCGCCGTCGGCTCCCGATGAGGGCTCGACTCCGCGCGGGGAGCCGCCCGTGACACCGGGTGCAACTCAGCCCCGTGGCAGCAGGTAGCGCGCCGATCCTGTGATGTGGGGCCTCGGGTACAGCAGGAGGTGATACCCATGTCGGTAACGGCGTTTCTGGTGCTGTTGATCATAGCGGCTGTCGTAGGCGCGATCGCAGAGGCGGTCGTCGGGTACAGGACCCGCTGGGGATGGTTAGGCACCATCCTCATCGGATTGATCGGGGCATGGCTCGGGACGGCGCTCATCGCTATCGGACCGGTGATCGGTGGGGTTCACCTGATCTCCGCGATCCTCGGGGCGATCATCCTGGTGCTGATCCTGAAAGCCCTGGCCCGTCCCAGACGGACGCTCTGAGACAGCGCATCAACGACCGAACATCGAGGGCAGGTCCATTCGGGCCTGCCCTTTTTGGTTTTTCGGCGCGGCGACTGGGAATTCGGGCCGAGGTCAATGAAGGAGTTCGTCCATCGGCTGGCTAACAAAGCAGCAGGTCGCTCGGCAGACTGACCGGTAGCCAGGGAGGTCAGACCGACGACCGGGCGTTTTTTTGCGCACCCGAGTTGCAGTCTCGGGTGTGGAGCGATATGCGCGGAGGCGAACGGCCTTCCGGCATTCTTTCACCGCCAGGTCATGCACTACGAATCCGGCGTGACCTGGATCAGAGGAACAGAAAGGAGTAGACCTCGTGAAAAAACTGTTCTTGATCGCTCTGACCGCAGCCATGATCAGCGGCGCAGCATTCTGCGCTCCCTCCTACCTGGGTATCACCGGCAACATCCTGACACCTGATGACATCCTGCTGGCGCCCGGCGATTTCAGCGCCAATGTACACTCATTCCAGGATGACAACACGCCGCTCGTGATCGGGGCCAGCGTCGGCGCCGCCGAGAACCTCGAGCTCGGCATTGCGAGCTTCGATCCGGATGTTCCCGGTCAGGGCTCTGAGACCTGCATCAACATCAAGTACCTTATCCTGGCTGAGACCCAGCGCATGCCGTCGGTTGTGGTCGGAGCCACCGATCTGATCGGCGAGCTTGACCCGGACGACGATCCCGGCTTCTTCATCGTTCTCGGCAAAAACCTGACCCCGGTTGCCACAGATATCGCCGGTGAGCCCTCCGCTCCGCTGAGAGGCATACTCGGATTCGGTGGCGGCATCTACAACGGTTTCTTTGCCGCGCTGGACTGGACGCTGACCCCCAAGGTGAGCGCGATGGTCGAGTACATCGATGACGCCAACATCACGGGCCTCTTCGCTGAGGAGTCCACTCTCAACCTGGGCGCTCGCTTCGCGATCACCGACGAACTGCGCGCCGACGTGGCTCTGATCGACGGCGACGACCTCGCGTTCGGTATCAGCTTCACCCAGATCGGTCTCGACTGATCCCGCTTGTGACGAATGGCGGCCTGCTTCCGGCGGGCCGCCGTTTTTTTGCGCCGGCAAGTCCGAACCCCACACTCCCATACTCCCTCCCGTTCCTACGGTTGCAGCCAAGCAGCGCTGAGTGCTATAATTCCTTGTTGTTCCGGTCGATTTCCCGGGCATCCCGCAAAGGATGGTGTTGAATAATGAGACTGACCAAAGAAGAGGTTGAGCACGTCGCCTGGCTGGCGAGGCTGGAGCTCTCCGAGCAGGAGAAGGACCGGCTTACCGGCCACCTCAACCAGATCATGGGGCATTTCGAGGAGCTTCAGAAGCTCGACACGACCGACGTCGAGCCGACTTCTCACTCCATACCGATGAAGAACGTTTTCCGTGAGGATGTAGCAGGCCCGTCGCTCACCCAGGAAGAGGCGGTTTCCAATGCCCCCGAGGAGCGCGACTTCTACTTCGTAGTGCCTCAGGTTGTCGAGATGTAGATGGGAGACGCAGAATTGGAACTTAGCAGGCTTACGGCACACGAGCTTCACGATCTGATAAGGGACCGCAAGGTCAGCGCGCGCGAAGTGACCCAGGCCGTGCTCAATCGGATCGACGCAGTCGAAGACAAGGTCAAGGCGTATGTGACCATCACCCCGGAGATCGCCCTCCAGGCGGCGACCGAGATCGATGCGCGTATCGGACGCGGTGAGGAAGTCGGCCCGCTGACCGGCATACCGATCGCCATCAAGGACAACATGTGCACGAAGGGCGTGAAGACCACATGCTCTTCGAAGATGCTGCACAACTTCGTCCCGCCCTATGATGCCACCGTCATCGAGAAGCTTGCGGCGGCCGGCACGATCATGGTCGGCAAGACGAACCTCGACGAGTTCGCCATGGGCTCATCGACCGAGAATTCGGCCTTCTTCACGACGCACAACCCCTGGGATCTCAGCAAGGTTCCCGGTGGATCGAGCGGCGGCTCGGCGGCGGCGGTTGCGGCGGATGAGGCAATCGTCGCGCTTGGCTCGGATACCGGAGGCTCGATCCGCCAGCCGGCGTCGTTCTGCGGCGTCGTCGGGATGAAGCCGACTTACGGCCGAGTCTCGCGATACGGGCTGGTGGCGTTCGCATCGTCGCTCGATCAGATCGGGCCGTTCGCCAAGGACGTGACCGACTGCGCGATCCTCCTGCAGGCGGTCTCCGGCAAGGACCCGCAGGACTCCACATCCGTCGATATCCCCGTGCCCGACTACCGCGCCGCACTGCGGAACGACGTGAAGGGCCTCAAGATCGGCGTACCGAAGGAGTTCTTCGCGCAGGGCGTGCAGCAGGGGATCGCAGACACCGTTATGAAGGCGGTGGACGTGCTCGTCGGACTCGGCGCCGAGTGCAGGGAGCTCTCGATGCCGATCATGGAGTACACCCTTCCGACGTACTACATCATCGCTCCGGCGGAAGCCAGCTCGAACCTCGCGCGCTTCGACGGCGTCCGGTACGGCCATCGGACAAAGCACGCGACGGATACGCTTGCGATGCTCAGCAAGACCCGCGACGAGGGTTTCGGCCCCGAGGTCAAGCAGCGTATCATGATCGGCACCTACGCGCTGAGCGCCGGGTACTACGATGCTTACTACCTCAAGGCGCAGAAGGTCCGCACGCTGGTTCGCCAGGCCTACGACGAGGCGTTCAGCGAGTTCGATGTGCTGATCAGTCCGACGTCGCCCGTGCCGGCTTTCGGCATCGGCGAGCGCTCGGACGATCCGCTGGCGATGAAGCTCGCCGACGTCTGCACAATCCCGATCAACATGGCCGGCATCCCCGCAATGTCGATCAACTGCGGCTTCCAGGACGGGCTGCCGATCGGGATGCAGATCATGGGCAGAGCGTTCGACGAAGAGACGATTCTGCGGGTGGCGTACACCTTCGAGCAGAACACGGATTACCATACACGGAAGCCGGAGCTTTAGGAGAAGTCAGGAGTCGGAATCCAGGAGTCAGGAGTCAGAATCCGGAAGACGGGAGACAAGGCCATGGTGGGGAGATCACCGGCACGGAGTTTCCAGGATCTGGTTGTATGGCGCAAGGCTCACGAGTTCGTACTGATGACCTATCGCTTCAGCGAAGACTTCCCTCGTCGGGAGACGTATGGCCTGACTAGCCAGCTAAGGCGGGCGGCGATATCGATCCCTGCCAACATTGCCGAAGGTTTCAAGAAGAAGAGCAAGGCGGATAAGGTCCGCTTCATGAATATCGCACAAGGTTCTGTCGAGGAGTGCAGGTACTACCTGATCCTGGCGGCCGACCTTGGATACGGAGACAGCTCGGAGTTGGCGTCCCAACTCGGCGAGGTCAGCAAGCTACTGGAGGCGTACTCCTCCGCCATTCTGACTCCTGACTCCTGACTCCTGTATTCTCTGCATTGGAGAAGAACTAATGACCGAATACGAACCAGTTATCGGAATGGAAGTACACGCCGAACTCCTCACCAAGAGCAAGATGTTCTGCGACTGCCCCGTGGAGTTCGGAGGGGCGCCGAATTCGCGGACGTGCCCCGTGTGTCTCGGCTTGCCCGGAGCGCTTCCGGTCGCAAACCGGAAGGCCGTCGAGTACGTGGTACGCACCGCATTGGCCCTGAACTGCACGATCTCGAAGCACAGCATCTTCCATCGGAAGAACTACTTCTACCCGGACCTGCCGAAGAACTACCAGATCTCACAGTACGGCGACACACCGATCGGCGTCCATGGGTGGATCGATATCGTCGTCAACGGCGAGACGAAGCGCATCCGTATCCGCCGCGTGCACCTCGAGGAGGACACCGGCAAGCTCATTCATGCGCCCGACAGCGACGAGAGCCTGGTCGACTTCAACCGGAGCACAGTGCCGCTGATGGAGATCGTCAGCGAGGCCGATATCCACTCCGCCGAGGAGGCGAGGGAGTACCTGGTCCGACTGCGCGCGATCCTCACATATCTCGGCGTCACCGACGGCAAGATGGAGGAGGGGAGCCTGCGATGTGAGCCGAACATCTCGATCCGTCCCAAGGGGACCGAGCAGTTCGGCACCCGCACGGAGATCAAGAACCTGAACTCGTTCCGAGCGGTCTTTCGTGGGACCGCCTACGAGATTGCTCGCCAGGAGAAGGTGCTCCGAGAGGGCGGCAAGATCATCCACGAGACTCGCCGGTGGGACGACGCGAACGGTGTGACCACCTCGATGAGGAGCAAGGAGTTCGAGCAGGAGTACCGCTACTTCCCCGAGCCGGACCTCGTACCGATGGAGTTCAGCGACGAGTACATCGAGGAGCAGCGCAGGACCCTGCCGGAGCTTCCGGAGGCCAAGAAGGAGCGCTTCATCGCTGAGTACGGCATTCCGGCGACCGATGCCGAGCAGTTGACGAACACCCGCGCGTTCGCCGACTACTTCGAGGAGGTCGTGAAGGCCTACAACGAGCCGAAGACCGTCAGCAACTGGATGATGGGCGACTTCACCAAGGCGCTCAACTCCGCGGGCATCGAGATTACCGAGGTCAAGGTAAGGCCCGCCGACCTGGGCGCGATGCTCAAGATGATCGCCGACGGTACGATCAGCGGCAAGATCGCCAAGACGGTCTTCGATGAGATGTTCGAGACCGGCGCGTCCCCCGAGGACGTCGTGAAGAAGAAGGGCCTCACTCAGATCAGCAGTGACGCGGAGATCTATCCTGTCGTCGATCAGGTGCTCTCCGAGAACCCGGACGTCGTGCAGAAGATCGCCGGCGGAGACCCGAAGGCGATGGGCTTCCTCGTCGGCCAGGTGATGAAGTACACCCAGGGCCGGGCGAATCCCGGTGCGGTGAACAAGATCCTCCGCGAGCGCCTTGCCGAGGCGACCAAGGGATAGACATAGGTTTCGGAGTGCGATGGCTCGACATCGCTTTCCTGAGCCGTGGCTTGACACGGCTGAACCCCCTCGGTCGTCAGAGCGACCGGTCCCCTTTATCAAGGGGACAGCGGGCGGCGTCAAGCCGCCACAAAGCAGAGCGACGTCGAGCCGTCGCACTCCAAAGCTGAAAGGCCCGTCTACCATGAGCAACCTTACTTGCTGGCTCCAGAGTTCATTGAGCCGGGTCTATCCCGGCTCCGCGCCGAAGTCATCCGATTCGATCGACCTGCTTGCCGCGCGCAACGAGCGCATCTCGTTCCAGGCGTGCATCCACAACCCGACCGAGAGCGCCGCGGAGGTGGAGATCGCGGTCGAGGTCCCGGCCGAACTAGGCCATCTGGTGCGCCGAGTCGGATACGTGCCGATGCCTCACGTCAACACCGGCACCGATGCATCAGAGATCGAGGGCATCGGTCATATCCCCGGCTTCGTGCCGGACCCGCTCTTCCCCGTAGGACCGGACTCCGACCCGCGAACGCTCGTCGGCCCCTTCGAGACCCAGTCGTTCTGGATCACCATCGGCTCCTGTGCGGGGATCACTCCCGGCATGAAGGAGGTCAAGGTCCGGTTCACCGTCGACGAGGAGGCGCTTCCCGAGATGACCGCCCGCGTCGATATCAGCGAGGTCGTTCTCCAGCCGCGACGCAACTTCCCGGCGACGCATTGGTTCTATGCCGATGCGCTCTGCGATTGGTACAAGATCAACCTGTGGGAGGAGCGCTTCTGGGAGCTTCTGCCCGCCTACGTCAGGAATATGGTCGAGCACGGCATCAACTGCCTCTACGTGCCGATCTTCACCCCTCCGACCGACGGCGTGAAGCGGCCGACCCAGCTCCTGAAGGTTACCGAGCCGGAGCCCGGCCGGTACGAGTTCGACTTCAGCGACGTCCTGCGCTGGGTGAAGGTCGGCGAGGAATGCGGGGCCGAGTATTTCGAGTGGACGCACTTCATCTCGCAGTGGGGCGCGCAGTATGCGCTTCGCATCTACCGCGACAACCTCGATCCCGAGTCGCTGCTCTGGGACCCGGAGACCGAGGCGGTATCGAACACTTATCGCAACTTCCTGGCGCAGTTCCTGCCGGCGTTCAAGGCGTTTCTGGACGAGAACAAGCTCATGGAGCGGTCGTTCTTCCACGTCTCCGATGAGCCGCACGGCGACGAGCACCTGGACAACTACCGCCGGGCGCGCGCCATGCTCAAGGAACTGGCTCCCTGGATGCGGGTGATGGACGCGCTGAGCGACATCCGCTACGGCAAGGAGGGCCTGACCGACATGCCGATCCCATCGATCGGCGCGTGGAAGGCATACGCCGAAGAAGGCATTCGGTCCTGGGTCTACTACTGCTGCGGGCCGCGCGGGAAGTACGTCCAGCGGCTGATGGACACTCCACTTGCGAAGATCCGCATGAACGGCTGGCTGTTCTACAAGCTCGATGCGAAGGGATTCCTCCACTGGGGCCACAACTACTGGCACAAGAGCCAGACTCAGCAGCTCATCGATCCGTTCACCGAGTCGTCCGGCTGCGCGTGGCCGGGATGGGCATACGGCGACACGTTCGTCGTCTATCCCGGTTCCGACGGGCCGATCGACTCGATCCGCTGGGAGATCTTCGGCGAGTCGATGCAGGACTATGCGCTGCTCCAGACCGTGGGCATCAAGCTCGACGATCCGCTGCTGGCCGAGATAGAGGGCTACGACGAGTTCCCGAAGTGCGAGGAGTGGATCGCCAGGGCGAGGCGGATCATACTGAAAGGCAAGTGATCAGTAGGCAGTGATCAGTGATCGATCCGGACGTGGACTACGCGTTCTCACGGCGGCGAATCTGATCTTCGTCGTCGGTCTCTGGCTGATCGAGACATTCGTCGCCGAGCGGCACTGGCTGACGACACTGATCACGTACATGCCACAGCACTGGGCCGTCCTCCCTCTGCTGGTGCTGCTCCCGTGGGCGCTGGTTCGGCGCTCCCGGCGGATGATCGGGTGGAACCTGCTCGCGGTTTGCATATTCCTGTTCGGGCTGATGGGCTTTAGTGTACCGCTTAGGGCGCCAACGGGGAAGTCCGGGCAGGCCGTCAGGATTATGACCTGGAACATCCACCACGCATCGGGCGGCACGGAGAACATCATGGCCGTCGTGGAGAGGGAGCATCCCGATATCGTCTGCTTCCAGGAGGCGAGCGACGGCCGCTGGCAGAGCACTGTTCTGCCGGAGTTGCGCAAAGCATTCAAGGGCTGGCACTACTCGGGATTCCGAGAGGTGGCGACCTTCTCTCGGTTTCCGATCATCGAAGAGCGTGTCCACCGCCTGATGCCGGAGACCGGCCGAGTGGTGCTGGACACCGTGGTGGATGCAGAGGGCAGCCCTGTCATGGTATGGAACATCCACCTGAACGTGGCGGTCGGCGGTCGGTCGTTGAGGAGCGGCGGCCTGCGCGGAGTTCCGGCGTATCTGAGACATACCGCTGCTGTCAGGAGGGATCAGATGCTCGATCTGGATACGATCCTCGTCGCTGCCCCACTCGTGATCGTGGGGGATTTCAACACACCTCCCAGGGGCTGTTACTATCGCCGGTTTGCGTCGCGCCATCGAGATGTCTTCCGTCATGCCGGTTTGGGCTTTGGATATACCTACCCGGCCCGTCGTCCGCTGATGCGCATAGACTACGTGTCTGCGGACGATGATATCCGGGTCCGGCGTTGCTTTGTGCCCAAGACAACCGCGTCGGACCACCGTCCGGTGGTGGCTGATCTGGTGATACCACGGAAGGAAAGGTGAACCATATGAGCAGACAATGTGACGTTTTCGTCGCGGGAGGCGGCCCGGGAGGCTTCGCCGCCGCGGTTGCCGCCGCCCGTAACGGCGCGGACACACTCCTCGTCGAGCGCTACGGATTCCTCGGTGGGATGGCCACGATGGGCCTTGTGAACCCGTTCATGACCTACTGGGCGGGCGAGGAACAGATCATCGAGGGCATCCTGCAGGAACTAGTCGACCGGCTCACCGCACTCGGCGCATACGGCAAGGGAAGCCGCACCGCGTTCGATCCCGAGGCGTACAAGTACGTCTGCGACCTGATGGCACAGGAGGCCGGTGTCCGACTGCTCTTCCACACGATGCTCACGGATGCGTCGAGATCCGGGGCGGAGATCACATCCGTCGAGATCGCGAACAAGTCCGGCAAGTCGGCGGTCGAGGCGAAGGTATACATCGACGGCACCGGCGATGCCGATCTCGCCTTTCTGGCGGGCGCTCAATGCGAGAAGGGCCGGGATGAGGACGGCTTGACTCAGCCGATGACGCTCAACTTCCGGGTCTGTAACGTCGATCAGGACCGCATACCCTCCAGGGACGAGCGCAACCGGCTCTACGACATCGCCAAGACCGAGGGGCGCCTCGACTGCCCGCGCGAGAACATCCTGATGTTCTACACGACGCGCGTCGGCGAGCTTCACTTCAACCAGACGCGCGTCAACTATGCCGACGGCACATCCGCCGAGGATCTCACCAAGGCCGAGCTCGAGGCGCGGAGACAAATGTGGCAGTTCCTCGAGTTCCTGCGGCGCGACGTTGCCGGCTTCGAGAACGCCGAGATCGTGGTGAGCGGCCCGCAGATCGGCATCCGCGAGAGCCGCCGAGTCATCGGTGACTACGTCATGACGGCCGACGACATCGTCAACGCCGCCAAGTTCGACGACTGCATAGCGCGCGGTTCCTATGGCATAGACATCCACAGCCCGACCGGGGCAGGCACCGTCATCAAGCATCTGAAGCCCGGCGAGTCGTACGACATCCCGTACAGGAGCCTGACTCCGCTCGGTATCGACAACCTGCTGATCGCCGGACGCCCGATCTCATCGACCCACGAGGCCCATTCGGCCGTGCGGATCATGCCGATCTGCATGGCGATCGGCCAGGCAGCCGGCACCGCGGCCGCCTTGTCGATCAGGGATGGAGTGACGCCGAGACGGCTCGATGTATCGGCGCTCAGAAGCACGCTTCGCTCCCAGGGCGCGAACCTGGGATAGGGCGGACGACCGTTACGCCGTGGGGATACACTCCTGTAGGGAACGGGCGCTGTCCCGTCCCGTTGGGCGGAGACCTACAGCGAACGGAACGCGACGGCGGGCGTTCCCTACAAGGATTCCGCTGAACACCTGCCTGTAGCAACTGACGGACTTGTTCAGGCCGCTCAACCACTGCTACGGGTTGCGGCGGTACACGCCGTCGGTCTTGCGTGCTATAATGTCGAGGTTGAGGAGATACCCATGTATGAACTGACCGTCGAGTCGCAATTCGATTCCGCTCACTGCCTTCGCGGGTACGAGGGCCCCTGCGAGAACCTGCACGGCCATACGTACAAGGTGCAGGTCGTCTATCAGGGCTCCGAACTCGACCACCTCGGCATGCTTGTGGACTTCAAGCGGCTGAAGAAAGAGCTTGCCGAGGTCATCTCGTACCTGGACCACCAGCATCTCAACGACCTCCCGGAGTTCCGGGAGCAGAACCCCACGGCTGAGAATATTGCCAGGTTTATATATGAGCGGATGAGTAAGCATCTGGGCGGCGGCATCCGAAAATCTACGGTGTGGGAAACCCCTACATCGGCTGCAAGCTACTGGGAGAGTGACGAGTAAGGGTGTCGATTCCCTACTCCTTACCTCCTTACACATGAGGTAGACATGAATCGAGCACGGGAGATACTTCTGGGAGAGAACATAATCGTATGCGACGGGGCGATGGGCACGATGCTCCATTCCCTTGGCGTGTCGCTCAGTCAGTCGTTCGATGAGCTGAACATCAGCCGCCCGGACGTGGTTTCGTCTATCCACCAGGCATATGTGGACGCGGGCGCCAACGTGATTGAGACGAACACCTTCGGGGCCAATCGCCTGAAGTTGCAGGGATACGGCCTGAGCAGTCGTGTACGTGACATCAATCTCGCAGGCGCACGGATCGCGCGTGAATGTGCGGGCACGCGCGCGCTCGTCGCCGGATCGGTGGGTCCGACCGGCAAGCTGCTCCATCCGTTCGGCCTCCTGAGCTTCGACGAGGCATATGAGGCGTTCAGGGAGCAGATCGCGGCTCTCTGCGAGGGTGGGGTCGATCTCCTGATCATCGAGACCATCCAGGATCTCCGCGAGATCAAGGCAGCATTCCTCGCAGCCCGGAGCGTGACAGAGATCCCCGTTATCTGCCAGATGTCATTCGCCCAGGAAGGCCGTACCATGATGGGCACCGATCCCGGCACGGCGGCCGTCGTTCTGGAGGGCATGAGGCCGACCCTCATCGGCACGAACTGCGGCACGGGCCCGCAGGACATGCTCGACGCGGTGCGCACGATGTTCGGCGTGAGCGGCATCGGCATCACCGCGCAGCCGAACGCCGGGCTTCCCAGGTTCCACGAGGGGCGGGTGCTATATCTGTCCACCCCCGAGTACATGGCGGGTTTCGCGCGGCAGTTCGTTGAAGCCGGAGCGGTGCTCGTGGGAGGATGCTGCGGCACGACTCCCGACCATACGAAAGCTCTGGCAGCCGTCGTGGCTGGTATGAAGCGAGTCGCGCGCACGCAGACCGACACGGTTCGGTTCGCAGGTCGCTCCAGGGTCGTGGAGTTCGGAGGCGAGAGGCCGATACTCATCGGGAACCGGCTCTGCGGAGCAGTGGACGGCAAGCTCTCGCTCGTGCAGGATGAGGTCGATGCTCAGACGACCCGAGGCGCGGAGGCGGTATGCGTCAACTGCGATGCGGGCGACACCGCCGGTAAGCTGATCGAGATCGCCCAGACCAGCGGTGACGTTGCTCTCTGCCTGAGCGGATCGGATGCCGATGCCGTTGAGAAGGCGCTCCGGATGGTCGAGGGCAGGGCGCTGGTGCGGTGTGGCGCTCCGGACGTGCTGCCGGTTGCGGCTCGACACGGCGCGGTGGTTGCCGTCGATGCCCTCGGTGACACGCCCGAGGCGAGGCTCGCATCGGCGCGAGAGGCCCTGGAGCAGGCGCGGAAGCATGGTCTTGGGAAGGTCGATGTTGTGATCAATCCGGGCAGCCCGTTCACGGAGTCCGGCGCGCCGAACGATGGCACACTGGGCGCAATCAGGCTCATCAGATCGGAACTCGGGCTGAGCACATTCGTCGAGTACGGCTCGAATGATCCCCGGGGCGATGCGGCGGTTATCGCGCTGAAAGCATCCGCTGAGGCGGGTGTAGGCGCGATCGTCTGCGATCCGACCTCATCGGAGATCGGCGCCCTCGACCTGGCGCGGCCGCAGGAGTAGCAGAGATGTCATTAGCCCCCAAACTCGGCAAGAAGCTGGTTATTACGGTAGAGCTTGATCCCCCTCGGGGCATCAACATAGACAAGGTTCTGGACGGCGCGGCGCTCCTGAAGGGAGTCGATGCCGTCAACCTGGCGGACAGCCCGATGGCGCGCGTCCGCATGGGGCCCGTCGCCCTCGCGCACCTCATCCGCGAGCGCATCGGTCTGGAGACCGTCCTGCATATGACGTGCAGAGACCGGAACCTGCTCAGCCTGCAGTCGGACCTCCTCGGCGCATACGCTCTCGGCGTCGAGAACGTGCTGGCGCTCACCGGAGACCCGCCGTCCCTCGGCGACTACCCGAACGCCACCGCGGTGTTCGACGTCACGTCGGAGGGCCTGGTACACCTTGTCAAGCGTCTCAACTCCGGCACGGACCTCGCCGGGAACAAGCTCAATCAGTCGCCCGACTTCTGCATCGGAGTGGCGGTCAGCCCGGCGGCCGATGATCTCGACAAAGAGATCAAGCGCCTTGAGGGCAAGGTCGCGGCCGGCGCGCATTTCACGGAGACGCAGCCGATCTACAGCAAGGAAGTCCTGCACCGATTCCTCAAGAAGGTCGAACCGGTCGGCATCCCCGTCCTGATCGGCATCCTCCCGCTCAGGAACCCTCGGCACTGCGAGTTCCTGCACAACGAGGTGCCGGGCATCACCATCCCGGACGAGATCCGAGCAAGGATGCAGGCCGCCGGCGAGGAGAACGGCCGCTCCGAAGGCATCAAGATCGCCCAGGAGTTCCTGTCGGAGATCAAGAGCGACATCCAGGGCGTCTATCTCATGCCGCCGTTCGCCGACTATGCCATGGCGGCTGAGGTGCTCCAGGTATTGTAGGGTATAGGTCCCATAGGACCCACGGGAGCCGTGGGACGGATATGACACAGAACTCCGCACAATCCGGCAACCTCGTCGAGGTCTTCTCAGGCATCCAGGGGGAGGGGATCTACGTCGGACGGCGTCAGATCTTCATCCGCACGTGTGGGTGCAACCTCGACTGCGCCTACTGCGATACCCCCGGCCCCAGGTCAAGGGTTGCCGTATGCCGACTCGAGCGCACTCCGGGCCTCCGCGATTTCGTGGAGCTGCCGAACCCGGTCAGCCTCGACCGCATAACCGAGTGCGTGAGGACTCTGAACTCGCCCCCCGGCCTGCACCACTCCGTCGCGCTCACCGGTGGTGAGCCTCTGGTCGACGCCGGATGGACGATCGAGATCGCGCGCGCCCTCAAGGAGTCCGGCATGCGCGTCATGCTCGAGACGAACGGCTCGCTTCCTGAGGAACTCCGATCGGCTCTGTCGTTCCTCGATATCATCAGCATGGATATCAAGCTGCCCTCGACCACGGGCGGCCCCGATCTCACCGACGAGCACAAGAGGTTCATGTTGGTGGCCGCAGAGAGAGAGTTATATGTTAAAATGGTGGTGTGCTCCTCCACACAGACCGAGGAGATAGACGCCGCCGCCGGGATGGTGCGCGAGGTCGAACGTCGGATACCTGTGGTGATTCAGCCTGTGACCGAGCTTGGGGGAGTGCATCCGCCGTCGCCGGACCAGGTGCTGGCCTGGCAGTCGCTCTGCGCCGAGTATGTGGACGATGTGAGGGTCATTCCGCAGTGCCACAAGATCCTCGGGCAGTTGTAGACATGGAGTAGAGACAATGGCTCTGTTCGGTAGGGATCCGCTAGCGCGAGGAAGGGAGTCCCGGAGCCTCTGGGCGATAGTAGCAGCCGTCGCAGCCGGCGCGATCCTCGCGGGTGTTGCGTACATCATCACCCGCCGCCCGGCCTTCTCCGTCGCGGTCTCGGCCCACGCGTCCGACGGGATGCGGTTGACGGCCACATGCGAGTGTACGGACGATGCCGGGGAGACTGTCTGTCGGGTGACCGTTCGCAATACCGCCCTGCGCGAGATCACTTCTCAGGCGCGCGTCGATACCCGCGAGGGCTCGGCGACGTCCAACGAGGTATCAACGACGGTTCCCGTCCTTGCGAAAGAGGTATGCCTGCACATACACGTGACGGGGGGCGACTTCGTGTCTGCGCCGAAGTACGAGGATGGGAAGACCGCTGCCCACGTTCGAGCCGACCGAGAGCTCATTGTCTTCCTGGGGAACATGAAGCCGTCGCAGGAACGGAGCCTGACGGTCAGAGCCCGGGCAGACCAGGGCGTATCTCAGGAATCGAATTCCGCCTCGTAGGAGCGGCTTCCCAGCCGCGAATTCGTGGTGTTGCGTGGGCATTCGCGGCTGGGAAGCCGCTCCTACAACGGTCTCGAAATGCGCTCCGGGCCTACTGCTCCCGGACCACCTCCGGCTTCCTCAGGCGGATCTTCACGAACACCGGCATGCACTCTTGGAACATGGTCAGGCACTTGTCCTCGGATGATACCGCTTCGAGGTGTGCTTCCTTTGCCAGGCGGATGATCTCTTCCTCTCCGAGAGCCGCCCTGGCCGATACCACGGGGCCGATCTGGAGCAGCATGCGCTGGTGCGGGAGCAGCTTGCGGGCAAGCTGAGCCCACAGCTTCTCCGGGATGTCCTTCCGGTAGTCGTAGATCCAGAACTCGCCGCCGGGATTCAGCACGTGATGGACCTCCTCGAACACCGCTCGGGGGTCGGCCCAGTGATGCAGGACATTGACGCTCACCACGAGGTCGAAGTACCTGCCGGGGTAGGGGAGGCTCGATGGATCGCCTACACCGAACTCCGGCTTGCCGTTGACGCCCTCGGAACGGGCGTTGGCCTGCGCGATCCGCACCATGTCGTTCGATGTATCGAGTCCGACCACCGTCAGCGACGGCTTCTTCCGCGCCAGTTCGATCGGTATGTAGCCCAGATTGGTTCCAAGATCGAGAACCCTTCCCTCGATTCCCGATTCCGCGATCTCATCGGCGACCTCCCGGTAGAGCGAGCGGAGTTGACGCGAGGCGAGGAATGAGTACAGGCGCGTGCCGGGGAACGGCACTCCCTCCACATTCTGCGCGAAGTCCGCAAGCCGCTCGGAGAGCTTCATCTTCTTTGCCAGGGCGCACAGGCCTACCCCGCAGACCCCGGCGATTGCCAGTCCCTTGATTGTTCGTTTCCACGTGCTCATACTCAGGTTCCGCAGCCAATTCAGGATTCGAGAGAGACCCGCTCTGGATGGGTGCGACCATCCCGACGATGGGGCATCTGTCCGTGCGCGGCTCACCTCGATTGTTTTCCCCACTTTGCGCCTCACCTCCTGCGTCTGTTGACAAATGTACACTGCCTACCTAGAATTATGGCAGCGGCAGGCAGTATCACCAGCCCTTGCCCGCCATATATGATAGTCTGAGGCATAGAGATGTCACTTCAGGATTCCGTGCAAGCAGTTCTCGGCGGAGTGCCTGCCACATTCGGGATAGCCGGCTGCCATCTCGCCACGGCCGAGACCGTCCTGATCAACGAGCATGAGGTCTTTCCGTCCGCGAGTGTGATCAAGGTCCCCATGCTGGTCGAAGTCATGTATCAACGCGACGAGGGACGCCTCTCGCTCGACGAGACGTTCACTCTGCGCGATGCCGACAAGGTGCAGGGCTCCGGGGTGCTGAAGGAGCTTCACGACGGCCTTCAGTTGACTCTGCGCGATCTCGCCGTGCTGATGATCATTCTGAGCGACAATACCGCGACCAACATGATCATGGATCGGATAGGGATGGACAACGTGAACGAGCGGATGCGCGGACTCGGACTGCGGACCGTCACGCTGGCGCGCAAGATGTACGACTGGGAGCAGCAGAAGCAGGGGAGGGAGAACCTGATCAGCGCCTACGAGATGATGCTCCTGCTCAGGATGATCGCAGAGGGCCGAATTTCGAGCAAATCTACCAGTCAGGAGATTCTCGATATCATGGCAAGACAACAGTACAGGGACAAGATACCGCTTCTCCTTCCCGAAGACACCAGGATCGCGAACAAGACCGGTTCCATCACGCGCGTGACTCATGACGTAGGGGTCGTCTACACGCCGGATGGCGCATTCATCTTGTGTACGCTCGCCAAAGACGTGGATGATGTGCGTCGGGCCGAGCGTGCGATCGCGGATGTGTCGCTCACGATGTACAACCACTTTGTCGCAGCAACCTGACGCAGGGCGTCTCGGGAAGGTCGAATGGCGGGTTCGAAAGCGGGGTGCAGAGAGTGCCGAATGTTGACGAATCCGCAGCGACTTGCTGGGAGGTAGACCGCCGGATCGGCGGCAGTATGATGCGTCCGCATTGTGTGGTCGTCCTCCGGAGCAAGAAGAGATCCGACCAATCCTACGTGAAGGCGAGCAGCGCCGACATCAGCTCGATGCAGGCTATTGCAGAGGAGATGCAGAAGGATCTCTACGCGCTGAGCAACGATGAGTTTGTTGCCAAGTACAAGCTGGGCTCCTGCTCATAGCGAGGGCTCGGGACTTGGATCGGGGCTGTGTGGGGCACGCCCTTGTCGACACTCCGGCAACGGAAACGGGCGGCGGGATTACTCCCGCCGCCCGTTCTACGTCTATATGTCCTGTCGGACTTACACCAACTGCTTGATATCCGCGTCGGGCTTCTCCAGCTCGAACGCCGAGTGGAGAGCCTGGACCGCCTTCTGGACGTCGGCCTTGTCGATGAGGCAGGTGATGCGGATCTCGCTCGTGGTGATCGACACGATGTTGATGCCCTCGCGAGCCAGCGCGCCGAACATCCTGTCGGCGTAACCCGGATGGCTGCGGATACCCGTGCCGACGATGGATACCTTGGCAAGATCGACCGACGTCAACATGTCTTTCGCGCCGATGTTGCGCATGACCGGCTCGAGGACCTTCTCCGCCTTCACGAGGTCTGCCAGGTTGACGGTGAACGACAGGTCGGTGACACCCTCCAGGCTCACGTTTTGCACGATCACGTCCACGTTGATGTTGGCCTCTGCCAGCGCGTGGAAAACTTGATAGGAGATACCTGGTCGGTCAGGTACCGCCACGACGGTTATCTTCGCAACGTCCGTGTCATGGGCGATGCCACGGACAGGGTTTCTCGCCTCCATAAGCCTATCCTCCTTAGTGATGACGGTCCCGGGCACTTCGCGAACACTGTGTGCAACCAGGATGTTTACGCCGTACAGCTCGCCGAGCTCGACCGCGCGAGAGTGCATGACTCGCGCTCCCTGGCCGGCCAGCTCCAGCATCTCCTCGTACGATATGTCGTCGAGTTTGCGTGCGTTGAGCACGACTCGTGGGTCGGCAGTGAAAACGCCGTCTACGTCCGTGTAGATCTCACACTTGTCGGCCTTCAGTGCCGCAGCCAGCGCGACCGCTGTGGTATCTGATCCGCCGCGACCGAGAGTAGTGATATCGGCCCATGTTGCGTTGTCGGTGACTCCCTGGAATCCCGCCACCACGACGACCTTGCCGCTGGACAACTCCTGCTCTATCCGCTCCGGGTTGACCGAGAGGATTCGGGCCTTGCCGGGGGTCTTCTCGGTGATGATTCCGGCCTGTCCGCCCGTGAGCGACACGGCAGGAACTCCCAGCTCATGAATCGCCATCGTGAGGAGAGCGCTGCTTGCCTGCTCTCCGGTTGCCAGCAGCTTGTCCATCTCGCGTTCGTCAGGAACCTTGCTGATGGCCTTGGCCATGGCGATCAACTCGTCGGTTGTGTCGCCCATCGCGGAGATGACGACGACGACCTGGCTGTTCTGTGCTGCCTTTCTGATCCGCTTTGCTACGTTGCAGATCTTCTCGGTGGTCGCTACCGAGCTGCCGCCGTACTTCTGAACAGTGATCACTATCCAACAACCCTTTCTACACCGCTTGCGCGGGGTGTATGATCCCCGTTGTGGGACCGGACGAGTCATGCCTGCCAGCGCCCGGCACTATCCCAGAACACTACATACTATACCAGAATCGGCATTTGCTTGGCAAGGAGACGCGTGAATCGTGAAAAAGGGCGATCCGCATCGCGGACCGCCCTTTTCTGGTGTAATATGGTTGCTGATCCGATCAGTCTTGCCCGGTCTGCTGCATCTGTTCGCCGGACCTCGCGTGTCGTCTCTGGGCTACCTTGATCTCGTTGTGGACGTCGACTACCCCTGGGATCCACCAGGCATCATCGCCCGCCGCGTGCTTGATGCGTTTGCTGGGGACTTCGCCGCGCAGGTACACCGTTCCCGCCTCCACCGCGACGTCGATGTCCGCGTCAAAGGGAATCAGCGGATCGGAATCGATGGCATCATAGATCATCTCCTCGATCTCGGCATCCGTGGGCAAGCCGCCGTAGTACGTCGGGCCGTAGGCGGGTCCGTAACCCCGGGCGTAACCCATGGTAGGGCCGGCTGGTCCCCATGTGGGACCGCATGTCCATCCGCCCTGCATCCCGGGTCCCTGAGTCATCGGGCCTCCCCATACCGGGCCCGCCCACTGCTGGCCTCCCCATCCCTGCTGGTGCCACGCGCCCTGCTGCGGGCATCCGCATGTCGGACAACAGCCGTTCATCGTATCTCCTCCTCTATGCTCTCAATGTGGATTCGTTTCTCGGACAACATGTCACTATGACTGCCCTCTGCCGATCGGCGACGACTGGAACTCCGTGCCACTGGTCGTCGGACGGCGGGACGGCGCGGTACCGGGGTGTACGCGAACCAGGTTCTGAAGGTGCTGGACGCCAGCCACAGCGGATGCGCGCTCCGTGATCAGGTTGCGTTCCCGATCGCTCTCGACCTCGCCGGTAACCACCACCAGCCCGTCATCGGCGTTCACTTCCAAGTCCATTATGTCGATGTCGGCATCGTCGGATATCGTCTCGGCGACATCATTTGCCAGGGTTATGTTGTCGATCGGTTCCCCGGGAGCGATCTGTATCTCGCTCACGACCTGCCTCACCCCCGGGACGCCGCTGACAATCTCGATGGCACGGTTCTCGACGGCCACACTCGGCGCTTTGCCCATGAGAAACGCCGTGCCGGCGTTCACCCTGGCGCCGATTCTCACCAGGTCATCGTACGCGCTCAGTTCGGCGTTGGCGGCATCGGTCATCTCGCGATCCGAGATCCCCCTGTTCGCGCTGATCACCAGGTTGTTCTCGACATCTGTAACGCCGTCGATCCCGGAGGCGATCCGTTCGGCCTCGTCACGCTCCTCCAGGGTGTTCGCTGCTCCCATCAGGCGAACGAGCCCGTCCTGGGTGCTGACGACGATATCGGTTGCATGCACATTGGGGCTCGCCGCGAGGGCGGCAATCACTTCTCCTGTTATCTCAGTATCCGTCCTTCTGCTCATATGCCTGTCCTTTCTCCGTGTTGCTTGGCATGATGCCGGCAGTTGCCCTGCCGGCCGACAAGACAGAACGGCGGGGAACCATCCCCGCCGTCCGATGGCAGTCTGTGAAGGCGTGTATGTCCCTATGCCGCGGTTCTCGCCCTCTCTGTCTCCGTTGTGAGGGCAATCTTGAACACTTGGTCGATACTGTCCACAAACTCAAAGCTCATCTCCTTGCGCACTTCCTCAGGAACGTTCTCCTCGACGTCCTTGCGGTTGTAGGCGGGCAGGATGACCGTGCGCACTCCGGCCCTGTGGGCCGCCAGCACCTTCTCCTTGATGCCGCCGACGGGGAGAACGCGGCCGGTCAGGGTGATCTCGCCGGTCATGGCGAGGTCGGGACGCACCTGCTTGCCGGTCATCAGCGAGGCGAGCGCCGTCGCCATCGTGATGCCTGCGGACGGTCCGTCCTTCGGTACTGCGCCTGCCGGGACATGCAGATGGATGTCGCTGTCCGTGAACTTCTTCGGGTCGATCCCCAGGTCATCCGCGTGTGAGCGGACATAGGACAGGGCGGCCATCGCGGACTCCTTCATGACCTCACCGAGCATGCCCGTGAGGATCAACTGCTTGCTGCCCTGCATCCGAGTTGCCTCGATGAACATCACATCGCCGCCGACTGGGGTCCATGCCAGGGCGGTCGCCACTCCCGGGACGCTGGTTCGCTGCCGGAGCTCCTCGTGCTGATATCTCGGCGCTCCCAGGTACTCGGTGAGCCGCTCGGAGGTGACGTGGACGGCTTCGGTACGTCCCTCGGCGAACTGCCGTGTGACCTTCCTGCAGACGGCCGCGATCTCGCGTTCGAGGTTGCGGACACCGGCCTCGCGCGTGTAGCCGCGAATGAGTGTGCGGATGGCGTCGTCCTCCCAGGTGATATTCTCCTCAGTGAGACCGTGCTCGGTCATCTGCTTGGGGATCAGATGCCTCTTGGCGATGGCGAGCTTCTCCTCCTCCGTGTACCCAGCTATCTCGAGAACCTCCATGCGGTCCTTGAGCGGAGGCAGGATCGGATCGAGCATGTTCGCGGTCGTGACGAAGAGCACCTTGCCCAGGTCGAACGGCACTTCGAGGTAGTGATCCCTGAACGACCAGTTCTGCTCCGGATCGAGGATCTCCAGCAGCGCCGACGACGGATCGCCGCGGAAGTCGGCTCCTACTTTGTCCACCTCATCCATCATGAAGACCGGGTTGTTCGAGCCTGCGCGCCTGATGCCCTGGATGATCTGGCCGGGCAGCGCGCCCACGTAGGTCCTGCGGTGACCCCTCATCTCGGCCTCGTCACGCACGCCGCCGAGGGACATGCGCACGAACTTCCGGCCGAGGGCGCGCGCGATCGACATGCCGAGCGACGTCTTTCCAACTCCCGGAGGACCTACGAAACAGAGGATCGGCTGGCGTACTTCGCCGCTCGTCTTGAACTTGCGGACCGACAGGTACTCCAGGATGCGCTCCTTGACCTTTTCGAGGCCGTAGTGGTCTTCATCGAGCACCTGCTTCACGTGCTTGATGTCGAGATTATCGGGCGTGGAGACGGCCCACGGGATGTTCACCAGCCAGTCGATGTAGGTCCGGGAGACGGAGTGCTCCGGCGACGCAGGCGGGATGCGCTGGAGCCGGTCGAGCTCGCGGTTTGCGGCCTTGAGGGCCTCCTCAGGCATATTGGCTTCCTCGATCAGCCGTCTCAGTTCATCTACCTCGGCCGTGCGCTCGTCACTCTCCCCGAGCTCGCGCTGGATGGCTTTGAGCTGCTCGCGGAGGTAGTACTCCCGCTGAGTCTTGGACATCTCCGTCTGGATCTGGCTCTGGATCCTGCTGCCGAGTTCCAGGACTTCGACCTCGCGCGAAAGTATCGTCGCCAGCCGCCTGAGCCGTTCGCGGACGTCGGCGATCTCGAGAAGCTCCTGCTTCTCCGCGACGGGGAGAGGCAGGTTGGTGGCGATGGAATCGGCCAGCAGGGCAGGGCGCGTGATATTCTCGGGGAGCCCCTGCAGTTCATCGGGGATATTCGGCGACAGAGCCACTACCCGCTGGAACAGCGTGCCCACATGCCGCCGGAGCGCTTCGATCTCCGTCGTCTCCTCAGGCGTGTAGTCGGTCCGCTCCGGGATCACCTCGACCTTCGCCTTCATGTACGGATCGGCCTGGGTGCCTTCGAGTATGCGAATCCTCTGGATGCCCTGGACGATCAGCCGGATGTGGTCCGGGAGACGCATCATGGTGTGGATGACGACCGCGACTCCGACGGGGTAGACATCCTCCAATGTCGGGTGCTCTATCGTGGCGTCCTTCAGTGTGGCGACGCCGATGATTCGGTCCCCGGTGGTTACGGCATCATCGACAAGCTTGATCGAGGCTTCCCGACTGACGCTGAGGGGGCTCACGACGAGTGGGAAGAGCACGGTATCTCTCAGCGGAAGCAGGCTCAACTCCCTCGGTATTTCCAGCTTGCCCTCGCCCCCGGCGCCTTCCATGATTCGCTCTACAGCTTCTCTGGCTTGCTCATCCATCACATATTCCTCGAAGGGTCGTATGACTCCGTTGCCGCTACGCTGCTGTTGCCTGGCTGCTCGTCTGCATCAGGCTCATCGGTGCCGTCCTCGATCGGGATCGACCGGGAAGTGGGTACCTCGGTGGTCTTCGGCAGAGTGACGACCAGGAATCCATCGCGGTAGGTGGCGCTCAGTCTGTTCCTGTCTATCGGCACGTTCGGGGGCAGGAGCACGTCCCGCTCGAACGAACCGAAGTAGACTTCGAGCTGATAGTAACGGACCTTCGGACGCTCGTCGATGAAGCGTTCGGACCTGGTCCCCTTGATGCTCAACACTCGATCGTCGGCCGACAGCGAGACATGCAGTGATTCGCGTCGGATGCCGGCGACCTCTACCCGCACTGCGAGCTCATTCGGTGTCTCGTAGACGTCCGCTTTGGGCAGCCAGAACTCGCGCACGTCGGGAGGCAATTCGAGTAGGCGCCTCATCGCTTCGGCCGAGCAGCGCTGCATCTCGAACTCCATCTGCTTGATCATATCCTCGTAATCTTTGAACATGAAAGCGCCCCTCGCTTTGGCGGTCACAACTGACCAGGAGTGATCCGGAGGACGGGTTTCCCCGGGGCTTCAGACCGCCGTATTGTCGGGGAAGCATTCCGAACTCACTCTGTATATACCCGCGAGCCGCACTTTCAAACTCATCAGCAGGGAACAATGCATTCTGTCGCCGGGTTGTCCGCAGTCAGACGGATGGTCTCGTTGGCGAGCAAAAGAGGTCCGTGATATCGCACTTGTCACGTGGGGGAAAAGGACGAATTGACGAAACGGGGAATCCGTGGTAGACTCGAATCGTAGGTTCGATACGCAAAAACGCCCTCGAGGCACCCCTCGACGACAATGCTGTTCGGAGTCCTCCTCCGATCAGTGTCGCTGTGGGGTGCTTCTCTTGTTTCCGGGATCGACGAGATCGGACGGGGCAACGTGTCGGCCTTCAGCACGGAGGATGCATCCTCCCCGGCTATCCGGTCACGTCGAACGCCGCCCTGACGTTCCGCTTCCGCCAATCGCCCGTCTCCGATCTCGCGGCCTACTTGAAGCTGATGGTGAACTCGCCGATCCCGATCTCCGACTTCCAGATGTGCGGCTGGCCGGGACCGTTCGACGTGGTTGCTCCATAGAGGGCATGGAACCTGCCGTCGCCGAGGTATTCGAGCCTCCCCGTGCCGTCGATGGTGGACATCCCGAGGAAGTAGACGTTCCGATTATCCTTGTCATCGGTACTCGCAGCCAGCTTCACAGGCCCGTCGGCGGTCCGCGCGGTCTCCCAGTTCAACCCGTCGCGCGACAACTGGAGCACGGGGACGGTCCTGTCGCCGTCGCCGGTGAACGTGATGCGGACGAAGACACGACCTCCGGGCGCCTCGTCGGCGTAACCGGTCTGGTTGCCGATCTGCGCCATCCCTGAGACCGGCTCGCGCGCCGCCCAGTCGAAGGTCGTGGGGTCGTTCGACCTCATGCGTACATGGCCCGCGGGCTTGCCGTCGATGAAGTGGAATGTGTAGAGCCACCACGGCTTCCCGTCCGGGTCGTCCGGCACGTAGATCGCTTCGTGGTGATCGAGGTTGGTGATCATCGGGTCCGTGATGTTGATGACTACGCCCCGGTCGGTCTTGCGCTTCCAGTTGATGCCGTCTTTCGAGGTGGAGAGGCCGATCCGGTCGCACTGCTTGACGGCGATCTCGCCGGTATCGGTCTTGTGCCCGGGGTCGATCTCGACCTGCCAGAACATGTAGTACGTGCCGTTGACCTTCAGCACCTCCGGTTCGAGGCAGTTGTTCTCATACCATGCATCCGGCGTGCCCTCCTCGAAGCCCTTGAGGAACACCGCGCCGTCGATCTTGCGGAACCATCTCTTGCCGTCGGACGACCACGCGTACATGGTGTGATCGCCGTCCCAGCCGGGCATCGACTTGCCGTTCTCATCAAGCGTGCGCCATCGTCCGCCGTGCCACATCCGGTACTCCGAGCCCATCTTCGTGAGGTGGACCGAGTAGTCGTACGCCGGTTCGCCGGACGCCATTCGGGTCAGCACCTTCCTGGTGGAGGGCAGGTACAGGCCGATGTCCGGCGTGCCGTCGCTATCCACCTGTCCGGCGAGGGGGAGCGCATCCTCCCGAACAGACCAGTCGAAGGATGCCTTGAGATGGCTCTCGCTGTGATCCCTGGCTTTCTCCTCGGCGGGCTTCGGGCCGAAGCTGCCGTTGCCGCGTCCGAACCAGAAGTTGAACGCCTTGCCGTCGTAGACCGCGATGTCGCAGTAGTTGTCGCCGTTGAAATCGGCAACGACCAGCGTTCCGCCGACGCCGCCCGGATTCCAGGGCGATACCTTCGCGGGACGGAACTCGCCGTTACCCTCGCCGTAGAGGATGCTCAGCGCCTTTTCCGATCCCGGTTTGTAGGTGCAGATATCGGCCAGACCGTCACCATTGAAGTCGCCCGCGCCGAGCTGCCCGGTGAGCCCTTTGACGCGGCTGAGGCCGATCGGCCCGAGCCCCGTGGGCGTGCCCGCCGCGATGTAGACATCTTTCTCCTTGACCAGTGCCAGATCGGTCAGACTGTCGCCGTCGAAGTCCGCGGCGAGGAGCGTGCCCTCCGTGCTCATGTTCGCTCGACCGGGACGTCGCAGATCGAACGTGCCGTCGCCATTGCCGACCGCCCACGTGATCCTGCCGGTCGCAGGATCGTATCCCACGAGATCGGCGAGCCCGTCGGCATTCATGTCGGCGAGGAGCACCTGGACATCCTTCCACGCTACGGACTCGGTCACCGGCTCGGCGAATGCTCTGCCGTAGTTCGTGAAGTCTCGGTTGACTCCCGACTGGTAGCCGAAGAACTTGCTCTCCACCGAAGCCACTTCCGGTACGGAAGCGGCCGAGGCGGATACGAGCAAGCAGACGATGGCGGCAAATCTAAGCATGGTACTCTCCTGGCCGATTGTCTAGTCTGCGTTCTTGCTGGGTCTTAGCGCCGGCTTTCCCGTTCCGGCGATGGTTCTCCAATCAAATATGAAGAAGTTGCGCCCCGGGCTGTTCATTGCTACGAGTATGCCGTTCGGGAACTTGGGGCCCAGTGAGGCCGACACTACTTCGATGCCGTCCGTGCCGTTAGCCCCGCCCTGGACTATTTTGATTGCCTTGCCGTGATCGTGCGGCTTGCCGGGAATGCCTGCTCTGGGGTAGATCAGATACTTCGAGTTCTTGCGTTGATCCGTGCAGACGACATATCCCGTCCCATCGGCAAGCGCATATATCCCAATGCCCTCCCGGTCTGCTTCATATTCCCCAGCGCCGAACGTTCCGAGCTCCTTGCCGGCGGCGGGATGATCGGGGTCTGCGTGGTATTTCCGGATGCAAGTGGATTCGTCGGCATAGTACACGTAGCCCAGCGCATCATCGACTGCCACGGCTTCGATCAGGTCCGTGCCGCTGAAACGTCCGAAATTCCGAACCACAATGGCATCGACCTTGCCTGAACGGTTGTCTTTGAGCAGATACTGAGTGAGGTAGCCTTCTTTAGGGCCCGAGGATGGGCTGACTATCGCGTAGATCGATCCGTCACGCGGGCGCTTGTACAGCGCGATACCCCACGGCTTGTCCTGGGTCCGGCTATTGCCGGATATCTCAGTGAGCCTTCCGGTCGGGGATATCTCGTAGATCCGAAGTTGCCGACTACCCGGGTCCGTCATAACGGCGATGTCGATGCTCTTCTTCCCGAGTCGGAAGCCGTATTCCACGTCCACGTTGTTCGGCCTCGTTACATCGAGTATCTTCTGGCGAATCTTACCATCGAGCCCGAATACGTAGAGGCCTCCACCGGAACCGCCGTCGCCCTTATCAGTGCCTATGATGAGGCTCTGCTCGGGGTTGCGATGATTCACCCACACGGCGGGATCATCGGCGTCATGCACGACCGCTTCGGTCACTACCGCCGGCTTGATATCCACCGGCTTCTGCGCTGCAGAGGCTGAGACGACTACCAGCAGACACACTAGAAACCCGAGATACTTTTTCATCGTTTCCTCCTTGCCTGGGACTCCCGGATCTGATACGTGGGGAAGCTTGCCGACGCCGCTGGTCTCCCAGCATGCATCATAGGTAGGATACGCCTCGCATACGTGTCAGGTTTCACGTGCGTTCAGCCTAGTATGGCCGTCTAGTCCAGATAGAATGCGTAGAGCCGCACCCTCTCAGCGCCCCAGGTGGAATCGGCGGTGACGCGCACTCCCGTCGCCGGGGCGCCGATGCTTACACGCACGAGCCGCTGGTGGTTGCCCCGAACCTTCTTCCAGAGTCGCCAACCGTCGGGCGTCTCGATCTCAACGCGGAAGTCCTTCACCATCTCCGGCGGCGGACTCGTAAGCTGGCTGTCCCTCTGGTGATAGCTCAACTGGATAATCTTGTCCAGCGCGCTGTCGAAGATGAGCGTCGCCTCGGATACCACCCGCGCCCCGTCCCATGTGTACTCGACGCTGTCGCCGATCCTGCCGTCCCACGCGTGCTGGTTATCCAGGACCGGGCGGTTGATCCCGTCGCGGAGCGGCTCGGGATCACCGGATGTGGCAGTGAGCCTCGCATTCCTGGTCAGCTCGGAGAACTCCTGCTTGATCCACGGCAGATACGCATCCTGGCGCAGGAGGGACTGCTGGATCTCGTGGATGTGCTTCTTCCCGACCTCGCGCGGCGTGAGGCCCTTCTTGACAGCCATCGCCGCCGCCGTGCCGACTGCCTGGCCCATCGAGCAGCCGGTCCCCATCACGCGAGTCGAGCTCATCGCGGCGTGGGAGGCGCTTGCGCATCGGCCGGCGAACATCAGGTTCTCGATGTTCCTCGAGTAGAGGCAGCGGTACGAGATGCCGTAGGGCGATGGGGCAGGGTGGAAGATCGTCGGCTTGCCCTTCCACCGGAATCCGCCGGGATGATGATCGTCCATCGTCCAGCCGCCATATGCCACCAGGTCGGGGAAGCGTCCCTCGGCCTCGACGTCGTTCTGGGTGAGCACGTGGTCCCCGATGTATCGGACACTCTCGCGCTTGCCGGGCAGGAACTGGATCCAGTCGAGCACCCAGTTTTCCGCGCCGTGGTCGCCGTGGTTCTTCAGGTGGTCCCACATGCCGTAGACGACTTTGAGCAGTTCGTCGCGGATCTCCTCGGTGTCGTGGATGCTGTCCTCCTCGCCGCCGAGTTCGAGCCACCAGTAGCCCATCTGGAGCCAGCGGTGATTGCGGAAGGGGATGTCTTCGTCGGACGGGTAGTCGTACGCCCACGATGGTGGCTCGAACGGCTGGGGCGCGCCGGTATCCTTCGCCTGGAAGAGGACCGTCATGCCCATAGTCTTGTTATCGGCGACCTCGGGCTCGATCGACTCGTTGTACTCGCTCCGGGCCTCACGTCCTACGCGGTATTTCGCGCCGGTGAGCGGGGCCAGGATGCCGTCGCCGGAGCAGTCGGCGAAGATCTTCGCCTCGATGGTGTGCCAGGTGTAGGTCGTGAGCTGCCAGCCGGTGACCGACTTAATCCGATCGCCGTCCATATCGGCATCGACACACGCGCAATTAAGGAAATAGGTGATGTTGGGCTCCATCATCACCGTCTCGTAGATGACCGTGTCCCAGATCGAGAAGCTCCTCTGGGGGTTCCGCCGGAGGTTCTCCAGCCGGATCTCCTCCAGGATGCCGGTCTCCCGCATGTTCTTGATCTGGTTGTGCCGGTCCGCGCCGCAGACGTGTACCCTGCACTCGCTCGACGCATTGCCGCCGAACATCGGACGGTTCTGCACGATGGCGACCTTCGCGCCCTCCCTCGCGGCGGCGACGGCGGCGCAGACGCCCGCCATTCCTCCACCGACTACGCAGAAATCAAACTTGTGGGACAGCCTTTTCATTCTTGACCTCCTGCTTACTCCTGAGTATATCTGGAGTCGGTACGGAGGTCAAGGCGCAAAGGAAATGGCACAGGCCGTTCGTCAACGACCTGTGCCATTCTGAGCAACGTATCCGATGCTCCCCTTTGCGGTACTCGAACCGTCTATGCGGTTCTCTGCCCCCTCTCCGGAAGGCGGTGGTCAGTAATCGGTGATCAGTGACCAGTGACCAGTGACCAGTGGCCAGTGATCGGTGATCGGTGATCGGTTACTTGGCCCGGGCGTCTGCAAACCTCTGCGCTACGTTGTCCCAGTTCACGAGGTTGTCCATGAACGCCTTGGTCCAGTCCGGGCGCTTGTTCTGGTACTGGAGGTAATACGCATGCTCCCAGACGTCGAGCACGAGGATCGGCTGCACTCCCCACTGAGTCCTGTCCTCGTGGTTCTCCGCGCCGAGGACGACCAGGCTGTCATCCATTCCGCGGTATGCCAGGATACCCCATCCCGAGCCCTGGATCGCGTTTGATGTGGCCAGGAACAGACCCTTGAATGCATCGTAGCTTCCGAAGCCCCTGTTGATCGCCTCAGCCAGTTCTCCACTCGGCGCCCCGCCGCCGCCCGGCTTCATGTTGGTCCAGAAGATCGAGTGCAGGATGTGGCCCGATCCGTGGAACGCGAGGTCCTTCGCTACTCCGTTGGCCGCGGCGAAGTCGCCGGACTTGAGCATCGCCTGGACCTTCTCCTCGGCGGCGTTCAGGCCGGCAACGTAGGCGGCGTGGTGCTTGTCGTGATGCAGGCGCAGTATCTCCTCGCTGTAATAGGGCTCCAGAGCGTTGTACTCATATGGAAGCGGTGGCAGTTCGTGAGCCATTGTCAATCCTCCTGTGGATTCTCGGTACGCGGCCCGGATCGGCCGCGGAAGAGCCAGACTCGCGATACCCACGGCGGCTAATGCAAGAAACTCCCTGCGCACCATCGGTACCATCAGTCTGCTGTCGTTCATCTTCGACACCCGTCCGTCACTATGGCGGTCTAGTTGGCGGCATGTCAATGCCATGCTTGCTTATACCCCGAACTCTACCGTACTAAACCACCGATCGCAAGGTTTTTCGGGGTAGAGAGTTGGGCCGGATGGAGACGTGGGACGTTGTCAGCGCAGCCGCTCCGCGAAGCTCTCGCCGACCGGCCAGGGATCGAGGCCGAAGAGATCCATCAGAGTCGCCGCCAGGTCGGCGAAACTCCGGCGCTCCCCGAGGCCCACGCATCGCCCGAAGCCCTGACTCCACACGAGGAGCGGAACCTTCTCCCGCGAGTGGTCGGTGCTCGGAGTCGTCGGATCGACGCCGTGGTCCGCCGTGATGACCAGCAGGTCGTCCGGACGCAGCGCCGCCTGGATCGTCGGAAGGTGAGCGTCGAACTCCTCCAGGCCGTGCGCGAATCCCTGTGCGTCGTTCCTGTGGCCGTAGACCATATCGAAGTCCACAAGGTTCGTGAAGACCAGCCCTCGCTCTACCGACCGGATCGCCTCTATCGTCCGCTCGATCCCGTCGAGATTGTCCGCGATGTGTACAGCCTGTGTCAGGCCCTGACCCGCGAAGATGTCTTCGATCTTGCCGATGCCGAACACCTCGAATCCCGCATCCTTGAGCGCATCGAGGGCGGTCGGACGGGGTGGGGGAAGCGAGAAGTCCTTCCGGCGCTCGGTGCGGCGGAAGTCGCCCGGCTTGCCGATGAACGGTCGGGCAATCACGCGGGCGACGTTGTGCTCGCCGGTGAGGATCTCGCGCGCCTTCCGGCATATCTCGTACAGCTCCTCGACAGGGATGACTTCCTCATGCGCGGCGATCTGGAAGACACTGTCGGCGGAGGTGTAGACGATCGGCTTGCCGGTCCGCATGTGTTCCCCGCCGAGTTGCTCGATGATCACGGTGCCGGACGCGGGGTAGTTGCCCAGGACTCCGCGTCCGATCGCTCTCTCGAATGCCTCGATGACCTGTGGAGGAAAGCCATGTGGGTAGGTGGGGAAGGGGCGCTCGGTGACTATGCCCATCATCTCCCAGTGGCCGGTGGTAGTGTCCTTGCCCCTGGACTCCTCGAGCATGACGCCGTAAGCGGCCTTGCAGTCGGGCGCGGGCCGCACGCCGGGGATGTCCGCCAGGTTGCCGAGACCGAGGGCCTCCATGTGCGGGAGGCGCAGTCCGCCGACCGCGCGCGCCGTATTGACGATCGTGTTGCTGCCACGATCGCCGTACTCAGCGGCGTCCGGCATCTCGCCGATACCCGCTCCATCGAGCACAATGATGATGACTGATCCGCGCATCATTCCTCGTCTTCCTCAGCCTTCTCTGCGTCCTGGCGGTTCATGCTCTGGGATGCGATTCCCGATACACTTCCTTGAGCTTCTCCCGCGAGACATGGGCGTAGATCTGGGTGGTCGCAATATCCGCGTGGCCGAGCATCTCCTGGATCGAGCGCAGGTCGGCTCCTCCCTGCAACAGGTGAGTCGCGAAGGAGTGCCTGAGCGTGTGCGGGGTGATGTTCTTGGTGATCCCCGCCGCGGCGGCGTGCTTCTTGATCACCTTCCAGAAGCCGACGCGCGACATCTTCCGTCCGAGGCTCGACAGGAACAGGTACTCGGAGCTGCCGGAGCGAACGAGCGCGGGTCGCCCGTTCGCCAGGTACTGTTGGATGTATCCGATGGCAACCTTCCCCAGCGGGACTATGCGCTCCTTCGATCCCTTTCCAATGCACCGCAGGAAGCCGACGGAGAGGTTCAGGTCGCTGATCCGAAGGCTGAGCAGTTCGGACACCCGGAGCCCGGATGCGTAGAGGGTTTCCAGCATTGCCTTGTCGCGCGAGCCGATCTCAGTGCGCGTATCGGGCTGACCGAGGAGCGCCGATACTTCCTCGATGGTCAGCACGCCCGGAAGTCTCTTAGCGCCTTGCATGCTCCTTATGTCCGCGGTGAAGTCGACGTCGGTGAATCCTTCACGGCACGTGAACTTGCAGAAGGTCTTGATCGCCGAGAGCTTCCGGCCGATGCTGTTCGGAGACATCGCAGCCTCGCGCAGGCCGTTCAGGAATCCCTCGACCGTGCGCTCCGTGACGTCATCGATCGATGAGACTCCGTGCTCTCGAGCATACGAAGCGAATTGGGCAAGGTCGCGGGCATACGCCGCCACGGTGTTCGGCGACAGCCCGCGCTCTACGGTCAGATGGTCAACGAACGCCTGGATTGCCTCATCCACCGGTCGCGAATCTCCTTGAATATACGAGGATCTCGGGACTTGCATAGGACATGTCGTGCGGCAACTCCCACTGCATCGGGAAGCGGTAGCCGAATAGCGACGGCCTGCGGACGAACCGCTTCTCCAGCCGGTACTCGCGCCTGACGATCGACATGTACTTCTCGTAGTCGGCGTCGCGGACTCGCTTGCGATCCTCGTATTCGAACTCGGAGATGATGGCATAGTCCGGGGCGGCCTCATTGAACACGTCCGCGTTCCACTCCTTGCGACCGTCCACCACGAAGATCAGATCGGCCGATGCCTCGGCTGCCTCCAGCCGATCCTGCGGGCTGGGGAGACCGAATTCCGGGAGCAGGGGCGGAGTGTAGAACCACGGCGTCGTCGGGAGCCCGATCGCGCTTCCCTCGGCGACGTTCGACTTCACCCATGCCGCGGCCTGGTCACGAGTGTCGCGGAAGGCGAGCAGCGTGCCCACGGAGGCGGAATACACGGCCGTGTATCCAATCGCCAGGATTGCGATGAGTGCAACAGTGAGACCGGCGACCCTGCTTCGGTTCGCCAGCCACTGCTCGGACTCGATGAGCACTCGAGCCGCCAGGATCGATACCACCGGGAGCAGGGGCATGATGTACCTCGCAAACCGCACCTCCGCCATGCCGATGAGCGCGTAGTAGGCGGCGATGAACACGATCAGCATCCAGTCGCGGGCGGCCGTCTCGGCCATCGGCGTCTGAGCTCTCCACGGGAGCAGCAGGCGAGCGATCCCGTTTGCCGTCGATCGTCTAAGCAGTGCGTGGATCACCCCGAGGAGCGCGAATGCCAACAGCGCCGGACCGAGTCCCGGCAGCAGGGAGTGCGTCAGGTGGTACATGAAGCCCGAACCTGTGTTGACGAAGAGCAGTCCGTGGCCGGTGCTCGCATGGATCACCTCGAACTTGAAGTCGCGCAGGAAGGTCTGCGTATGCAGCACGACGCCCGGGCATCCGATCAGGAATCCGGCTCCCGCGGACAGGACGCCGGCCAGCATCCTGGGCTGGAAGGCCTGGAACATTGGCCGGCCCTTCGCGCAGGCGACGTGCACGGCGATGAGCGAGAGGAGCACGAGCCCGGCGTTGTACTTCGTTGCGGCTGCGAAACCGGCGAACAGCCCTGCCAGGATGTAGTTCCTGATCCGCGCGTCCTTCGGAATCCGGGCGGCGTAGATCAGGGAGAGCACCAGGAAGAACGTCGCGGGCACATCGACCGCCATGAACTTCGAGTGCATGGCATGGAGAGGCGCGATCGCCATGAACGCCGCTGCCATCAGCCCGACCGGCTTGCCGTACATGCGGCGTCCGAGCGCGTACACGAGGTAGACGGTCAGGATGCCGAGCGAAACGGCGACGATCCGGCCCGTCATGTACACCTTGGCAAACTCGCCGATCGACGAGAGCGGATCCCCGCCGAGGTTGATCGCGCCGACCAGAGCGGCGACGGCTATCGCGATATTCAGCAGGTAGATGTACAGCGATCCATAGTTGTAGAACCCGGGATCGAGCTGTCCGCTCAGTAGATCGACGTTGGTCGCCGCGTTCAGGACTATGGTCTCATCGGGGTGGTATGAGAAGTAGTGCTCACTGGTCGGCAATCCCCAGTCGAGGCCCCAGATCCTGAGAGCGGCTGCGGCGGCAAGTACGATGAGTATGCGTAAGAGAGTGCTAGTTGGTCTTTTCAAGTCGTGCTCCGGGAGACGGCTTGACCATGAACCTCTGGATCAGAACGAATATCCCGATGGCCAGTACCACATCTCCTATGCTGAGCACAGCCCTGATGTAGGGTACGGGTATGGGGATGAAGTCTGTCAGGAGTCTCAGCCGTGTCTCCGGAGTCATTATAACATGACGGATGAGTTTTGTGTTTTCGGCGGGATCAAGCAGCGCCCACAGACCGGCGGCACGCGCCGCGGATTCACTGATCGGCATGACGCCGCCGTTGACCGTCAGCGCCAGGAAGTTCATGAACGCGCCGGCGCCCACAATCCTCAGTTCGCGGATGTGCAGGTTGAGCCCGATCGCTGTGAGGAGCACTACGTACTGCAGAACGTTCGTGATGCGCGTGCCTATCAGATACGCCCTGCTATTGTCCGTGTGGTGGGTGAACACAATGGCGAGCGCGCAGAGCACCAGAGGAACGGCAAACGCATAGGTTCCACGGAGCGGGATTCGTCCCAGGTTGCTGATTCGTCCCTTGCGCAGCAGTCCGACCAGTATCGAAAGGACAGCGGCCTCAACGTTCATTATGGGCTCCTATCGTTGCGATAGTACTTCTGAAGCACCTTCAGGAATACCTGCACTATCTCCGGGTCGAACTTCCTGCCTGCCGCTGATTTCAGTTCAGCAACAGCGGTGTCCTCGTCCATTTTGCCGTGGTAGGATCGTTCTGAGGTCATGGCATCGAATGCGGTGGCTATGGCCAGTATCCGTGCGCCCAGCGGAATCTCTTCGCCGCGCAGTCCGTCGGGGTAGCCGGACCCGTCCCATGCCTCGTGGTGGTGGCGGATCAGCGGCCCGATGTCTTTGAGAAACCGGACCTGTTCCACGATCTCTTCTCCGATGATCGTATGGGACTGAAGGTGCCTCATCTCGTCGTCCGTCAGCTTTCCCGGCTTGTTGAGTATTGCATGAGGCACCCGGATGTTCCCCACATCCTGAAGGAACGCGGCGAATTCCAGCGTCCGGGTCATCTTCTTCGGCAGCTTCATCTGCCTTGCGACAGCCGAGACGTACTCCGCTACGCGCTCTCCGTGCCCTGCGGCTCGTAGGTCCTTGGCCTCGATGGCGCGCGCCAATGTTAGAAGACTCCTGCGATACGCGCGTCCCATTCTTCGCGGCAGATAGATGTACGAGTAGATGGCGGCGCCGATCGTAGCAGCCAGGGATATGGCGAATGCAGGCGTCCGGAGGAGTTCGAGGATGCTATCCATCAGACTTCTCCTCCCGTGCGGCCATGACTGCCATGAACGCCTTGACCACTCGAGGGTCGAACTGCGTTCCCGCGCCGAATCGTACCTGGTCTATCCCCTGATCGATCGTGAGAGGCGCTCGGTACACGCGTGTGTCCTTCTTGTCGGGTCCGCCGGTCATGGCGTCAAACGCGTCCGCGGCTGCGATGACTGCGGCCTCGATGGGAATCTCGCCGTCCTTGAGGCCGTCGGGATAGCCTCTGCCATCCGGACGCTCGTGATGCCCTCTGACCCACGGCACTATGCACTCGATGTACCCCATCTGGGTGAGGATCTCGGCGCCGCGGGCAGGGTGCTGCTTTATCATCGCCCAGTCCTCTTCGGATAACTGACCGGTCTTGTCCAAGACGGCCTCATCCACACCTACTTTGCCTATATCGTGCAGCAGACCGGCATCCTTGATGTACATGAGGGATTGCACGGGAAGCTGCATCTGCCTGGCGATCTTCTCGGCAAGATCGGCGACGCGCTCCAGGTGTCCCTTGGTGTAGAGGTGGTGATGCTGGATATAAGTGCCGAGAGCGGTAATCGTCTCGCGGTATGTGGTCACGTACCTGGCGTGAAGGTTCAGCGCCTGCCGTGCAACGAAGAACGGGATGAGGAGCAGGAGGATTCCCCAGGGACGATACAGCATGTACAGCGAGACGAAGAGTATCGCGAACGGCACGCTGACAAAGAGATCGGGGAGGCACCACCTCAGGTTGCGCTGTGCCGATACTCGCCAGGGCTCACCGATGTGGATGCTGGTGCCGGTCGCGCAGATCAGCGCCGCCGTGTTGCTGTATATGACGGCCCAGAGCAGAAGGCAGAGGACCAGTCGGCTGTCCGTACCGAAATCAGCCAGCGCCGGATCGATGAACGGACCGCCTGCCATTACATAGGCCAGAGACGCAATCGCCACGGCAATCACGTGGTTCATCGCATTGTAGATGACCAGGGGGGACAACCATCGAAAAGACACTCCCCACTGCGTGATGAAGGGCACGATGAGCAGGGGGATGGTGCTTACCACTATGGTCGCCGCCACGTGATGGCTCGGAAGCATACCGAGTACGAGAGGGGCAGTGACCGTCAATTCGATCTCGGCATCGGGGACTTTGGTGGGGAACATCTCGGCGAGGAAGATGACTCCCAGGAAGAATAGCCACTCCCAGTCAAAGGTATGTTCCCTGACCAGGCAGTAGAGAGAGCCGAAGAAAATCGCTGCCCCCACCAGGGACACCGTACGGAGATAAAGACTGAAACCCTTCGAGACCCTACGCAATGGAGAATGCTCGGTGCTTGATAGGCCGGAATCGGCGGCAAGTTCCTCGATAAAGATCGAAGAACAGCCGTCCTAGGTCACTTTACAGGGACCTATGGGGGCGGCCAATACTTCGGCGACGCGCCAGAGCTAAGCACTAACGCGGCCAGGGCAAGCAGCACTTTGACTAAGGTCTTCATGTACGTCAACCCCTTTCGTGTGGTGAGAGTTATGTCCGTCGTCGCTAAAAGACAGACACTTTCACCGCTCCGCTCGGGTTGTATGTTCGGGCTTTTTTTGAAGCTCGACCTCAGACTGCCGCCGATCGCCGGCCTAAACTGTGTTTACTCTTCGACTGCCGTGCCGAGTCTTCGGTTTACGGCGTCTAAAGTTGCATTCACCACCGCTTTCCATAAATCCTGCTTAACGATTGCTGATCCTGCGAGATAGTCCTCGCCTCTGGGTGTGATCATGTTCACCAGGGCTACCACGATCTGCCTGCCCGAGAGGGTGACAGAGGCGTCCAAGTCCTCAAGGACGAGCATGCCGTCGGTTCCCTGGCAGCTTTCGAGTGCGCGCAAAGTGGCCGTCGCTATGAGGCGCAACTGACTGTGGCTGGAACTATGGCCGGACGCACTCCCGGTGAACGTGTCTCCGTTGCGGCTCAGCCTCACGACCGCTTCGGCCTTTGTGCCGTTGAGAGAGATCGAAACATCGGAAAACTTGAGCCTGGCATCGCCGAAGCGGAATTGCTTGCCGTTCTGGGTCTGAGCGACGCTGACGATCTTGTGGTCAAGCTCGTAGCCGTACTGAGCCATGAGTGCGGACTCCACGTCGCGCACGACTTGCTTGGGCGCTCTTCCTCCGTCGGCGAGCACATGGAGCTCATCCAACTCTCCGTCCTTGCCGGCAACGGCGCATACGGAAATGATACCTCTGAGTGAGCGGATTACCGTCTCGATATCCGAGGCGGTGACTCGTCTGGGCGCTTCCATATTTGATCCTCCCCGAGCCAGGTTATCGGAATGATGCCGCTAGGTCCTTAACCAACAGCTCCCTGACGTGATTCAGGCGCTCGTCTATTTCTTCATCGCGAAGAGTCCGTTCCCGCGAGCGGAAGATGATACTGAAGGCCAGGCTCTTCTGTCCAGCAGGCAAGGGCTGGCCTTCATAGAGGTCGAACAGGCTTACGCTCTCGTGCAGCTCTCCAGCGCCCTTGACGATAGCCTCGTACACACTCTGGTAGGATACGCTCTCCGGTACAACGACAGCAAGGTCACGTGAACTTGCCGGGTACCGAGACACGGCCCTATATCCTTTATCGGCATGGGCCACGCTCATCAATAGGTCGAGGTTGAGTTCAAATGCATATACGCGTGAGGGCAGGTCCAAAGCCCTGGTGCGATCGGAGTCGATTTCGCCGATGATTCCGAGTTCGGTGCCGCCGGCGAATACCCTTGCGCCCCTGGTGGGGTGGAAGCCCGGGATCGAGTCGGGGCTGAAGACCGCATCCGTGATCCCGAGTCGATCGAGTAGCGTCTCGACGATACCCTTGCAGAGGAAGAAGTCCGCCTGTAGGGAGCTCTTGTCGATGTTCCACGCTTTCTCCCACATCGTCCCGGTCAGGGCTCCGGCTATGCTGCCCCGCTCGGCGATGCCGCCGTTGAAAGGCTCGAATACCTGGCCGACTTCGAATACTCCCAGGTCCCTGGTCCCTCTGCCGGCGTTGTAGGACAGTACCGACAGGAGATTGGGGATCAGTCTACTGCGCAGCCGGCTCAGATCGTCGCTGAGAGGGTTCCTTATGGTGATCTCGGTCTCCTTGCCCTCGGATGGGACCATGGTGCTCGTCACGACTTCCTGCAGCCCGCATGAGACCAGCAGATCGGTGACATCCGCCACGAACTTTCCCTGGTCGCTGTCGCTGCCCTGCATGCTTTCGCCGGACGGAAGCGTTTCGGGGATGTTCTCGTAGCCGTGCACTCTGCCGACCTCCTCTATGAGGTCGATTTCGCGGACGATGTCGGGGCGGAAGGTGGGGACGGTTACCCGCACCTCACCGTTTCGGCTGACTTCCATGCCGAGTCGCGTCAGGTAGTCTACGACCTGATCATCGCTGACCTGCATGCCGAGCAGCATCCGGGTGCGATCGGGGCGAATGGTTAGCGTGACAGGCTCGATCTTCTGCGGGTAGACGTCGATGACGCCGCGAGCGATCGTTCCGCCGCCGGTCTCCTGAATGAGCTGGGAGACTCTGTCCAGCGCAAGGATCGTGAGGTTCGGATCGACGCCTCGCTCGAACCGGTATGAGGCCTCGGTGGACATCGCGAGCTTGCGCGCCGTTCGGCGGATCGAGAGCCTGTTGAAATGCGCCGATTCCAGCAGGACGTTCGTGGTGCCGGGGTTGACCTCGGAATTCGATCCGCCCATGACTCCGGCGATCGCTACCGCATGCTTCGGGTCGGCGATGACCAGGACGCTGGGATCGAGAGTGCGCTCCTCGCCGTCGATCGTCACGATCTTTTCGCCCGGCTCGGCCTGGCGCACGATGATGTGGTGATCGGCAAGGAGGTCGTAGTCGAAAGCGTGCAGCGGCTGGCCGAGCTCAAGGAGCACGTAGTTGGTGGCGTCCACGACGTTGTTGATCGGGCGCATGCCGGCGGCCAGCAGCTTCTTCTGCATCCACTCGGGGGAATCCGTGATGGTGATGCCGGTGATCACTCGCGCGGAATACCTGGGGCAGTTCGTCGGGCTGAGTATCTCGACCTTCGCGAGGCTGTCCGCCGACTGATCGCCCTCGGTGAGAGATACGACGGGCGACTTGAGCGGGATGTCGAGCAGCGCGGACGTCTCCCTGGCCACGCCGACCATCGAGAGCAGGTCGGACCGGTTGGGGGTCACATACGTGACGTAGACGGGCTCGCCCTCGAACTCGCGGATCTCTTCGACCTCCATGCCGGCCATGGTCAAGCGATCGGCAAGCTCTTGGACAGCAAGCCCGAAGTCGGCGTACTCTTTCAGCCATGTGACAGGTACTAGCACGTTGGGAATCCTCAAACAGCGGCAGGACGGTCAGAACTGCCTGAGAAAACGAACGTCGTTCTCGAGGAACAGACGCAAATCGTCAATCGCATAGGTGAGCATCGGCATGCGCTCGATCCCCAGACCGAATGCGAAGCCGGTATACTTCTCGGAGTCATAGCCGAACCGTTCGAGAATGTTCGGATGGATCAGGCCTGCTCCGCCAAGCTCGAGCCAGCCGCTCATCTTGCAGATGCCGCAGCCGGCGCCCTTGCACATCACGCAGCTTATGGCAACCTCGGCTCCCGGCTCGACGAACGGGAAGAAGTCCGGGCGGAACCTCACTCGGGTCTCCGGGCCGAACATCTGCTGCGCAAAGTGAGCGAGCGTGCCCTTCAGGTCCGCCATGCTGATGCCTTCATCGACGGTGAAGCAGTCCACCTGGTGGAACGTATGCGAATGTGTCGCGTCCACTGCCTCATAGCGGAAGCAGCGGCCCACGGTGGCGATTCTCAACGGCGGCTGGCGGGTCTCGAATACTCGTCCCTGTAGCGCCGTGGTCTGTGTCCTGAGTAGCAGGTCGTTGGTCACGTAGAACGACATCTGCTCATCCATCGCGGGATGGTCTTCGGGGTAGTTGAGCGAGTCGAAGTTGTAGCGATACTGCTCCAACTCCGGGCTCTCCATTATCTCGTAGCCCAGCCCGATGAAGATCTCTTTGACGCGTTCGATAGTGGTGGTAAGTAGATGACGTCTGCCGACCCTGAACATCCGGCCGGGTAGGGTGACGTCGACCGCCTCCTGTGCCAGGCGGCGGTCGGATTCCTCTACGCGGATGGCCTCGCCCTTGCGAGCGAGCGACTCCTCGAGATGGCTTCGGAGTTCGTTCACGCGCCGGCCGAACTCCGGGCGGAGTTCGCGGGGCACCTCGCCCACACTTCGCAGGAGTTCGGTTACCTTACCCTTGCGCCCGAGATACCTGACCTGGACCTCACTCAGATCGGCGGAGGAAGCCGCCTGTTCGATGGCCTGCTCCCCCTCAATCCGCAGGGCGTTGATCCGCTCCTGCACCGATCCGACATCATGTAGCTGCTCAGGCATAGTGTTTGCTTCTTCTACTGCAGGGAGGGCGTCGAGGCCCTCCCGGTGCGGGTGACCGCAGAGGGATCCCCCTCAGGTTCGGGAGAAACCTCTACATACTTAGGCTGCGGCCTAACCTCGGACTTTCGCGACCAGCGCGGCGAACGCGGGCTGGTCGTTGACCGCCATGTCGGCGAGGATCTTGCGGTCGATCTCGATTCCGGCCTTGTTGAGGCCCTCGATGAATCGGCTGTAGGTCATGCCTTCCTGACGGGCAGCCGCGTTGATGCGCGCGATCCAGAGCTGCCGGAACTCACGCTTCTTCGTGCGGCGGTCTCGATATGCATACTGAAGCGCGTGCTGGACGGCCTCATTTGCGGTCTTGTAGAGATGACTTCGGTTTCCCCAGTAACCCTTGGCGCGGTCGATGATCTTCTTGTGCCGCTTATGGGTCATGGTTCCACGTTTGATTCGTGGCATCTGACGTTCTCCTTTCGATAATGCCGCTCAAGCCTCAGATTGTTGGGGCCTCGCGTTGGTATGGCCCGCTTGGAGCGGCGTGGGTGTTTCGTTAGGCTCCGAGGCCGGGCATCATTCGGCGGATTCTCTTCTTGTCGCCGGTCGGAACGTTGGTCTCGATATCAAGGCTCCGTCGCCGCGAGCCGTCCTTCTTCATCATCAGGTGGCCCTTGCCGGAACTCCGGTGCTGGATCTTGCCGGTGCCGGTGACGGTGAACCGCTTCGCAGCGGACTTCTTCGTTCTGATCTTGGGCATTCGCTTAATTCCTTTCAAGACACACTTGCCACGAGTTCATGAGCCCTCTAATTATTGGGGCTGGAGTTCGACTCCAGCCCCAATAATCAGAGGGTCAGCCCGTGGCAAGGTCTAGTTCCATAGCCAGTGTCCCGTCTGGGACGACAGGGCGACTCAACTCTTGGGGCTGAGGATCATTGTCATCGTTCGGCCTTCGATTCCCGGATGCTTTTCTACCGAGGCGAGCTCGGAGGTCGCCTCGATAATCCGGTCCATAGAGCGCCTGGCAAACTCAGGATGCGTGATCTCCCGGCTCTTGAACTGGATGGTGATCTTCACCTTGTTCCCATCCTTCAGGAACTCCAGGGTATGCTTGAGCTTGAACTGGAAATCATGTTCATCGGTCGCCGGGCGCATCTTGATCGTCTTCATCTCGCCGATGTGATGCTTCTTTCGCTGCTCCCGATCCCGCTTTCCCTGCTCGTACTTGTGCTTGCCGTAGTCCATTATCTTGCACACGGGAGGAACGGCCGTCGGGGAGACCTCGATCAGGTCCAACCCCTTCTCCCGGGCAAGTGCCAGCGCTTCCCGAACGGGCATGATGCCGAGCTGTCCACCCTCGTCATCGACCAGCCGGCATTCGCGTGCACGGATGCGCTCATTTAGCCTGAAATCTCTGTTTATGTGCAATCACCTCAAGAAGAATTGACCGCCCTGAACACATCGACACAAATCGTGCATCCCGGGGTCACATGTTTCCACAATTCTGACCTTTAGTATATCAGAGCGCGGTCAATCTGTCAACTCTTTACTGATACGAGCGAGGAAGTCGTCTGCTGCCATAGAACCGAGATCACCCTCTTCTCGCTGCCTGACCGACACGGCGCCGGCCTCCGCTTCTCTGTCTCCGACCACGAGCATGTACGGAATCTTCTGTACCTGGGCTTCCCGGATCTTGAAACCCGTCTTCTCGTTCCGCGTGTCCACGTTGACTCGGACGCCCATCGCGCGCAGTCTCTCGGCCAGCGCGTGCGAGTACTCGTGATGCCTGTCCGCGATCGGGAGGATGACTACCTGCATCGGCGCAAGCCACAACGGGAACGCGCCGCCGTATTCCTCGATGATGATGCCCATGAACCGCTCGATCGAGCCGAGCACGGCGCGGTGGATCATGACCGGCCGATGCGGCTTTCCGTCGTCGCCGATGTACTCGCACTCGAACCGCTCCGGCATCGAGAAGTCGAGCTGGATGGTGCCGAGCTGCCACGAGCGCTTCATCGAGTCCGTGATGTGGAAGTCGATCTTCGGGCCGTAGAACGCACCGTCGCCGGGGTTGATCGCATACTCGATCCCCTTGGACCTGAGCGCCTCCTGGAGCGCGTGCTCGGCGGTCTCCCACATCTCGTCCGATCCGATCGACTTCTCCGGCCGCGTGCTCAGCTCGATGCGGTACTCGGTGAAGCCGAACTTCGAGTAGATCGTCTGGATCAGGTCGATGACGCCGACAATCTCGCTCTGGATCTGCTCGGGCGTGCAGAAGATGTGCCCGTCGTCCTGGGTGAACGCCCTTACGCGGAAGAGTCCGTGCAGGACGCCGGATTTCTCGTGCCGGTGGACGTGCCCAAGCTCGGCCATCCTCATCGGCAGGTCGCGGTACGAGCGCAGGTCGTTCTTGTAGATCAGGATCAGGCCGGGGCAGTTCATCGGCTTGACGGCGTATGTCTGCTCGTCGATATCGACAAAGTACATGTTCTCGCGGTAGGTGTTCCAGTGGCCGCTCCGGTGCCAGAGGTCCTCGCTGAGGATCGACGGCGTCCTGACCTCGGAGTAGCCGCGCTCGCGGTGGATCCGGCGCCAGTAGTCCATCAGCTCGTTGAGGACGATCATGCCCTTGGGATGCCAGAACGGGAAGCCGGGGCCCTCCTCGTGGAAGCTGAAGAGATCGAGGTCGCGGCCGAGCTTGCGGTGATCGCGCTTGCGAGCCTCTTCGAGCCTGGTGAGGTAGTCCTCCAGCTCGTCCTTGGTGAAGAAGGCGGTCCCGTAGATGCGCTGGAGCATCGGGTTCTTCTCGCTGCCGCGCCAGTACGCGCCCGCGACGCTAAGCAGCTTGTACGCCTTGACCTTGCTAGTGTAGCTGACGTGCGGGCCTCGGCAGAGATCGACGAAGTCACCCTGCTGGTAGACGGTGATGGTCTCGTCCTCGAGTTCGCGCAGCAGTTCGAGCTTATACGGCTCATCGGCGAAGATCCGCTCGGCCTCAGCCTTGGTGACCTCCTTGCGGATGATCGGCAGGTTGGCCTTCACGATCTCCTTCATGCGGGCCTCGATCTTCTCCAGGTCCTCGGGTGTGAATCCCTCGGGCCGGTCGAAGTCGTAGTAGAACCCATCCTCGATCGCCGGGCCGATGCCGAGCTTGGTCCCCGGGTAGAGGTCGGTAACGGCCTGAGCCAGAACATGGGCGGCGCTGTGTCTGAGCGTCACGATATCGGGAGCGTTGTCTTCCACCACAGTCATCTCCTTCGGTGCGGGCTTAGCTCATCCGTAGACGAACCAACTCCTTATAATACAGGATTCGCGCCGGATTTGGCAAACGTCGGGCACGGCTGACACGTCGGTCGCGTCCACCCCGTACAGGAGGGATCTTGCGTTGGTGGATGCCTGTCCTGAGCCAGTCGAAGGGATGATGCTAATCCCGACGGTCGGGTCCCGGCGGCGGTCGGAGTTGCCGATCTCCGATCGGAAAACTCCTCCTACACTGTGCTCGGGGTTACCGGGCACAAACCGCCCGGAAAACCCCTCCTACACAGACAACGACGTGCAGATGAGCTGCGTTTGCCCTGTATGAGTGAAGAGGACCAACCATACTGCATTATTATCGGCTTTTTTTTGTGCCCTCCTCTTGCCGATTCCCAAGCAGAATGCTATAGTGTAAGCAGAGGCAGCAGGGAAAGCTG
>CAYXOC010000025.1:0-61530 GCA_964466715.1 uncultured bacterium
CGGAGCCGGCACGAGGTTCCACTTAACATGTGGTACAGACTTTGGGGGCAGGCCAGAGCCGTCCATGTGCAGCACATTTGACCCGGTGTTGAGAGGGTTTTCCGTCGTGCTGGACTCGTCATCGTGGACGGTGGCCCATCCACCGCTCGGTTTCCACCAGTCTTTGTCTCTCACTATCCATCCGACACCATCGGAACTTCCGTCATCCGGCTTCTCATCGGTCAGACTGCGAACGTACAGCGGCCAATCGCTAGTCTTCCAGGGCTTCTCGGGACCGCACCAGATATCCAAGCCGACGTAAGTGTAGCTCACACGGGTGGCCTCAACCGTGCCGCCATCGTCTGACTGCGACTCGGCAAACTGCATATCCCGAGGGAATATCGTGTCATTCGGGCATCTGAACACTTCCAAGCTCTTCGCGTATGCGCCGAGGGCAGTGCTCCAGTTCGACCCGGGAGGGTACAACCCCGTGGGACAATCCCATCCTTCATTGTACACCGCAGGATACACTCGCCCCTCGTAATCGTCTGCGTACATGATTATGGCGCTGCCGATCTGGCGCAGGTTACTGAGGCACTTGGATCGGCTAGCCTTCTCACGGGCAGAGACTATGATCGGCAGCAGTATTGCTGATATGATAGCTATCACTGCGATCACTACCAGGAGTTCTATCAGCGTAAAACCCGATCGCCTGCTCGTCATCTGACACACCCCTCTCGATGCCGCATCACTCCACGCTGCTAATCGGCAGTTGACGAGGCTTGACCGGCTTGCGCTCGCCAGGCTGCTTCAGTACGCGGGGCTGAAACAAGTGCATGGAAGTCGATAGCGATGAGATTCACTTACTGCTGCTCATCTGTTCGACAAACGCTAATCTAGTCCTCTAGGTATCCGATTCGAGGAGCACCGAATCCCACACTCTCTACACCGCCCGGACGTATGAGTTCCCGGGCACGCGGCGGACGAGGCCCATCATCTCTAGGAGCGTGAGCGTGCTGTTCGCCACCGACGCGCTTAGCCCGCACTCGGCGATGATGTCGTCCACGTGTTTCGGATGGAGGCTGAGCGCCTGCAGGACGGCCTTCTGCTCCGGGGTGATGTTGTCGGGGATAGTCGGCCGCTCACGGCGGTCGGAGTGCTCGACGGGCACCCCGATCTCCTCCAGGATGTCCTCCGCGCGCTCGACCAGCTTGGCGCCGTCGCGGATGAGCCTGTGCGGGCCCTCGCTCAGTTCGTTATCGGTCGACCCCGGGATCGCCCAGACATCGCGATTCTGCTCCTCGGCGGTCCTTGCGGTGATCATCGCGCCGCCGGTGACGAGGCTTTCCACGATCAGCACGCCGAGCGACATCCCGCTGATCAGTCGGTTTCGCGCCGGGAAGCGGTAGGCATCCGGCTTGGCGCCGGGGACATACTCCGAGATGACCGCGCCCGACTCCGTGATGCGCTTGAAGAGCCCGCGGTTCTCGTAGGGATACGGCACATCGAGCCCGCTCCCGAGGATGGCGATCGTGCGTCCGGCAGGGACCGCCGACGTGTGGACGACGGTATCGATGCCCCTCGCGCCGCCGCTGATGACACAGAGCCCGCGGGCGGCGAGGTCGCGGCTGATCTTCATAGCCATCGAGCGCCCGTACTCGGAGGGCCTGCGCGTGCCGACGATCCCGACGGCGAAGCGGTCCTCCTCGCGGAGTTCGCCCATGACGAAGAGCACGGGCGGCGGGTCGTAGATCTGGCGGAGGTTCGCGGGATACTCGCCGTCACGGATGGTGACGGCTCGGGCGCCGATCTTGTCGAGGGCGCGCATCTCCTGGTCGGCGGATGTGGAGGCGGCGCTCCGTATGCGCTCGGCGGTCTTGGCGCTGAGCGTACCGACCTGCATCAGCTCCTCCGCGGGCGCGCGAAACACCTCCAACGGGTTGCCGAAGTAGTCTACGAGGGCGACGGCCTTCTTCGCGGAAAGCTCGAGTTTGGCGAGACGGACCCAGGGCTCGATTTGCGACAAGATGATCCTCCTAACGGCAGGAGTGTAACAAGCCCAATGCAAACCTGTCAAGCCGACGAACCGCCAAGGCGCCAGGAACGCCAAGTCAGAGATGGAGGAACATTCCTGCAGCTCACCTAACGGATGGGTAGCTCTGATCTGGAGGGATATGGATCATGCTCCGACTGGTTTTCGCCATCACCGCAGCACTCCTGCTCGTCGGTACGGTCTGCGCCGCCGAGATGCCCGGGAAGGCCGGGGTCTACGTACAGTTCAGGGAGGAGATCAAGTCGCCTCGCCTGCTCCTGAAGGAGATGAGGGCGATCAAGGCCGCGGGGATCGACTTCATCCTGCCGACCGCCAAGTCAACGAGCGGTACGATCAACTGGGACAGCAAGGTCGCGCCGCCCGATCTGATCGCGAACCCGAAGTACATGGAGATGGTTGTGGAGTACGCCCACGCCGTCGGCCTGAAGGTCTACCCGGTCGCCTGCGTCTCCACCGAAGGCGGCAACAAGGTAGCGAACTCGCTGCTCCGGAAGAACCCGTCCTGGGCGCTGTACTTCGAGGGCGGTCGGAAGGGCTACATTGATATCGGGAACCCCGATGCCCGCGCATATGAGCTGGCGCTGATAACCGAACTGGTGTCGAAGTACGACATCGACGGCCTGAGCCTCGACTACATGCGTTGGGAGAACCGAGTGGCCTACTCAGACACGGGCCGCGAGTACTTCCTCAGGAAGCACAAGATCGATCTGGCGGAGATCGTATCGATCAGCCCGGACGTTCAGCTCGACACCGAGGGCGGCAAGCAGGCGCTCTCGAACGTGACGAAGACGGCGCGCGAGCATCCGATCTGGCCGAAATGGTACGAATGGAGGCGGGAGAAGCTCAACCAGTTCATGGGCGAACTCGTGGCGGCGGTGCACAAAGCGAAACCGGGACTGCCGATATCGAGCTACGTCTGGGGAGCGCATACCTACGTCGGCAAATACGAGACGTGCCAGGACTGGAAGACCTGGATCTCGAAGGGATGGCTCGACTGGATCAATCCGTCGGGATACCGATACACCGATGAGGTATTCCTGGAAGTGGCGAAGAACAACCGCGCGCTGGTCCCGAAGACGATGCCGATGTACGTCACCATCGGCGTCCGCACGAGCCATGGCACACTCACGATGGAGGACACCAAGCGCCACATCGCGATGTCGAAGGAGATCGGCGCGGACGGCGTGATCTTCTTCACCTGGGAGGCGCTCCGCGGGTTCCTGCCGGATGTGTCGGAGGCGATCAAGGCCTATTAGAGGCAGTGACCAGTGAAGACGTTAGGGCTGGAGTTGCACTCCAGCCCGTTTGCATTTCATTCGCATTCCCGGATCTGCGCTCGATCAGTCGTTCGGCCAGTCGACCGGCTGGGTGACCATCGACTTCAGTTCCGCGCCCGGGCCGACATGGAGTTCGCCGGAGAGGCACATCGCAAACTCGCGCATCAGGGTCAGTTCCCGGAGCGCCTGTGGGACGAACGGCGCGTCCCAGGCCCGCTCGATCGCCAGCATCGTGTCTTCGAGCTTGAGAACCGCCATGTCGATCTCGTCGGCCGCCGCGGAGAGCGCCTCGGCATCGGCGCCGTTCCCGTGCAGGCGGACACCCGCCACCATCTTCGCAAAGAGATCGAGCACCGACTTCTGCCTCATGCACTCGATGAGGTAGATGTCCTTGTACTGCTCCATGCCTGAGGCCCAGAGACCGTCGCGCTCGAAGATGTCCATTGCCTTCTGGATGTAGACCGAGATCTGGCTGAAGAACCCGAGCACGTTCAGCGGGTTCGGGACCAACTGCTCGATCAGCGGGCGCGGGTAGTTCAGGCGGATATTCGCGTCGGCCTCCCAGTTGGCGTAGAGATATGGGTACGCGAACAGCTTCGAGGCGAAGTTCATCATCGCCACACCGGCGGTCATGTCGTCGAAGTACTTGAACCCCTGCAGGCCCTCCTCCCAGCGGTCGCCGAACATCGCCTTCGCGTACGCCCGACGGAACGAGGCGACGTCCGGCCACTGGGCGGAGTTCCAAGCCTTCGCCCCGAGGATCGCAAAGTGCTGGTGATACGAGGGATGCCAGAGCCCGTATGCCTCCGTGCCCTCGGCGTCTTCCTCGGCTCCCTTCTTGACGGCGAGGAAGCAGTTGTCGAGGTGGTTCTGGTAGTTGATCCAGTAGAAGTAGCCGGTCATCGGCACGACCCACCGCCGGAGCCCGAGTTCGGGCATCGTAGTGTCGAAGAAATCGGCATAGCGCCACCAGTGAAGGATGACGTTGTCCTTCAGCCCCTCGTCCTCGAACCGCTTGGCAAGCTCGATGTTCATCTTGCCGCCGCGCGAGAAGTGATCGTGCCACATGCCGATGTGGTTGATGCCCTTCTCCTTGAGGTGCTTCGCCAGGCGGACCGCGTAATCGACGAAGTGGTCCTCGTTCGACTTCCCGGCGCACTCCGGGCACTCGCACCAGGGGTCGATCTTGAGCATCGGCGTATCCTCGTTCATGCCGACGAGCGGATAGACCTCGTCGAGCCCAAGGTGGAACCAGTCGATTCCGTTCGGCAGGAGATACCGGTCGCATATCTCATCGAGGATGTCGAACATCACCTCGAAGGTCTTCGGACTGCTCATGCAGAAGCCGTACTTTTTCGGCGCGCCGTCCGGGTATTTGGCCGACGTCTCGGGATAGTGGCGCGGGATCTGCGTGTTGTGGCCCGGCGTGTTGAAGTGCGGGCGGACGAGCACTCCCTTGGACTTGCCGTACTTGATGATCTCGCCGAAGAGGTCCTCCTCGTACATGCGGGGGACGTATTCCAGGTGGATCTCGGACTTGCTCTCGGGCGAGTAGTACTTGACCAGCTTCGGCGTCTTGAGCTTCGGATACTTCTTGATCGGGACGAGCAGCCATTCGGAGATCCGGCCGTCGTACTGGATCGGCCAGTTGTTGTGGATGCCGATGCTCAAGACGTTCATGCGCAGGTCGGCGAGGGTATCGATCGCCTGCTTCCATTCATCTAGGGTCATGTTGTCCGGCCCCCAGCGGCACTCGGCGTAGATGCCGCGGTAGGCGAGGTCGGGGTAGTCGAACACGGAGACCTCGGGCAGGACGGCCTTCTTCCGCTGCTGCGGAGTGAGCGAGCGTGACGACCCCTCCCCAACCCTCCCCGCAACGGGGAGGGAGTGCCCGGGTGAACTCCCCGCCATGGGGAAGGAGTACCTGGGTGGATTCCCCGTCGCGGGGAGGGAGTGTGAAGAGCCCGTCTCGGGGAGACGGTTTTGAGAACCTGTTGCGCGGAGGGAGATGTCGCCCTCTTCCCGTGGCAAGCTCTCTATACCCCCTCCCCGAAGCGGGGAGGGCTGGGGAGGGGTCATCCCGTTCCCAAGACCAGGAACGTATACAAGATCCCCGAGAGTCCGAGCCGCCATGAGCATCGCTTGGAAGGTGTAGCCGAGCATGACGACGTCCTGGCCCATGAACTTGATCTCGAATGCCTGGTCGCGGTTCTTCGGCGCCTCGGCGATCCGGCTGCCCTCGATGATCTTCGAGAAACGGCAGGGCCCCTCCGGCGTGCAGAGGAAGATGCCTGGCGCGCGACTCTCGGCCTTGCTCTCGGCGACGATCACCTTCTCGGGATAGCCGAGCCGTCTGCATACGATGCGCGCAGCTTCCATCGCGAGCGGATCGGCGTTGTCAGCGACGACGACCTGATATACAGGCTTCCCCGACTTGAAGAGCGGCAACTCCCTGCCGTGGAATTCGAGCAGCCTGGGCTTGAACAGCGTATTCATACCTATTCCCTCACCTTCGAGTGACTCTGGGACATAGTATACACTCTTCCGCCGCCGATTGGGTAGAGGGAGCGAGGGCTTGACAATGAGTCTGTTGACGACTGCCGCGCTATTGGCTACACTGTCCTGGACACCGTGCAAATGCCCGGACAACCCTGAGGTTCCTTAGGAGAGTACTGCATGACCGGATTGGCTATCAAGACGGAGGGCCTGTCGCGCGACTTCGGTTCGGCGCGTGCGGTAGATTCGCTTTCGCTGGACATACCCGCGGGCTCGATATTCGGCTTTCTCGGCCCGAACGGCGCCGGGAAGACAACGACCATCCGCCTGCTGCTCGGACTCCTGGAGCCGACCGGCGGACGGGCGGAGGTCCTCGGATTCGACACCCGCACGCACGCCGACGAGATCCGCACCCGCTCAGGCGCGCTGCTGGAATACACCGGCCTCTACGAGCGGATGAGCGCTGAGGAGAACCTCGACTTCTACGGGCGCATCTGGCGCATGCCTGACGCCGACCGCCGGACGAGGATCAAAGAACTGCTCGACCATATCGGCCTGTGGGACCGCAGGAAGGAGGTTGTCGGTACGTGGAGCCGTGGTATGCGGCAGAAGCTCGCCGTCGCGCGCGCCCTGCTCCACCGCCCGTCGCTTCTCTTCGTCGATGAGCCGACCGCCGGCCTCGACCCGGTAGCGTCCGCCGCGCTCCGTGAGGACCTGGAGGCCCTCGCGGGCAGCCAGGGAGTCACCGTCTTCCTCACGACACACAACCTGGTCGAGGCTGAGAGGCTGTGCGACCAGGTCGGTGTGATCAACAAGGGAAGGCTTATCGCCGTCGGCCATCCGGATGAGTTGAGGGCGAGGTCCGGCAGCCTGCGGGTAGAGGTCGTCGGACGGAATCTGGACGGCAAGGTGCTCGGCCTCGTGGAAGAACGCCCGGAGGTAGGCTCGGCGGAGATGCGGAACGGGCGCATGCTCGTCACGATGAGGGAGCAGACGAGCTTTGCCCCGATCGTCAGCCTGATGGTGAACGCAGGTGCGGAGATCGAGGAGGTCCGCAAGGATGCGGGCAGCCTGGAGGACGTGTTCCTGTCGATGGTGGAGGTGGAGAGATGATCGGCGATATCCGGACCATCATGAGCAAGGAGTTCAGGGAGATCCTTCAGGTGAAGGGCACCATGAAAGGCACTTCGTTCAGGATACTCATCTTTCTGGGGATAATCGGCGTCTTCACACCCTACCAGATGGGCAAGGAGTGGGTGCAGTCGCCATTCGTGCTCTTCTATTCGCTCTGGTTCCCGTTCATGCTGGTCTCCACCGTGATCGCAGACGTCTTCGCGGGCGAGAAGGAGCGGCATACCCTTGAGACGCTGCTCGCCAGCCGGCTCTCCGATACCGCGATCCTGCTGGGGAAGGTGATATCGGCGAGTCTGTATGCGTGGGGCATGGTGCTGGGCATGCTGCTGGTCGGGCTGGTGACCGTGAACGCCACACACGGACATGGCAAGCTCTTGCTCTACCCGGCGCCGGTCGGCCTCGGATCGGTGGCGCTCAGCCTGCTGGTATCTCTTCTCGCCGCCAGTCTGGGGGTGCTGGTCTCACTGAGGGCTTCGACCGTGAGACAAGCTCAGCAGACCCTGAGCATCGGGGCGATCCTGATCATCATCGTACCGATGCTGGGCATCCAGATGCTCCCCAATGAGTTGAAGTCGCGGCTATTGCACTCGATCTCTCACGTCGACGTGATGTCGGCCGTACTCATTGCGGTCGCAGCGGTCGTCGTATTGGACATTCTGCTGCTTGCGTTCACGATGTCGAGGTTCAAAAGGGCTCGGTTGATACTCGACTGAAACCACATTCGAACACCGTTGTAGGAGGGGATTCCAATCCCCTCCTACAGCGTGCGGTCTAGCGGTCCTCATCTCTCCAAGAGCGCACCCGCTCCGGACCCGGGCGGGCGAGCTGTCGGGTTCCGATCACGAAGCACACCGCACTGATCAACTCCATCCCTGTGCCGACGTCGAGGAGCGGCCGGGACGCAAGCCCGGTGTACATCTGCAGCGCCTCACGCAGCGCCAGCACCAGGCTGCTCGCGCCAAAGAGCATGAACCCAACCGACCAGACGGCTCCGTACGTCCCGCCATTGGGCATCCCGAGATGATGAATGAACGAACCTGCGATGATAGCTGCGATACCCATGACGACGTACTCCCGAAGCTGATACTGAGGCATCGTATCCCTCCTTTCGCTATGCGATCTGGTGCGGAAATGCCTTGCACTACTGGATAGACGGTTCAGCGCGGCGGAAGGATACGGGGGTGGGAGAATGGGAGTATGGGAGTGTGGGGGAACGGACGCCCATACGCCCCACACTCCCATACCGGATTTCCGCTAGTCCGCCAGGTTTCGGAGGAGCTGACCGGCGGCGTTGGCGATCTTCACTCCGGCGGCAGGTTCGAGAGTCGCCGAAAGGATCGGCATCGTCTCGTAGGTGCCGGGATGGAACGCATCGAGCGTCGGGATGTAGCCGAACGAGCCGTTCGCAAGCTCGCCCACGAAGGTTTGATCGAACGGCGACCATTCCTTGATGCTCAGCCCGTACTCCACGAAATACTCGCCAGGAACTCCCACTAACGCGGTGTCTCCCACGCGGATCGCCTGAACCTCTACATCGGCGATCTTGCCGTCGAGGTCATACTCCTCGATGCGGACGGCCTGCGCGAGGTCGAACTCGTGCGGCTTCTCCTGCGCGCGAATCTCTGCCGCTCGCTCGCGGAGCGCATCGGTCATCGGATGATACGTGATGCCGAGCGTCTCCGTCGAGACCGCCAGCTTCTCGCTCTCCATCGGCTTCGACAACTCGGACGCGGCCATGACCTTGCCGGCCAGAACTCTGGCGATCTTGAGCATCTCAGCCTCGCCCTTCTGCGGCTCAGGGTTGTGGATGTCCCGGTGGTTGATGTTTCCGCAAGTGCCCTGCATGTAGATCACGAGCGGCTTGCCCGCATACTGGTTGCTCACGATGCGCGACATCTCGCCGGGGAAGTCGGCGGAGATCTCGCAGCCGGTGAGCACGTCGGGGTGCAGGGCAAAGTTGGCGATGATGGCGACCGGCTGCTTGTCCGGGCCGTCGATGCGCAGGACGTTGATCTGCGGATCGATCGGTCCGTCAGGGCCGATGATGTTCGGATCCTGCTTCGGCGGGTTGAACCGGACGGTGCCGTCCCTCATGCGAAACCGGCGGTTGAAGGAGACGCGGTCCTCGTACTCCTCGCCGAGTCGGAGCGTGACGGGGCGCAGGCTCAGAGCGGCGCGGCTGGCGGCGTCGGCGATCATCTGCGGCAGGCGGCCGAGCCACGCCATGTTGACCGGCACGTGCTTGTTCTGATGCGCCTCGGGACCGGTGTGGGTGTGCGTCGCCGAGATCCAGATGTTCTCGGTCGGGATACCGGTCGCATTGTTGATCAGTTCGCGCGCCCGCTCGACCTCCGGGCGCATCACGCGGCATAGATCGCAGACAACGAAGCAGACCTTGGTGCTTCCGTCATCGAGGACGACGGCCTTCGCCATCAGGTCGTCGTGTACCCTTGTGGACACACGGTCGTGGAAGTAGCCCGCGAGCGACGTTCCCACCGACGGGCTGATCACCCAACTGCCGACTCCGGCCTTGATCATCGCAAACCTCCTTGGAACAATGGAGTATTGGAGTAGTGGAGTGATGGGTACCCGGTACTCCAACACTCCACTACTCCAATACTCCGATCTACTATCCCTTGATCCCCGACATGACGATGCCCTTGACGAAGTACTTCTGCATCGAGAAGAAAATGATCAGCACCGGCATCAGGACCGCGATCGAGGCGGCCATCATCAGGTGGTACTCCGTGCCGTGAAGGCTCTTGAACGACGCCAGGCCCAGGGCGAGGGTCTTGTTCTCCATCGACTGTATATAGATGAGCGGGCCCATGAAGTCGTTCCAGTGGGCCATGAAACTAAACACCGCGACGGTCGCCAGCGCGGGCTTCGAGAGCGGGATGGCGACATTCCAGTAGATACCGAGCGGGCTGCACCCGTCCATCTTGGCGGCGTCCTCGAGCTCCTTCGGCAGCGTGAGGAAGAACTGCCGGAGCAGGAAGATGAAGAACGCGCCGCCCCCGAAGAACGCCGGGACGATCAGCGGCTTGAGCGTGTCGATCCACTGCAGGTGTGTGAACAGGATGAAGGTCGGGATCTGCGTGACCTGCGCGGGGAGCATCATCGTCGAGAGCACGAGGATGAAGAGCGCGTCCCTGCCCGGGAAGCGCATCCGCGAGAATCCGAACGCTACGAGCGAGGCGCTCAGCACCTGGCCGACGATGCAGGCGAACGTGATGATCAGCGTGTTCTTCAGGAACAGGTGGAACGGCAGCACTGTGAGCGCATCGGCGTAGTTCTTCCAGACTATCGGATTCGGGATCCACGATCGGTCCTTGACGATGATCTTGCTTGCCTCGGTGAGCGAGGTCGAGAGCATCCAGAAGAAGGGTATCAGGAAGACGCACGACAGGCCTATGAGCACCAGGTAGCTCAGACCGATCTTCAGGTTATTGTAGAACCGGATCCGGGGATCGCGGGTTTTCCGAACGACGGTTGCCATATGGTAATCCTTGACGAGTGAAGAGTGAGGAGTGATGGTAAATCCGCCCTCCCCCTTACTGGTTACTCCTTACTGGTAATGCACCCACTTGGGCGCGAGCTTGAACTGTATCAGAGTGAGCGTCATGATGATCAGGAACAGCAGCCACGCCATGGCTGATGCGTATCCCATCCGGAAGTACATGAACGCGTTTTGGAACAGATAGAGCACATAGAAGAGCGTTGCGTTCATCGGGCCGCCGCCGGTCATGATGAACGCCGCTCCGAATACCTGGAAGCTGCCGATAATCGACATGATCAGGTTGAAGAAGATCGTCGGGCTGAGCATCGGGATGGTGACCCGCCGGAACTTCTGGATGGAGTTCGCCCCGTCGATCTCCGCCGCCTCGTAAAGCTCCTCCGGGATGCCCTGCAGACCGGCAAGGTAGATGATCATCCCGCCGCCGACGCCCCACAGCGCCATGATGATCAGCGCGGGCATCGCCCACTGGGGGTCCGCCAGCCATTTGGGCGGATTGGCGATGAACGGGACCCACTTGATCGCCAGACCATTGGCGAAGTCGATCCACGGGACCTCATGTCTCAACGCGCGGTTCAGCAGCCCGAGTTCCGGGTTGAAGATCCAAGTCCAGAGCAGGAAAGTGGCGACGCCGGCCGTGACCGACGGCACGTAGAAGAGCGTCCGGAAGACGCGCATGCCCTTCAGCTTCTGGTTCAGCAGGAGGGCGGTCCCGAGCGCGCCGCACATCGCTAGCGGAATGTGGAACACCGCGTAGTAGAGCGTGTTCACCAGCGACTTGGCTATCAGCGGGTCCTCCATCATCTTGGCATAGTTGCCGAAGCCGACGAACTCGGCGGGCGTGAGGATGTCCCACTTGCAGAAGCTGATGCAGAGCGACGCGATGACCGGCCCGGCGGCGAATGCCAGGAATCCGATCACCCACGGCAGTATGAACAGGAAGCCCTGCAGCGCTTCGATGCGTTGGAGCTTCGATGATCTCTGTTTCTTCATAGCTCAGTGATTCCTATACTTGCGGCTTGTATGGGAGTGCGGGGGTGTGGGCGCAGGGAAAACCGGTTCTCCGTTGCTCCCACGCCCCTACACGCGCCTGCTACCATACCTCGCCGGATATGGCGGCGTTGACGGCGTCGGTGAATGCCTTGCAGGCGTCCTCCACGGAACTGTAGCCGAGCCAGGCGCCCTCGAAGTTCCTCATCGCCTGGTTGAACTCCGTGTACTGAGGCGGGAACGGCGCCTGCCGTCCGTACTCGATCGCTTCGATGAAGACGTGATCGCTTGGCGGCGAGATCGGCGACTTGAGGACCTGATCGGACATCGCAACCTTCTTGTACGCCGGAAACGCGTTCCCCGCCTTGACGTTCAGGAGCGCACCCTCGTAGCCCGAGACGAACTTCAGGAACTCCCAGGCTTCCTTCGGATGCTTCGTGCTCTTCAGGATGCAGTTGCCGCCCCAGATGAAGGTCGTAGCGCGTCCGGCAGGACCCTTCGGCATGTGGGCCACATCCCACGGGAACTCGAGGCCCTTGCTGAAGAGCTTGTAGGCATACCGGCTGTCGGCAATCATTGCCGCGCGCTGAGCCATAAACATCTGCTCGTAGTCCTGCCCGAGGTTCTGAGTAGATGTCGGCGCAACGTGCTCTTTCAGGGAGAGGTTGATGTAGAACTTCAGCCCCTCGATAGCCTTCGGATCGTCCATCAGGCACTTCTTCGCGTCCGCTGAGAGGACCTCGCCGCCGTTCGCCCAGACCCACGCCGGCCAGCGGTTGTACGAGTTGACGCTTGCGAAGCCGAACTGATCGGTCGCCCCGTCGCCATCGGTGTCCTTCGTGAGCTTCCTCGCGGCCCAAAGGAACTTGTTCCAGTCCCAGGTCTCATCGGGATATGGCACCTTGGCCTCGTCGAAGAGCTTCTTGTTGTACACGAGGCAGATGGCCGAGAAATCGCTGGGCAGGCCGAGCAGCTCGCCCTGATAGCGAAGGCCGTCCACAACCTGCCCGAAGTAATCGTCGATGTTGAACTCCGGGTCTTTCTCGATCGCCGGGTTCAGGTCCATCAGCAGGCCCTTAGACGCGTAGAACGGGAAGTTCTGCTGGGTGATATGGATGATATCCGGCGCGATCTTGCCCGCGATCAGGGTGAGCAGCTTGGCGTCGTAGCCTGTATCGCCCATGCTCGAGTTCAGGCGGATCTTGATGTTCGGGTGGGTGCGCTCGAACTCCGGAATGAGGTATTTCTCGTACAGCTCGAGGAACTCTGGCGTGGCGTAGTTGTACCACTCGATGATCACCCGTCCCTTTTCATCGTACTCCGGCCGGATCTTCGGCTGAAACACCCATCGAACCAGGGGCACCGCCACGATCAGGATGATGATATAGGTTAGCAGTTTCCTCATGTTAGCTCAGAAAGAACACGGGCAGGAGTGATGGAGTGGTGGAGTAATGGAATACCGGGTCTTCCCCAATACTCCAACACTCCATCACTCCAGTACTCCGCTGCGCGCTAGTGTATCCCGAATATGCGCGCCGCGTTCAGGCCGAAGACCTTGCGCTTGTCCTCGTCGCTGATCTTGGCGAACGCCACGCGGCCGACCTGAGGCCGGATGTCGAGGAACGGCAGGTCGGTGCCGAAGAGGACTCGGTCCGCTCCCACGCCCTTGACCATGCGCTCAAGTGTACCATAAACGACGACCGAACCGGTAATCTCGCAGTAGAGGTTCGGGAACTTGCGGCATGCCTCGATGCACTGATTGGCGCCTTCCGAGCCGAAGCCCGAGTGGCCGAGCAGGATCGAGACGTTCGGATACATCTCGGCGAGCTTCTCGAATGTCTTGATCGGGTTACGGCCGCCCGTGCCGGTGTGCGAGAGGAGCGGGAGCCTGCGCTCGTTCGTCCACTCCCATACCGCGCGGTACTTTTCGTCGTCCACGGGAGTCTGGTGCAGGTCGGGATGGAGCTTCACGCCGACCATCCCGGCGGAGACACACCGTTCGAGTTCGGCGATCAGCTCCGACTCGGGGTAGTTAGGGTTGACGGTCGCGTAGCCGTAGATCCGTCCCGGGAAATCGGCCATCGCCTGCAGGACCTCGTCATTGCCGTACCGGAAGTCCGGGCCGATCGAGGAATGATGCGCGGATATGCAGGCCCTGATACCGAGACGATCCATCCACCGAACCATGTCGGCGGCGCTCGGCGCCGGAACGTTGAAGTTCGAGTAGCAGCCCATATGGCAGTGGGCGTCTATCACCAGTTCATCGGACAGGGGGATTCCCTGCGAGACTTTGCGTTGCAGTTCTGACATTTTTCAGATCCTCGGAATGCGGATGAGCTGGGAGCAATGGAGTGGTGGAGTCGTGGAGTGATGGCAAACCCAGCACTCCAACACTCCATTGCTCCAGTACTCCTCCGTGCAATCTGTGATCCCAGAGCGTATTTCAAAAGTCGAGTTCCATGTTGGTTCGGGGATCAGAGATCCCCGGGTTGCCAACGCGTACCGGATTGCAAATCCGGTACGAACGGTCTGGGCCAGTGTTGCAGGAGGGGATTCCGATCCCCGAATTCGTAGCGCTACATGGGCATTCGCGGCCGGGAAGCCGCTCCTACAACATTCTTGAAATACGCTCTAGCCGCCCCACGCCAGGAGCGCGCGCAGGTTGTCGCCTGCGATGAGGCGCTTGTCGGCGTCGCTGATATCGGCGTAGGCGATCTGGGCGATCGAGGTCCCGGCCTCCGTGACCGGCAGCCCCGAGCCAAAGAGCAGCCTCTTTGCGCCGAACCGCCGCGTGATCTCCTCGATGCCTGACGGAACGGCGTAGGTCGCCGTCTCGATCCGCAGGCCCTCGTACCTCTCCATCAGCGGATACATCATCCGGTCGCACCGGTATGACGTCCTGAGAAGGCACAGGTTCAGCCCCGGATGCGCCTTCAGGATGTCCGCCACGCTATCCCAACTCGTCTGATCCATATCCAGGAAGAGCGGGATGCGGTTCGCCTCCAGCATGTCGAGCAGATCGCCCGCGCACCAGTCCGTGAGCCGCCACTGATGGAGCACCGGGAACGCCCGGACAGCCCGAACGCCGGCCTGCTTCATCTGCGCCGGCAGGTCGTCCGGCCGGGGCATCTCGTCGGTGTGATGCGGCATCACCACCCAGCAGGGATGCATGGCATCGCGCCCCTTGATGTCGTCGAGGAGCATCCGGTTGCCCACCTTGGGAGCGTACTCCTTCGCCATCGAGTGGAAGACCAGCGCCTCGGAGATGCCGATGTGCGCCATCTCCTCAACGAGCTTATCGGCGGTCGTGAACGCCTCCGGGTGTTTCACGCCGTATCGCCCGATCTGGGCGTTGCAGTCAAAGAATGCGAGTTGGTCGTTCATAAGTCGTCTCGGAATCGGGTGGCAGGTTATGGGTTACGGGTTATAGGTTATGGGGTTCCGCAAAACCCGCAACTTGCAACCTATAACCCGTAACCCTAGAGCAGTTCCTCCACGTTCGCCTGGATCTTGGCGATCGCGGCGGCGATCTCGTCCATATCTTCCTTCGTGCCGAGGAGCATGTTCTGGCCGAACCAGACCGCCTCGTTGGCGCAGGCGTGCTCCGCGACCGGGCAGGAGACCGTGGCATAGTCGATCTTCCGGCCCGCGAACCCGCAGGCTACCGGGCAGCCGTCGGGCTCGACGTAGAACATCTGCTCCTTGTAGAGCGGGACGTACCCTGCTCCGCAGGGGACTCCCTCGGCGTTGAGCGCCTCGAGGAACTTCGCCCTCGGGAGGCCCTTGAACGCGGCGGAGTCGTATCGGAATATGTAGAGATGGTAGGCATGCGTCGTCACCTTCGGAAGGCGCACGAGCGGACGGATACCCTCGATCTCCGAAAGCCTGCTGTCGAGGTAGAGCGCGTTCTCCTCACGGGTTTTCATCTGATCCTCGAGCCGCTTCATCTGCGCGAGCAGGATGCCGCCCTGGAACTCGGTCATGCGCAGGTTGCTGCCCAGGATGCGGTGCTCGTACCATCTGCCCTCGGGGACGCGGCCGCAGTTGTGGAGGGACCACGCGGTGGCGTAGACCTCGGGGTCGTTCGTCAGGACGATTCCGCCCTCGCCCGCGGTCAGGTTCTTGCTCGCCTGGAAGCTGAACGTACCCGCATCGCCGATCGCGCCGACCCGGGCGCCGTTCCACGCGGCGCCGTGCGCCTGAGCGGCGTCCTCGACGACCGTCAATCCGTGCTTCCTGGCGACGGCGAGGATGCCGTCCATATCCGCCGGCCCGCCGCCGATGTGCACAGCGAGGACCGCCCTGGTCTTCGGCGTGATGGCCGCCTCGATCTTCGTGGGATCGAGATTGTAGGTATCGGCGTCGATATCGACGAAGATCGGGATGGCGCCTATGTTCAGCACCGAACTGGCGGAGGCGATGAACGTGTACGGCGGCACGATCACCTCGTCGCCGGCCTTGACGCCGACGGCCCTGAGCGCGACCTCCAGGGCCACCGTGCCGTTGCAGACGCAGACGCCGTGCTTCGCATCCTGGAACGCCGCGAACTTCTTTTCGAACTCGGACACCTTCGACCCGGAGAGCATGCCCCAGTTGCCCGACCTGCAGACCTCTTCGAGCGCCTTCACTTCCGAATCATCGAATATCGGCCAGCCCGGGAAGGGCTTCGTGCGGGTCTTGGCCCCGCCGTTCAAAGCCAGTTGCGCCATCGCAATCGCTCCTTAAGCTCATATTGTGTCGCCGCCAACTCAGGCAGCGTATTACATGTTCAACACTTGGGCCGGACTTCCTCCGCTTTGGTGGGAGGTACGCGACGGCGGGCGTTCCCTACGTGGCATATATCGGGAACTCCGGTGGCTCTGCTTCCCGGGACCCGGCCGCCGCACATCGATATGCCGCGCGGTCTCAATTGCGATGGCGCTTGGCCGCATGCCCAGCAGAAATGTTGATTTCCCGCGCACAACTGTGGTATACTGCAATGTCCGGCGTGTTTTGGATGCCGGTAATCACACACTCTCCCGGACTTCGGCGCTGGTGCTTGGGGCGCTCTGAGCGGAACCAAGTCGGGCCGGAGACTGATGGGAGGGGCGGTATAAACCAGAAGGGAGAATACAGTTGAGTTCACTCACCATGAAGGAACTCCTCGAGGCAGGAGTTCACTTCGGTCACCAGACCCGCAAGTGGAACCCCAAGATGAAGCGGTACATCTACGGTGGCCGAAACGGCATCTACATCATTGACCTCCACCAGACCCTCAAACTCTTCGAGGTCGCTCGCCAGTTCATCCAGGACGTCGCATCAAGCGGCGAAGTCGTGCTGTTCGTAGGCACGAAGAAGCAGGCGCAGGATGCGGTCGAAGAGGCCGCACGGCGCTGTGGAATGTACTGGGTCAACCAGCGCTGGCTCGGCGGAATGCTGACCAACTACAAGACGATCAAGACGAGAATCGATCGTCTGGCCGATCTGCGCAAGATGGAGGAAGAGGGCATCTTCGAGCGGCTGACCAAGAAGGAAGCCGCCCTGCTCCGCGAGGAGATGAGCAAGCTTGAGCGGTTCCTCGGCGGCATCAAGGACATGCCGAAGCTCCCGGGCGCGGTCTACATCGTAGACCTCAAGAAGGAGCATATCGCCCTAGCCGAGGCCAGGAAGCTCGAGATCCCCGTCGTGGCGATCGTCGATACGAACTGCGACCCGGATGAGGTCGACTACGTGATCCCCGGCAACGACGACGCTATCCGTGCCATCAAGCTGATCACCGGCAAGATCGCCGACGCGATCGCCGAAGTCCGCCGAGTGGAGACACAGGGTGAGGACGTCGGCGAGGAGACCGCGGAGGAAGAGGAAGAGGAGAAGCCCGAGCCCACCGAGGTGATCGCGGATGAGGATCTCGTGATGGCTTCCGAGTCGAGCGAGATCGATGAGGCAGAGGACGTCAGCCGCAGGATCGTGACACAGGTTGACGAGGCAGAGGACGAAGAGGAGGAATAAGATCGATGGCTGATATCAGTGCTGGAGTAGTCAAGGATCTGAGAGAGAAAACCGGCGCCGGTATGATGGACTGCAAGAAGGCTCTCCAGGAAGCCGGCGGCGATGTAGAGAAGGCAATCACCATCCTTCGCGAGAAGGGTGCGGCGGTCCTTGCCAAGCGCGAGTCCAAGGCGGCGTCCGAGGGTACCGTGGAGTGTTACATCCACACCGGCGGTAAGATCGGCGTACTCGTCGAGCTGAACTGCGAGACGGACTTCGTAGCGAAGACCGACGACTTCAAGGAGCTGGCGAAAGACATCGCCATGCACATCTCCTGGAGCAACCCCGAGTACCTGACCCGCGAGCAGATCCCGGCCGACAAGCTGGAGTGCGAGCGCGAGATCCACAGGCAGTGGGCGCTGAACCAGGGCAAGCCCGAGGCCGCTGTGCCGAAGATCGTCGAGGGTCGGATGGAGAAGTTCTACTCCACCGTCGTCCTGATGGACCAGCCGTTCATCAAGAACGAGGACACGACCATCAGCGAACTGATCCGCGAGCGAGCGGGCAAGCTCGGTGAGAAGATCGAGGTCCGGCGCTTCGTCCGCTTCAGAGTCGGCGAAGAGGCATAGAAACCTAGCATAAGACCCATCGGTCCCATATGTCTATGTGGGATCGATGGGTCTTGTGGGACATATGGGACCGAACATGACTGAACCGAGATGGAAACGTATCCTCATCAAGCTGAGCGGCGAGGCATTCGCGGGCGCTCAGTCCTTCGGTATAGATCCTGACACCGTCAAGCGGCTGGCTCAGGACATACTCGACACCCACAAGCTGGGCGTCGATGTCGCCGTCGTCGTCGGCGGAGGGAACATCATCCGAGGTGGGAGAGCGTCGAGGAAGGGCGTGGACAGAGCGAGTGCCGACTACATGGGTATGCTGGGGACGGTGATCAACGCCCTCGCCCTCCAGGACGCACTGGAGAAGCTGGGCGCGGACACCAGAGTCCAGACCGCCATCACGATGTCGGCCGTGGCGGAGCCGTTCATCCGACGCCGCGCGATACGCCATCTCGAGAAAGGCAGGATCGTCATCCTGGCCGCAGGCACGGGGATGCCGTATTTCACCACCGATACCGCGGCGGTGCAGAGATCGCTCGAGATCCATGCCGAGGCCGTCTTGAAGGCGACTAACGTGGACGGGGTCTACGACAAAGACCCACGGACGCATCCGGACGCAGTGAAGTTCGACCGCCTGGACTTCATGGATGCGATCAGCCGCGGACTCGGCATCATGGACCTGACGGCGTTCTCGCTCTGCAAGGAATACGATCTGCCCATAGTCGTGTTCGATATCACACAGCCCGGCAACATCGCTCGCGTAGTCAGAGGCGAGCCGATTGGCACATACGTTGGGAGGGTAGAGCAGTGATCTCCGATGTCATGAACGAAACCGAACGCAAGATGAAGAAAGCGGTCGAGGCCGCTCAGCAAGATTACACGACCATCCGCACCGGACGCGCGAATCCCGTACTGCTCGAGAAGGTCACAGTAGACATATACGGCAGCGCGATGCCTATCAACCAGCTTGCTACCGTCTCCGTCCCGGAGCCCAGGCAGCTCGTCATAGCGCCCTGGGACAAGAGCGCGATCCCTGCGATCGAGCGCGCAATCCAGAAGTCCGACCTCGGGCTGACTCCATCGAGCGACGGCAACGTCGTCCGGCTGAATATCCCGCATCTGACTGAGGAGCGGCGCAAGGAGATGATCAAGCTCCTCCACAAGAAGGCCGAGGAGCACCGCGTCGCCGTGCGGAACGTCCGCCGGGAAGCGAATGAGGATTTGAAGAAGCTCGAGAAGGCTCACGAGGCGTCCGAGGACGATGTCCGCAGGGCGACCGAGCAGGTTCAGAAGATGACCGACAAGTACATCGAGCAGATCGACGAAATCACTCGCATCAAAGAAGCCGAGTTGATGGAAGTCTAGACCCGTTTTCCGTAGGAGCAGCTTCCTGGCTACGACCCACCATCGCTTCGCAGTTGGGAAGCTGCTCCTACAGGCAGAGTAAGCGTGGGAGTATGGGAGTATGGGGGCAAGGGGGTTTTTCTCCCACACACCCATACCCCCATACTCCCACACGGTTTTTTCGGCGGTTACAATGGCTAACTCAGAGCAAATCCAGCAGGAAGCCGGCATCACGCTCGACCCGGAACGGATACCGGAGCACGTGGCGATCATCATGGACGGCAACGGACGGTGGGCGACCGAGCGCGGACTCCCCCGCATCAGGGGCCACATGGAGGGCTACCATACCGTCCACAAGATAGTGCGGGCAGCGAGCAGCCTTGGCATCAAGGTGCTCACGCTCTACACGTTCTCCACGGAGAACTGGCGCCGGCCCCAGGAGGAGGTCGATCTGCTGATGGCGCTCATCGAGGAGGCCACCCGCAACGAGCTCCCCACCCTCCTGGAGAACAATGTCAGGCTGCAGGTGTCCGGACGGATGCTCGAACTGCCTCAATCGCTGCAGGAAGCGCTCAACGATAACATCGAGCGGACCGCAGACAACACTGGACTCGTGCTCAACCTGGCGATCAACTACGGCGGACGGAGCGAGATCCTTGATGCGGTGCACGCGATCTGCCATCAGGTCATGGCAGGCGAGCTGCATCCGGATGCAATCACCGAGGAGCGGTTCTCGAACATGCTCTACACGGCCGGCCTGCCCGACCCCGATCTACTGATCCGCACAGCGGGCGAGCTTCGGGTGAGCAACTTCCTGCTCTGGCAGATCGCCTACGCCGAGATCTGGGTGACCTCCACCCTCTGGCCGGATTTCAGCGAGACCGACCTGGTCCGTGCAATCGCCGACTTCCAGAAGCGCACGCGCAAGTTCGGCAAGACCGCGGATCAGGTTTCGAAGTAACCTATGAAGACTATTTCCATCCTCGGCTCCACCGGTTCGATCGGCACGCAGGTGCTTGATATCGTTTCGCGCCTCCCGGAGCGGCTGAAGGTCGTCGGGCTGGCTGCGCATCGGAACGTCGAGCTTCTGGCGGAGCAGGTGATGCAGTGTCAGCCGTCAGTGGTATCCATCGGGACGGAAGAAGATGCTGCTCGGCTCAAGGCCGAACTCGAACATCGAGCATCGAACATCGAACGTCCAACATCGAGCATCCAGCATCCAACATCCAGCATCGAGATCGTCTGGGGACAGGAGGGACTGACTCGCGTCGCCACAATGCCTGAGGCGCAGACCGCCGTGATCTCGGTGGCGGGCGCGATCGGTCTCGCGCCGACGATCGAGGCGATCAAAGCCGGCAAGGAGATTGCCCTCGCCAGCAAGGAGGTCCTGGTCGCCGCGGGGAGCCTCGTGACGAAGCTCGTCGAGGAGCACGGAGTCCGCATGCTCCCGATCGACAGCGAGCACTCCGCCCTCTTCCAGTGCCTGAACGGCGAGGATCCGAAGACCGTGCGGCGGCTGATCCTGACCGCATCCGGCGGCGCGTTCCGCGATACCCCGGTCGAGGCGCTCGCGACGGCGACCGTCGAGCAGGCGCTCGCACACCCTAACTGGACGATGGGCCGCAAGATCACGATCGACTCGGCGACGCTGATGAACAAGTGCCTGGAGGTCATCGAGGCTCGATGGCTCTTCGGGGTAGAGGCCGACCGCATTGAGGTTGTTATACATCCTCAGAGTATAGTACACTCAATGGTGGAATTCGAGGACGCGTCGACGATCGCGCAGCTCGGAGTGCCCGATATGCGGCTGCCGATCCAGTACGCCCTGCTCTATCCGGAGCGACCGGACACCGGCCTCCCGAGGCTCGATATCACCGCCTGCGGGCGGCTCGACTTCCGTGAGCCGGACCCGGAGCGGTACCCGGCGCTGGGTCTCGCATACGAGGCTCTCGGGCACGGCGGGACGATGCCGGCGGTGATGAACGCGGCGAACGAGGCCGCGGTCGGCATGTTCCTCGAACGGAAGATAGGTTTCCTCGACATATACGGTATAACCAGGAAGACTATGGCAAGCCATCGGGTCGTCCCCGATCCGAGCCTCGATCAGATCCTCGAGGCGGATGCGTGGGCGCGCGAGGCGGCTGCGGCACTCGCAGAGCCCTGACGACGGGAATCGTCAGGGCATCAGAAACATGAAGACTATCCCCTGACGACTCCTGTCGTCAGGGTGGCTTCGGAGGAATATATTGCCTGATTTTGTTGTGACAGCATTCGCACTGATCGTGCTTCTAGGGACACTGGTCCTGTTCCACGAACTGGGGCACTTCACCGCGGCAAAGCTGTTCAGGGTCAAGGTAGACGAGTTCGCGTTCGGGTTCGGACCGAAATGGATCCGCCTGTTCAAACGCGGCGACACCGAGTACACGATCCATCCCGTTCCGCTCGGCGGGTTCGTGAAGCTCGCCGGCATGGAACCGGGCGAGGAGGATCTACCTAACGGCTTCAACTGCAAACCGGTCTGGCAGCGGATCATCATCTACTTCGCCGGACCGTTCATGAGCTTCGTGCTCGCATGCCTGGTCTTCTCGGCGATGGGGCTGACCACCGGCCTGCCGGTCACTGACGACATTGTGAACCGGGTGGGATTCGTGCAACCCGACAGCGTTGCCGACAAGGCCGGGTTGCGGGCCGGTGACACGATCATCGCCATCAGCGGCGAGAAGATCGACTCCGGCAACGAGATGGTGGATATCATCCACAGGAGCGCCAACAAGCCGCTCGTGCTCACGATAATGCGCGGCGGCAAGGAGATCACCATCCATGCCACGCCCAAGGTTGGCGAACTCGGCGGCAAGAAGGTCGGCCTGCTGGGGTTCATCCCCACACCGAAGCTCCAGAGAGTCGGGTTCGGCGAGTCGCTCTCCTACGGCATCGACAAGACCCAGGTGTTCGTGGTCGGCATCGTGACATCGATCTTCAGCCGCGACGTCGCGGAGTCTGTCGGCGGGCCGCTTGCGATCGCCGATGCGACGCAGACGAGCGTGAAGAGCGGACCGTTCGTGTACCTGCAGTTGATGGCGATCCTGAGCCTCAGCCTCGGTGTGATCAACCTGCTCCCGATCCCGATCCTCGACGGCGGCGCGATCATGCTGCTCATCGGCGAGGGGATCAAGGGCAGGCGGCTCTCGCCTCGCACGATCGAGATGGCGCAGAGAATCGGCCTGATCCTGATAGCGGCGATATTCGTGTCGATCATGTACCTCGATCTGTCACGCGTAGCCACGAATAAGCTGTTCAGATAGCGCGGCACATTGTAGGAGCGGCTTCCCAGCCGCGATCGCAGCTGGAAGCTGCTCCTACATGGTCTGATCGCGGCTGGAAGCCGCTCCTACGAAACGTCGATTCGTCGCAGCTGGAAGCTGCTCCTACGTGGTGGAGGTAAGCGGACTTGTACGACCGGGACAATAGACCTCACCAATCTGCCCTTAGGATGGCCCGCAATTCCGCTCCGGACTGCGCCTACTTCGTCACGAAATGTGTCAACAGATCCGTTGGCCCCGTGTTCGCCGCAAGCGAGTGCGCAAAGATACTTGCGGGGAGCTTGATCTGGGCCAGAGATAATGGCTGGTGGCGCTTGCTTGGATTCGTCATCATGCCTGATCACTATCACGTCGGGATCGGCCTCGGCAAGGTGAAGACTCTCCCCGATGCCGTGAGAGGCATAGACCAGTTTGTGAGCACTCGTGTCAACAGCCTCTTGGCCCGTAGCGGTAATCTCTGGCAAGCTGGGTACTACGAGCATCTTATCAGGGATCGAGCGGATTTCGATACCATTCTGGCCTACATTCATAGAAGTCCGGTGCAGGCCGGTCTCGTCGTCTCCGACGAAGAATGGCCGTTTTCGACCGCAAACCAGAAGTACTCTGGAGAGATAGACTGGGAATGGCTCGGGCCGTCACTCCCACCTCTGGTGAACACCAAGTATCGGTTCAGGCCGGATGCCGTGCCTCAGCGATTCCACTAGGCATATATCTGGCGGCGAAGCATTGCTCGCGGCTGGAAGCCGCTCCTACAATCGGCGATAGGCCGTGGCGTGGGCCATCGCAGCTAGGAAGCTGCTCCTACAAAGGTACAATCATGTTCGAACGGCGGAAGACAAGACAGGTCCGGGTGGGCGACGTGCTCATCGGCGGGGATGCGCCGATCTCGGTGCAGTCGATGACGAACACGCCGACGAGGGACGTCGCCGCCACCGTCGCCCAGATCCATCGACTCGAAGAGGCCGGGTGCGATCTGGTGCGCGTAGCCGTTCCGGACCAGGATGCCGCCGATGTGCTCGGGCAGATCAAGCAGCGCATCCACATCCCCCTCGCCGCGGACATCCACTTCGACTACAAGCTGGCGCTCGCCGCAATCGAGCAGGGAGTCGACAAGCTCCGGCTCAACCCCGGGAACATCAAGGACCCGGACAAGATCAAGTTGATCGCCGACCGCGCGAAGGAGCGCGGCATCCCGATCCGCATCGGCGTCAACGCCGGCTCCATCGACCGCAAGCGGTACGACCTTACCCCCGAAGGCCTCGTTCAGAGCGCGCTCGACGAGATCGCACTGCTCGAGTCGAGGGACTTCTCCGACATCGTCATCAGCCTCAAGGCGTTCGACGTGCCGATGACCATAGACGCCTACCGCCTCATGTCCGAGAAGGTCGACTACCCGCTCCACCTCGGCATCACGGAGGCCGGGCTTGCGTGGCAGGGAACCGTGCGCTCGGCGGTCGGGATCGGCGCGCTCCTGGCGATGGGAGTCGGCGACACGTTCAGGGTGTCGCTCACCGCCGATCCGGTGGAAGAGGTGAGGGTCGGCATCGAGATCCTGAAGTCGCTCAACCTGCGCCGACACGGATTCACGCTCATCTCATGCCCGACGTGCGCGAGATGTGGGATCGACCTGGTCGGCATCGTGACGGAGGTCGAGCGCCGTCTCGCGGAGATGAAGGACCTCCCGCCGATGACGGTGGCGGTCATGGGATGCGTGGTGAACGGCCCCGGCGAGGCGCGCGAGGCGGACGTCGGAGTCGCCGGCGCGAAGGACGGCGGCGTGATCTTCTCCGGCGGGCAGGCAGTCCGCAAGGTTTCCGCCGATGATTTGGTGAATGAACTTATGGCGGAAGTCCGTCGGGTGGCGGAGAGCAAGCAGTAGTATGGGAGTGTGGGAGTGCATGAACGCCCATACGTCCACACTCCTCTGAGGTGACACATGGAACTTCGAAAGGCCAGGATCGGGGACGTACCGGATATGCAGCGGCTGATCAACAGCTTTGCCGACAAAGGTGAGCTGCTTCACCGCTCGTTGAACCAGTTATTCGAGAACATCCGCGACTTCTACGTGCTGGAGGATGAAGGCCGGCTCGTCGGCACATGCGCGCTACACGTCAACTGGGCCGACCTGGCCGAGATCATGGCGCTCACCGTCGATGAAGCCTACCAGGGCAAGGGGCTCGGCCGCCGGCTCATCGAGGCCTGCATGGAGGACTCGAAGGACCTGGGGATCTACCGCGTGTTTGCGCTCACCTACAAGCCGGAGTTCTTCGTGAAGCACGGGTTCCGATACATCGATAAGTCCGAACTGCCGCAGAAAGTCTGGTCGGAATGCGTCAACTGCGTGAAGTTCCCCGACTGCGGCGAGGTAGCGGTCATCTGCGAGTTGAGGTAGAGGTACAACCACATGTCGAAGGTGAAACGGGAAGTCATCAAGATGATCCGCAGCATGCCCGATGATTCCAGCGTGGCAGACATCATGGCTGAGCTGTACTTCCGCCAGAAGGTGGATTCCGGTCTCAGACAGCTCGACGAGGGCAAGGGGCTATCCCACGATCAAGTGAGGAAGCGGCTCGGGAAATGGCTCGACTGATCTGGTCGCCGAAAGCCGCAGATGACCTGGAGGAGATCTGCGAGTATATCGCAAGGGACTCCGAGCACTATGCGCGGGTGTTCGCCAGACACGTCATCGAACTGGCGGAGCAGATCGCCGAGCATCCTCTAGCCGGAAGAGTTGTCCCCGAGTACCAGAGTGCTGACCTGCGTGAGAGGATATTCCAGAATTACCGCATCGTGTATCGCGTGAAGCCAGACACTGTTGAGATTGCCGCCATCGTCCACGGAGCGAGACTACTGCCGAATACAGAGAACCCGGAGTAGCAGATGTCTAGAGCACGCATCTTCAGCACCCGCATCTCCACCGCGCGCGTACTCATCATGCTTGCCATTCCGGCGCTCGCCGCCGGGATATGCGCCGTGGACGCCTTCTACATCGAGCCGAACTTCCCCCGAGTGGTCGAGTTGGAGGTCAAGATCAAAGACCTCCCGAAGGAACTCGACGGCCTCAAGATCGTCCACCTCACCGATATCCATCTCGTGACGGTCGATAAGCGCGAGGACAGGGCGCTCGCAAAGATCGATGCCATCAAGCCGGACATCATATGCCTCACCGGCGATTACGTCGAGGATGACGGGATCACTCCCGGCCACTACACCAAGCAGGACTGCACGCGCCATTTCAGATACTTCTGCTACCGACTGAAGGCGAAGCATGGGGTCTTCGCGGTCTCCGGCAACTGGGACCCGCTCACCCTGGAGCAGGACATCGCGGGCACCGGGGTCAAGGTACTGGACAAGAAGTCGGCCACCGTGAAGATACGCGGCGCGTCCCTCACGATCGCCGGCAGTTTCGTAGTGGAGAAGGACATGGTGAAGGCTCGCCCGCTCATCGTGCTCGACCATTTCCCCGAGGCGGCAGACAACCTCGTGCGCGCAGGCAGGCACGCGGACCTGGTGCTCGCCGGGCACTGGCACGGGGGTCAGGTGAACCTCCCCGGCCAGACGCCTCAGGTGAAGTATCTCGCAGGTCTATACCGGGTCGGCGACATCCAGCTCTACGTGGGCCGCGGGCTCGGGATGCACACGCACGCGGTGCGCTTCAGATGCCCGTCGGAGATCGCGCTGATCGTGCTGAGGGCGGAACGCGAATGACACCAATAAGCGAATGGGGAAGGGATTTGGGTTTCGGTTGTCAGAGCTAGCTTTGGTTGATAATCGTCGGCTCATGCTATCGAGTGACCGACGCACGAATGCACGGTTCGGGAGGTAAAGTGTGATCAAGATCGCGTTCATCGGCGCGGGGAGCGTCGGCTTCACCCGCAGGCTGCTTATGGATATCCTCGCGGTGCCCGAGCTCCAGGACACCGAGTTCCGGCTGATGGACATCTCGGAGGAGAACCTCGAGATGGCCGGGAACCTCTGCGCCAAGCTCGTAACGGACAACAGTCTGCCGGCCAGGATCGTCACGACCCTCGACCGCAGGGAAGCCCTCAGGGATGCCGATTACGTCGTCAGCATGGTGCGCGTCGGCGGCCTGGAGGCGTTCGCCCATGATATCGAGATACCGCTGAAGTATGGCGTCGATCAGTGCGTCGGCGACACGCTCGGCCCTGGAGGAATCTTCTACGCGCTCCGAACGATCCCGGTGATGATGGATATCGCCGCCGACATGCGGCAGCTTTGCCCCAACGCCCTCTGGCTCAACTACTCGAACCCGATGGCGATGAACACCTGGGCGGTGCGCAAGGCGGGCGGAGTCAACATCATCGGCCTCTGCCACGGGGTTCAGCACGGCGCATCTCAGATCGCCGATGCGCTCGGCATCCCGCTGGAAGAGATGGAGTACATCTGCGCGGGGATCAACCATCAGACGTGGTTCACGAAGGTGACGCACAAGGGAGTCGATCTGACCGACAGGGTGCTGGAGGCCTTCAAGAAGAACGAGGCGCTCATGAAGAGCGAGCCGCTCAGGATCGACGTGCTGGAGCGATTCGGCTACTACTCGACCGAGTCGAACGGCCACCTCAGCGAGTACCTGCCCTGGTATCGCAAGGGCGCGCAGGAGCAGAAGGAGCGGTGGTACAATCCCGACTCCTGGGCCGGCGGCGAGACCGGCGGATACCTGCGCGTATGCCGCGAGAATCAGCACTCGTACAAGGAGAACTACCCGAAGTGGATGTCCGGCGAGCTCGATCAGATCAAGCTCGGACAGCGGTCGAACGAACACGGATCGTACATCATCGAGGCGCTCGAGACCGGCCGGCGATACTGGGGCTGCTTCAACGTGGCGAACACCGGGCTCATCACCAACCTGCCGGAGGGATGCACGGTCGAGTTGCCGTGCATAGCGGATGGGAACGGCATCCATCCGATGTTCGTGGGCGATCTGCCGGTCCAGTGCGCGGCGACTTGCTCGGTCAGCGTGAACGTCCAGCGGATGGCGGTCGATGCGGCGCTCACCGGGGACCGTAACCTGGTCAAGCTGGCTGTCCTGCACGATCCGCTCACGTCGGCGATCCTGACCCCGGACCAGGTCTGGGCGATGTGCGACGAGATGTTCGAGGCGCTCGCACCCTGGCTGCCGCAGTTCTAGCCGGCATATGCTCTAGCACAATTAGGAAACGACATTGAAACACAAGTTGATGACCGCTGAGGAAGCGGTGAAGTTGATAAGGGACGGCGACACCGTGGCAAGCGGTGGATTTGCCGGCAGCGGTCACCCGGAAGAGATCACGCTATACCTCGAGAAGCGGTTCCTGAAGACGGGATTCCCCCGGGACCTCACCATCGTCTGCACGGCGGGCCAGGGCGATGCGAAGTGCAAGGGACTCAACCACCTGGCGCACGAAGGCCTGGTCAGGCGGATCGTGGGCGGACACTGGAACCTGATGCCTAGGCTCGGGGCGCTGGCCCTGGAGAACAAGGTCGAGGCGTACAACTTCCCGCTGGGAATTATCTCCCACTTGTACCGCGACATCGCAGCGGGTAAACCCGGCACGGTCTCGCACGTGGGTCTGCATACCTTCGTCGATCCGCGGGTCTCCGGCGGCAAGCTGAATGACAGGACCACGGAGGACCTCGTCGAGCTGGTCGAGCTTTCCGGACGGGAGTGGCTCTTCTACAAGGCATTCCCAATCGACGTCGCGATCCTCCGAGGCACCACCGCCGACGCAAAGGGGAATATCACCCTGGAGAAGGAGATCGGCACGCTGGAGATGCTCTCGATGGCGCAGGCCGCGAAGAACTCCGGCGGGATAGTGATCGCTCAGGTCTCCCGGATCATCAACAAGATCAACACGAGTCCATGGCTGGTCAAGATCCCCGGCATGATGGTCGATGCGATCGTCGTCGCGCACCAGGAGAACCACCATCAGACCTATGCGGAGGCGTACAATCCCGCCTACTGCAAGCACCAGGGCGACGATGCCGACATCGTCCTGGAGCGGATGCCTCTGGATGCGCGAAAGGTGATCTGCCGACGTGCAGCGATGGAGATCGATCGCGAGTCGATAGTCAACCTCGGGATCGGCATACCGGAGGGGATCGCCAAAGTAGCGGATGAGGAGGGCATCAGGGACCAGATGATCCTGACCGTGGAGGCGGGAGCGATCGGCGGGGTGCCGGCATCCGGCCTCAGCTTCGGCGCGACGGTCAACCCGGAGGCGATCATCGACCAGGGCGCGATATTCGATTTCTACGACGGCGGCGGGATCGACAAGGGATTCCTAGGCATGGCGCAGGTGGACAAACACGGCGACGTGAACGTCAGCAAGTTCAACGGCAGGATCGCGGGCGCAGGCGGGTTCATCAACATCACTCAGAACGCGAAGGAAGTCGTCTTCTGCGGCACCTTCACGGCAAACGGGTTCGACGCCGAGGTGAGTGACGGCAGGCTGAACATCCTCAACGAGGGCTCGCACAGGAAACTCGTGGACACCGTGGAGCATATCACCTTCAACGCGGCCTATACCAGGAGCCGGGGCCACAAGGTGATGTACGTCACCGAGCGGGCGGTGTTTGAGATGACCGAGGAGGGTATGGTGCTCACCGAGATCGCGCCCGGCGTGGACCTGAAGCGCGACGTCCTCGGGCAGATGGAGTTCAAGCCGATCGTGTCCAGGAATCTAAGACTCATGGACGAACGGCTCTTCCGCGAGGAGAGGATGGGGCTGTTCATGGGAGTCGATTCCGGCGAGTAGGACCGCCGCCAATCTCCCCTGCCCCGGCCGCCTGCTCTCCCAGGTTCACCGGCATGCCCGGCGGGTATAGATGTGCCGTGAGCACATCGGGCGTAGTGCGGGATATGCAGGGAGCCGTGAATGGACAGGCGAGAGGATTTCCCCAGATCCAGCCCCTTCTACAAGGTGACGCCGTCCGTCGAGGACGTTCGATACTTCTGCGAGCGATATGATATCGGCGAGCTGGTGACGGTCCACGGCGGACTCGGCGGCTTTCTGAACGTGAACCTGAAGGTGGAGACGACCACCGGGCTGTATGCGATCAAGGTCCTCACAGGATTCGCCACGGTCGAGCACATCGAGTTCACGCGGCGAGTGATCGCCGTCCTGCGCGACGCTGGAATCCCGACGCTTCGGCCGATGGAGACGCCCTCGGGACGACCGTATATCCGGTGGAACGGCCGATTCGTAACGGTGAGTCCGTTCGCGCCCGGTCACGCCTTCAGGAACCGGGTCCGCCACGCACGGGCGAGCGGCAGGATGCTCCGCAGGTTCCACGACACGCTGACCAACCAGGAGTGCGGACCCGTCCCGGCATGGTCGGACTACCCCTCGCAGGAGATCCTGATCGAGGGGCTCCGGCGGCTTCGCGCGCTGAACATCCCCGCTGACGAGATCGCGGATGCCGAACGTCTGCACGAGATGGTGATGAGCCGGTGGAGCGCAGTCTGCCTCGATCTGCCTCAGACCATCATCCACGGCGACTGGCATCCGGGCAACCAGCTCTACCTGAACGGCAAGGTGAGCTGTATCCTCGACTTCGACTTCATCCAGTGCGCCGAGCGGCTGCACGATGTGGCATATGCGCTCTGGTCGCTGATGCCGGGGAACACCTCCCGGTCTCTCTCGAAAGCGTTCCTGGAGGGCTACGGCCCGCTGGAACGGATCGAGCAGACCGAGCTTCCCCTGGCCATCGCACGCGCGGCGCTCTTTTTCGTCTGCAGCGCCTCGTTCACTCTGCATCCCGACGAGGAACTGAGAGTTCAGCTCGCCCGCCAAGGCCCCCTGATCGAGTGGCTGCTCTCCCCGTCGGGCATGAGCGCCATCCACCGACTGCTCCCACCGGAGTCGCTCAGAAGAGCGGCGTGACCCATAGTCGGCAGGAATACGGCCCGGACCGCCCGAACTGATACTATCGAGGTTGATGCCTGATGGACAAACCAACCACAAGAGACGAAGTATTGCGAATACTCAAGGATCATCTGCCCGACCTGCGCGAGAGATTTGGTGTAGAAGAGATTGCCGTGTATGGCTCCTTCGCAAAGGGCACTCAGACGCCGGGAAGCGACGTCGATCTGATAGTACGCCTGTCCAGACCGTTGGGTCTGGAGTTTGTCAGCCTCGCGCAGCACCTGGAGGAACTCCTCGGCAGACCGGTGGATCTGGCTACTTTCGAGACGCTGCAGAGGAGCAAGACAGACCCGAGGCGGAAACGAGTGGCGGATGAGATCGAGAGGTCCCTGGACTATGTCTGAGCGCCAGGACGCAGACTATCTGGGTGACATCGTCGAGGCCATGGAGAGGATCGTCGAGTACACCAGCGGCATGACCTGCGAGCAGTTCATGGCTGACAGGAAGACACAGGATGCCGTCATCCGCAATCTGGAAGTCGTCGGAGAGGCAACGAAGAGTCTTCCGACCGATTGGCGAAACCAGTACCATGACATTCCGTGGAAGGGTCTGGCAGGCGTCAGAGACAAGATGATCCACCACTACTTCGGCCTCAACTATGACATCGTCTGGACGATAGCCTCGGAGGAAATCCCCGTACTGCTCCCCCAAGTTCGTGAAGTCCTGGCAAAAGAAACCTCGTAAGGAGCGAACCAACATGTTCTTCAGGGCGGTGATTCTGTTGGCGATGGTCGGCATACTGGCACACGCGTCTTCGGCCGGGGAGTACAAGGGGCGTTATATCAGCGGCAGAGGTGATACGGAGTTTCTGCGGCTGATCGACCGATCCTTCGATTACTTCCACCCGAGCCCCGACGTGCCGAACATATCGATGCTCTACCTCCCCGAATGGGACTGCCTCATCGAGGGCGCGAGTTGGCATGGCTGGTGGATACAGAACTCCTACGGTCCAACCTACTGCGCGCTGCCGTTCCTCCAGGACCCGTGGCGCACCTTCCTGCAGAACAGCCATGACCTGTGGTTCAAGCACCAGGGTGACGGCAAGAAGGGAGGCTATGGCCAGTTCGCCGAGCTCATCGGGCCTGAGGGGTGTCTCTGCGACTGCGCGACCCCCGAAGGCGCCGTATACCGGCAGGGCGACTGCAACTGGCAGATGCACGACTGGGGCTTCGAGTTCACCGCCGCCGGAGTCGTCATGCAGTCCGAACTGCTGCTCATCGACCGAGACATCGACGCCATCCGGCGCTACCTGCCGAACCTGGAGCGAGCGTGCAGCTTCATCGAGACGCGACGAGACCGCGAGAACAACCTGTTCCTCGTCGGACCCGCGGCGAACCTGCTGGCCCCGAGCTACGGAGGCGTTCGGCAGGCGGACGGCTCGTTCGGCAGAGCATATCTCGCCGGGCTCTCCATCACGTATCTGGCCGCGCTCGACCGAATGGTCGAACTGCAGAAGCTCGTCGGCGACGAGAAGAAGGCCGCGTTGTATGAGGTCCGCCGCCGGAAGACCCGAGACTCGCTCGCACAGTTTGTCACCCCCGAGGGATACTTCGTGAGGTCGATCGATCCGGACGGGACCAGGCACGGCGTCCTCGGCCAGGAGAAGTACGGCTACTTCGAGGCGGTTACGAACGTCGACGCGATCGCGTTCCGGGCGGCGAGCCAGGCTCAGTCGGAGAAGATCTACTCCACCATCGCCGCCGAGCCGAAGCTGCGGCCGCACGATTTCATCATCACGAACTACCCGTCGCTCGACGACATGTACGACAACTGGGGCAGCCGGGAACACGGAGGTCTCTGGACTTACGGTATGTGGGTGAACGGCGGCGTATGGTCCACGGTCGAAGCCCGCGCGATCATGGCCTACTACCGGCTCGGAAAGTATGAGGACATCCGCAGGTCTGCGCTACGCTCCGGGATGCTGGCGAAGGACTACCAGATGGACGCGCCGCTGAAGGATTTCGGCGGGAAGGTCTGGTTCGAGGACAAGCTGACCAACCTCTGCTACGACGCCCTCGGAATCCCGGCGGCGACCATACGCGGGCTGTTCGAGTATATATACAGGGCCGACAGCCTCACGCTCTACCCGCACGTTCCGTCGTCGATCGAAGAGTATTCTCAGAAGGAGCCGGTCCGGTTCGGCGAGAAGCGGATCACCATCTCGATCAGGAACGGCGGGCCGGTGGTCAAATCGGTCAAAGTGAACGGCGCCGAGTGGAAATCCGATGCCCTGGACCACGTGACCTTGCAGTATGACAGGCTCCCCGAGAAAGCCCACGTAGAGATCACGACAACCGGCGGATGGCCGGCCAGTGAGGCGCGGGAAAGCGGGGACACGGTGACGCGGGGAGAGGCCGGACTGATCGAACTGCCGGAGAACCTGCGGAAGCCGTACGAGACGCTCTGTGCGATGCGGAAGAAGCTGGACGCTGGTTACGAAAGGTCGTACGTCGATGAGGCGCTGAGAGCGTTCGAGGCATACCGGGTGCGCGCATCCCGCGACGCCGCCGGCTGGTATGACGACCTCAAGGCCGAGAAGCGTGCGGCGATACTGAAGATGTACGAGGATGCGGCGCTGGGCCTTTACGCGGGTCTGACGAAACGATCCGGTGAGATGTAGGCTAGGCATTGGCTGGATACACATGTTGCCGTAGGGGCTAAGCATTGGCCCACCGGACAACAACCAGCCTCCGGGCCGGATGCCAATGCTTCGCCCGCATGCGCGATTACGAGTACGATTACGAGTAGGAGTACGAGTAGGATTCAGGAGTAGGATCATGCCCGATATGCTTGTGAAGCTGTACACCCTCCCCGACGACAGCGAGGACGTGGAGAGGCTGAAGAACGAAGGGATCACGATCCGCCGGGTCGCGTCATACGAGATCTCGGCGCTACGGCGGTTCGTGCTGGACAACTTCTCGGAGTTGTGGGCGGATGAGGCGATGATCGGCTGCTACCAGCACCCGCGCACGACGTTCATCGCCACGCACGAGAAGAAGATCATCGGGTTCGCCTCCTACGAATGCACTCGGCGCAACTACTTCGGCCCGACCGGCGTACTGGAATCGTACAGGGGCAAGGGAGTCGGCAAAGCCCTCTACCTCGCGTGCCTCCGCGCGATGTACGAGATGGGATACGCCTACGCCATCGTCGGCGGCGCGGGACCGACCGGCTTCTACGAGAAGTGCTCCGGCGCGATGATCATCCCCGACAGCAAGCCCGGCATTTACGTAGACATGCTGGAACGGAACGCCTAGAGCGCATTTCATAGGTCGAATTCCGCCTTGTAGGAGCGGTTTCCCAGCCGCAAATTCGGGGATTGGAATCCCCTCCTACAACAGGTTTGAAACACGCTCCAGCGCCCACAGCCTTGTGCCATTACCGATCATGCGGATAGCCACGGACCAACCGTGTGGCGGACTGCCGCTGTTCGACCTGCTTGACACTCCGCCCGCCAGGGCCTATAATCAACCTCGGTTTGTGCAATAATGCACAAATGGAGCATCAAGGAGAGGTAGCGCCCTGGGAATCGCACACTGCGGAGTATTCGACTGCAACACCTGCACCCACCTGCTGAAGGATCGCTGTCCCGGCTGCGAAACCGGCAACTCGGTTCTCGCTTCCACGGGCGGCGAGGTCTGCCGCATCTACGCATGTACGGAGTCCAAGGGATTGGAGTCCTGCAAGGCGTGCACCGCCGCCGTATGTCCGTTCCCCCACGATATCGAGATGGCCTGCCCGGTGCGCGCTCAGTTCGAGAAGAAGCGCTGCTACAGCAGGAAGCTGGCCGACTACTATACCTCCCGACAGCAGTCGGCCGCGCCTGACGACAAGAAGATCTCCGACCGGACCATTACCCGCCTGAGATGGTATCTGACGGCCCTGAACGGTTTCATCGAGCAGGGAACGGTCCGAGTATCGTCCCAGGACATCGGCCGCAAGGTGGGGGTGAAGCCCGGACTCATCAGGCGCGACCTGAGCCACTTCGGGGAGTTCGGAAGGCCGTCGATCGGATACGACGCCGTATTCCTGCGCGACCGGCTCCAGGATATCCTGCACCTGGATAACGCCAAGATCATCGTCTGGGTGGGTCCGCGCCGGCTGGCGGAGGATGCCTCGCTCATGGGGCGCTTCGCCGAGCAGAATTGCCACGTGGCGGCTCTCTTCAGCACCGACCCCGAGTGGATCGGCAGGAACATCGCAGGCATGGAGGTCCATCCCGTCAGCTCACTGTCGGAGAAGGCCATGGCGCTGGGAGCACAGGGCGCGGTGATAGAAGTCCCTCCCGAGAAAGCGCAGTCGGTCGCGGACCTGCTGGTGTTGGCCGGGGTGACCGCGATGCTCAACCTCACGTCGGCGGTCATCGTGACTCCGCCGGGGGTTGTGGTTCGAAATGTAGACGTTGCAGCGGAACTGTCGGCGCTCTCCTACTACTGCGGCACGAAAGACAAGCGGGAGTAGGACGACGGAGACATCTGCGGCATCCGACATAACAAAACGGCCCGCCGGATCGGCGGACCGTTTTCGTGTTTCTTGGCGATGGTGCGGGGCAGGGTTACTCCGCTGGGGCCTCTTCTTCGCCCGCAGCAGCAGGCTCGGCAGCGGCCTCTTCGGCGGGAGCGGCGGCCTCGACCCGAATGTGCGGCAGTCTGACCGTGACTACCACGTTATCAGGAGCGCTCAGCATCTCGACGCCCGCGGGGAGCGAGATATCGCTCACGTGGAGGGACTGACCGAGGCCCAGCCCGGAGATATCGACGTCGATATGGCTCGGGACCTTATCGGGCAGGGCCTTGACCTGCACATCGCTCGTAGGCTGCTCGATGACTCCGCCCTCGCCCTGACCGGGAGCCTCTCCCACGAGAGTGATCGGGACGGTAGCAGTGACCGGCTCGTTCATCGAGATGCGGTGGAAATCGATGTGCCTGATCTTCTTGCCGATCGGCTCGCGCTGGATCGACTGGATCATCGCGGGATGGCCCTTCTCGGCCTTCCCATCGACCTTCAGGTCGATGAGAGCCAGCCTTCCGCCCGGGGTCTTGAGGAGCTGGACCACGTCATCCAGGTTCAACTCGATCGATCTGGAATCGATGCCCTTGCCGTAGAGCGTTGCCGGTATCTTGCCTTCATTGCGGAGTTTCTTCGTATAACTCTTGCTGAGATCTTTTCTCGTCTCCGCCCGGAGTTCGAGTCTCATAAACGCCAACCTCCTGATCGAGTGCGGCTCGGAACTACTGCAGGGCGCGTGCCCGGATCACAGCTCTGCACTCGTCTCGCATAATGGTATCCGCCTCGCTGGCCCGGTTCGGATGCCGGCCGCCGGCGGTGAATAAGGCGACACGCCAACGCGCAGTATACCAGTTCCATCACCGAAAAGTCAAATTCGGCGTGATGGCGGGCGTCATCGGAGACTACTGCTCCAGCTTCGGAGCCTTCGGGTACTGCGCAGGTATCAGCAGGATCTCCTTACCGTCCACGAACTTGCTTGATCCTCCGGCGCACTTGATCTGCTCGCGGGCGATCCTCTCCGTGGCGGCGACGGCGCCGTCGAACGTGTACGGCGTATAGCTGAACTTCTTGTCGGCCATGACGGGGAGCCCGGTCTTGTACTGCGCCGGCAGGGCGTCGAAGCCGATGATCGTGCCGAGCACGCCCATCGCGTTCGACGGATTGCAGTCCGAATCCTGGCCGCAGCGCGTGGAGATCTCCAGCGTCTTGTCGATGTCGCCCTCGCCGTAGAGGAGGCCCATGAGGATGTACGCGCCGTTCACGCGGGCGTCGATGTTGAAGTCGCCGGTCGAGCAGCGGCCCGTCGGATTGGCGACCCACTTGTCCTCGATCAACTGCCACGTCGCGCGCCAGTCCGTCGGGTTCTTCTTGTGCCAGCGGATCACGTCGCGCATGCAGGCCGAGTATGTGCTCGACAGCGGGATCGACCTGAGCGACAGATCGATGATCTTCTCGATGTCGCTCTCGAAGAACGCATGGGAATACATCGCGGCGACGAACATACCGGCGTAGAGGCCGTCGCCGTAGTTCATGATCCGGCCGAACCGCTCGCCGAGCGCGTTCGACGACTGCGGCATCCCCGGGTTCAGCAGGCCGAAGAGGTCGGCTTCGATCTGGAAATCGATGTCGTCGCAATGAGGATTGTTGTCCTTGTGCCCGGACGCAGGCGGCATGATGCCCTTCTGGACATTCTCCCGGCCCTGCTTGTTCGCGTGCCACAGCTTGAACTCGGTCTCGGCGAACGCCTTGCCGGCCTCTTCCCAGGTGATATCGACGCCGTACTTCTCCAGCGCCTGGAGGAAGCTAAGCTCCACGTAGATGTCGTCCTGGCCGATCGATTCGGCGATCCGCTCAGGCGACCAGGGCTTGATCTCCTCGTCGTAGATGCGCCTCTGCGCCTTGAACTCGGTCGGACCGCCGTAGACGACGCCGATCATCTGGCCGAGCCAGCCGCCTTTCATCTTGTCCATGTAGACGTCGGCGGGCAGTTCGCGAACGCCGGCCGCGGATACCATGCCGCACAGAAGGATCATCGCGGCAAGGGTGATAAGCAGAGTTCTCGTCATCAGTCACCTCCGGGTGGTGGATCCAGACATTGTATGGTTCATCTGATGAGCCCGGGTATCCTTCGTTGAGTCAGCATCGACACACCGGGGCCGTGACATTCGCAGCCATTCCCGGTATAATATGCCGGATACCGCTTGCATGGAGGATGATACGATGGCTTTCCTGGACGAAATCGCGCAACAGGGCCGGGTCCTGCGTGACCTGATCGAGTTCTACCGGGGCAAGAAGGGTGACGGGCTGCTGACACTCGCCGGGAGGATGGCCTCCTATCGACCGAGAAGCATCACGTTCACCGGCATGGGCACATCCGAATTCGTTCCGCTGACGGCGCTCGATTATCTCAGCGACAGGTGCTCGGCCCCGGTGCTGGTCTGCGAAGCCGGAGAGCTTCTCCACTACAGCATCGACAGCATTCGAGACGACGACGTGGTCATCGCCGTCTCGCAATCCGGTGAGAGCGTTGAGACCAGGGGAGTCGTCGAGCGGCTGAAGAACCTGCGCTGGCTAATCTCGGTGACGAACGACTCGGAGAGCACGATGGCCAGGCGCTCGCAGCTCGACCTGCAGATGATCGCCGGGGAGGAAGCGTCGATCTCGAACAAGACCTACACGAACAGCCTGGCGCTGATGCTGCTCCTCAGCCGCGCCCTGGTGCTTCAGGAGTGGGCTCCGCTCTTCGACGACCTTGCGGCGGCGGCCGACGAGATGGACGCGTTCATGGCCGACCGCAAGCCGGAGATCGACGAGGCGGCCGAGCTGCTCAGGGATGCGCAAACCGTCTACTTCGTCTCCCGCGGACCTGCAATGGCGGCGGCGAGGCAGGCGGCGCTCACGTTCCAGGAGGGCTCGCACGTCTTCACCACCGCTCTCTCGGGCGGGAGCATGAGGCACGGGCCGTTCGAGATCGTAGGGCCGGGGCACTACGCGGTGATGTTCGCGCCGGAGGGACACGGCGGCGACCTCGTGAGGAGCATGGCGAGGGAGATGGCCGAGTTGGGCAGCAAGGTGGTGCTGTTCACGGCGGTCGAAGTCGCGGGACACGGCAACATGGTAGGCATCGTCCTCCGTCCCGGCAGCCCGGAGCTGTTCTCGCTGGCGTGCGCCGTGCCTCAGGAGCTTCTGCTCACCCGCATGGCGTCCGATCGAGGCTGGACCGCGGGAGTCTTCCGGCGCGGAGGGAAGATCACGGCGAGAGAGTAGCAGGCCGGAGTTTAGGGCACTCGGACCCGACGGTATAGTTATGCGACTGCCGGAGGAGAGTGCTCATGCTCGTCACGGAACTCAGGGATGAGACCCAGCTATATGACCTGCGCCCGGAATGGGACGACTTGCTACGCCGGAGCCGAACAGCCGGCATCTTCCAGACCTGGGAGTGGAACTCGGTCTACTGGCGGTACTTCGGCGTCGGAAAGCAGCTTACCTTACTGTGCGTTCGCGACTCCGACCGGCTCGTGGGCATCGCACCCCTGAAGACGACGCTCATCCACGGGCTCCCCCTGCGCAGGGTCAGGCTCCTCGGAAGCCGGGCGTCCGACTACCTCGATCTCATACTCGATCAGGAGGCCGAAGCGGAGGCGCTGGAGTCCGTGTTCGGGTGGCTAGAGACCAACGAAAAGCGGTGGGACATCCTCGATCTCGAGAAGATCCCCGAGGACTCCCCCACCCTGGAACACTGGCCGGAACTGCGCCGACGGTTCGGCTGGCGGAACAGCGCGTCACCCTACGGCATGTGTCCATACGTGCCGCTGCCTCGATCGTGGGACGAGATGAGGGCTCTGCTCAGCAGGAAGCAGCGTTCGAACCTCAGCTACAAGGAGCGCCTGATACGGCGAGACTTCCACGCGGAGATCGGCCCGATCGAGCGGGACGGCATCGACGAGGGGCTGGATGCGCTGGTCCGCCTCCATACACGGCGGTGGGAAGAGCGGGGACTGCCGGGCGGCCTGTCGCTGGAGGCGAGCCGGCTGTTCCTGCGGGACATCTCCACCCTCTTCTCGAAGCGCGGATGGCTCCGCATGTACGGACTCCGGCTTGACGGCGAACTGCAGTCGGTCCACTACTGCATGGCCTACCGGGACAAGGAATACGGCTACATCGGCGGCTGGGAGCCTTCGCTCGCAAGGTACGGCCTGGGATCGGTGCTGACCGCTCACGCGATCAGGCAGGCGATCGAGGAAGGGCTGAGCGAGTTCGACATGCTCTGTGGGGACGAGTCTTACAAGTCCCACTGGGCGCGCGCATCCCACACGAACCACCGCCTGATCGCGCGCAAGGGCGATCCGCGGTCCCGATTGGCCGCGGCGCTCTCGCGCGCAGAGCGGAAGATCGGCATCAAGACGAAGATGCTCCTCAGCCGCTGCTTGGCGGCCCTGAATATCAGACGCTCCGGGTGATCCGGCGCCTACCCGTCGTACTTGTCCCAGTACAGCACCTCTGAAAGCGCCTTCTTCGCGGGCGTCGGCTGCTGGTCCGAATAGCCGATGGGGATCAGCGAGATGAGCCGATAGTCCTCCGGCAGGCCGAGCATGTCACGAATCTGCGGCGCATACGGCTTCTTGTCGCCGGCGACCCAGCATGAGCCGAGTCCATGGGCGCGGGCGGCGTTCAGGATGTTCTGGGTCGCCGCACTGCCGTCCTCCAGATAGTACTTCGTGTCCTGGCAGAACACCGCGATACATGCCCCCGCTTGCTCGATGAACTTGCCGTGATCGGTAGTGTCGGCGATCCGCCGTTTCACGTCCGCATCCGTCACGACGACGAACGCCCACGGCTGGATGTTGATCGCCGACGCCGCGAGCCTGCCGCAGTCCACGATGTCCTCCAGGATCTCCCGCGGGACGGGCTTGTTCTTATACACTCGAACACTTCTTCTGGTCTTCAGGCACTCAATCGCATCCATGATGTTCACCTCCGCACAGTGATTCGGTAGCAGGCGCGATGCCTCCTGCAAAGGGATTGGGGCGATGATGAGACAATAGGACTGGTGGGACGTATGGAACAGACGGGAGGCACGATATGCGATATGCTCTTTTGATGGTCTTGGCGGTCTTGGCAGCGCAGGCATCGGGGGCAACGATCGTCGTCGGCAGAGACGCATCAGCCCTGGAGAGACTGGCGGCGAAGGAACTGCAGAAGTATCTCTACTCCGCGACCGGAACGCTGCTCCCGATATCCGGCGCCGCGGATGGAGACGCTATCGCGGTTGGAACGCCGGCATCGAATCCGCTGGCGGCGCGGTTCAAGCCCGACGTGTCGGGGCTCGGAGACGAGGGATACCTCCTGCGCACGATCAGGGACGGGAAGCGCAGGATCGTATTGGTCACGGGGAAGAAACCGCAGGGCGTCCTCTACGGCGCGTACGCACTGCTGGAGGAGTACGGCTTCGGCTTCTACCTCGGCGGAGATGCGGTCCCGACGAAGTCAGAGTTCAAGCTGCTCGACATAGATATCACCCGCAAGCCCGCGCTCAAGATCAGGGGTACGCTCCCGTGGTACAACTTCTTCAACTCCCCGACCGCGTGGGACTTCGAGGACTACGCCTGGTTCTTCGACAACCTTGTGAAGACGAAGAACAACTTCATCGGCTTTCACTCCTACGACGCCGAGCCGTTCGCGGGGTACAAGGAGGGCGACAAGTACGCGTGGGCCGAGCCGGTGGTGAGCACTGCCGTCAGCACGTGGGGCACGTCCCCGATGAAGACCGGCGAGTTCGGCGGCGAGACGAGCAAGTACTTCCACACCGACTACTTCGGCTCGAAGCCGTCGCTCTACCGCGACGACCGGGAGCGCTCGATCAGGGACTCCCAGGACCTCCTCGCCAAGGCGCTCGACTATGGCAAGGCTCGCGGGCTGAAGATCTGCGTCGGCTTCGAGACCGGCGAGGCGGACCCGACCGACCCGGCCGCGATCGACCGACTGGAGAAGCGGCTCAAGCACCTCGTCGCTCAGTATCCGATGCTCGACCACATCTGGATCTGGGAGCCCGAGGCCCAGGGACTTCGGGGCCGCGATCCCCTGCCCCTCGACTCCGACTTCGGCGCGTACTACCGCAGATACGAGCCGACGTTCGCCTACCTGAAGGATCCGCGCCGGATCACCGAGGCGGTGCGCATGACGATCTACGCTCGGGAGGCCTACCGAATCATCAAGGAGACCGCGCCCCACATCAGACTCGTCGTCTCGGCGTGGGGCGGCGACCATCATCTGCGCTTCACCGACTTCTACCCCGGCATGGACAGGCTCCTGCCGAAGGACATCATATTCTCCGCGCTCGACGACATAGTCGTGTCACCGGACGTGAGCGAGGCATACGGCAAGCTCTCGAAGGGACGCGAGTACTGGCCGATCCCGTGGTTCGAGTTCGACGGCGATCAGTGGCACCCTCAGCCGAATGCGGACAACTGGCTGAACGCCTGCCGTGACGCGCTCAGGAAGGGAAGCCAGGGCATCCTCGGCATCCATTGGCGCACCCGGGACGTCGAGGAATCGCATGCCGTCATGTCGCAGTTCGCGTGGGACCCAAGCCTGACGCTCGACCGGTTCTACGCGGACTACGCGGCGAAATGCTTCGGCGAAGACTACGTAGCCGCGATGGCGGAGATCCTCATGGAGTGGCAGTCGCTCGGGTACCGGCTCGTCGGCGGAAGCGGTCAGACGGAGTGCGGACACTTCGGATGGGGATCGCCGACCGATCCGGCGAAGATCGAGCGCCTGGAGAAGACCCTGGCCCGGCTCAGGGATATCCACGAGCAGATGATCGCTCGGCCGGGGTACTCGCGTCAGGCGGAGCGAGTGGCGTACATGATCAACACCGCCGAATGGGCGCTCGGATACGAGCGAACATCGAAGCAGCTCAGGCCGGAGGGTGAGGTCTACCAACTCCTCATGAAGGCGCGGCAGGCAAGGCAGGACGGCGACAAGGACGGCGCGTCGAGGCTCGCCGGGGAGGCGCTCCGGAAGCTGGAGACATGCGACTTCGTCTCGGCGCTCGACGCGTGTGCCCGAAAGGTCACGAACAAGGGCGAACTCGGCGTCCTGGCGACCGTGAACACGAAAGCCTGGGCTTCGTATCGGGCGGTGCAACGGGAGCTGGAGACGGACTGCGGACTGCAGACCGCAGACGGCATCCCGTCGGACAACAATGATGCCGAGTCCCGGACCCGGACTCCCTTGATGTCGCCGATCAACCCTAACACTGTATGGACCGCGGGCGAGCCGATGCCGATCAAGATCGTCGCACATCAGGACGGTTGCCGGGTGAGGGTCGTCTACCGTGAGATCGGCAAGACCGGCGGCAGGTCGGTGATGCTCAAGGGACTTGCGCCGAGGTACTTCGAGAGCACGATCACGCCCACCGGAGTCGGCGTGGAATACGCCGCCGAGCTGCTCGATGCGTCCGGCGGGATGATCGAGCGTTGGCCCGGAAAGGACCTGTGGCATCAGGTCGCGCTCATCCCTCCGGTGACGCCGGCCAAGGCAGCCGCCGCCCCGAAGCTCCAGGCTCCGACCGCATCGAACCTGGCGGTCAAGCCGGGCGACGGAGGATCGCTCGTCGCGCGGTGGATGGGATCGGTCGGGCGCTTCGAGGTGCGGCGCGCGGAAGACGATGGCGAGTTCGCGCTCCTCAAGGTCACGAGTGACACGTGGTTCGAGGATCGAGACGTCGAGGCCGGCAAGGCATATCGCTACTCGATCACTCCCGTCGGCCCGGGTGGAACCGGCAAGAAGATCGTCTCCCAGTGGATCAGAGCCCCGGAGCCGGACGAGTTGGCGGCTCCGGTGGTGACTCCCTCCGCCGGGCCCGCCAAAGTGAGGCTGCGCTGGGACAAGGCGGAACTCGGCGTGTCGGGCTTCAACGTCTACCGCTCGGCCGCGCAGTCCGGGCCCTGGGAGACGATCACCGGCGATCAGCCGGTCCCCGCCAATAGCTGGTACGGCCATCTATTCGTGACCCCAGCGGAGCCGGGAGCGCAGATGTGGTACAAGGTCGTTCCCCTCAACCGAAACGGCATCGAGGGCCGGGCGTCCGAGCCGGTCCGCTGCACGGCGCAGACGAAGGGCGAACCGGGACTGGTACTCTCCCTGGACTTCGACGGCAAGCTGCCGGAAGGAAGCTGGGGAGGAGTGGCGGCATACGAGCCGGTGAACGGAGCGCCGGCCGCTCACTTCAGGCACGGCAACCACGTCGTCGTGCCGAACCGTCCGGAGTTCAGCCCGCGGGACGAGATCACGCTCGCAATGTGGGTCAAGCTGGAGGACCCGGGCATCATGCCGGTGCTCCTGTCGCACGGCCTGTGGGGCGTTCAGGGATACTTCGTTCAGATCTACGGCGGGCAGGTGCGTTTCTACCTCCACGGCGTGGGCACGGTCGATGCTGGATCGGTCAAGGCCGGTGAGTGGCATCACATCGCCTGCACCTACGACGGATACGAGATGTCGGTGTACCTGGACGGCCGGCAGGTTGGCCGGCTGCTGGGGAGCGGAGAGGTGTCCCAATCCGCGTTCAATCTGTACGTCGGACGGTACGAATACCCCGGCCCGGACTTCGAGACCGACTGCCGGATGACCGGCGTCAGGATCTACTCGACGGCGCTCACGGCGGATGAGATCAAGGCGGAATACGACCGCCTGGCGGGGAAGCTGCGGTAGGCGGAGTATGGGAGTGCGGGAGCGTCGGACCCCGGATGTGCCTGCGACAAATACCTGTGAATCCTACGGGAAACATGGAATACCCGCAATAGCGCCGGCGCTCGCCGGCCTGGGAGGATTCCATGAAGCGCGTATTCGTCCTACTGGGATTGCTGGTTCTCGTGGCAGGCTGCGGTGGCGGTATGGAAGGCACCGCCCTTCTGGACTCATCGCAGGCATCCGGGAACGCCGCGGCCGACTACGACATGCCGCCCCCACCCCCGGCACTCGATGAGCCCGATACGGAGCAGCCGCCGGTTGCTCCCGAGTCCGAACTGCCCCCGGGACCTCCGGGGCTGTAGACGGGAGTGGTGGAGTATTGGGAACCCATCACTCCAGTACTCCATTATTGCATCACTCCACCCCCCTCCCCCACCCTTGACGTCTGATCGCCCGGCGTGGCATGATGTGGGCACGTACCGAACGTAGCCCGAGGAGACGTGCCATGACCCTACGAGACTTGTGCCATCCCCTGATCACAGCCGCTATCTGCCTGCATGCCCTTGCCGTCTCGGCCCAATCCGCTGACACGACATCCTTCCGCCCGCCCGCGATTCCGCTCGTCACTCACAACCCGTACTTCAGCGTATGGCAGATGAGCGACGAGCTCACGGATGACTGGTCGAAGCACTGGACCGGAGGCGTGAACGCGATGGGCGGGATCGCGTGGATCGACGGCAAGGCTTACCGCTTCTCGGGAATGACTCCGAACAACATCCCGGCGATGGAGCAGATCGGCCTGCGGGTCACTCCGACGCGCTCGGTCTATCGGTTCAGCGCCGCCGGCATCGAGATGAGCGTCACCTTCATGTCGCCCGTTCTGCCGGACGACCTCGACCTGCTGACGAGGCCGGTGAGCTACGTGACGTTCGACGTTCGTTCGATCGATGGAAAGCCTCACGAGGCCGGGATTTACTTTGATGTCACCGGCGAGTGGGCGGTGAACTCTCCCGATCAGAAGGTGCGCTGGAACAGATACCAGCTCGACGATATGGACGTGCTCAGCATCGGCACGGACGAGCAGCCGATCTTGAAACGCAAGGGCGACGGCGTGCGGATCGACTGGGGATACGTATACCTCGGAGCGCCCGGCGCGACTGATACCGTCATCATGGATGGGAATGAGGCGAGGGCCGAGTTCGCACGCACCGGCAAGCTCCCCGGATCCGACGACATGCGCATGCCCCGCGCCGAGCATGACGACTGGCCGACGATGTCCTGCATGTTCGACCTCGGCAGGATCGGCGCGGACAGGGTCTCACGGCATGTGATGATCGCCTACGACGAGGTCTTCGCCATCGAATACATGGAGAGGAAGCTCCGCCCGTACTGGAAGCGAACCGGCATGGACGTCGGCCAACTGCTCACGACCGCCGAGAAGGACTACGAATCGCTCGTGAAGCGATGCGAGGCATTCGATGAGGAACTCATGACCGACCTGACCAGGGTCGGCGGCGCGAAGTATGCCTCGCTCTGTGGGGCGGCATACCGTCAGTGCGTCGCGGGGCATGGGTACGCAGCGGACTTCGACGGCTCGCTGATGGTCTTTTCGAAGGAGAACACGAGCAACGGGTGCATCGGGACGGTCGACATCGCTTACCCCGCATCGCCGTTCTGGGTGCTGCTCAACCCGGAGGTCCTCAAGGCGAACCTGACCCCGGTGCTGGAGTATGCCCGGTCGGCGCGGTGGAAGTGGCCGTTTGCGCCGCACGATCTCGGCACGTATCCGCTGGCGAACGGGCAGGTCTACGGCGGAGGGGAGCGAACCGAGGAGAACCAGATGCCGGTCGAGGAGTCTGGCAACATGATCCTGATGGTCGCCGCCCTTGCGAAGATCGAGGGGAACGCCGACTACGCCCTGGAGTATTGGCCCCTGATCTCGCGCTGGGCGGAGTACCTGCGGGAGAAGGGCATGGACCCGGAGCACCAACTCTCTACGGACGATTTCACCGGTCACCTGGCGCACAACGCGAACCTGTCGATCAAGGCGATCGAGGCGCTCGGGGCATACGGGATGCTCGCGGATATGATCGGTCGGAAGGAGACCGCCGCCGAATACCGAAAGCTTGCGAAGGAGATGGCCGCCAAGTGGGTCGAGATGGCGGACGACGGCGATCACTTCCGGCTGGCGTTTGACAAGCCTAAGACATGGAGCCAGAAGTATAATCTCGTGTGGGACAGGCTGCTCGACCTCGATCTCTTCCCGCGGGATATCGCCCGGAAGGAGATCGCGTTCTACAAGACGAAGCAGAACGAGTTCGGCCTGCCGCTCGACAGCCGTGCCGCCTTGACCAAGACCGACTGGCTGATCTGGACCGCCGCGATGGCCGAGCGAAAATCCGACTTCGAGGCGCTCGTCGGCCCGGCATACGACTACTTCGACCGCACGACCGCGCACGTAGCGCTCACCGACCTCTACTTCACCGACAACCTGGATAAGGCGTGGCTCCACTCGCGCCCGGTGATCGGCGGGGTGTTCATCAAGATGCTCTCGGATCAGGCGGTCTGGAAGAAGTGGGCGGGGAAGTGAACAGTCATCGGTAAACAGTACTGACAGTACTAGTTGCTCTCTGTGAGCGTATCGAAGGACAACCTCAGCGTTACGAGCCATGGAGAACATGGGGATGATAGACGGAAACGCAGGTGAGTACCAAGGGGACTTCTTCGCGGTCTATGGGCTGGATGCACCGAGCTTCCCATCGGATGAGATATGGGGACATGGTCCGTATCTAGACAGGAAGCTACGGTCGCTTTACGGCTGGAGGCCTGGATGCCTGCAGCGCCTGTTCAGGCCGGGGTCGTGCACGATGGAGGAACTGGAGGGCAGTCTGCTTGTCATAAGCGGTGGCTATATATCTTTGGATGGCACCGGTGAGAGCATCAGGTCGGATCAACAGAAGATGCGCATGTCGGGCGTTCTGGGCATGCAGCATGGTGAGGGTGCCCGCTTCGCTGAGAAGGCGTTGGCTAGTCTGATCGAACCTGACGATCGAGTGACGATGTTGCGCTATACTTTCCGGGATGACGTGAGTGAGTACCTCCCTGTCTTGCAGGAGGCTGGCTTCGATGTGCTTGAGTCGGGGGATGCAGCGCATGAAAAGACGGTGTTTGCGCTCTGCCGGGGCACAGGCCGGATGTTGGCGGCATGCCAGTGGCTCGAACACGTCTGGTACGAGCCGTTCTTCGTCCATGCGAATCGTGGCCCGCACAGCCGGCTTGAGAGCAGCGTACTAGAGGCAGCGCTCTCCCAGATCAATCCGGAGTCAGCCATCGTGCAGTTGCTTGAGGAGGTGCAGAAGCGACCGCAAGATGCGGAGCGGATACTGGGACAGGACTATGTACATATCTGCTTCACGGATCCAGATTGGCAAAGCCTGCATATCATACGTCAAGACCCGGATACAGATGCTGTCCCGGGCATCCTGAGCCGAACCGCCAAAGCGGCTGGTCTTGCACTCTACGACGCAGGTAGCCTGCGTCAGCCGGACAGCCATGGGCACTACTTCACGGAGTTTACGCACTGGGAACGCTGTGCACCAATACCGGAGCACTGGAGGAAAGTTCTGTGAGACCATTCAGAATCTTAACATTTCTAGCAGTTGCGCTCTGCCTGATCGGGGGCATGTCATACGCCGGGCCGGAGCCGGCTGTGGCGGATCTGGCCGGCACGGACTTCAAGGGCGGCGCGGCCGATCTGTACGGCTCGATGGCGGCCGGCGAGATGCAGGTGAACTATGTCTACGCGGCGCCGACCGGCGACCGATCGAAGATGCAGGCGACGTTCGAGTTGAGAGCGGTCCCTGACAAGCCGATGTTCCTGCACATCAAGGGGCGGGATGACGACGGCCCGAATCAGTGCGCCATCTCCATCGAACTGAACGGCAAGACGATCTTCAGCGGCCCGAACAAGTTCGAGGAGAAGGACTGGAAGACGATCAGATTCCCCATCCCCGCCGGGACGCTCAAGGTGGGGCAGAACACAATCGTCGTGTCCAACCGCGAGCCGGAGGGGAGGATCGGCTGGTTCCCTTGGTTCCAGGTCGCCAAGTGCGTGGTCGGACCGGAAGACTACGTGATCGTCCGCGACCTCAGCAAGGACTTCTGGATCGAGCTGCCGACCAAGAGGCGTCCGTTCCCGGAGCCGCTCGCCGCCGGTCAGAAGCCCGGGTTCGCCATGCGCGGCACCAAGGGCTGGATGTGGACCCCCGAGCAGACCATGGCCGAGATCCCGGTGCTCGCAAAGTACGGGATGAACTTCTTCCAGAACTGCTACGGGAGTATGTGCGACATCGAGCACTACCCGTGGGGCAACCCCGAGGTCAACCGCTGGTGGGAGGAACTCCCGGCCGAGAAGAAGGCCGCCTACGATAAGATCGTGCGCCTGTGCCGGAGATACGGCATCGAGTTCTGCTTCAGCATGAACCCGAACCTCTGCAGCAAGCGCCCGCTCGACTACAAGTCGGATAAGGACATCGACGACCTCTGGAAGCACTACTCCTGGATGCAGAGCCTCGGCGTGAAGTGGTTCAACATCTCGCTCGACGATATCTCCCAGGGGATCGATGCGTCCGGGCAGGCGCGGGTCGTCAACATCATCTTCAAGCGGCTGAAGGAGAAGGACCCGAAGGCGCAGATGATCTTCTGTCCGACGTTCTACTGGGGCGACGGCACCGATCCCGCCGCGAAGGCGTATCTGGAGATCATCGCGAAGGAGCTCGATAAGGACGTCTACCTCTTCTGGACCGGCGACAGCGTGGTCGGCAACATCACTCGGAAGGCAGCGGAGACCTACAAGAGCATCGCAAAGCACCGCCTCTTCCTGTGGGACAACTACCCGGTCAACGACGCGCATCCCACGATGCATCTCGGCCCGGTGATCAACCGCGACCCGGACCTCTGCGAAGTGGTGGACGGCTACATGAGCAATCCGCTCTGCCAGCAAAACGAGTGGAACCGCCTCCCACTGCTGACCTGCGCCGACTATGCGTACAATCCGTACGCCTACGATCCGATGCGGTCGATCGGCCAGGCGATCCTGCATCTCGGCAGGACACCCGAAGAGCGCGAGGTGCTCAGGGAAGTGGTCGAGGTCTATCCCGGCTTCGTGATCTGGGGCAAGCCGCAGACCGGTCTGAACCCGGTCCGCGAGCAGCTCAACAAGATCATCGCCACGCCTCATTCTCGCTACGTCGCGGAGGCCTATATCAGTCGGTTGGAGGCGCTGGCGGACAAGGCCGACCGGGTCTTCCCGGATCGCTGCAAGGCCGAGCGCCAGACGATCCGGAACGATATCGCGCACGTGAAGGGCCTGCTCAAGGCAAGATATGGGAATTAGGGAGGTGTCCGCATGAGATTCACGATGGTGTTGGTCGCTGCTTTCTGCTTGGCATTATGCTGTATCGGAGGAAACGCGTTTGCGCAGGAGGGGAGTGCTATGCTGAAGCCTGAGGAGTTCGCAGTACTGCCGTGGGGCACCACTCCGGGTGACGAGGCCGCGCTGAACGAGATCCGTGAGTGCGGGTTCAACCTGGCGGGGTTCGTTGCCCCGGATGACTTGGACAAGGTGAGTAAGGCGGGGCTGAAGTGCCTCGTCATCGACGGAAGCAGTCACGTGGGCGATGCCGAAGCTCAGCTCGGCGACGAGGAGATCGCAAAGCGGGTGAAAGCGCTGACGGCGCGCACCGCGAAGCATCCGGCGGTGTACGGCTACTACCTGCGCGACGAGCCTAGCGCCAGGGTCTATCCCGGCCTCGGAAGATGGGCCGCGGCGTACAAGAAGGAGGCGCCGGATGCGCTACCGTACATCAATCTCCTGCCCAACTATGCTTCCGCCGGGCAGTTGGGGACCTCGACCTACGAGGAGTATCTGGAGTCCTTCGTCCAGACGGTGAAGCCGAAGTTCATCAGCTACGACCACTATGCCCTGATGGACGACGGCTCGCTCAGGGGCGGGTACTTCCAGAACCTCGAAGCGGTCCGAAAGGCAGCGCTCAAGCATAATCTGCCGTTCTGGAACATCGTGCTCTCGAACTCCCATTTCCACTATGCCGAGCCGACTCCTGCAGGCTTCCGGTTCCAGCTCTATACCACCCTGGCCTACGGAGGCCGCGGGATCAGCTACTTCACGTATTTCGCGCCGAAGATCGGCAACTACCGCCTGGCGCCGATCGATCAGTTCGGGCACAAGACCCCTACGTGGGATATGCTCCGGAACGTGAATCTGCAACTCCACAAGCTCGGTCCGACCTACATCAAGCTGAAGAGCGTAAACGTCTTCCACCATCCGAACGTCCCGGAGGGCTGCTCCGGGATCGATACCAGCAAGTACCTCGCCTCGGTGAGCGGCGACGATCTGCTCGTCGGCGAGTTCGAGGGACCGGGCGGCGTGCCGTACGTCATCGTGGTCAACAAGAGCCTTCACACCTCCACCCCGTTCGGTGTCCAGTTCAAGGAGCCCGGGCAGGTCATGCGGGTCAGCGCCTACACCGGGACGACCGACCCGTGGGTCGGCGAGGACTGCTGGCTCGCGGCGGGTCAGGGGATGCTGCTCTGCTTGAAGAAGTAGCTGAGGATCGCCGACTGGGCGAACACGGAGTTCCGGATGATCGATCGCACTGCACGAGACAAGCTGGCTCTGCTGCTCGAGGACGTCTCTACCGGACGGATCAGCGAGGACGAGTTCCTACGCGGGCTTCCGATGGATAGTCGGGACCGGGCGGTGGTCGAGATCGCCGACCAGCCTTACTGGATCTCACCTGAGCTCTCTCAGGAGGATTGCCGAGGGGATATCGACACGTGGGTGCTGTTCCTGCGAACCGATCTGCAGTACGAGTGGCCATCACTCCCAACTGAAACAGGCTGGTGGAAGCCCATGGCCGTTTCGGCCCTGACCGCCTTGCTCCTCGGTGCGCCGGCGCTGCTCATATCCAGGTCTCGGAATGTTGCCCTCTTATGCGCAATACTCGGCATCCTGGTCGCAGGCATCTGGTTTGTAGTGCGGACCGGACAGCGGCGGATAGCGTACGATCGTGCCGGCGACAACGACGTCCGGCCGTTCACCTGCCGCTCTGACTACGAAGAGGCACTCGGGACTCGGACCGCGTGACGGAGGAACTCGACCGTCCGATGGTGAATTGCTACGTCTAGCGGCATCGGGTGCTTGTACCCCTGCCGCATTTTCGCGTAGAATACGGACGGAAACCGACCTTCACCCCCGGCCCCTCTCCCTCAGAGGGCGAGGGGAGACGTGTCTCCGACCTTAAGCGTGAACGGTTCGACTTTCATTATCAGAGAGGTGCAGCACTAACATGGATTACTTCTTCACGGAAGAGCAGCAGATGATCCGGGACGTCGCCCGGGAGATCGCCGACAAGAAGATCCGGCCCGTGGCCGCCGAGTTCGACGAATCCGGCGAGTTCCCGTGGGAAATCACCAAGGCGATCGCCGAGGCCGACCTCTTCCGCGTTTTCATACCTGAGGAGTTCGGGGGCATGGACCTCGGCTCGCCGATCATGAACATGTGCATCGTCACCGAAGAGCTGTCGAAGGCATGCGGAGGCATCTCCCTCGGCTTCGCGGCAACCGGTCTCGGCACGATGCCGATCCTCATCGCGGGCAACGACGAGCAGAAGGCCAAGTGGCTCCCTCGGATCGCCGACGGGACGCTGGCGGCATTCGGCCTGACCGAGGCCAACGCCGGGTCCGATGCCGGCGCGGTTGCCACGACCGCCGTCCTCGACGGTGACGAGTGGGTCATCAACGGCACAAAGCAGTGGATCACCAACGGCGGCGAGGCCGAGATCTACACCGTCTTCTGCGTCACCGATCCGACCAAAGGCGCTCGCGGCGTCTCCACCATCGTCGTCGAGAAGGGCACTCCCGGTTTCACCTTCGGCAAGAAGGAAGACAAGATGGGCATCCGCGCGTCGGCGACCCGCGAACTGATCTTCCAGGACTGCCGTGTGCCGAAGGAGAACGTGCTCGGCAAGCCGGGCTCGGGCTTCTTCAACGCGATGAAGACGTTCGACATGTCCCGGCCGGGAGTCGCCGCCCAGGCGCTCGGGATCGCGGCAGGCGCGCTCGATCTGGCCGTGAAGTACTCCCGCGAGCGCAGGCAGTTCGGACAGCCGATCTCCGCTTTCCAGGGACTCCGCTGGATGCTCGCCGACATGGCGATGAAGGTCGAGGCAGCCCGCGCGCTGGTCTATTCGACCGCCCGGTGGATCGACCAGGCCAAGCCGAAGAAGGCCGCGACCTACTCCGCGATGGCGAAGTGCTTCGCCTCCGACGTGGCGATGGAAGTCACGACGAACGCGCTGCAGGTCTTCGGCGGGTACGGCTACATGAGGGAGTACCCAATCGAGAAGTACATGCGCGACGCGAAGATCACCCAGATCTACGAGGGCACGAACCAGATCCAGCGCGAGGAGATCTCCAAGGGTCTGATCGCCGCCGCAGCCGCCGGGGAGTAGTCGCCGAAAGCATACCTGTAGGAACTCTGCTGTGTGCTAGAATGATGGTACGGGATGCGAACACATGAAGGTCCGTGACATCATCAAACGGCTGAGTGACGACGGATGGCAACTTGATCGACAGACTGGAAGCCACCGGGTCGTCAAGCATCCTTCGGGCAGGAGAATCGTCGTTGTCGCGGGTCACCCGAGCAAGGATCTGCCTGCAGGTACGGTGAAGGCAATCTTCGAGCAGGCTGGCTGGGAGAACAGACCATGAAAGAGTATGCTGTCATCTATGAGAAGGGTCCCACGAGTTGGGGAGCGCACGTCCCTGACCTCCCCATCTGTGTTGCGGCTGGCGACACCCTGGAGGAAGTTCAGAAGCTCATCAAAGAAGCAATCGAGCTGTATATCGAGACACTGAAGGAAGAAGGAAAACCTATACCCGAGCCGGTAACGGATGTCGGGAAGATTCGTGTAGCCGCATAGACGAGACTGGAAACGATAACAAGCCCCGATTCTCCCGTGAGAGTCGGGGCTTTTCTACAAGGAGCAAACACATGCCGAAGCTGTTCATCATCGCACTGATCTGTATCTCCGCGCTCGTGGCACTCGGTCCGAGCGCATTTCCCGCCGGCTCGGCGAAGACCGGAAGGACGACGATCACCGACGAGGAGGTCGCCACCGCCCGCGAGAACATCGCCAGGTACAAGTGGGCGCAGGATATCGTCGCCGGGTATAGGAAGGATGCCTTGCGTCACTGGAACGACGTCGGCAAGTCGGCCGAGGATCTGCTCGACGTTCCCGACGAGCAGCTCTGGAACCTGATGCCGGACACGCGCATCCACCGGGAGTACTATGTCAACCAGCACAAGGGCTGCCCGGTCCACGGCATCGAGATCAAGAAGTTCGGCGTCTTCCATCCCTGGAAATTCGATCCCTTCAACAAGCCTTTCAAGATCCAGTGCCCGGTCGGCGGCGAGTGGTACCCGTCGAACGATTTTGCGAACGGCGACCTCACCTCCGGCGACTTCCCCGACGACGGCACGGGCTTCAAGAAGGACGGCGATACCTACTACTTCATCGGCGAGTACATCCACGCCATCTACCTCGGCGCCGTCCGCCCGGCGCTCGACCGGCTCTCACAGCTCTATCTGCTCACCGGCGACAAACGGTATGCCCACAAGGCGGCGGTGATACTGATGCGCATCGCGGAGCAGTTCCCGAATTCCTCCGACAAGGCGGACCGCTGCTACGGAGGCTCGTGGGCGTTCCGCAAGGGGCTGATCACCGACTGCATCTGGTCGTGCGGCGACGTCGCGGGGATCGCCGCCGCCTACGACCTCATCTGGGACTCGCTCGATGAGCCCGAGACCGTCGCGTTCGTCTCAAAGAAGATGCCGGAGATCAAGACCGGCGACGACATGCGCTTCTACGTGGAGGAGAACATCATCCGCGTCGGCGCCAAGGCCCTGTTCGAGAAGGTAGTTCTCGGCAACTTCGGCATGCATCAGAACACCGCGGCGACGTTTGCCCTCGTCCTGGACGATGTGAAGGGTGTGAACAAGCCGGACTCGCTCGATCTCGTCAACTGGCTCTACTACGAGTGCGACGGCCCCCTTCGCACCTTCGCGCGCAACTCGCTGTTCAAGGACGGCGGCGGTGCTGAAAGCATCGGCTACAACACCAGCAAGCTCGGCATGCTCCCGACCATGGAGAAGGTCGAGCAGCTTCGGAGGCGGCATCCGGATCAGATCGATACGGCCCGCTACCCCATACTCTGGGACGAGCCCAAGCTGAAGGCGATGGTCAGCAGCTACTTCATGGACCTGATCCTGCTCGACCGCTACTATCCCGGCATCGGTGACTGCGGCGGCCCGGAGCCACTGCATCCGACCGACCGCCCGAGGGGATTGAGATCGCTGCTCTATGGACACAACGAGGCCATCTTCCGCCAGTACGGCGATGAGCGGGTGGCGACTACGCTGATGGACTCGAACGGCAACATCGCCCATTCGTCGATCTACGACAAACCGATCGATGACAAGGTGCGCAAGGCCGTGAAGAAGCTCGGCGCGTTCCTGCCGAGGAAGACGCAGCTATTCGACGGCTACCGTCTTGCCATCGCTCGGTCGGGCGTCGAGGAGGACCAGAAGGCGCTCTGGGTGTTCTACGGCGCTCATCCGTTCCACCTGCATCACGACCCGATGAACTTCGGACTCGAGGCGCTCGGCAAGGCGCTGACCCCTGACCTCGGATATCCCAAGTCCTGGACTTTCGCGGGCACCTGGGAGGCGCACATCGCCACGCACAACACGGTGATGATCGATCAGAAGGACCCGACGATCCACGACTTCGGGCGTCTGGTTGCGCTCCAGTCGGCGAACGGCGTCGAGATGATCGACGCGCTGGAGGACCCGTATCGCACGGAGGAGCAGGCGTTCGGAGAGGGCGGCGATCGGCTCTACCGACGCACGAGCCTCCTGATCGACCTGTCGCCTCAGGACTGCTACGTGGCCGACATCTTCCGAGTCCGTGGAGGCTCCGAGCACTGGTTGAGCTGGCACGGTCCGGCGGTGGAACCGGTGTACGAGGGCCCGGCGCTCGTTCGGCAGGAGAAGGGTACCCTCGCGGGCGAGGATGTCGAGTACAACACCGAACGTCCCGGCCCGGACGGCAAGCCGCTGCTCGACTACAAGGCGATGTTCACCAACGTCCGACGAGGCCCCATAGCAGCGCCCTGGTCGCTCGATTACGACTGTAACGGCGAGCGCAAGGTCCACGTCCGCATAACCGGCCTCCCGGAGCCGGGAACGGAGCTCGTCCTCGCGGATGGACGGCCCCCCTCGCAGCCGGATGACTACACCATCACCTACTCGTTCGCATGCCGCAAGAGCGACACGCCGCTAACGAGTCAATACCTGACCGTGGTCGAGCCCTACTCCGAGAAGCGCCTGATCGATAGCATCGAGCGTCTGGAGCCGCAGGGGAAGGCGATCGACGGCTACCGACCGGCGGGCATCCGGGTGACGACCGGTGAGGTCGAGGACACCATCCTCTCCACCGGCAGGCCCGACGGATCGGCAAAGGTCGATACCGTGTCGCTCCTCGGCGATACGGGGCTCGTTCGGCGGAGCGGCGATCGCATCGAGCGACTCTTCCTGTCGAGCGGCACGCGGCTCATGGCTGATGACGCATCGATCGGCTTGGCGCGAGCGGAGATCGTCGGGCAGATCGTCGCGCTGGATCGGGATGCGAACGAGATCACCGTCGCCATGGAAATCAGCGATCCGAAGGCGCTGATCGGCCGCCGAATCAGGATCGAAAGCGCCGACCGAGGTGACGCCTACGAGATAGTCGGAGCGGAGTCCGCCGGAGCCGATCAGGTGCGCCTGACGCTCGGCACGACCAGCCTCCTCGGCGAGGGAGTCGCCCTCGGCTTCGAGGACGGCGTCATCCGGAACAAGACGATGCTCGACTTCGCCGGCCTGATCCTGGCTGACGGCAAGTGGCGTCAGAACTACTCGCTCTACCGGGGCGCGGTCGTCGAGAACGAGGCCGGCATATCGGCCGGTCGAGTCCTCGGCTCACGGTACAGAATCGAACCGTATGCGGACCGATACAACGTCGTCCTCGCGGAGGGGAGCAAGCGGACCGCCGACGAACTGAAGTCGATCTTCACCGACGCGGACGGCGACGGACGAGCAACCTTCCGCCTCTACGAGTACGGCATCGGCGACAGGGTGGTCGTGCCGGGACTGGCGACGCTCTACGCAAGTGGTCACGGCTACATCCTGGAGGCGACGGACGACGTCGCGCTGAGCCTGCCGGGATCACGGTTACTCATGCGCGAGGCGGGAACGTCGAAATGGATCGAGATCGGCCGGTCGAGGACCGGTTCAGTCAGTACCTCGATCCCCCTCGCCCGCTTCGGCGGCAGGGCGGAGCTTCAAGTTGACTGACAGCCGTCATAACACGTAGCGCATGCTTGGCTACCACACTGACCTATCGCAGAGTCGTGCGCTGCCATTAGGGATCGGGCGTCATGATTGAGCCCGGACCCAACGATTACGCTAGGAGGTATTTGTGAGCAGGACACCGAACGAGTTGCGCTACCAGATGGACGTGTACTTCGAATCGATGCCGGAGATCGATGCCAAACAGCTCGAGGATTTCATCAACGGCCTCGAATCCGACCAGGAGGAATGCAGCGTCACGCTCGTAGACCCATCCGAGCTGGGCGAGACTGCGCCTCAGGGCATCACCGTCACGGGATTCACGGCAGTACAAGGGAACATGGGCCTGATGGGCCTGGTGCACAGCGTACCATCGCCGGGCGCAGAGATCATCGAACGCTGCAGCCTGAAAGAGGAGCAGAAACAGAGACTGATGGCACATCAGTCTTTCGCACTGCTCACCGTGCTGGGCGGCGTCGAAGCCGATCCCGTCGCGAAGTTCATCTTCCTCTACAAGGTAGCTGCCGGTCTTTGTCGCCAGGGAGGGCTGGGACTAGGCCTGCCTCACGCGGGCATCTGCATCCCCGGGCCGTTCTTCCTGGAACTGATCGAGAACACAAAGACGCTCAAGACCGATGACGGGAAGCCCGTGACTCTCTGGCGCACGCTTCGTGAGGATGCGATACCGGAGTACCTGCTCACGAGTATCGTGATGCTGCCGCCGACTATGCTCGCCCCCGACGCCGATGGATACGGTCTCGTGATGACCAGGGGCTTCTCCCATCTCGGCTTCCCGGATCTCATGGTCCTGGCAAGCGATCAGAAGGAAGCCGGCGGGCTCAGGGACCTCTTCAAGGTCGGCTATCAGTGTATCTTCGAGGGCAGGCCGGCGTGGGCGCTGGGTCACACGATAGAGAACTCAGCCACGAAGGTGGTCTACCGGCTCGTCGAGCCGCCGAGCACCTTCAACCCGCCGTTCGAGACCTTCGATCCGCTCCTCCTGAGTCCGGAATCGAAGCCGAAGAAGAAGCTCTTCGGCATCTTCGGCTAGGCAGACAACAAGAGCCCAGCCCGTGCGTTCGATGGAGGATTCCGAGCCCGACAGCCGAATAGAGTAAGTGAAAGTATTGGCAATCGAGCGTTGTGACGACTGCAAACTCCCAATCGCTCGTGCACCTCAGGAAGGAGCAACACATGGCAAGAGCTTACAACTTCAACGCAGGCCCTGCAGCCCTCCCGCTCCCGGTTCTCGAAAAGGCGCAGGCGGAGATGACCGACTATGCCGGCAGCGGCATGTCGGTGATGGAGCTGTCACACCGCTCCAAGGAGTTCCAGGCGATTATCGACGCGGCGGAAGCGAATGTCCGCAGCCTGATGGGCGTCTCGGACGACTACGCGGTGCTGTTCCTCCAGGGCGGCGCAAGCCTCCAGTTCGCCACCATCCCGATGAACTTCCGGCGCGAGGGCAAGACCGCCGACTACGTCGACACGGGGAGCTGGGCGTCGAAGGCCATCAAGGAAGCGAAAGTCACCGGGTCGACTCATATAGCATGGTCCGGCAAGGAAGCGGGCTATCCGCGCTGCCCGAAGCCGAGCGAGCTTGACATCAGCCCGGACACCGAGTACGTGCACATCTGCTCGAACGAGACGATCGGCGGCATCCGGTACACCGAGTTCCCGAAGGTAGACAACCTGATCGCCGATATGTCGAGCGAGATCATGTCGCGCGTGATCGACGTCAACCAGTTCGCGATGATCTATGCGGGCGCTCAGAAGAACCTCGGCCCGTCCGGTCTGGCGCTGGTCATCCTGCGGAAGGACCTGATCGAGCGCGAGTCCGCCAACGTGCCGATCTTCATGAGGTACAGCACGCACGTCGAGAACGCGAGCCTCTACAATACGCCGAACACATGGGGTATCTACATCCTGAAGCTCGTCACCGAGTGGCTGCAGGGGCTCGGCGGCATCGCCGGGATCCAGGCGATCAACGAGCGCAAGGCGAGCAAGCTGTACGCCGAGATCGACTCCAGCGACTTCTGGAAGTGCCCGATCGACAAGGAGAGCCGCTCGATCATGAACGTTGTGTGGCGCCTGCCAAGCGAGGAGCTCGAGGAGAAATTCGTCGCCGAGTCGAAGAAGGCCGGACTGATCGGTCTGAAGGGCCACCGCTCTGTCGGCGGACTGCGCGCGAGCATCTACAACGCCGTCCCCGAGGAGGCGGTCGATGCGCTCGTGGCGTTCATGAAGGACTTCAAGGCGGCGAACGGATAGTCCGATTTGGATTTCGGATCGGAAACCGCCAAGGCGCCAAGAACGCCAAGATATGTGATCAAGGGGAGGGCATGTGTGCCCTCCCCTTTGATTTCCTGATCGCTCACCTCCGGAATTTGCACTAAGGATCTTGACAAAGCGTTCCGATATGATATCATGGTGATATCATTTTCATATCAAGGAGGCGAGGCATCATGTCGCACGAGCGTGAAGTCAAGGCGATATCGGGCTGGCCGATGTTGGCCCTGTTCATCGCGATTCTGCTGGCGGCAATCTGGGCGATATCGGCGCAGATCGTCTGGCTCGGGGTCACGTTGTTTGTCGTGGCGTTCCTCATCCCGGCGGGTTGGGTCGCGATCGAGCCGAACGGGAGCAGCGTTCTGCTTCTGGCCGGGAGCTACCGGGGCACGATCAAGGAAAGCGGGTTCAAGTGGACCAACCCGTTCTACACCAAGCGCAAGGTCTCCCTGCGCATCCGGACCCTGAACGTCGAGAAGCTGAAGGTCAACGATCTCGCGGGCAATCCGGTCGAGATCGGAGCGATCGTGGTGTGGCGGGTGAACGACACGTACGATGCATCCTTTGAGGTCGACAACTACGTCCAGTACGTCACCCTTCAGAGCGAGACGGCGCTCCGGCACCTCGCGTCGTCGTATCCCTACGACGCAGAGGACGAGTATGCATCGCTGAGGAGAAACGCCGAAGAGGTCGGCACCGCACTCCAGAGGGAGCTCCAGGAACGCCTCTCCAGAGCCGGCGTCGAGGTCATGGAAGCGCGGCTCTCGCACCTGGCCTACTCCCCCGAGATCGCCGGGGCGATGCTCCGACGGCAGCAGGCGGCGGCGATCATCGCAGCCCGACAGAGGATCGTCGAGGGTGCGGTGGGAATGGTGGAGATGGCGCTCGACCGGCTTGAGGAATACAAGAAGCTCCCGCTGGACGACGAGCGGAAAGCCGCGATGGTGTCGAATCTGCTCGTGGTGCTGTGCAGCGAGCATGCCGCCCAGCCGGTGCTGAACACGGGAACGCTCTACCAGTAGGCGTGTCGTCAGGGGATCGGGCAGAGGAGATCGATCGCTCGACGACGCCTGTCGTCGAGACCCGAGACGCTGACGGTATGCATTCCCGCAGCATCCTGTGTGCAATATGCGGAGCGGGACGGCGGCTGACCCTACATACTGGAATGAGGCTGAATGGTGAAGAAAGCCTTTCCTTTGCGAATCAACATGGGGCTCTGGGATGACATCCAGCGCCTGGCCGCGGCGGATCTCAGAAGCGTGAACGCGGAGATCGAGTTTCTGCTGAGAGATGCCGTGGCCAGGCGCATGAGACGCTCGGTGCAGGAGAGCGATGACTCCCCGTCCGACCAGGCGGAGTGAGGCCGGGCGCCGCTCTTGACTGATGGACCGGCATCGGGTATACTGCGCTCAGATCAGGCGGCTCCGGGATCCCGGAGCGCGGCTGGGCCCGGGTCATTAGCCTCGGGCAGCAGGAAGGAATCCAGGCCCTGCGGGACTGCCAAGGTCCCGTAGGGCTTTTTGATTACCTGGGTGAATCGCCTCGACGACGGGAGTCGTCAGGGCATCTGTGAACTGATCTTCCGACGACTCCTGTCGTCGGAGCCAACAGGGACTTGCATGGATCAACAGAACCGCGAAACAAATGTGGCGCTGCTCTCAGTGGCATCGAACGCCGGCCTGGTCCTGCTGAAGCTCATCGTAGGACTCGCGACCGGGGCGGTCTCGATCATCTCGGAAAGCATCCATTCCGGCGTAGATCTGCTCGCGGCAGTGATCGCGTGGTTCGCGGTACGGACCTCCGGGCAGCCGGCGGACGAGGACCATCCGTTCGGCCACGGCAAATACGAGAACGTCTCGGGCACGGTGGAGGCGCTGCTGATCTTCCTCGCCGCCGGATGGATCATCTATGAGGCGGTGAAGAAGCTGATCGATCCCGTACCCCTGGAGCATGTCGGACTCGGCACGATCATCATGCTCGTCTCAGCGGGCGTGAACATCATCGTCTCTCAGAGGCTGTTCAAGGTCGGCAAGGAGACGAATTCGACGGCGCTCCAGGCGGATGCGTGGCACCTGCGCACCGATGTCTATACCTCCGCGGGCGTCATGGTCGGACTGCTGCTGCTCTGGCTGAACGACATCATCGCGCCGGAGGTCGATCTCCACTGGATCGACCCCGTGGCGGCGATCGTGGTGGCGCTCCTGATCATCAAGGCAGCCTATACGCTGACGGTCGAATCGGCCCGCGATCTGCTCGACGTGAGCCTCCCGCGGGAGGAGGAGGACTGGATCAGGCAGCGCATCACGGAGTGGAGCCCGACCGTTCGGGGCTTCCACCGACTGCGCACACGGAAGTCGGGCTCCCACCGGTTCATCCAGTTCCATCTGCTGGTGGACGGCGAGATGTCCGTGGATGAGTCGCACCGCATCCACGATGAGGTCGTGGCGGCGATCAAGAGCCACTATCCCGGCAGCAATGTCGTCATCCACATGGAGCCGTGCAGCAGGCCGTGTCAGCCCCAGTGCCTGCACGACTGCCTGCTGGACGAGAGCGAGCGCAGATCCGTATCGCCGGAACAGAACCGGGTGTGTTGACCGCATAGCGAGTAGACGGCTCGGAGGTATTCTCCGGAAGAAGCTGAATCAGGAGACTGACAGACCGTGAGCTGTCCCGTATGCGACGCAACTCTGCGCACCGTCACCAAGTACAACGCAGAGGCCGATATCTGCCCCGACTACAAAGGCGTGTGGCTCGACCGAGGAGAACTCGACAAGATCCTCGAAGGGTTTGGCGGCGGCGATGACTGATTCCCTCGTCTTTCAACTGCATATCACCGCTCGGGCCGGGGTCATACTCCGGCCCGTTCCGCGTCCCGTTCCGTCCGTTTCGGGTCGATACCAGCGGCACAGGACGGCGGCAGTGCCCTACATAGACAGACGCCGCCTGT
>CAYXOC010000026.1:0-60096 GCA_964466715.1 uncultured bacterium
CACGGAGCCGAGGTTATCGAGGTAGACCGCTATGCGCTCGCAGAGGACCGCCCTCGCGCCGGAGGGGAGCGTGGTCATCGAGCCTTCGATGTCGATGGTCTGCCCGGCCCTGAGGCCGAGCGACGGATCGAAGAGGACGGGGATCGAGGTGGTTTTGTCCCACCACTCGTGAACTCGGACGCCCTGGCGGCTTGCGGTATCGACATCTGCGATCACCACCATGGCAAGGCTCACCCGCGCTCCGTCAGGCCTTGCGAGCGCGTACTGCAATGTGTCGTCCGCAGCCGACCAGGCGGTCCCGGCGGACGCGATCATGCAGAGAAGAGTGATTATTATCCCCCCCCCCGTACTATTGCTCTCAAACCGATTACCTCCCTCGCAGGTAGTCTACTGCTATTATAGTTAGACACGCGAATGTGCCTGCTTGTTCCATTGCCATACCTGCAAGAATCGTGCCAAATCCCTACATAGCCGCCGGATAACGGGGAAATACTAGTATCGATGCACAACCTCAGCCGTGGCGCGCGAACTCATCGACCGCCCACATCTGCCAGGCGGGGTCGATGCCGAGGGACTTGGGGTCGCCGTAGTAGCCGCAGATGAACCCGCCGCCGCGGCTCCCGAGGACGTCGATGAGCTCCCGGGCGCGCTCGCGGATGTACGCCTCGTCGCCCGTGGGGAGGTCGCGCTGGATGTCTACCGGCGACCAGATCGCGGTCCGCCCATGGCAGGTCTCGGCGAGGAAGTCGAGGCCGGAGAGCGTCGGCTGGTCGAGCTGAAGGACCTTGATCCCGATATCGACCAGGCTGGGGATGATGTCCCGGATGTAACCGCAAGAGTGCATCCAGACCGCGATGTCGAGGCTCTTCGCATGATCGACGATCTCGCGGAAGCCCCACTCGAACATCTCGCGCCAGAGCGCCGGCGAGACGAGCAGCCGCTCCTGAGTGCCCCAGTCCTCGCCAAACATCACGCCGTCGCAGTCGGTCGTCGCCCACTGATCGAGGCACCGCTTCAGGAGATCGACCACTCTCCGCTGGAGGGCGTTCACCTCGTCGGGGTAGAGCAGCACATCGGCGAGGAACTCCTCGACCCGGCGCATGTACCGCATGATCGCAAACGGGAAGCCCGGCAGATGGCCGAGGTGGTACTTGTCCGGGTTCTCGGCGAACACTTTGCGGGGATGTTCGTACCGCAGGGGGAGGTCCATGCGCGGCATCCGGTAGTCCTCGATCTCCGACCAGTCCTTGATCACGCCCTCGATGACCTCGCCGCGCGTGGTGTTGGGGAGGCATTTCCAGACGTTGTGCCACTCGTCCTCCCACTGCTTGCAGTCCTCGAACTCCCAGGTGCGCCAGGGCTTCCACTCGGGGTCGGCGGTGATCCCGACACTGCAGAAATCGTTGGGGTAGGGGGCGGGCAGCGACATCGGGCACCGGTCGGGGCCCTCGAAATCGATGCATCGCTTGACGCGTTCTCGGCTGGTCATGGGTTGTGCCTCCGGGTGGTCTACAAGCGGGGCGAAGCATTGGCTACCGGAGACCGCCAACTGCCGGATATCGGAAGCCAATGATTCGCCCCTACAGTAAGGTACGGTTACGCGCGGCCGGTGGGAGTTCCTCTCACTCCGGGCTGCCGTCCGCAGTCTGCAGTCTGAGCCTGAATCTGTTATAATAGCTTAACATTTGCTCACCAGAGAGGAATCCGACATTGATCATCATCATGCGAACTGAGGCCACGCCGGACCAGGTCCAGCAGGTGGAGGACGAGATCCAGCGGATCGGGTGCCGGCCGTTCATCAACCCCGGTGTTGAGCGGAAGGTCATCGCCGTGCTCGGCGCCATCGATGCCCGGAAGGGCGACCTGGTGGAGCACTTTAACGCGTTTCCAGGGGTTGCGCGTGTCGAACTCATTTCGCATCTGTGGAAGCTTGCCTCCCGCGAGTACCATCCCACCGACTCGGTGATCGAGGTCGCCGGAGTGAAGATCGGGGCCGATGAGGTCGTCGTCGCCGCCGGACCGTGCAGCATCGAGTCCGAGGCGCAGACGATCGAGATCGCTCGAGCGGTCAAGGCCGCCGGCGCGAAGTTCCTCCGCGGAGGCGCGTTCAAGCCGCGGACCTCGCCCTATGCGTTCCAGGGGCTCGGCGAGCAGGGCCTCCGGTTCATGGCGAAGGCGCGCGAGGAGACCGGTCTCCCGGTCGTGACCGAGGTCATGGACACCCACGAGGTCGATCTCGTCGCGAAGTACGCCGATGTCCTCCAGATCGGCACGCGGAACATGCAGAACTACGCGCTCCTGAAGATGGTCGGCACGCTCAGGAAGCCGATCCTGCTCAAGCGGGGACTCGGCGCCAAGCTCAAGGATCTGCTGATGTCCGCCGAGTACATCATGTCCGAGGGCAACCCGGACGTCATCCTCTGCGAGCGCGGCATCACGACATTTGAGGATTCGACGCGCAACACGACCGACATCAACGCCATCCCGGTGCTGAAGCACTGGACGCATCTGCCGGTGATCATCGACCCGAGCCACGCGACCGGCGACTGGCGGTACGTCGGCTCGATCTCGAAGGCGGCGGTCGCGGGCGGTGCGGACGGCTTGATCATCGAGGTGCATCCGGACCCGATCCACGCGATGAGCGACGGCCCGCAGTCGCTCACGCCGAGCAAGTTCACGGCGCTCATGGATCAGCTCCGCCGAGTGGCATCCGCGGTGGATAGAACGCTGTAGAACAGAGTATGGGAGTGCGGGAGCACAGGCAGGTCCGAATCCCCCACTCTCCAATTCATTGTTCCTCAGGAGGTCCCATGGCAAAGGTTACGCTGATCAACCCGAATCGGATGAAGCCGGCCGTCGCGCCGATAGCGCTCGACTATATTGCCGAGTCGCTCCACGCAGCCGGGCATGAGGTCGGCATCCTCGACCTCTGTTTCTCGGAGGACTGGGCGGCGGATGTCGATGCTTACTTTGCCGCCGACCAGCCGGACCTCATCGGCTATACGATCCGCAATACCGATGACTGCTATTTCGCCAGCCGCGACTTCTTCATCCCCTACCACAAGGAGATCATCGACCGCGTCAAATCGCGCACCGACGCTCCGGTCATGCTCGGAGGCGCGGGCCTCTCGGTCGCCCCGGAGGCGGTCCTGGGGTTCACGGGGGCGGATTATGCCATCGCCGGCGACGGGGAATGGGCGATAGCGCGGTTGGCGGATGTAGTGGCCGTGCCTCCGCCGTCAACGGACGGCGACGGAGTCGCCCGCGATCTGCCAGGGCTGGTCTACCGAGAAGGCGGAGTCATCCGAAGCAACCCTCCGGCGTGGATGGACCTCGCCGACCTCCCGATCCGGAGCCGCCGGTGGCTCGACAACCGGCGCTACTTCCGCGAGGGCGGCCAGGCCGGGATCGAGACCAAGCGCGGGTGCGACCGAAAGTGCGTCTTCTGCGCCGACCCTCCGGGCAAGGGACGCGCGTGCCGCCTCCGACCTCCCTCGCACGTCGTCGCCGAGATCAGGGCGTTGCTCGACCAGGGCATAGACGTCTACCACCTCTGCGACTGCGAGTTCAACATCCCGCTCTCCCACGCGGAGGGCGTCTGTCGGGCGATCATCGAAGCGGGCCTGGGCGACCGGATCCGCTGGTACACCTACGCCACCCCCAGGCCGTTCACCGACGAGCTTGCGGACCTGATGGTTCGCGCCGGATGCCGGGGGATCGACTTCGGGGCCGACAGCGGCGATGACAACGTCCTCCGCTCGCTCGGGCGCGACTTCGCCGCCGAGGATGTCCGCCGAACAGCCGAGATCTGCCACCGGCACGGGATCACCTTCATGTACGACCTGCTCATCGGCGGCCCGGCGGAGACGCAGGAGTCCGTCCGGCGCACGATCGATCTCATGAAGCGCGTCGAGCCGGACCGGGTCGGTATCTCGATCGGCGTGCGGATCTACAACGGCACGGCGCTCGGTGAGATGGTCCGCCGGGAGGGCGTCACCCCGTCGAATCCGGCGCTCCACGGCATCATCGAGGGCAACGAGAGCTTCCTCGCGCCGATCTACTACCTGTCGCCGACGGTCGGGATGGAGGTCTTCGGCCTCGTAGACGACCTCGTCGCCTGCGACTCCAGGTTCCTCCACGCCTCGCCTGCAGAGCTCGAGGGCAACTACAACTACAACGACAACACCGTGCTCGTGGACGCGATCAGGGACGGCTTCCGGGGCGCGTACTGGGACATCCTCCGCCGCGCGCAGGCAGGGGAAACGCCCGGCTGAGTGGGGAGTGTCGAGTGTAGAGTGCGGAGTGAATGCCCTGGGTGCGATTCCTCGTCCTAGGCGAGGCATCCGCTTAGGGAACGGGCGCTGTCCCGTTCCGTGGCTGTAGGCATCCACCGACGGAGCGCGACGGCGGGCGCTCCCTGCATGGTGTAGCCGGCGCATCGAACATCGAACCCTCGCCTGCTCAGCAAACGCCGGATACTTCGGTAGCAGAATGGAATGGCGCTGCCGAAGTATCGGTCTAGCTCCGATAGGCTTCGGCAGCGCCCGTCCGCGCAGACCGCGGGCTCGGCTGCCGATGCATCCAGGCATCTACCAGCCGCCGCTTGTCGATCAGAGCGCGATCAGGCCTTGTCCGGTATCACGAACGGCGGTCTCGGCGCGCGCGTGAGGAGTGCGTTCGCCTGCTCGTCTCCCACAAACCTCTCGGTCGCCGGATCGAACGCCAACTCCCGGCCGAGGCGGTAGGACGAACGCTCTACGTCGATGCCGTTGGCCTTGAGATGATCCGACATGCGCCGGAACGACTCGTTGCCGAACTCGTTTGCCCGGAACGGGTCCGGGGCGCCGGCGAACGTGACTCTCGTGCCGAGGCGGTAGGAGATGTTCGCCAGGTGGCAGAGAGCGGACGAGTAGTGAGCCGTCTCGATGTCCCAGTCGAGCAGCGTCTTCTCCCGGGTGCGCATCGCCCGGATGAACTCCTCGAAGTTGCCTCCCCTGCTGATCCGGTCAGGCTCGACCTTGACTACGGGCTCAGGTTCCTTTCCGCCGTTCGGGTAGAACTTGTCGCCCGCGACTACGCCCTCCTCGAAGTGGAAGGTGTTGCCGATCTTCTCGCCGTAGTAGCCGTCGGTCTCCAGCCCTCGGACCTCGAATATGAGCCGGGTGTCACCGTAGTCGAACACCGCGACCTGCGTGTTGGCCGTCTGGCCCTGATCGACGTACCCGAACCTCCCGCCGACACTCATCACTCCGCGGGGCAGTGTGGCGTCGGGGATGGCGTGGAGCGCCGCGTGCATCTCGTGCGCGCCCTGGTTGCCGATATCGCCGCATCCGTATTCCCAGAACCAGTGCCAGTTGTAGTGGACCAGGTTCTCGTGATAGTCATCCTTCGCCGCCGGGCCGCACCACAGGTCGAAATTCACCTCGTTCGGAGGCCTGCATGACTGTCTGAAGCCGATACTGTCGCGGCGCTTGTAGCAGAGCCCGCGAGACACCAGCAGCTTTCCATACGTACCCTTCCGCGCTAGTGCCGCGATCTCGTCACCTTTGGCTCCCTTGCCCGTGCCATACTGGACGACTCGGTCGTACTTGCGAGCGACCTCGACGGCGATGCGTCCCTCGTGGACGTTCTGGCTCAAGGGTTTCTCGACGTAGACATCCTTGCCCGCCTGACACGCCCATATCGTCTGAAGGCAGTGCAAGTGGTTGCACGAAGCTATGGAGATTGCATCCAGATCCTTGTCATCCAGCGCTTCGCGGAGGTCCTGGACGCACTTCGGCGCTCGCCCGCCCCGGGCTTCGATCTGCTTGACCCGGCCTGCGAACAGCCGGGCGTCGGGATCAACCAGGTATGCGATCTCCACGCCGTCGAGCCTCTGGAGCGCGTTTATGTGAGCCTCACCCCGGCTGTGTATGCCTACGACCGCCACACGGATGGTGTCGTTCGCACCCAGCACGGGACTGAGCCTGCTGCTGATGGCGAACGATGCGGTAGCGGCAGCCGTCATGCCGAGGAATTCCCTGCGAGTCAGATTAGCCATGGTTACCTCCACGTATCTCAGCGCATATCGGCGCGTATGCCTACTGCTCCATTCTTCATTCGAAGCGATAGCCCCTTTTCCGCCGCAATGCAGCAAGCACCGCGCGATGTTCCCCGGGGTTACTCCGGCGCCACCAGCGATAGCCCGCCGCGGTACGCCTGAAGCCAGTAGCCGTGCCACGGTTGGAGGGCATCGGAGGTGCCCCAGCATTCCGGGATTCCGATATCGATCAGCGCCTGAGTCTGGTTGTCCCACCAGTATCCTATGCAGTCGATCCAGCCTCGTGTGAGCACGGCATCGGTCATCGTGCAGACCGATCCCCCGTCGTGGACCAGCACGTCCGCGAGCGGCGTGTCGCGCTCCTTCGGCTGGCCGATGATCATCCATCCCGGCGCGCAGATGCCGGTCCATTGATCGAGCGTGCTCCGCTTGCCGGAGTAGCTCACGGGCCATGCCTCATCGATCTGCAGCCAGTACCCGTCGCCGAACGCCAGCCCGCCGAACGGGCCGTGCGACTCAAGCTCGCTCCAGACGTCCCAAACGACCAGGGCGCCCGTGCAGTTCTCCCACCTGAGTAACCGGCAGTCGATGGCGAACGGGTCTCCTCCCGGCGTGAGCACCTGGAACGCATCCCACGGTTTGGCGCTGAACTCATATCCGTCGCCGGTCCCGGCGGGCGCGGCCGGGAGGCTCACCAGGTTCCAGCCCGCGGTCAGCGCGTGTCCTGCGGGGGACTCGATCGTGTCGAAGGAAGTGACCTTCGACGCCGATGTGGCGAGCACCACCGGAGTCACTCGCCCCGGAGCGATCGTGCAGTCCGTGCTCACGATACCTACGACCTCGACCCAGTCCACCCACGGAGCGCACGAGAGATCGCTCACGACGCGGATGCCGAGCGAGCCGCTCCCGATCCCGGCCGGAGCGTCACGATGGTTGATCCCATCCCACACACAGAACCACCGGCCGTCCGGGTCGCGGTCGGTCACCATACCCTGGAGCCGCACGCGCAGCCCGACGTTGAGCGCGCCCCTGCCGTCGGTCACCCCGGGGTTCACCGCATCGTAGTCTGAGCCGCCGATGTCCCTCGTCCGGAGGTCGTACGCCGCCGGGACCTGGTTGCCGGTGCTCATGACCATCGGCGGCGCCGTGGGCACGATCAGCCGCTCGCCGTCCTCGATATCGAGCGTGCCCACGACCTTGATGAGGCTGCCCTCCGCCACGCTGCCGATCTCTGCCCGCACTCGGATGCCCGCTCGGCGGCCAGGGTCCTCGATATAGAAGAAGTCCGCCCACTTGCCTGTGAGCGCTCCGTAGACCTGCACCGACGCGCCGGGAGGGAGCGATCGGATCGACGGAAGCTGATCGACCGAGCAGGAGCCCTGGACCAGGACGACATCGAGCGGCGACCGGGCTCGGATGCAGCCGTTTTCATATCTTCCGGTTCGTCCCGTTGCGCCGATAATCGTGTGCATGCATCCGACCGACGGCATCTCGGTGAATCCGAGGCTCTCGGGCATCTCCAGCAGGAGTTCGGCCGTGCCGGTGTAGTCCGCGATGACAAAGGTGTTCGCGCCGCCTGCCTTCTGCTCGACGACCCACGCATCCGTGCGGACAAGCTTGCCCCAGATGGTGGGGTCGTTCCGCGCGATCTCCGCGCAGGTGACCGGCTTGGGGGCCGCAGGGAGTCCGCCGAGGTCCCCACGGTTCTGGTAATACCGTTCGACACTCTGACCCGACGCGGCACTGATGATGTCGTCATCCACCGCCAGGACGCGTCTCTCGTGACCGCCCGGCCAGTCGAGCATGCCGGTGAGCATGATCGTCTCACCCACCGCCGGCCGCTTGCCGATATAGGTCTCAGTCGAGGACGGGTCGTTCCACTGAGGCGCGAACGTCGCGCTCGGCATGCTTATCATGCAGAGAATGCCGTTGTCGGGGTCGTTCGGATCGCAGATGTACCATTGGTTCCGGCTCGTCTGGGTGTCGACTCTGGGGGCCAGGCCGTTTGCATTGGTGGGCGCATATCCCACCGGCTGGGCGAAGCAGACGCCCTCGACGTTGACCTTGACGCCGTTCGGGAGCGCCCTCGCCTCGGCAACGGTGCACGGCCTGAGGTTGACCGGATCGACGGCGAGCGGCGGCGCCGGGACAAGCGCGGGCATCGGGACCGAGATGTTGATCTGCTCTGCGCTCCCGTAGCCGGCTTTCTGCGCGGTGACCGTGAATGCGCCCTCACTCACCTCCCCCTCGTAGAACCCGCTCGCGTCCGTAGGGCCGAGGGTATAGGTGAGCTGCTCTCCACCCGCTATCCCGCCGCCGACTACGCGCACCGTCGCGCCTTCCACCGCGCCCGGGAAACGGGTATGTCCGACGGCCCCCCGAATCCTTGTCCCGGCGACCTCCAGGCCGATAGTCATCGACTCGGAGCCTGATCGATGGTCCGTGAGGGTCACCGTGATCTGGTGCAGTCCGGCCTTCGCACCGCGTTTCGCCCGGATGAGATGCTTGCTCACCACCGCCGTCAGCCCGTTCGGGTCGGTGGTGTCCTCCTCGATCGAGTCGGCGTCGATGATTCCGTATCCGAGGCTGGTGAGGTCGAGCGTGCAAGATACGACGTCGCCCCACCCGTTGCAGTCATACACCTTGAACCGGAGACTCGCGGTCGAGGTATCGTCCGCCGGAAGCCTCCCCGGATAGGCCGAGTTGTCGAACGTCCAGGCGATGCTCTCCGGGAGGATCACCGGATTGCTGTTCGGTCCGACGGTGAACTCCCCGGTGGTCTTCTCCGCCTGACTGACCCCCGGCTCGGCAAAGAGTCCCCAGTAGTACTGCGCCCAAGACGAGGTGTTCTTGCCGAAAGTGACCGCCACGTTCCCGACGCCGTCGGTGGTGCACATCAGCGCCCACGTGACGACGTCATAGTCCGCGTCCGGCGGGTAGTAGGGCGTTCCGTCCGCCACGCGGACCTTGTGGATCGCTCGGCCGACAGTCGCATCGCTCATCCGCGTGACCCATAGATAGGTCCCGTCACCGCTCATCTCCGCATCGACCACCGGGTTCGTGATGCCGGAGGTCCATCCATCTCTGTCGTACGTGCATGCGCCTGACGGATACCACCGCGTCAGTCCCGGGTTGTTCGTGTCGGTGTCGTCGGAGTAGCAGTTGTAGATCGTGGCGAGGTCGGGGGCCACCCAGATGCCGAGCGTTGCCAGGTTGTTCGTGCCGGGGGTGTAGGCCATGCACGGCGTCCCCCAGGTCACGTGGTCGGGCGCGAGGGTGATCCTGCGGATCGTCGGCCCTCCGGTCTGGAAGACATGCGTGGCGCCGCTCGCGTCGGTGTGGGCGTAGATCGCCTTCGAGTAGTTCATCTGGGGCGATGTGGAGACGTATTGGCCGTCGGGGGTGAAGCAGTGGATCACCCTGTTGGTGCGGTCGTCCACATAGACGTAGTCGTCCTCGGCGATCGAGATATCCCACGGCGCGCTCGGCCCCCAGCCGAGCGGCGGGTCTTCCGCATGGCCGATGAACTCGCCGTCGGGATCGTACATGAACACGTGCTTGCGGACCTTGTGGCTCACGTAGATGCGGCCGTAGAACGGGCTGCTCGGGTTGCGGTTGATGCCGATGCCGTAGAAGCCCTCGGAGTTCGGGCAGGCGGGGAGCGGCCGGGGGGGATACTCGTTCTCCCAGTCGTCGTTCTTGAACAGGCCGATGATCGGGTCCCACCGCGCCTGGTTCGACACGGCGGTGATCCTGGCCGTGTAGGCCCCTTCCGGCGCGGGGTGTCCGTCGTCACGGAGGCCGTTCCAGAGGAATTGGTGCTTCCCCCGAGGCTGCCCGGGGAAATGGACCGTCCGCACCGGCTGGCATCCCGACTCGCACCCTGCGGGACGGATCTCGATCGTCACATCGGCGGGGCAGTTGAGCGTGTAGTAGACCCAAGCAGGCGCCTGCTCTGTCGCCCGGACCTGGTAGATCTCGACAGCGGCAGACGCCGGGACCGCGAGCAGGAATAGTGTCAGCAGGATTGAGAGGCGGATGATCCGGTGCTGCAACAGACAACCTCCGAGCCGCATATCGGCGGCGCAACCGGGGGGCGTTCGTGGTTGGTCTCAGAACCCATTCAAGAGCAAGTATAGCACAAGCGGCAATAAGATCGGCGATCCGGCCCTGAAAACCGGTATTATTACCTGCTTGTGCGACAATAATGCGCCGACCGTGATATTCTGCCCGCGGTAGCCAATCTTCCTCTTGACAACTGATTACACAGTCGCTAACATAGGCCCACAAGGCCAAATGGGCAATAGTATTAGGCGTAGCCTGAAAGGAGATAGTACTAATGAGCAGCGAGAGCCAGTCCCTGGGTGAACTGGAGGCACAGATTCTGGACGTGGTCTGGGACCTCGAACCGCCGGTCACCACCACGCAGGTCTTCAAGATCCTCTACCCGATCCGCGAATTGTCGTACTCGACCATCATGCTTACTATGGCCAAGCTCGCCAGAAAGGGCGTGCTCATTCAGGAGCGCACGGGCGACAAGAGGACCGCTCCGTTTGTCTACAAGCCCACCAAGACCAGAGAGGAGATGGGCAAGATCCTGCTGGAGGAAGTGTCGCAGAAGATCATGGGCAAGCCGCTCGAAGAGGCGGTGAAGCTCATCATCCGGAAGACCACGTAGATCCCATCAGAACCAGACCGGCTATCGAGGCCGCTCGCGCCCACGGGCGGCCTCATTGTCCTCCATCCTCATCCCTCTTATTCCCTCTTGACGGGCCGACTGACATGCGGTATAATGCCTTTACAGGTAGACAAACGTCGACTAATCCATACTCCGGGGAGGCCTAAGATGAGCGATTTCATGAGTAACCACGCATCCGAACTCGAACTGATCGCGGACATCCTGCTGAACCTCGCCGGCCGCGATCCGGAATACCCCGCCTACAGCGAAAGGCGCCTCTCGCGCAAGGCATGCTGTCCGCCGAGCCCGGCGAGGTTGGGATGGACTCGGTACTCCCACGACGATCTGCTTCTGGAATCGGAGCTCGAAGACATGGTTGACTCGGCCGGGCTCCTCGCCGACGAGCGGTGTGCATGGATGATGCACCTCGAGGGGCGTACGAACGCCGAGATCGCGGCGGCGCTGGGCACCACCTGTCCGACCGCCAAGAGGCTGATCCACTCCGCCGCGAATCGGGTGGCGTCGTGCCGTCCGAGGTATCAGGGGCTCTACGAGACATACATCAGCCAGGTCCGCAGGCGCCACTCGGCCCCGGTCGCCCGCCACTGCGACTAGCACATTGTTAGGTTGGCTCCTCGCGCCGTGTCGTTCTGAGCATGTTACTGCGCGGCAAGCGCAGTTGTCTCGGGTGGGCTCCCGGGACATAGAACCCGCTAGTCCTGAGTGCGAAGCGTATCGAAGGACGGTCGGGCCTAGCCGGAGGTTTGATGGAGCAAGGCCGCCCTTCGATACGTCCTGAACTCCTCGCACTCAGCGAACTCGGAGTTCAGGACTACTCAGGGCTGACGGTGCGAGATTTCCTGGGAGCAAAGCGAGGAATCCGACTGCCGTATTCCTCCCCGATCCCCGATCCAGGCGGCGATCGGGGATCGGAGTTCCCCCCTGCCGAGCGAGGTCCATATGCTCTAGCCGCCCGAGAGCGAGAGTCGTTTGCGGCCGCTCGTGCGGATCTCGCCGAAGCCAACGTACCTGGGCGCGATCCTCAGCGCCAGCGCCAGGGCGGTCACGCAATCGTCGTGGTATCCGCGCCGGGCCTGGGTCCGCACGTGGCCGGAGCCGGTGATCTCGTACTCGTAGAACTGAAGCTCCTGCACGAGCGGCTCGATCCTCGGGAATGCGACCTCCCGATGGGCCAGGCGCAGGGCGAGGTTGTCGATCAACTCGCGCTTGGTCCGGGCATCGAACACCACGCCCTCTATCTCGGCGTCGAGGCCGCGCTCCTCCCAGAGCTTCCGGCGCAGGAGGTCGAGGACCGGATCGCCCACCGACGTCTGATCCGCGGCGATCCCCCGCACCCCGTACCGGCAGAGCAGATCGGCCACACGCTCGACCTGGGAGTGCCAGTCGATGCGGTTGAAGCGGTCAACCGCAACCACACGGAACCGACGGGACGAATGCGGGGCATGGAATCCGCCGATCTCCAGGATCACCACCGCCGTGTAGTCCGAGTAGCGCGCCCAGTCGATCCCAGCGACGTATATACTCTCCGCGTTCCCGCGTCCTCCCGTCCCCGTGTCATCGATCGCCGCCTCGATGTCGTCCCAGGCGAAGACGGAACTCTGATCGTCCACGAACTCGGCCTCGTACTCCACCTTGAACTGGCGCTCGGTCAGTACCGACCTCTGCGCCTCGATGTACTCTCGGCTGATGTGAGGATTCGCCCACGACGGGAACCGGAAGGAGGCGACGCGGGATGGGAGGAGGGAGGAGCGACACGGAGACTCGGAGACCGCGTTCCCCTGTCCTTCCACGAAGGCCCGATAGAAGTGGTTCTTCCCGAAGGGAGTCGATACCATGACCAGCAGGCCGTTTCGGTCCGCCAGCATCGGGCCGATCACTTCCTCCACCACCTCGTCCCGCACGAACGCCGCCTCATCGACCACCACTCGGTCCGCCGAGTGACCGCGCAGGTTGCGTCCGTCCTCATCGGCGGTGCGAGCCATGATCCGGCTGCCGAGAAACCGGATCTCCGTGTAGGGAGTCCGCGTGATCCGGGTATGCCGGCGGGTATGCGGGCTCCCGAGGAGCAGATGCTCGACCGTTCGGGCGATCAGCTTCGACTGGTCGTAGGTCGGGGCGACGATCATCTGCACGGAGCTGTCGAAGGCGGTCGCGAACGTGGCGACATCGACCGCGGCCGCCTCCGTCTTGCCCCACCGACGTCCGCACGCGGCGACTTTGACCGGGTGGTCGTCGAGCAGCCACAACCTCTGGCTGGGGTGGGGCGTCCAGCCGAAGAGCGCGGCCGCCAGCTCAATCCTCTTCGCCGGCGTCATCGGGAGTCTCCGCGATATGTTTCAGGATCGCCGTGAAGCCGTCGCCCTCGTCTTCCCCGGCGGAGTGATCGGCGGCAAGCAGGCCGCTTGCTTTGAGGAGATCGATGATCACCTTGTGGCGGACCTTCTCGTCCGCGGACCTGATCATCGCCTCCAGTTCCTGCGCCGCCTCGACGACGCGCTTGCTGATGAACCGGATCGCCGTGAGCCGGTTGTCCCGCACGAAATCGCAGAGTGCCTGAGCGAATTCCGGATCGCGCTTCCAGGTATCGAGGGTCGCACGGCTGATCTTGAGCTTGCGGGCGACCTCTTCATCGGTATGCCGGAACAGGAGTTCGGCGGCCTTGAGCATCTTCTGGCTGAGCATGGGTGTTACCTGCCTCTCTCGAACAAATGTTCGCTAGTGGTGGGAGGTGTCGAACGGATCGGACGGGTAGACCGGCGCTGTGTTCTCCATATAACTAGCCGCCGGGATCGTCCGAAAAGAAAGAACACGCCGTGAACTTTTCGTGAAACTTCGGCTGCGGCGCAGGCGACCATCCGCCCCCGCTCAGTCCGGTCCCGCAGGATTTCACGCCGCCCGCGCCTAACCCTGGTTCCGTGACATATCTCACCGACTACCACGTCCATTCCGCCTATTCCGGCGACGCCGAGACGCCTATCGCCGAGATGTGCCGTCTCGCCATCGAGCAGGGACTCTCCGAGATCGCGTTTACCGACCACCTCGACAACAACCCGCAGGACGAGTGCTACGGCCTCTTCAGGGCCGCCGATCTCTGCCGCGAGATCGAAGAGTGCCGCGAGCGGTTCGGCGACAGGCTGCGGATCCTGAAGGGCGCGGAACTCGGCGAACCTCACCTCTACGTGCGCGAGATCGAACAGGCCCTCGGCGGCGAGCAGTTCGACTTCCTCACGTGCGGCGTCCATTGGGTCGGCGACGCGGTCATCTCCGTCGATATCTTCAGCCACCTCGACGTGGGCGCGCTCTACCACTCATACTTCGACGAGGTCCTCCGCGCGGTGACGTGCGCCAACTTCGATGTGCTCGCACACCTCGATCTGGTCAAGCGGTTCGGGGTGAAGTACATCGGCCCGTACACGATTGAGCCCTACCGCGAGAAGATCGAGGCGATCCTGCGGACGATGATCGATCGGGGCATCGCGCTGGAGGTCAACACGTCCGGCTATCGGCAGCCGTGCGGAGAGCCGTTTCCCGGCATCGAGACGCTCAAGCTCTACAGGCAGCTCGGCGGCGAACTGATCACCATCGGCTCCGACGGTCACCGTCCCGAGCATCTCGGCTTCCGGCTGGCGGAGGGTCTGGACCTGATCCGGTCGGCCGGGTTTGGGGCAATCACCACCTATCGGAACAGGACCCCCAGGCAGGTCGCGGTCTGATCCTTCCCGCCAGCTATCGTGCGTCTGAGCACAAAACAGGTATTTTTGCTGGTTGACCGTAGAAACTGACTCGACTATATTATGTGGAGAGGCGGCACAAGACCGCCAACGAAGGAGAAAGGGATGACGTATAGACGCGCTGCGTACTGACGCCGCACGCTCCGCTCATTTCCCGCATCATTCACATTATCTACCACGACCAGCAATACTCGGATGGACGCTGAGAGATCGGCACAGGCCACCTCCCTGCCAGGCGCGCATGAGCCTGTGGGCAGAGCGATCTGCCGGGCGGCGCGTTGTGCCGGACCGATCGGTGTCTGCTCCCAGGCCTTGCGGCGCTGGCCGGTGGAGCGACCAGTCTGGGGTTAGCGCGTCCCGGCGGCAAGTACCACTCGCGGGCGTGCTTCCTTGAGCCAACTTAACCTAGCCGAAAAGGCCGGTGACCAGATCACCGGCCTTTTTCCTTCCGGAGCTTGTCGTACCTGTCTGGCTAGGACAGCCACCTCGCGGCGTCCTTCGCGTGGTATGTCAGGATGATATCCGCGCCCGCGCGCTTCAGGGAGACCAGGATCTCCCGCACGGTCTTCTCCTCATCGATCCAGCCGTTCCGCGCCGCCGCCTTCACCATGGCGTACTCGCCCGATACGTTGTACGCCGCGACGGGGATGTCGGTCGAATCCTTCACGCGGCGGATGATGTCCATGTACGCGAGCGCCGGCTTCACCATCACGATGTCTGCGCCCTCGTCGATGTCGAGCGCGACCTCCTTCAGCGCCTCGTGGGCATTGGCGGGGTCCATCTGGTAGGCCTTCCGGTCGCCGAACTGGGGCGCGCATTCGGCCGCGTCGCGGAACGGACCGTAGAACGCGGAGGCGTACTTCGCCGAGTATGCCATGATCGCCGTATTCTCGAAGCCGTTGTCGTCGAGCGTCTCACGGATCGCCAGGATGCGCGCGTCCATCATGTCCGATGGGGCGACGATATCGGCGCCCGCGGTCGCGTGGGAGAGCGCCGTCTTTGCGAGAAGCATCACCGTGCGGTCGTTCAGCACCTTGCCGTCGTGAACGATCCCGCAGTGGCCGTGGGAGGTGTACTCGCACATGCAGACATCGGTGATCACCAGCAGATCGCTGACTGATGATTTCACCACGCGGACCGCCTGCTGGACGATGCCCTCCGGATCGTAGGCGCCGGAGCCGACCTCGTCCTTGTGCTCGGGCAGCCCGAAGAGCAGGATCCCCGGGATGCCGAGGCCGCGCACCTCCTCCGCCTCCTTGCACAGCTCATCGATGGACATGCGGAAGCATCCCGGCATGGATGGGATCTCCTGCCGGACGCCCTCCCCGGGCATGACGAAGACGGGGTAGATCAGGTCGTTGACGGACAGCTCGGTCTCGCGCACCATGCGGCGCATGGCGTCGGAGACCCTGAGCCGGCGCGGGCGTATGCGTGTCATGTGCTCCTCCGGGTGACCGGTAGTCAGTGACCAGTGGAGCGTATTGCAAGAGTGTCGTAGCAGCGGCTTCCCAGCCGCGAATGCCCACGTAACGCCGCGAATTCGGGGATCGGAATCTCCTCCTACGACATACGCTCCGGTCGTCAATTATCAGTATACCACATCGGCCGTGATGTGGGGTTGGGTTGGCCTCGCGTTGCGCCTACCAGGGTGGACTACTCGAGGAGATCGGCCTCCTTGTCCCGGGCCAAGAGCCCGCCTGATTCCGAGTACGCGCTCCGGCGCGTGTCGAGACACGGCCCGGCAGCATATGCGGGTACATTCATCTCGGAGGTGCGGAGATGAGGAACGCCGAAGTCGCCGAGTTGCTCGAAAACATCGCCGACATTCTCGAGATCAAGGGTGAGAGCACGTTCAAGGTGCGCGCCTACCGCGACGGCGCGCGGACCGTCGCCTCCCTGCGCGAGCCGATAGAGGATGTCGAGCAGCGCGGCGAGCTGATGAAGCTCCCCGGCATCGGCGAGAGCATCTGCAACAGGATCACCGAGTACCTGGAGACCGGGTATTCCGAGTACTACGATGAACTCCGGAAGCAGATCAATCCCGGCCTGGCGGAGATCCTCGAAGTGCCCGGCGTCGGCCCGAAAAAGGCCCGGCTGTTCTTCGACGAACTCGGCATCGACTCGGTTGCGAGCCTGGAGCAGGCCGCGAGGGAGCATCGGCTCTCGACGATACGCGGCATCGGCCCGAAGACGGAGGCGAATATCCTCGATGCCATCGAGCGGATGCGGAGTCGGTCCGGGCGCACGCTCTTCGGGGTGGCGCTCCCGGCGGCGTTGCCGGTGCTGGAGATGGTCCGCGGGTTCAAGGAGGTCGTCCGCGCAGACCTCGCGGGCAGCCTGCGCCGGATGGTGGAGACCATCGGCGACCTCGATCTGCTCGCGGCGTCCGAGAAGCCCCAGGCCGTCGTCGACCGGTTCGTCGAGCTTCCGATCGTGAGGGGAGTGCTGGCGCATGGGCCGAGCAAGGGAAGCATCGTTACCCCGGAGCACCTTCAGATCGACCTGCGCGTCGTCAAGCCCGATGAGTATGGGGCGGCGCTCCAGTACTTCACCGGCTCGAAGGCGCACAACATCAGGCTCCGCACCATCGCGGAGGGCATGGGCCTCAAGGTCAACGAGTACGGCGTCTTCCGCGTATCGGACAACACGCGCATCGCCGGCGAGACCGAGGAAGGCGTGTACAAGGCGCTCGGCCTGAGGTGGATGCCGCCGGAACTCCGCGAGGACCAGGGCGAGATCCAGGCGGCGGCGGAGGGCACGCTGCCGGACCTGGTTGAGATCGGCGATCTGAAGGGCGATCTCCACGCGCACACGGACTGGAGCGACGGGTCCGACACCCCCGAGGAGATGGTCCAGGCGGCGAAGAGGCGAGGGTACGAATACATCGTGATCTCCGACCATTCCGTCTCGATGGCGTTCGTCCACGGACTGACGCTGGAGCGCATACGGGAGCAGCGGGAGTTGATCGATGACCTGAACCGCCGGTACGCGGGCATTCGGGTGCTCCAGGGGATCGAGGTCAACATCCGGGCGGACGGCTCGCTGGACTACGAAGATGAGGTGCTGGGGCGGTTCGACGTGGTGACCGCATCGGTGCACAGCGGGATGGGCATGGATAGCCGCCGGATGACCGATCGCATCGTCAAGGCCATCAGCAACCCGCACGTCGACATCCTCGGCCATCCGACGGGGCGGATCATCGGCCGCAGGGATCCGATCGAGATGGACATGGCCGAAGTCATGAGGGTGGCGGCGAGGACTGGGACGGCGCTTGAGATCAACTCCCAGCCCGACAGGCTCGACCTGAGGGATGCCGACGTCCGTCTGGCGAGGGATCATGGGGTCATGCTGGCGATCGACTCCGACGCGCACAGCGCGGACCAGCTCGATCTGGTGTTCTACGGGATCGCGACCGCCCGGCGCGGGTGGGCGAGGCCGTCGGACGTTCTGAATGTGTTGCCGCTTCGGGAGTTCCTTCGTCACATCGGCGCGGAGGGGCTGCGCAAGGCCGCTTGAGCCCGGTCACATCGGGCCTGTCAGGAGGATGGTATGAGCGAACTGCCCATGGTCACATCGGTGGCGATGCCGTGGGAGCACGAGCCGGACATGGAGGAGCCGATAGTCGTCTCCGCTGAGGAGCATCCGCTCGCGCTGACGATCCGCGACGCGCTCCTGACCGAGCCCGAACTCGGCGGTGCGGACCTCGAAGTCCGGGTCCGGGACGAGCGCATCGTCCTCTCGGGGATCGTCTATGATGAGGATCAGAGGGAGCGCGTCCTCAGCATCGCCGGCCGCTTCGTCGGCCGCAAGCGCGTCACCGACGAGATCGAGACCGGCGAGCAGATGAGCTACGTCTGCGAGGCCTGACGCCCACGAGGGGCTAAAGCATATCTCAAAATCATTGTAGGAGGGGATTCCGATCCCCGAATTCATGGCGTTGCGTGGGAATTCCGGGATCGGAATCCCCTCCTACAGGGCGTGATCTACGGCATATCGGTGCGGAACGAACTGGCGGGAAGCCCGGCCTTGTTGAACAGACTTCCTACCATCCAGTTCGACCAGCCGTACCGCACGGCCACCGGGTTCGGAACCCCCGGGCTCCAGACTACGATCCCACGCTCCCGGCGGATCTCGGCTTGTGCCGGGACGAACTTGCCGTCGGCGCCGGCGATGGTGAAGTCGCTCAGCTTGCCGTCCCTGGCCACCAGCCCGCCGTCCACATGATCGAAGCTCAGGATCGCCTTGTCTCCCTCGATCTTCATGTCCTTGATGACGGGGCCGGAGTACTCAATCTGTTCTCCGTAGACCAGGGCACGAGCCGCAAGCGCGAGTCGATGTCCCACGGGCTCCTTCTTCTTGGGGTGGATGTCGTTCTCTTCACCGACATCGTTGATCACCGCCATGGCCGTGTTCGGAACGGTCAGGCTTGTCAGGAGCTGGGCCTCGCAGGTCTCGGGCCACTGCCTGTCCTTCGCGGCGTACGGGGCGAGTTGAGCGAAGAGGAACGGAAAGTTGCCCTGGCCCCACGCCTCGCGCCAGTTGTTGATCATCGTCGGGAAGAGGTTCCGGTATTCCATCGGCCTGTCGCTGTTCGCCTCGCCCTGATACCAGATGACGCCGCGGATACCGTACGGCTGAAGGGGCGCGATCATCGCGTTGTAGAGACACGCGGGACGGCCCTTGCCGGTCCTCGGGGGCGACTTGAGCATGTAGTTGAGATCCGGATCGGCCCTGAGGGCCTCGCGGCTCGTCCATGCCTCTGCCGGAGTCCCGCCGACGCACGAGCTGATCAGTCCGACGGGCACCTTGAGGCTGCTCCGCAGGTCGCGCCCGAAGAAGTAGCCGACTCCGGAGAAGTTGGCGACGGTCTCGGGCCTGCATTCTCGCCACTCTGCTTCGATAGGCTTCACGCGGTCGCTCTGCGGCACCGTGAAGAGCCTGAGCATCGGATCGGCGGACGACTTGACGGCGGCCTCGGCGTTATCGCACTTCGAGACCGGCCAGACCATGTTCGACTGGCCGCTGCAGATCCACACTTCGCCGACCAGGATGTTCTTCAACTCCAGGTCGTTGATCTTCATGGTGTACGGACCGCCGGCCTTGAGCGGCTCGAGGTGGACGATCCAGTAGCCGCCGTGAGCGATTGCGCTGACGGTCTGGCACTGGAACTTGACCGTGACCTTCTCGCCTTCGGATGCCGTGCCGAACACCGGGACGCGCATTCCCTGCTGGAGGACGGCTCCGTCGGAGAAGAGGACGTTCGGCTTCACCGCCGCGCAGGCGGTCAATGCCGACAGGATGAGAAGAACCGCCAGCGACACGAGGACAATGTGTTTGATCTTGGCCATGTGGATATTCCTTTCAGCCTGCGAGGATTGGGTGATACATCATCCCATTCGACGTTCGTGCGGGAATTCATTCTGGTATTGTGCAGAAGGCAGGCCAGGGAGAGCGCATTTGTTCCGTGTAGGAGGGATTTTGCGATCCCTTAGGATCGCTAATCCCGACGTCGGAGTTGGCGGACACAGACCGTCCGCAAGACTCCTCCTACGGGAGGCTTGATGCTTCGGAAGCAGAGTTCGCGGTTTGTGCGAACGGCGCTACCGAAGCCCCTCGGGTGTGCCGTGTAGGGAACGCCCGCCGTCGCGTTCCGCTTTATGGAGACCTACAGCCAACGGGACGGGACAGCGTCCGTTCCCTACGCTGATGCATCCGGGTGACATTCGGGGTTACCGGGCACAAACCGCCCGGAAAACCCCTCCTACGGGTTGGTGTGGTATCGTCGGAGCTGCCGATCTCCGATCGGAAAGCTCCCCCTACACGGGCAATGACGCACTGGTAAGGTGCGTTCGCCCGGCGCGAGCGGTCGGCCTCAGCCCTTGCATACAGGACCGCAAAACGTTAAGATAAAGTCACATCTTGCCGTTCCCGGAGGCGCACACCATGATAATCGCGATGAGAGCCGACGCCCTGCCTGAAGATATCCGCCGGGTGATCCAGCGGATCACCGATCACGGCATGACCGCCCTCGACCTGCCCGGCGGCGACCGGACCGTCATCGGCGTCGCAAGCTCCATCCCGGCGGATCTGCGCGAGCCGCTCACGGATGCCCTCCAGGCGCTCCCGGGCGTAGACCACATCACTCAGGTCAGCCGTACCTACAAGCTCGCATCCCGGGAGTTCCACGCGGCGAACACCATCGTGAGCGTCGGGGGTGTCGATGTCGGAGGCAACAGGGTCGTGGTCATGGCGGGTCCGTGCGCGATCGAGAGCCGCGAACAGCTCCTGTCGGCGGCTGAGTCCGTCAAGGCGGCGGGAGGACGCATCCTCCGCGGAGGCGCATACAAGCCTCGAACCTCTCCCTACGCGTTTCAGGGACTCGGCGAGGAGGGTCTCCGGCTCCTGAAGGAGGCCGGGGAGGCCGCCGGAATGCCGACGATCACCGAGGTGCTCGACCAGCACGATGTCGATGTCGTCGCCGAGCACGCCGATATCCTGCAGATCGGCGCGCGGAACATGCAGAACTTCCCGCTCCTGGTGGCGGTCGGCCGCACCCGGCATCCCGTGGTCCTCAAGCGGGGATCGAGCGCAACCATCGATGAGCTGATGCTCTCCGCCGAGTATATCCTCAGCCAGGGCAACCCCAACGTCATTCTCTGCGAGCGGGGAGTCCATCCGCTCGATCGGACCTACCTGCGCAACACGCTCGATCTGGCGGCAGTCCCGCTGATCAAGGAGATTTCGCATCTGCCGGTGATCGTCGATCCGAGCCACTCGACGGGGGATTGGCGGTTCGTGTCGGCAATGAGCCGGGCGGCGGTCGCGGCTGGAGCCGATGGGCTGATCGTCGAGGTGCACCCGGACCCGAAGTCGGCGCTCTGCGACGGCCAGCAGTCGCTCAAGCCGGAGCGGTTCGCGGAGTTGATGGGGTCACTGAGAGCGGTCGCCGAGGCGGTGGACCGGAGCATCTGATCGGCGCGAGCGATTGTCCGCAGAAAGATACACGGGCCGTTCCAATTGCTTGGAACGGCCCGCGACGGAGGTAAGTAAGGGACACGCCTACTGTAATTGTTGGCAGGGCATGAGGATAACTTAACGGTAGAATTACCAGGTTTTTCAACGTTTTCGGGGTCTCGCGCTCCCCGATCCGATATTCGATGGCTCGCAAGAGGCGCTGTCCTCATATGTTTCGTAACTCCGTCCGGTGGGGTATAGCCCAGTGTACAAGCAGGGGGACGAGATCTCTACACCTGCCCCGGAACTGGGACTGCGCTGGCCTGCATGACCGACATCCCATTTGCCATCGAGCAGGGATTCGCCGGGTCCGTAAGGTATACGAGCGTGCGAGGGGGATGGCACCATTGGCTGCCGCCGGGGTCTGGGGAGATCTTCCCCCGCTTCATATGCGTCCTCCGGTGGAGCGCTATTCGAATCGCTGACTCGGCAGGATGTCTTTGCGGCCGGGAGGCCGGTTCGCCTCAGACTCATCAGTACCGCCAACGGAAACGGCCGGCGCAAGGACCCACGAGATACGTGCCCCGTCTCCAGGCAAACACGAGTAGTCGTGTGAACCGCACCGGCCACTACGAATGTATCCAGCCGCCCCCGATCCGAAACATTCAGCCGCTCATATGCTCTGAAAACACCGCATCGTCCACTTCGTTTGGAATGACAACCTCGAGTGATCGAGTCAATCGAGCACCAGCGGGACGGGTGACTGTCAAGAATCCAAAAAAATGTTGTGAAGAACGTATGTTGCGGTATAATGAGCGAGGCAAAACGGCTTTGAGCCTAGCGAGTGATCCGTGCGGATGTTCTTCTTTCTGGAACGAGTGTTGGCCGCGCGTTCAGTTAGCCCTGTGGCTAGTCGCCTTGCCGAATCAGTAATCGGGGAGATCGTCCCCAGGAAGAAGGAGTAGTCTTGGCAACGAAATCACTGTACGTAGGTAATCTGTCCTACAGCACCACGGAGGAGGATCTCAGGAGCCTGTTCGATCCGTGGGGACCCGTCGCGGATGCCCGTATCGTCCAGGGCCGAGGCTTCGGATTTGTCGATCTGCCTGAGGAGAACGTTCAGGAAGCCATTGAGCAGACCAATGGCAAGGAGTATCAGGGCCGCACCCTCACTGTGAACGAGGCGCGTCCGAGAGAGAGCCGCGGTGGCGGCGGTCGTGGCGGCTACGGCGGTGGCGGCGGTTATGGTGGAGGCCGAGAGCGAGGCGGCGGTGGCTACGGCGGTGGCGGCGGACGCCGCGAGCGCTGGTAGTCATCTGACAGCAGAACAATCGGATGGGAGGCTCCGGAAGGGGCCTCCCATTTTTCAGTGCCGACACCGTGTGTCCAAGCTGACTAGATCTCCCGGAGCACCATCACTCCGTACGCCGGGACGTCGATGCCGCCCTGGTACTCCCTGCCCGTGAGCAGGTCTACCACCGGCTCTCGCGCCACCAGGCCCGCGGGACGGTTCTCCACCTCTACCACCACCATGCCCTTGCCCGCCTGGCCCGCGCGGGGCACGACCACCAGGCCTTCGGTCGCCTCCGCCGCGCGCTGAACGCCCGCGATCTGGCCGAGCATGATGAGGAGCATCTGCAGATCCTTCGGCTGGAGCATCGTGCCGAGCATGACGATCTGCCCGTCGCCGACTTTGCGTCGGGTGACGGCTGCAAGCCCCTTCATCGGGCCTTCGGTGTAGATCGCCAGCGCCTCCGAGCCCCTCGGCTCCAGCGCATCGTACCAGACCGAGCCCTTCGATTCCCGGCCGTCCGACCATCTGATGCCGAAATCGCGCGGCTCGCCGGGGATCTCGTATTTGCAGTAGACGCCGGCCCACTCCTCCAGGCTCCCGTAGGGCGCATGGGTGAATTTGGCCGCGTCGGCCGTCCGAATGTCCGTCATCGGGCCGACGATCCAGATTCCGCCCGCCTCGATCCACGCGAGCAGCCGCTCACGAAGCCCGGCCTCGTCGAGGCACGGAAGGAACGGGCTGAAGATCATTCGGTAGTCGCCGAGGTCCGCAGGCGGAAGGATCACGTCCGGCCGAAGCTGCGCCTGGATCATCGGGCGGTATGCGCGGTCCAGGATCGCGCCGGTGTAGTTGAAGCCGTTCACCATCGGCTGCCACTCGAGCATCCATCCGGCCTTGTGCGAGTAGTGGAGCGCCAGCCCGGACTTGGTCAGGCGCGTGCCGCTCAGGAACTCCGCCGCCTTCTCGAATCCCCCGGCGACCTCCCGCACCTCGACCGTGGTATGCATCGGCCGTCCGGCGCTCGTCACGACCGCGCCGTGCATCAGTTCCTGGCCGCTCCAGTGCTGCCGCCACAGCCAGTAGAGGTTCGCCTCGCCGCCCATCGCGATCGGAAGCCACGTGTTCGCCCGGCAGAATCCCAGCTCGCGGTAGCCGTTCGTCGCAATCGAGCCGCTCCAGCACGTCTGAGTCTCGGTGTTCCAGAACGGCGCCGGCTTGATCGGCCTGCAGAGATCGAACCAGAAGGCCGACTGCCACAGGTTCTCCATGACGTTGTAGTGGTTGAACTGCACCACGTCGAGCGCCCGGTGCATGTCGCCGTAATCGACGACGTGAGTCGGCATCATGTCCGTGCCGATGGGATGCTTGGTCAGTCGGTGGAGGATATCCGCCTGATGCTTCACGAACTCGACGTATGAATCGCTGTTGAACTCCGACCACGCGGTCTGGAGGCTCGGGTGATGCCAGGTATCCGGGTCCGGGATCGGGAGCTGATCGAACGACTGGTAGGTCTGGCTCCAGAGGTCGGTCCCCCACGCGGCGTTGAGCGCCTCGATGGTGCCGAAGCGCTTCCTCATGCTTTCCGCGAACTTCTTCCTGCAGACCGGACAGACGCACGGGCGGTTCCACGTGAGCGCGCTCACCTCGTTGTCGATCTGCCAGCCGATGATGCGGTCGTCCTGGCCGAACTCCTCCGCCATCTTCGTCGCGATTCGGGCGCAGTGCTCGCGGTAGACCGGGCTGTTCGGGCAGGTATGCCTCCGCGCGCCGTGGTAGGTCGGCTTGCCGTCCGCGCGCACGAAGAGTATCTCGGGATGCTTCTCGGTGAGCCAGATCGGCGGGGTGCAGGTCGGCGTGCACATGAGGACGGAGATCCCCGCCGCGCCGAGTTTCTCGACGACGAGGTGCAGCCAGTCGAAGTCGTACTTGCCTTCCTCAGGCTCCATGCGGCTCCACGCGAACTCGCCGACGCGCATGACGTTGCAGCCGGCCTCCTTCATCAGGGCGATATCGGCATCGATCTGCTCCAGCGGCCAGTCCTCGGGATAGTAAGCCGCTCCCAGGTACGGCGGATTGCTCGGTCTCATGGTAAACCTCCGGTGTTTCCGACGGATCGGATAGCTCAGACATAGTGCATTATCGGTGGGTTCTTCGGCGGTGACGAGTGGTAGCGGAACCTCGGATATCCGAGCGCGATCGCCGAGAACACCTTGTGATCTTTCGGGATGCCCGCCAGACGCTTCATGCCGGCGTCCTTGCTCATCGGTTCGTAGACGAACCCGATCACGCACGCACCCAGGCCGAGCGTCTCGGCGGCGAGCAGGATGTTCTCCGCGTTGAAGACGGCATCCATCGGCGCGCACATGTCGGACTTCGGCGCGTGGAGCAGGATCAGGCAGGGCGCGTCGTAGAGGATCATGTCGCGTCCCTCGCTCTGGAGCTTCATCAGGCAGTCGATGAGCGGGAGGAACTCCATCGTCTCCTCGTACATCGGGCGCGCGAGCAGCTTCCAGATGGCGGCGATCACCGGGTTGCGCATGACCGCCGCCATCTTCCTGATGGCGGACGCCGCCCGGTCGGAGATCGCCTTGAGCGCGGCGGGGTCGGTGACGACGGTGTAGAGAACGCTCTGGCTGTTGATCGCGCTCGGGGCCTCCACCGCCGCCAGGAGCAGCTTCTCGATCTCCTCACGCGGAACCGGGTCGGGCTTGAACTCCCGCCTCGATCGACGCATCTTCAGGAAGCTTAGGAATCGGTCGAAGCTCGGTCGGGCGGCCTCATCGATCGGCTCGAACGCCGAGGAGTCGAGCGCGGAATGGCTCATCGCGCCGGTTGGGCATGCGGCGACGCAGTGTCCGCAGGCGAAGCAGTACAACCCGTCGGCGGGGTGGACCTTGCCGCCGTCGCCCGGCGTGAAGTTGCCGAGCGTGCATGTCTGGAGACAGACCCCGCATCCGTTGCACTTCTCGATGTCGATGGAGATGCTCACGGGACAAGCATACCATGCCTCGTGTCACGCTTCAAGGCCCTGACGCACGCATGTGGGGATGCGCGCTGTCCCCTTTCGCCACCTGACGACGGAGTCGTCAGGAGATCAGGTATCATTGCCGATCCCATGACGACGAAGCCGTCAGGACGCGCGACGCCACACCGGACGCTCGCTGCATCCGCCGTATCCGCCCGACATGGTATAATACCACCATGCACGACCATCTGCTCTCGCTGCCCAAGTCCGATCTCCACCGCCACCTCGAAGGCGCGGTGAGGCCCGCCACCATCGCCGACATCTGCCGCGACCGCGGAGTCCCTCTCCCGACCTACGATCCCGACGAACTGGCGAAGATCGTCCAACTCTCCGGTCAGGTCGCCGATCTCGGGGAGTTCCTGATCCCATTCCGCACGATCAAGATGTGCTTCACCGATCGGGAGGCGATCGCCCGCATCGCCTTCGAGGCCGTCGAGGACGCCCACCTCGACAATGTCAGCTACGTCGAACTGCGGTTCAGCCCGGAGTTCATGGCTTTCTACTACAAGCTGGCGCTCACCGACGTCATGGACGGCATCGTGGAGGGGATCGAGACTGCCGCGCGCCGATACCCGGGCACGACGGCGAAGATGATAGTCAGCATCAGCCGCGACCTCTCGGAGGAGACGATGCGCATGCCCTGGCCGACGCCGATCGAGCTTGCCCGGCTCGCGCTCGACTACGCCGACCGGGGCGTCGTCGGCCTCGATATCGCCGGCCGGGAGCGCGGCTACCCGCCGGAGCTGTTCATCGATCCGTTCCGCATCTGCCGCGAGGCGGGGCTTGGGATCACGGCCCACGCCGGTGAGGATGCCGGCCCGGAGAGCGTCCGGGGGGCCATCGAGTCGCTCGGGGCGACGCGGATAGGGCACGGGGTGAGAGTCGTCCGCGACCCGGAGGTCGTCGCGCTGGTGAGGGATCGCGGGGTCTACCTCGAGCTCTGCCCTACGAGCAACGTGCTCACGAGGGCCGTCGAGTCGCTGGAGAGCCACCCGGTCCGGTACCTCTACGACGCCGGGGTGCCGATCACCATCAATACCGACGATCCAACGGTCTGCAACGTTACGCTGACCCATGAATACGAACTGCTGATGGAGCGGTTCGGCTTCACGCCGGGCGAGATCGGGGGCCTCGTGGCGGCATCGGAGGTGGCGGCCTTCGGACGGGATTGACGGAACGTATTCCCGCAACGTTGTCGCCGGGTTGTACCCGGCGACCAGTGGTATCGCAGCTGGGAAGCTGCTTCTACAGTAGATCCTACTCCCTGAACCGGTCGAGTTCCACCAGGCAGGCGCCGCGGCTGAATGTAACCGCGCGGCGCTGATCGGAGGGGTATCTGAGCGCGTTCTCGAGGTTGACCATCATGTCGGTCACCGCCTTGCGCACGAGCGCGCCCTTGCCCGAGTTCTGCTCCAGCCGCCGGAGTCTCTCCCTGTACTCCGCGAAGTTCTCCGGCTTCCCGTAGTAGTGCTTGTCGAGATGCCGGCAGAACGCTTCCACGTCGTTCGCGCGAACGAGCATCGCGGTGTATCCGCCCGTCCCGGCGCCCATCAGTTTGCCGCCGAGGAACCCGGGGCCCCTTTGCGCGATCTCGAACATCCGATCAATCAGCGCGTTGCTCACCTGGAAGTCGTCGCGCAGGGACGCCTGGATGCCCTCGATCAGCGAGCCGAGTTGGCGGCGGTATCCATCGTATTCCTCGGAGTCGGTGGTGATCTCGCCGGACTCGAGACGGCCGTGAGCCTCCTTCAGGAGACGCTCGATGCTCCGGCCGATCCGGTTCTGCTTGTGGAAGAACTCAGCTGCGTTCCGGGCTCGGTAGCCGCCGTTGTCGGATGCGGGATAATCAGCGGGTGCGATGCCGTCCCGGATATCGGACGGGTTGATCTCCTCCGGGAGGAGGCCGATCAGGTCTTCGATCGATTGGTCGGGCACACCGAGCAGGTCCTCCACCAGGCTGCCGAGTGAGACGTACCGGGCGCAGATCGACTCCCAGAGCGCGCGCGACTCCAGGCCGGACAGGTTTGATCGATCGACCCAGTCGGGCAGCAGATCGCTCAGCCAGCCGGGCTCGGTCTTGCCTCCCGACTCCAGGTGCTGCCGTACCGTCCGCACTATGAGCGAGAGCAGGTTGTCCGCCAGGTTCATCCACCCCTTGCGCTGGTTCACGATGCGCGTCGCCCCGAGGTGCGGGCTGACCTCCCAGAGCGAGTTGGCGATCACGACCCTGACGCCGTGGAGCGGAGGGAGCGGCGTGCACTCGATCGGCGACTTCGAATGCCGGTTGTAGAGCAGGCCGTTCGGCGTGTTCCGTAGGATGGTGGTCTGGTCGTTCGCGCCGCCGCGGGTGCCGACATACCATTCCGCCTCGCCGAGCATGGCGCAGATCTCGCCGATGCTCCACATGGGAAGCTGGTCCTCGTTTGCGAGATGGATGGCCAGGAAAGCGAGCACGATGATCGCCGAGGAGGAGCTCATGCCGGTCCGGAGCGGGAGGCTGCTCGGCCCGAACGTCATGTCCACTCCCCGCAGGCTGATCTCCGGCAGGTCCCAGGCAATGCGCAGGAACGGGCTGCGGACGTAGTTGAGCCACATGCCCTGCGGATGGCCGTAGTGGGGATGGATCTTCGTGCGCGAGCTCCAGTCATCCGGCAGGCCGCCGGTGATGTCGTCGGTCCAGGGCGCGCCGCGGAACCGGGCGATCTCGTCTGAGATCGAGAACCGGCCCGGCGGGAACATCGGGAACGCGTTCACTGCGGTCACGATGTCATCGTCCCTGAGGCTGACCGCCACGGGGATGTCGCCGTCTACGGTGGTCGAGATGTGATCGCCGCCGCAGAGGTCCATATACTCCAGGAAGGCGTTCAGGCGTCCGGGCGCTCGGAGGAGGTAGGTCGGCCTCGGACCGACGCGGGCGGCGTGGATGCGCATGGTGGCGATCATCCGCTCCCGTTGGCGCGAGACGCAGTCGGGGTCCGAGTTGGCGTAGATCGCCTCCCCGAGGTAGTGCACCAGGTCGGCGCGTCCGTGCTTCAGGATCTCACTCAATTCGAGCGACGGCATCGGGACGCCGCCGAAAACAAACGGCTCGGTCATGCGGCACCTCCCCCGTTGTGGTGTGACCAGTATAGTCCCCGCCCGCCGCAGTGTCAATCCGAGAGCAGTGCCGCAGGAGTAATGATCTCCCTGCCGAATGCATTATCATGAAGACTCTAGCTGCGGTCACATTCACATTCATCATCGTCTCCTGCTGCTCGGCCGGATGGCTCCAGGATGCCGAGACCTGCAACGGCTGGTACAAGCGGTGGACCGACGAAGCCGTCAAGGATATGCGCGATACGCCCTTCGTGATCGGTGTTCCGCTCGATAGGGAGGTGATCGAGAAGGCGCACAAGCAGGGCACGAAGGTGCTCGCCTACGTCACCTTCTACCAGATGCCGCCGCACGAGTATCAGCGCGCCGACCTCGCCAAGCATCCTGACTGGAACGTGATCAAGTCCGACGGCTCGATCGGCGTCTCGATCTTCGAGGGCACGGAGAACACCGGCTGGAAGACCGTCTGCCCGAACTCGCCCGGCTTCCGCGACTATGCGCTGGAGTACACCAAGTACATGATGGATCTCGGCGTCGACGGCCTCTTCATCGACAATGCGCATCCCGACGTCCACTGTGAGGGCCCGAAGTTCAACCGCCACCGCCACATCTACAAGGACAAGGACAACACCTACGCCTACCGCAAGCTCCTGGAGGCCGTGCGGTACCGGGTGAAGCGCTATGGCGACGACAAGGTAGTCTTCGTGAACGGCGGCTACCCGAATCAGGCGTGGGTCGGCGCGTGCGACGGGCAGATGCTGGAGTCCTACATCTGCACCTGGGCATCGAAGGTCCGATGGCACAGCGAGTCGCAAGTCCTCAACTTCCAGCGCGCCTGGGGCCCGATCGCGGATCAGGGTCACCCGCTGATCGCGCTCTCGTACATCGGCCACACGCCGAATCCTCCGCGGGAGGACGCGTTCTACTGCTACGCGTGGGCGCGGCTCTCCGGCTTCATCTGGGCGGACTGGTTCTCGGCGAAGGACACGGCGCGCGATCTCTACAAGCTCCGGCTCGGCAAGGCGACCGGCCCGATGAAGGCGGGAGACGGCTACCACATGCGCGACTTCGAGAAGGGGATCGTGGTGGTATCGAGCGAGTCCCGAAGCGCGAGGGTGACGCTCCCCAAGGGTAAGTGGCGCGATGTCTTCGCGGGCAAGGACCTCTCCTCGAACACGGTCACCCTCGACAAGGGCGTGGGACGGGTGTACCTGCGGAAGTAGTTCATACGACGCGACTCACCTTGTAGGAGCGGCTTCCTAGCCGCGATAGGTGGTTTCGCGGCTAGGAAGCCGCTCCTACAAGAGCTTCGCCAGAAGCTCCGCCATCGTGATCAAGTCGAGGGCGTTGTGGTGGAAGATGCCCTCCAGCGGGGCGGCGTTGCCGGTGCGTACGAACTGGTGATAGAGCTCGGGGATCAGGTGGCCGGGCGTGTCGCCGTACCTCCGGCGGCCGCAGAGGTGCTGCTCCAGCGTCTGAAGCTTGCAGTCGGGCAGCCTGCCTCGCCAGAGCCTCCGAGCGCGCTGCAGCAGGTCGAGGTGCTCGTGGTCGAACTCGTACCACATCCGATGGAAGATCATCCGGTCGCGGATGTACGGGACGTCGAACGTCTTGCCGTTGTAGGTGATCAGCATCCCGTGGTTCGAGGCGACGTCCGACAGGTGAGCCAGGACCGCGCGCTCCTCCGAGTAGTCGCGGGCGAAGTATTGCTCGACCACGACCTCGTTCCCCCGCACCATCAGCGTCCCGATCAGGAACAACGGGCAGTTCGCCAAGCCGCAGGTCTCGATGTCGAGGAAGAGCACCGTCTCCGGCGGCCATCCGAGCTTCGCCACCTCGCCGATCGATGCGGTGATCGATTCGGCGTCCTTCGGCATCAGGGATTCCAGCTTCCGCTCGCAGACGTAGAGGCTGCCATGCTCGTGGGCGTGGACTCGGCCCGGGACCGCCTCCTCCAGCGTGACGATCCGAGGCTCAGGCGCGGCTGAGGGCGGCGTCGCCTCCGGGGAGGGACGCTCGCGGTTCACACGGGACAGTCTGCGGCGTAGTTCGGGGTCGAGCATGGGTAAGTCGGTGATCGGTGATCAGTGGAATTGTAGACCGGTCACTGGTTACTAGAACTGCCGAATGGAAAGCGTCACCTTGCCGAGCACCTGGACTTCCCGCGCCAGGATCGGCTCGTAGTCCGAGTTCTCGGGCTGGAGGCGGACTCGGTCGCCCTCGTGGTAGAAGGTCTTGACGGTCGCCTCATCGTCGAGCAGCGCCACGACGATGTCGCCGTTCGCCGCGGTCTCCTGCCGCCGTGCCACGATGATGTCACCGTGGAAGATGCCGGCATCACGCATGCTATCGCCCTGCACCTTGAGGGCAAACAGCTCGCCGGACATGGTCAGGTCGCCGGGAATGGGCAGGTAGGTCTCGATGTTCTCCCCGGCGAGAAGCGGCTGTCCGGCGGCGATGCGACCGACCACCGGGACCGGGATCGACTTCAGTTGGCTGGGCGAGATCTCGCCGGGAAGCTCGATGCTCCGGTAGCCGTACTTCGACTTGGTGATGACGCCCTTCTTCTCCAGGGCCTCGAGGTGCTTGTGGACGGTGCAGGTCGAGCGGACGCCGAGCGCCTGAGCGATCTCGCGCACGGTCGGCGACTGGCCGTTCCGGGATATGTGCCGGCGGATGATCTCCAGCACCTCCTGCTGTCTCTGCGTCAGACTCTGCAAACCATACCCCTCCTGTGACTGCTACGGCTGATTATAGCACAACGGGAGGGGAAACACGAATAGCACGAATGATCGAATGGGTGGGGAAGATCAGGCATCGATGTTGGTGTCAGGTCGGATTGGGGTACGCAGGTCTATGCTGTCAAGTTGACCCACACGAATGAGGAAGGAAGACAGGTGATACGAATGGGCGGAGGAGGGCACACGCCTTCCATCGGCCCATTCGCATTGTCTGAATTACCCATTCGTGCGTCGGTTCCTTGGCAACATAAGCTATCGCTAATCAGCATGAACCACCGGGAACAGCTCAACTAGGATTTTCCCCTGTATTCGCCCATTCGTATCATTCGTGTTTCCCCTACGCATACATCGGCGACATGGCTCGCAAGCGCGTGACGGTACCAGCCAGCGCCTCGACGACCGTTTCGAGGTCCTCCCGTGTCGTCGAGCGGCCGAGCGTCATCCGGAGCGAGCCGTGCGCCAGTTCGTGCGGGAGGCCGATCGCCAGGAGCACGTGCGACGCCGAGAGGTCGCCGGAGGTGCACGCGGAGCCGCTCGACACGCATATGCCGAACATGTCGAGCGAAAGGATCATCGACTCGCCCTCGATGCCCTGCACGCTCACGTTCACGTTGTTCGGGAGCCGCTTCGTCGGATGGCCGTTCAGCCGGACGTTCGGGATGGTCGTCGTCAGCCGCTCGATCAGCCAGTCGCGGAGCTCGATGAGCCGCGCGGACTCCTCCGCCATCGTCGCCTGAGCGATCTCGGCCGCCTTGCCGAGCCCGACGATCCCCGGGACGTTGTGCGTGCCGGCGCGCTTCCGGCTCTCCTGGCCGCCGCCGTGCATGTAGGGCTGGATGCGCACGCCCTTGCGGATGTAGAGCGCCCCGATCCCCTTCGGGCCGTACATCTTGTGGCCGGAGAGCGAGAGCAGGTCGATGTTCGTCGCCTTCACGTCCACCGGGACCTTGCCGACCGACTGGGTCGCGTCGGTGTGGAAGAGGACGCCCCGCTCCCGCGCGATCGCTCCGATCTCGGCGATAGGCTCGATCGTGCCGATCTCGTTGTTCGCGTGCATGATCGTGATCAGGATCGTCTTGTCGGTGATCGCGCGGCGGACGTCCTCCGGATCGACGAGTCCGTGCTCGTCCACCGGCAGCACGGTGACTTCGAATCCGCGCTTCTCCAGGTACTCGCAGGTCTCCAGGACCGCGTGGTGCTCGATCGCCGACGTGATGATGTGGTTCTTGATCGCCTGGCGGCTCCCGTCGCCGGAGCGCTTCTCGTGTGCGAGCGCGGCTCCGATGATCGCCCAGTTGTCCGACTCGGTCGCGCCGGCGGTGAAGTAGACCTCGACCGGGTCGGCGCCGATCAGCGCCGCGACCTTCGCCCGCGCCTCCTCCACGGCGGCGTTCGCCTCTCTGCCGAAGGAATAGAGCGTGGACGGATTCGCATACTGGTCGGTCAGGTACGGCATCATGGCCTGGAGCACATCCGGGTGGATGGGCGTAGTTGCTGCATGGTCAAGGTAGATCAGTTTGCTCATGGAAAACCTCCAAACGGCTAAGGAGTAAGGGAAGCAGTCTCACTCGTTGCCCCTCATGTTTTCGTCACTTCCGTGCCCTTCAGCCTCATGTGGACTCTGTTCAGCACGCAGGCATCGTCGTGACTGACGCCGCACCGCAGGCAGGCATCCTGCACGGCGCTCTCCATCTCGACCGCCGCCGAGACGAACCGCTCCAGAGAGACGAGAAGCTGCTCCCGTTCCTTGCGGTCCATGCGGGAGAGCACCTTCGAGAGCCGCTCGGCGCGCTCTTCATCCGCTCGGCGGAGCAGATCCCGAGCGCGGTCGGTGAGGCTGACCTCCATCTGCCGGCGGTCGGTGCGCCCCGGCTCGCGTCCGACGAGCCCACGCTTCACCATACGATCAACGAGCATCGTGGCGGCGGGCTGGCTGATCCCTAGGCCCTCCGCGAGGCTGCCGATGGTGCACGGGCCGTGATGCTCGATGTGCTTGAGCGCCTGGTACTGGGCCATCGTCACCTCTCCGTCATCGGAAAGCGGCCCGACGGTGAGAGTCCTGAGAACCCGGGTAAAGATATCCGAAACGTGTTGTGTCTGTGTCAGCAGTTCTCGGTCGTTCATTGGTCCTGCTCCGAAGATCGGATAACCACATTATCATATAACCTGGTTATATGATACCCGGATTCCACGGGTTTGTCAACATCTCTCAGCGGAAAGTTGCGAAATAGTGCGCCAGGTTGACCGGATAGGTAGCATTGGGTAGAATGGCATGGGGGACGCGGAAACGCGGGGACACGGGGACACGGAGATCCGCCGGTCCCATATGTCACATCGGTCCCATGAGTCCCATACGTCCCATCGGCCATACGAAGGAGTGCCAACCAGTGAAACTAGACAGCCTGCCGCGAGTCTACCTCGCCAACCTTCCGACCGCGCTGGAGGATGCGCCGAACCTGGCGGCGGCGATCGGCATCGACAACCTGCTGATCAAACGCGACGACAACACCGGCCTCGCGCTCGGCGGGAACAAGGCTCGCAAGCTCGAGTTCCTGATGGCCGAAGCGATCGACCAGGGCGCCGATGTAGCCATCTCCTGCGGCGGCAACCAGTCGAACCACGCGCGAATGACCGCCGCGGCCGCCCGGAAGCTCGGGCTCGACTGCGTGCTCTTCCTGACCAATCCGATGCCGCAGGAGTTCGAGGGCAACCTGCTGCTCGACACGATCCTCGGCGCGCGAATGGTGTTCATCCGCGAGGCGGGGATGGAGCGCCTGATGGAGGCGATGGAGTCCGAGGCCGACGCGCTCAGAGCGGCGGGTCGGACACCGTATCTGATTCCGATCGGCGGCTCGACACCACTCGGCTCGATGGGATATGTGACCGCCGTCCGCGAGCTTGCAGGCCAGCTTGGCGAGCTAGGCATCGACAACCCGGACATAGTCTTCGCGGTCGGCTCATGTGGGACCGTGGCCGGCGTCGTCCTCGGCTGCGACCTCTTCCTCCCGAACGCGAGGATCTTCGGCATATCCGTCAGCCAGCCCGCATGGGAGATCGTCCAGCGCGTGGAGCGGATCGCCCCCGCCGCGGCGGAGATGATCGAGGCGGAGTTCTCCGGCGAGACCCGTCTGACGGCATACGATGAATACATCGGGCGGGCGTACGCCGTCCCGACACCCGAGGGCAAGGATGCGATCCTGATGGCCGCACGGACCGAGGGGCTCATCCTCGATCCGGTCTACACGGGCAAGGCGATGTCCGGGCTGATCGACCTCGCGCGGAAGGGCGTCATCGGCAAAGATCGTCCGGTGGTCTTCATTCACACCGGCGGCTCGGCGGGACTGTTCGCCTACCACAAGCTCTTCCGCGACGACGCGAGGGCGCTGGCCGCCGAGATATAGGTCCTATGCGTCCTATGTGACGAAGGAGGCAGCAATGATCCTGCGAGACATCATCAGCATCCTGGAAGACATCGCCCCACCCAAGTACGCCCAGGAGGACGACGCGATCGGCCTGCAGATCGGCGATCCTGATGCGGACGTTCGGAGCATCGTCGTCACGCTCGACGTGACCCCCGGCGTCGTGGCCGAGGTCCGACGCCGGTCCGCCGACCTGCTCATCTCGCACCACCCGCTGATCAGCCCGAGATGGCAGCCGCTCCCGGCCGTGCGGCTCGATGTCTACCCGCAATCGCTCGTCTACGGGCTCGTCAATGCCAACGCCGGGCTCTACGTCATGCACACCAACTTCGATTCGGCGATCGGAGGGATCAACGACGTCCTCTGCGAGCGTCTCGGAGTCATGGATACCAAGGTCCTGCTTCCTACCTGGACCGACAAGCAGTTCAAGCTCGTGACCTTCGTTCCCGGCGATGCGGTCGAGGACGTTCGGGATGCGATTGCCGAGGCGGGTGGCGGAGTGATCGGCAGCTATACCCACTGCTCGTTCAGGAGTCCCGGCACCGGGACCTTCAAGCCGCTCCCGGGCGCCGAGCCGTACATCGGCCAGGTCGGCCGTTTGGAGGAAGCAGCCGAGTTCCGGCTGGAGATGATCGTCCCGGAGAGCCGACTCCACGACGCCATCACCGCCATGGTCGCCGCTCACCCATACGAGGAGGTCGCCTACGACGTCTATCCGCTGGCGAACGAGGGCCGGGTGTACGGGATCGGCAGGTACGGGAAGCTCCGGGAGCCGACGACCTTCGGGGCGTTCCGTGATATGCTCTGCAGAGTGCTCAGCGTGCCTGATCCGCGCATCGCGGGCGATCCCTCGTCCCCCGTCGAGACGGTTGCGCTCCTCGGCGGAGGCGGCAGTCGGCGGATCGGGCTGGCTAAGTCCGTCGGCGCGGATGTCTACGTCACCGGCGACGTGAACCACCACCAGTTCCTGGAGGCCAAGGCGCTCGGCATCAACGTCATCGACGCCACGCATTTCTGGACAGAGCGCCCGGGCATGATCGAGCTGGCTCCACGGCTCCACGACCTGCTCTCGTCTCAGGGCGTGACCGTCGAGTATATCGACGACGTGACCTTGGCCGGATAGACCCATGCCTACGCGCAACCTGATCCGAGTGGCGGAAGAGACGTCGAACCTCGTACAGAGAGCGATCCACGAGACCTGTGCGCGACGGAACGAGAGTCCGGAGGCATATCAGGCGTGGCAGGATGCCTGCGCCCGCGCCCGGCAGACCACGCTGCCGACCGACTACCTCTGGTCGGACGAGGTCGCGCAGAAGATCAAGGACGGCGACAGAGAATACACCGACGATGCACTGCTCTTCCTTGAGGTCGATCCGTGGTTCGATAGCTCGGGCTATCTGAAAGAGCATCTGCTCGAGAAGCTGAGACAGGCCCCGCTCACCGAGGATGACAAGGCTCGGATCAGAAAAGCGCTCATCGCGGTAGCCGGTGGAAGGAACCGCAGGGAGTTCGGCCGCTGGTGCTCGCTTGCCGTGAAGGTCACGACCGACGAGTTCGAGCGCGAGTTAGAGGAACTGGCGAAGGAGCGCGATGCCGCGAGCAGCGGGAAGTTCTCCTTCCTTCTCCGCTACATCCGCGAGCACAGGCACGACTACTGATCGGGCGCCCGAATGCCCTGCTACTGCTCACCGATCACCGGTCACTGATTACTGCTCACTGTCCACCCTCTCCCCATGAACCCCCGCGTCATCCCCGGTGTCATCAGCAGTGGGAGACGTTGAGGCGATGGCTATGCACGATCTGTCCGATTCACAACTGATGTCGCGGATCGCCCGGGGTGATTCCGATGCCTTCGATGCGCTTGCCGCGCGATACGAGAAGGCGGTCACCCTCCGGCTCCACGACATCGTCCGCGATTCGGACTCCGCGCGAGACTTGGCCCAGGAAGTCCTGCTGAGGGTGTGGACGCACGCCGATCAGTGGGACGGGCGCGGGTCGCTCAAGGGTTGGATCCTCCGCATAGCTACGAATACGGCGCTGAACCACCTCCGAACGGTCCGCCGTCGGAGGGAAGCGCCTCTGGAATCCCCGATGGCCGATGACGACGAGACATCCGACCGTATGGCCGACGCCTCGGCGCTTCGTCCGGAAGAAGCAGTCGAGATGGCCGAGAGAAGCCGGCTCTTCCGCCGGCTCGTCGATGATCTGCCCGCCGACAAGCGGGAGGTCCTCAGGCTGGTGTACGAGTCGGAGATGGAGATCCAGGAGGTCGCAGAGGCGTTGGGACTGCCGGAAGGCACGGTGAAATCGCGCCTGCACTACGCCAGAAAACGTCTCGCCCGCGAGTGGACCAACCTCGAACGTGAATGGGAGGAATCGTGATGGCACTGAACATATCCGCACCGTGGCACAGAGAGTCCTACGACCGGTTCATCAACGAGCGGCTGCCCGAACTGCTTGCCGACCGCCTGCCGCTCTCGGGCTACCAGGCCGCATGCGGCGATTACACCTGCAGGCTGAAGGTCATGCTCGGCGATACCGAGATGGAGTACGAAATCCTCCGCCCGGACGATGACGGGATCTTCCGCGTCCGCACCGGACGAATGATCGTGTCGCCGGTCGCGTCGAGCGAGCATCTCGACACCGCCGAGATCAAGTGCGTCGGCGAGCGGCTATTCGACTACATCAACGAACGGCTCGGCGAGGCCCCGAAGGACATCACCTGGGACGAGCCGCTGATCCGCGAGTGGCTCCCGCTCGATACGTGGGTCGTCGAGGCCGTGGAGGAACTTGGGGCGTGGCTCGACCACACCAACTGCCTGGCAACCATCGCACACTCGCGTCGGCTGCTCGTCCCGACCCGGGAGAAGCTGATCACACCGTCGCAGTTCGGACGTGTCTGCCCCTTCGAGACTCCCGAGGGTCCGAATATCGGTCGGGTACTCTCGATCGCGGTCGGCGCGGAGATTCGCGACGGCAGGCTGATTATCGGCGATTGCCCTTCGATACACTCGCTCCGCGAACACTCAGGGCAATCGGCATCGGCTTCGCGTGACAAGACAGGGCAAATGGGGTCGGCCGCAGACCGGACCACCGCCGGTCCTGAGTGCGCCCCTGGGGCGTGTATTGAAGGACGGCCGGAAGCCGCGCTCGGCGTCACCGCGTCGATGGTGCCGTTCCTGGAGCACGACGACTCGAACCGGCTGCTCATGGCGGTCAACATGATGCGCCAGTGGGTCGTGCCCTCCGAGCCCGAGCCTGCCCTAGTCCGGACCGGCAACGAACTCAGCGCGCCGGGGTTCTGGTGCGGGCGCAACCTGCTGACGGCGTTCGTCTCGTGGGGCCGCGACACTTACGAGGACAGCATCCTCGTCAGCGAATCGGCGGCGAAGCGGCTCGACTACCCCGCGCCGCTCGAACCGGGCGATAAGCTCAGCAATCGGCACGGCGCGAAGGGCGTGATCAGCCGCATCGTTCCCGACGATGAGATGCCGCATCTGCCGGACGGCACGCCGGTGGAACTGGTGTACAACTTCATCTCGCTCCACACCCGGCTGATCTTCGGGGCGGTGAGGGAGGCCGTCGCGGGACGGATCGCCCGCGCCGAGGGGACGCCGTTCATCGCGCCGCCGTTCCACGCGCCGAGCGCCGAGGAGATCCGGGAGCGGCTCGTGAAGGCCGGTCTGCCCGAGAGCGGCATGGAGATCCTCACGCTCGGCAAGGGCGGCCGGAAGCTCGACCGACCGAGCACCGTCGGCTGGGTCTACTGGGGCAAGACCGTCCACCTCGCTCATGACAAGATTCACTGGGTGACAGAGCCCGGGGAGTCCCGTGTCGGTGCAGGCAACAGGCAGGGCGAGAACGAGTACTACGCCATGAGAGACATGGGAGCGTTCGAACTGATCCGTGAGCAGTTCAACACACGCTCGGTCGAGCGAGAGGGAGCGGAAACCTTCGCCGAGCGGGTCGCATCCGGTCCGGTTGAGCAGGCCGGTCCGCCGACGCCCGACTTCGCCGACGTCGCCGAACGATTGGCGGCGGGCGGCATCCAAGCGGAACTGGAGGATGGCCGGCTGACATTCCGGTTCGCCGATCCCGAGGGTGAGGCGCTCGAGCTGGCGTGCCCGGTACCTCATCCCTGGCTGCCAGAGAGGATGCTGGAGAAGATCGGCCCGGGAGGCGATGCCCAAACGCCGGATCGCGGATTGGTATCCGCTCCTACGTGGGCGGCGCTCGTCGAGGCGAACACGAAGATGAACAGGATGATCTCGACCAACGCTCCGGAGAGTCTGAAGCAGAGAGCGTACGCGGACCTGCAGTCGGCGGCGAGGTCCTGCTTCGACGAACTGCTTGAATCGGAGCACATGAAGCTCGGCCAACGGGTCCTCTTCAGCGGACGGACGGTGCTCGCGCCGGGAGTCGGTCTGCGGCTCGATCAGATGGGCCTGGCGGACGACATAGCATGGGCGCTTTTCGGACCGCTCGCCGCCCGTGAGGTCGGCATGTCGGAGGTCGAGGCCCGGTCCGACCAAGCAACTCAGGCGCTCGACGCGGCCATGGCCCGGTCGTGGGTGCTGCTCAACCGCGCGCCGACGTTCATGCCGACCGCGCTGCTGGCGTTCCATCCCGTGCGCACCGGCGACCGCTCGATCCGGCTCCACCCGCTGGCGTGCATGCTGATGAACGCGGACTTCGACGGCGACCAGGCGGCGGTGTTCCTGCCGGTCACGGATACAGGCCAGAAGGAGGCCGGCGAGAAGTTCTCGATTGCCGGACACCTGCGACGCGATCCGTCGCAGGTAAGGCTGATCTTTCCGTTCCACGATTCGCTCTGGGGGCTCGCGTTGCTCAGCATGACCGATCCGGGCCGGATCGAGCGCATCGTCGGCAGCGAGATCGCTCTGCCGGATGGATACCTTACCCGCGACTCGATCATCGAGACTCTCGCCGGCGTACTGAAGCGAGAGGGCGTTGACCGCATGCTGGAAACCGCGGAGGCGCTCTTCGATCTGGGACTGCAGATCGCGCAGGAGTCCGGGGCGTCGCTCAGTCCGTTCATCGGGGAGAGCCTGCATCGGCCCGAGATGCCCAGGAGCGACGACCCACAGGAGTGGGAGAAGCACGCGGCGGCTCTGGAGGAGGCGTTGGCATCGCGGACCGACTTCGACGGCGACGATCTCGGCCCGCAACTCCTGGCGGTGAAGAGCCGCGCGCGGGGGAACATGCGCTGGCTGGTCAGGCTTCTGGGATCGACGGGCGTGGAGACGGACGTCAACGGATGGCAGGTCCCGATCCGTCACGGCTGGGCGCAGGGGATGTCGCCCGAGGATATGTTCGCGCTGATCCCGAGCGCCCGTGGGGCGATGGGCGCGATCGCGATGGAGACCATTCGCGCGGCATACGGCGTCCGCGAGTATGCCGAGCCGAAGGGGTTCAACGTGCTCGACCGGGCGATGAGGGCGAAGTACCCCGGCATCATCTTCGCTGATGCCGCCGCCAGCGGCGAGGTCGATCCGCTTACCAGCATCGACGCCCGGCTGTTCGTTGGCCTCCCTGCGCAGGGATAGCGGGTTCTCGCTGTTCCCCTGGGAAGGGGGACCGGCCTCCGGGCCGAGGGGATCGGCGGATGTCTGCCGTTCAGACCACTGACCCACAAGGTGCTCCATATGGCACTGTCGAATAGTGACGGTGCTGATGCAAAGATTGATGGTGGAAAGGGTGCGATCCGTTGGCTGATAGGATACACAAGGCGATCAGAAGCGTACTGACAATTGCTGTCTCAGCCCCACTGCTGGCGTTGATGGCCTCTACGCATGCCCATGCAAATCCTGTAGAGTCACCCTTCGATCAGATGTTCTCATGGTACTGGCTGGTAAGGACACTGCCATTCAACTATGCGGTGGACCTGATTGCTCTGTGCCTGGCACTGCTCCTGTTCAGACAGAGACAGCGTATTGCATGGAGGATGGCGCCTGTCTACAACTTGCTTGTGATGACGGCAGGCTATCTTTCGGACTGGCTTGGCAGGACGATCTCAGGCTACCCTGACTATGGGCTGATCTCCGGCAACACGGTCTTCGGAAGACTGATGGATCCGTCCGCCGCTGAGCTAGGCGACTTCACATTTCGCGCGGGGGTCGCTTTCATAGTGGCCGTCAGTGCCCTGATCTATCTGTGCAACCTGGCAATCATCCGCCTGATACTTCACTTGAACGACATAGAACCCCAAGGCACACTGTACCTGTCAGCCGCAGTCATGGCTGTGGTCACGTCTCCGTATATCTCTCTGAAAGGAGACGCGAAGGCAGCCTGCTTTGTGCCGATCCTGCTCGTGTGTCTGGCTTTGGTTGGTCACTATGCTGCCGGGCGCTTCATTCGCAGAGGTAAGCGAACGATGGGAGTCCGGTGCTTACGGACGCCTCGACCCACCGGATTGTGATGTGCGCCGGCAATCTGTATAATGCACTCGGCTGATGCTCGACCGGTAGCCTGGGCTCCGGACGCAGCAGAGGAGTGACATTATGACGCTGGCTCGAAACATCATGATCGGGTTAGTGCTGGGTATAGTTGTCGGCGTGATCCTGAACGCCTTCCTGCCCGGTATCTTCCCCGCGGTCGATAAGTATGCGCTCAAGCCGGTGGGCGGTATCTTCCTGAACCTCATCAAGATGCTCGTCGTTCCCATCGTTTTCTTCTCCATCGCCGTCGGTACGATGGGAATCAGCGACCCGAAAAAGCTCGGACGCATAGGGGCCAAGACGATCACGTTCTTCCTGATGACCACGACGATCGCGGTGTCCATCGCCATGGCGCTGGCGTTCATCGTGAGACCGGGCATCGAGGGAGTGATGCGAGATGCCGCCGGCGGCCGGTTCAAGGCGGTAGAGCCCCCGTCGATCATGGACACCCTCATCAACATCATCCCTACCAACCCTGTCGCGGCTCTGGCGGAAGGCAACATGCTGCAGATCATCGCCTTCGCGCTCCTAGTCGGGCTGGCGCTGGCAATGCTCGGCGAGAAGACCAGGACGCTTGCCAATCTGTTCGAGCAGGCGAACGAGGTGATGATGTACCTGGTCGGCGTCGTCATGCTGACGGCTCCGTACGGGGCGTTCGCGCTGATCGCGTCGGCGGTCGGAGGGCAGGGGCGGGATGTCCTCGCCTCTCTCGCGATGTATTTCCTCGTGGCGCTCGGGGCGCTGTTCCTACACGTACTGATCACCTACACCCCGGCGATTGCGTTCCTCGGCCGGATGAACCCGCTGACCTTCTTCAAGGGCTGGTCGCCCGCGATGGTCGTGGCATTCAGCACATCGTCCAGCAACGGCACGCTTCCCGTCTCGATGAAGACGGCCCAGGAGAACCTCGGCGTCCCGAAGGAGATCAGCAGCTTCGTGCAGCCGCTCGGGGCGACGGTCAACATGGACGGCACGGCGATCATGCAGGGAGTCGCCACCGTGTTCATCGCGCAGATCACGGGAGTCGATCTGTCGCTCTCACAGTGCCTCACCGTGGTCCTGGTGGCGACAATCGCCAGCATCGGGACCGCGGGCGTGCCGGGAGTAGGGCTGATCATGCTCGCCATGGTGCTCCAGCAGGTCGGACTCTCGCTGGAGCCGATCGGGCTGATCCTGTCGGTGGACCGCATGCTCGACATGACCCGGACGGCGGTGAACATCACGGGGGATGCGATCTGCGCGGTCTACGTGGCTCGCTCGGAACAGGGCAGGGCGAACGCGAAGTCGTGATCGGAGCAGTGGAGCAAAGGCTTCCCGGTACTCCGCTACTCCATTACTCCACCCCTACGGCATGCTTGGAACCGGCCCCCACTGGTAGATGTGGACCTGCAGCGGCTCGTAGTTCGCCGTGAACGACCCGTCGGTGACTGAGACGCTCCCACCCTCCAGCGGCAGGTTGAGGGTGTCCGGCGCTCCGGCCGATGACATCGATCTTGTCGTTCTCCTGAACGGGTGTCGCCGACCGCACGCGGATCCCCGCCGCGCGCTCAACTCCTCGGCCGTCATCCTCGATGTAGAAGACTCCGTTCGACGTGCCCGCCGTCACGAGCTTGCCCGTCAGGATGACCTTCGTGCCGCGGTCAAGCAGCCGGGCCATGGCTATCGTGTTCACCATCGTCACCGGCTCCGGGTCATCGAGGACGACGTTCACGTTGTCGATTGTCATGTCCCCCGGGCCGTCGCCGTCCTTCACGGAGGTGAAGAACGCGATGTTGGCGATCCGGCTCACCTGCGTGCCGGTCGCGCTTACCAGGAACGGGACGCCGCCGGTCGGAGTGATCTCGGCCAATGTGCCGCCCTTCGGTCCGAAGAAGAGCTTGTAGAGCTTCGCGCCTACGTTCGCCTCGACGCGGACCGTGTACCACGTGTTCGCGGAGTACGTCACCATGAGCGGCGAGCGGACATAGGTCTGGGTGCCGGTCCGGTATGACACCGCGCCCGGTCCTCCGTTCGGCGAGTAGGCGACGTTGCCCTCGAAAGTGATCGAGGTCGCCCAGTTGGCGCCGGTGGTGGCGACATCGCCGTTGGTGAGCCTCATGCCGAAGCCCGCGGTCGTCTGGGAGAGCATCACGTCGAACTGCGCCGTGCAGCGGTTCGAACCGGTTACCGGAGTGAACGAAGCCGTTCGGGAGATGGTGTTGCTCGTGACGACGCCCGCGCCGTTGTCGTCGTGGATGACCATCCACTTGTTGCCGGCCGGAGTGCCTGCCTGCGCGGCGCAGCTCGTCCCGGCAACGGCCTTTGCCTGCCTCCATCCGCTCGGGATGCTCCCGATCGTGGCGGCGTCGAAATCGTCCGCCAGCAGCGGGGTGGGGGCTGATAGAGCTATCGACGGCAGGTACATGATGAGTGCGGCTGCGAGGATGATTCGTGCTTCATATGAAGCACCTGTTTGATCTCTTCCGGATTGCATCTCCGACGAGGGGTTGCCATGATCATTGTACCGCAATAGCGCCTAGTCGTGGTATGATTTGCCGATCTGCCTGGACCATGATTCGTATTGACCGGGTATGAATTTCGTGGTATGAGTTTCATACTTGAGCGGTATGCCGGAGGTGAAGCGATGAGAGTTGGTGAGAGAGGACAGATCACGATTCCGAAGGAACTGCGAGATCGATTTGGGCGTCGCAAGAACACCATAGGCGCTCATGCTCAGGTGCACGCCGAGCGTTTGCTTACCCGCGACCGGGGGTTCTACCGGTCGTACTTCGGCGATCTGACGATCCTGGAACCATGAGCTACAGGTGCTCCTTACCCCCATGCTCGATCAGGTATCCGGTCATCTCTGTGCGCCCATGCTCAATAGCATAGTGCATTTCCAGCTATCCTGGGCATTGGCGAGGTCGGGGTGGGCACCGAGCGGCTTCGCCGCCTGCTCGGGATCGGTGCTGTATAGATCGCCAAGCGCGGGCCTCCCGATCACTCGTCACTCCTCACTCTTCACCCTACACTCTACACTTCCACCGGCATCTTGGTCCGCACCGACTCCTCGATCGCCTGAATGATGCGGGTGACGATGAGGCCGTCCTCGCCGGTGACGCGGGGCGGCGTGTCGGCGAGCACGCAGTCGACGAAGTGCCGGATGCTGTCCGCCGCGAAGCCCTTCTGCTCCCCATAGATCGTCGGCATGACGAGGAAGTCGGGGTACTCGGCCTCCGACTGCGTGTACTTCTCCACCGTGCGGTTGTGGCTCGTGTCGAGGTTCAGCATGCCCTTGCTCCCGACGACCTGGCACTTGAGGTCGATGATGTTCGGCATCGAGTTGGGGAGGATCCAGGAGTTCTCGATCGCGGCGGTCGCGCCGGACGCGAACTCGAGGGTGATCTGGTAGAAGTCCGGCGTGTCGATGCCCATCCCCTTCAGGACGCGCGACCGGGCGACGGCGTAGACCCGCGTGACCTCATCCCCCAGCAGCCAGCGGACGGTGTCGATCGAGTGCGTGCCGATGAACCACTCGACGGTCGACTTCTCGGCCCAGGGGAGCATCTCCGTCGGGACGTAGATCCGGTCGCTGAGCCGGTAGTAGACGTGCTGCGGCTCGCCGATCTCGCCCTTGCGGATCGACTCCCACGCTTTGTAGAACGGCGGGCTCCAGCGGTTGTGGAAATCGACCATCAGCTTGACGCCGGATGCCTTCGCGGCGGCGATGATCCGCCGGCAGTCCTCGACGGTCGTTGCGAGCGGCTTCTCGACGAGGACGTGCTTCCCGGCCTCCGCGGCGGCGACGGCGATCTCGGCGTGGGCGAAGTCGGGAGTGGTGATCGAGACGGCCTTGATCAGGTCGTCGGCGAGGAGGGTGTGGTAATCGACGTAGCGCATCGTCCCGTAGGACTGAGCGACCGACTCCGCGCGCTCGGGACGCAAATCGGCCACACCGGCGAGGCTGATCCGCTCGTCGGAGGAGTAGACCCTCGCGTGCAGCTCACCCCAAGTCCCGACGCCGATGACTCCGAACCCGACCTTCTCCATCGTGACCTCCTCGCTGGAACACGGATGACGATGGGATGGAGTGTTGGAGTATTGGAATACTGGAGTGATGGGTTCCCAGTATTCCATTACTCCATCCCATCCCCATGCTGTCTACAGATCGATCTTCTCAAGCGGTGCGAAGCTGAGCATCAGCTTCTTGATACCCACTTCCTCGAAGGCGACCGTGACCTGCGTGTCCGCGCCCATCGGCTCGGCGCTCACGATTATTCCGAGGCCGAAGACGTTGTGTTTCACCCGGTCGCCTGCCTTGAACGGGCATGCCTTCGCCGGACGCTGAGGCGGCTGCGGCTGCTTCCAGAGGGCTGCGCCGGTCGTCACTCCCTGGATGCCAAGCGCCGGCTGGGCGGTCTTCGTGACGACCTTCTTGCGCCCGAACAACTCGTCCGGGATGTCGCGCAGGAAGCGTGAGGCTACCGTGCGCTCCCTCATGCCGAAGAGCGTCCGGCTGTATGCGTGGCAGAGGAAGAGCTCATCCTCCGCGCGCGTCATGCCGACGTAGCAGAGCCGACGCTCCTCCTCCAGGCCGTCGCGATCCTGGATCGAGCGGCTGTGCGGGAAAAGTCCCTCCTCCATGCCGACCATGAACACCACCGGGAACTCGAGGCCCTTCGCGGCGTGGAGCGTCATCAGCGTGACGGCCTCCTCGCCCTCCTCCAGGTTGTCGATATCGGTGACGAGCGCGACCTGCTCCAGGAACGCCCGGAGCGATCTGTCCTCGCTCGTGTTCTCGAACTCCTCGATCACCGAGAACAACTCCCGCACGTTTTCGATACGGGAGTCCGCCTCGCGAGTGCCCGCTTTCTTCAACTCCGTCAGGAAGCCGGTATTCTCGACGACCTCCATCAGCAGTTTGCCGACCGAGTACTCCTCGCGCTTCTCGTGCAGGAATACGAGCAGCGCCGACAACTCCTTGATCGCGCGTTTCGGCTTCGGCTGGATATCGATCTCGTCCACCCGCCGGAGCGCATCGTACAGGGGGATATCTTCCTCCTGCGCGAACGCCTCCAGCTTGCCGAGAGTGGTCGGGCCGATCGAGCGGACCGGGACGTTGATGATCCGCTTGAGGCTCACGCTGTCCATCGGGTTGTGGACGAGGCGCAGGTATGCCATCAGGTCCTTGATCTCTTTGCGCTCGTAGAACCGCACGCCCCCGACGATTCGGTACGGCACGCGGTAGTTCATCAGCGCCTCTTCGAAGAGTCGCGACTGAGCGTTCATGCGGTAGAGGATCACGAAATCGCCGTAGCTGTGCCCATCGGACTGCACCCTGTCCCGTATGCGCGCGACCACCCTCGCCGCCTCGTCGTGCTCATCGACCGCCTCGATGCGGGTGAGCAGTGCGCCTGCATCGCGATCGGTCCAGAGTTGCTTGTCCTGGCGGTTCTCGTTCCGCGAGATCACATGGTAGGCGGCGTCCAGGATGTTCCGCGAGGAGCGGTAGTTCTGCTCCAGCTTCACGATCTTGGCATCCTTGTAGTGCTTCTGGAACGAGAGGATAAGCCCTACGTCGGCGCCACGCCAAGAGTAGATTGACTGGTCATCATCGCCTACTACACAAATATGCCTATAATAATCAGCCAAGTAACGAACGAGCTGGAACTGCGACTGGTTGATGTCCTGATACTCATCGACGAGGACGTGCTGGAACTTGCGCTGATAGTGCTCGCGGACGTCCGGGCACTCGTCGAGCAGGCGGACGGCGTAGAGGATCAGGTCGTCGAAGTCGAGCGCGCGGTTCGCCAGGAGCTTCTTCTGGTAGAGCGGATAGACCCTGGCGACGATCGGATCGTACTTGTGCGACATCAGCTCGGCGTAGTTCTCCGGCTGGACGAGCTTCTCCTTGGCGGCGCTGATCTTGTAGAGGAGGGTCTTCGGCGGGAACTGCTTCTCGTCGATGTTCAACTCCTCCAGGCACTCGCGGATGACCGAGCCCTGATCGGACTCGTCGTAGATGACGAAGTCGCGGTCGATGCCGATATGCTCGCCGCTGATACGGAGCAGGCGCGCGGACATGGAATGGAACGTGCCCACCCACATCTCGTTGAGCGCTTGTGTGCCGACGAGTCCTTCGATGCGCTCCTTCATCTCGCGGGCGGCCTTGTTCGTGAACGTGACCGCGAGGATGTTGCGTGGATGCACGCCGTGCTCGCCGATCAGGTAGGCGATGCGATGCGTGAGTGCACGGGTCTTGCCGCTTCCGGCTCCCGCAAAGACGAGCAGCGGACCTCCGATATATGATGCAGCTTCACGCTGCGCCGGGTTCAGTCTGTCGAGTATGTTTGTCATGGCGTTCGTACCATTATAAGCCATGACCGGCCCTCTTGGAAAGGCACGGGAGCAAGCTCAGAGTGCGGAGTGTAGAGTGTGGAGTGAGGAGGGAAGGGAGTGCGGGGGAGTGGGAGAAGGAGTTGGGACTCGGGGGATCGGAGTTCCATTCGTGTGCCGGCAGCGCGGACCGATGGCCTATTGCCTATCGATCATGGACTCCGGGGATAGCCGGACCTGGTAGTTTGTCTCCCCATCCGCCCATCCGTGAGATTCGTGCTCTACCCCACGAGGCCGTACTTGGCGAAGAACTGGCCGATGGTGAGGGTCCTGACGTCGTGCTGGAGGGACGCGAAGTAGCGGCGCCGTTCCATGGGTGTGAGACGAGTCTCACGGCCCATGTACAGCTTGTGCCCCGCGCGGCGGTCTACGAGGAATATCGCATCCCCGCCGATCATTGTCACATCGAGTCTGCTCTTGGCCGGCTGACCGAGTTCCGCTTCCGCCAAGCCCATACCGAACACCTGCGTTCCTTCCCTGGAAACAAAAAACCAGGCGTGCTAAAGCATGCGATTCGGGTTTTCCACCTTCGCCCTATCGTTTCCCTTCGAGGGAGAGGGTGGCCCGAGTAGCAGACTTCGGCAACCTGGCCGTCATGTCCCTGGTCCGGACGATGCGTGAGGATCGGGATTTAGACCCTGCGGCTTTGCGTCCCCGTCTTTCGGCGGGTTTGCCCTTATCGGTCGCGCTTATGGTAACTCCAAATGTCATTATCGGCAGATGATAATCCGAGGAAAACAGGTATTTCTACGGGGTTTTCGCCGTGCGTGCGGATTCGAGGAGCTTGAGGAACTCAGTCTTCCGCCTCTCGCTGCACGCGAAATCGAAGATGATGTCGTCGATCGGCGTCTCCGGAGGCGAACTCAGGTCTTCCTCACCGAGCATGCCGGGGAAGGTCTTCCGCTGCATGAGGGCGATGCTGCTGCCGATATGGAGCAGGTCTGCCTCGTCGGTGACTCGCACGAGCTGCAGGGTCTTGATATCCTTGCCCGCATAGTCGGGCTCCTCGGCGGCCCCGCATCCGATCACCGCGCTGATCCTGTCCCGGAACTCGTTCCAGTCGTGCGTATCCACGGGCTCCGGACAGGTGGTGTCTCGGTATGTGTCTATCACCCATATCGGTCGGCCCGGCGCGGACTTGCGGGACTCCTCTACCAGTATGTCTAGCAGAGCGTCGCATGCGGTCCGGTAGAACACATCCCATTTCGGAGCCTGCGAGGCAGTTCCGGCCAGAACCGGCGCGCACGGTGTCGGCGGCAGATCGCCGATTGTACCCGGGCCGATGATATCGACCGGGTCCACACCCACGGTGCGTATGAAGGCAGACCTGGCAAGCTCGTGGAACCCGATCTGACCGTCGCTGGGCATCCCGTCGGAATCCCATGACGACGCCTGATAGACGATCGATGTGTGGTCGAAAGCGATACCGTCGAGATCGTAGGTCTTGAGCTCGTCGACGAGCGCCGAGAGCTTCTGCCGGACGGTCGGGTGGAACGGGGTCACGAAATCGCCGTCGAACGCGTCACCGTAGTTCATGCGCTCGTAGAGAGCGTCCTCGTAACCGACGCTTCGCTGCGCCAACCACTTCGTGCTCATACGGCCGGTAATGTCTACGTCGATCAGTTCCTTCTGCCTGTAGAGCCAGTGCTTCGGATCGCCGTCCGACCAGCGCAGGGCATCGATGACGCCGACCACCCTGATGCCTCTGGCGTGGGCAACCGCGATCACGTTCCTCAGGAAGTCGTCCGCCTTCAGTCCGGGGAGTTGCGGGAACTGCTTGCTCGGGAAGATGGTGTATCCGTCAGAGAATACTCGCACGAGCAGCGTATCCAGACCGTATCTGGCCATCGACGTCACCAGTGTCGCCGGTGTGTCCGACTTCGAGACCCTATGGAGCAGCCCGCGCGTGCCTGACGGCACGGAGATTCGCGAACCTCTTGGCCACACGCGCGACTCAAGCTCCGGAAAGTAGCCGGTCAGCTCATAGGGCAAAGCGGAATAGAAGATCCGACTCCTCGCGGGATAGAAGCCGGCGTTCGCATTCCCGACGGCGGGGAGGTGCAGGATGAACTCGGCTCCCACCCCCGGATCGACTCTGAGTCGGTCGGTCTGCACATTCGCCAACTCGGGGCACTCGCTGAGCAGAAGCGCCTGCTGTTCGGGAGTCAGGGCACGCCATGGAATCTTGCAGGCTTCCAGCGTCGGAAGGCAATCAGTCAGGTCGACGATCTGCTGAGGTGTCAGGGAGAATCTGTTGCCCGGCATCGGCGGTAGGTTGAGCATGACATCCCGAGCCAGATGCGGGCTGAACGGCAGATCAGCATACTCTTTGGCGGTCTCGGAGATCCGGTATAGATCGGCAGACCGCTTGCTGAATGATGCCAAACCCGCGATATCGAGCGTGTAGATGAACGGATCGCCGACCTTGCGCCACGTACCCCCGGTCGCCAGCGAAACCGCCTTCAGCACCTGTCCCATAGAGCTGCCGCCGCTCCTCACGTACAACGCCACCTGCTCCGAACCAGGGCCGACGAAGAGTGGCAGTCCACTCTCCCTGGCCGCAATGGCCGCCACCTCACGAAGGGTCGTCCTGGTTGGGAAGTCGGCCTGCTTCTGGAGTTCGGAGCGCTCGTAGTCGAGATGGGACTCCTTGAGTACATTCGGGCCGAACGGCTCGGGCGGCTTCGGCAGCGGCGACCGGGTCTCCGGGTACACGAAGAGATCGTGCTCGTTAGGGTCCCACAGGGGAACATCCGGTCCGTCGGTACTGCAGTAGAGCTTGTCACTGCCGTCAATCTTATTGATCGTAGCCCCGCACATCAATGAGCCGGTGATGGTCAGATCGTCGACTGGCACGCTGCTTACGGCTATCTTCTCAGTGTTGCGCAGGGATTCACTCAGTGCATCCATCGCCCTCGGAAGCGGAGGAGCCTCCGTCTCACTCCCGGGCGTCGGTGTTGAGGGAGTCGCGAGGTCGCTCGCGCTCGGCGGCTGATCGGTCTGCTTCACCAGAATGGCCCTGCCGGTGAATATCCTCTTCACGATCTCCCGCTGCTTGCCCGACAGGTCGGCGAAATGCAGGCCGTCACGCGTGCCGATCACCTTGAGCTGTTCCGGCGTGAAGCTGGAGATCAGTTCGTCCTCCGGGCTGAGTCCCTGCTTCGGTGGCTCCTTCGGGAAGAACGGCGAGAGATCGTAGAGATGGAGGCACTCCTTCGGCCCCAGGACGAAGATGCCGTCCTGCCGGAAGAACCCCAGGCCGAAGGTCTTCGCAAGTCCGTCGAGCGAGGAGAGATCGGCCGTCCCGGGCTCCGGCCCGCGCATGACCGCCACCACCGGCCCCGGGAGCGATCCCTTCTCCGCGAGATCGTCGAGGCACTTGTCGAGTGTCAGCGCCTGAGCCCACAGGGGAGCCGCGCAGACGCCGATCAGGATCGCGGGCAGGAGTATCGAGAGCCGTCTCAGCATGCCATCAGTCTACAGCGGTAGGGCCGGTAATGCAAGGGAGAGCGGGTGAACGGGAGTATGGGAGTCCGCATTCGCCCATACTCCCGTTCACCCACTCTCTGCGTGATCAGTTCTCCACGAGTACCTGCAGGTCGTCCTGGCAGCGGAGTCGTATCGCCGAGCGGTACGTTCCGTCGCCGACCGGGCGGACCGCGCTGATGCCGGTCACCGTCACGTACTGCCCGACCTTAGGCCAGGAGGTGAGCGGAGCCTTGAGCTGGCCGGCGTAGACCTCAAGACCCGCAGCCTTGCCGAGCTTGCTGCCGTCGGAGATCACGAAGAACTTGGTCGTCGTATCGACCGAGATGACCCTGCCCCAGGTCTTCACGAGAAGCCCCAGGTTGCTGAGATCGGTGCGCCTGTTGCCCTGCCGATAGCCGTCGCCGACGTAGAGGTTCGCCATCCCCAGCAGTCCGGGCGCTTCCTGCGTCGAGGCGATGTAGTCGATCTTCTTCGCCATGACGTGCATCGTCGCACGTTCCTTCCGCTCGAGCGTTCCCGTGACCCTGATGCGCTCGTTCCTGCGGACGGTGTACCCGTCGGGAAGAGTCACCTTCGTGCCCCACGATCGGTCGGCGGCCTGGATATACATGCAGTCGGTGAAGTCGTAGCTGTCGGCGGTCACTATCCCCTCGATGGTGACATCGCCGGGCTCGGGGATGACCTCCCTGACCGGCGGCACGTATGCCGGCAGCGGCCTGATCTCCCTGCTGACCGCCTGCCAGAACTCCGCATACGGCGCCGTCACGACGCGGTCGTTGTGCGTGTCCGCGATGTAGACGGCCCTGCCGGGGAGGATCGATATGCCGTGCGGGCGGTCGAGCTCGCCGTCGCCCGTCCCGAGCCTGCCCCAGACCCCGAGAGATTCTCCGTCGGGGGCGAAGACCTGGATGCGGTGGTTGCGCGTGTCGGCCACGATCACCCGGCCCTCGGAATCGATCGTCAGTCCCTTCGGCCGCCGAAGCTCGCCGATACCCGAGCCCTCCCTGCCGAACTCGCTGACGTAGCTCCCGTCCATGTCCACCTTCACGATGCGGTGATTGTCCGTATCCGAGATGTATATGAAGCCCTTGCCGTCGAGCGCGATGAAGCAGTTCATGCCGGCCGACATTGAAGGCCTGCCGAGCCCCAGATCCTCTCGCAGGTCGATGGTTCGGAGGATGTTCCCGCCCGGGTCGAGGACATGGATCTGCCCCTTGTTCGATCGCGCGAACAGGTTTCCGGTCGAGGGATCCACCGCGACTTCGAGGTAACGGTGCTCTTTGTTCAGGACGCGCGCGTTCTTCCCGTCCTCATCGACTCGCTCGATCTGACTGTACCTGGCGACGTAGTAGCCGCCGCCCGGAGCAGCCTCGATATCCGCCACTCCGGTGTCATGATCGGGGATCGAGCCGGCGAGCTTGCCGTCGGGGCCGTAGAGGAGCACACAGTCCTGCCCCCAGGTCCTCTGCGCCTGATGGACCGCATACCGTCCGTCCGCCTGAGGAACGACCGACCACGGCAACTCCGCCTCCAGCTTGGGGAAGACGTACCGGGCGATGCACTGGCCGTCCGGTGTGTAGGCCTGCACCTCGGGAGGCGCGTTGACACGGCGGAGGAGGCCGTAGACCAGTCCGTTGTTGACGGCGACGTCCACAACCGTCCCGAAGTAGCGGTTCGCACTCGTGCTCACGTACGGTCTCCAGTGGGCGAGCGGCCGGCCCGCGTTGTCGAGGCGCAGAAACCCTCCGCCGTAGCCCAGGTATATGTCGCCGTTGTCATCTACCGCTATCTCCATGCGGCTTGAGCCGACCGGCAGGCTCTTCAGATCTATCGTTCTGAGCAGATTGCCGGCTTTGGAGTAGACCGCCACGGTCTGATTGCTGTACATGTAGATGCCGTCGTCCGGGCCGAACGCCATCGAGAACGCCGGGCATGCCTTCCAGGAGGACGTAAGCTTGCCCTCAGCGGAGAAGACCCTCATGGTATCCTTGCCCAGGATGTAGTAGTTCCCGTCCTCATCCGCAGTCAGGCAGGATGCGGGAAAGACGCCCTCGAGATCATCGATTGCATTGGTGTCCGGTCCGAAGCGCCTGATGATCGGCAGCCAGTGATCGGAGGCGAGGTAGATCCGCTCCCCGGAGAGGACGGCCATGTCCATCGTGCCGCCCACGCACGGATGGCCCGTATCTTCGAGCCAGAGCTTGTCGAATGATCCGTCGGGGCGGTACTTGGTGATGCTCTGCCGGGCATGGCACAACACGTAGAAGCAGCCGTCGTCATCGACCTCGATGTCCTGGGGCCAACTGAACGGCCTGCTGAGGTTGTAGACGGCCGGCGCGGGCCCCTTTGTCGCGGGCGGCGGCTGAGTCGGGTTGAAGACATCCCAGCGGATCGCCCCGGGAGGCTGATCGGCGGCGGATACGGGAACCATCAGGACTGCAAAGACAAGCAACACGCAGAGAAGAACACAGCGACTCATGGCGACTCTCCCAGACCGAAAGGATGGCTTGCTATCCAAGTTAGACGAATAAGGCCGGTCTCCTGTTTCATTCAATATGAATACCTCCTCGCTAGATAGCTTCAAACGGCATTCCGGCCCGGTTTTTCCGGGCAGGCGCGGGGGTAAGTGATCGACGGGGTGATCACTATGCCGTGTCCATGGGGCGGCCACGGCTGGGCCTGGTCGATATGGATGCTGGTTGCGATGGCCGTGCTCTGGCTGCTATTCCTCGGAGGGATCGCGCTGCTCATAATATGGGCGGTCAACAGATCGCGTCCTCCGGGCGGGTCCGCGCTCGACATACTCAGCAGACGCTACGCGCAGGGCGAGATCAGCCGCGAGGAGTACGAGCAGATGAAGCGCGACATACTCTCCAGGGGTGGGTGACCGTGGAGCGCGATCAGCACGCGGTCCACGGCGGACCGGAGCTTCGGCCCACGCCGGAGAGGCACGCCGGCCACGACATCGACGTCCTGTGGCGCAAGTTCCGGGTCGCGCTTCTCCTCACCATCCCGGTCGTCATCTATTCCGAGGGCATCGGGCGGCTCCTCGGGTTCACCCCGCCGAAGTTCCCCGGCTCGGAGTACATCCCATTCGTCCTGAGCACGATCATCTTCTTCTACGGCGGGCTCTTCTTCCTCAGGGGCGCGGTCGGCGAAGTTCGCGCGCGCTCCCTCGGGATGATGACCCTGATCTCGCTGGCGATCACCGTCGCGTACGTGTACTCCGTCGCCGTGACGTTCGGACTCCGGGGAGAGCCGCTCTACTGGGAGCTTGCCACTCTGGTGACCGTGATGCTCTTCGGCCACTGGATGGAGATGCGCGCCATCGGAGCCGCCCGCGGGGCGCTCCGGGAGCTGGCGAAGCTGATGCCCGACGAGGCCGAGCGCATCGCGGACGGACGGACGGAGACCATACCGGTCACGGAACTCCGGCAGGGCGACCTCGTGCTCATCCGTCCGGGCGCGAAGGTCCCGGCGGACGGCGAGGTCGTCGATGGTGAGTCCGACGTCAACGAGGCGATGATCACCGGCGAGTCGAGGCCGGTCCGCAAGTCGCAGGGAGCGGAGGTCATCGGCGGGACTGTCAACGGCGACGGGTCGCTCCGGGTCCGCGTGACGAAGGTCGGAGCGGATACCGCGCTCGCGGGCATCATGCGGCTCGTCGCGGAGGCCCAGGCGTCGCGCTCGATGGCCCAGAACCTCGCCGACCGGGCCGCCTACTGGCTCACGATCACCGCCATCTCGGTCGCGGCGGTGACGTTCGCCGCGTGGATGCTCTTCTCCGACCGGCCCGAGGCGTTCGCCCTCGAGCGGACGGTGACCGTGATGGTGATCGCATGCCCGCACGCGCTCGGACTGGCGATCCCACTCGTCGTCGCCATCTCGACGACACTGGCCGCGCGGAACGGGCTCCTGGTGCGCGACCGCCTCGCCCTCGAACTAGCGCGGAATCTCGACGTGGTCGTCTTCGACAAGACCGGCACTCTCACGAAGGGCGAGCAGGGCGTCGTCGGCATCTTCACCGCCGAGGATCAGGACGCCGACCGCGCGCTCTCACTCGCCGCCGCCGCCGAGAGGGACTCGGAGCACATGATCGCCCGAGCGATTGTCCACGCGGCGGAGGAGAGGCGCCTCCCTCTGCCGGAGGTCACCGGCTTCCGCGCGATCCCCGGACGCGGAGTCGAGGCGCGGATCGACGGGCGCTCCGTCATGGTCGGCGGGCCGAACCTGCTTTCCCCGATGTTGGGGACGGATTTGAAATCCGGCCCCAACTTCGGGGAAGTCCCAGGCGCTCTGACCCATCCGATCGAGGAAGCCCGTCAGGCCGGACAGACCGTGGTGTATCTGGTGGAGGAGGGCCGGGTCACCGCCGCGTTCGCCCTCGCCGACGTCATCCGCCCGGAGTCCCGCGAGGCGGTCCGAGGCCTCAGGGACGAGGGCATCGGCGTCGCGATGATGACCGGCGACAGCGAGGACGTCGCGCGGTGGGTCGCCCGCGAACTCGGGATCGAGGAGTACTACGCGAACGTTCTCCCGGAGGACAAGGCCAGGCGGGTCGAGGACCTCCGTCGCCAGGGCCGGCGGGTGGCGATGGTCGGCGACGGGGTGAACGACGCCCCTGCGCTCGTGGCGGCTGACGTCGGGATCGCGATCGGCGCGGGCGCCGATGTGGCGGTCGAGGCGGGAGGCATCGTGCTGGTGCGGAACGACCCGCGAGACGTGGTGCGGATCGTCCGGCTCAGCAAGTCGAGCTATCGCAAGATGGTGCAGAACCTGCTCTGGGCGACGGGCTACAACGTGGTCGCTATCCCGCTCGCGGCGGGAGTGCTCGCGGGCTACGGCATCATCCTGCCCCCGGCGCTCGGCGCGCTCTTCATGTCCGCCAGCACGGTCATCGTGGCGGCGAATGCCCAGCTCCTCCGCCGGGTATCGATCTAGCGCCGCCGGACCGGTCTCTGCACGAGGGGATTCCGGTCCCGACGCGGCGTGTGATGTGATGTAGACAGGCCGCTGAGAGCGCGATGCGTCCCAGCGGCCCGTGCCGAGTGTATAACGGTCTGTCGGATCGAAAGGTTACGTCCTCGCGCGAACCCGCCGCCTGAGCGCCGCCCCGAGCATGCCGACTCCCCCGGCTCCGAGCGCGAGGAGGGAGGATGGCTCGGGGACGGGAGTGATGGCCAAATCATCAATACAGAACTGCCGTTTCTCTGCAAGTGAGTTGACACCGCGGAAGTTCACATAGGCGATCTCCCCGGCTGAAGAGGTGATCTCTACATAACGGTTATTCCAGGATTCATCAGTGCCACCTACTAATACGCTAGCCACAGGGATGGCACCACTATTATAGCCTAGCACCTCCACCACAGTGCCAAACTGAGTGCTAATATGCAGTCCTACAGATCGGACTGTGTACGGCAGGAATCTGGTTCCAGGGTAATCCTGTGATTCACTTCCGAACCTGAACCCCGCAATGTAGTTGAGATCGCTATCCCACATAGCCACATTTGTCCCTGAACGCGGAGGTCCCCAATCTGATTCACTATGATCTACCACAGTCCAGTTGACAACAAATCTCAAGCCATACAACTCATCGTAGCGATCTAGACCACTCCCAGATGGAATGTCATCAAAGGTCACGGTGTATGGCGATGTGGGTGCAGGGAGATATGCCTGTGCTTGTGAACAGCATAGCATAACAGCCGCAACTAGCGCTAGTCGCAGTACGATCATTTACGGAGACCTCCTTGTAGTTACTGCCCGGACAATATTCTCTGTCTCATGTTCTCATATCTGAACCAGCCTATGTTTCCAGCTTCTTGTTCCACCGCTCCGCCATTCACTGCCAGCGGTTCGTAGTATGACACCAAAGATGTCGTGGCAGGATCGATAAACACGATACATCCAGCCTGAGTTAGAGCCATGGCAACCTCTTCTGTTGCGGGAGTCACACTAGGTATCGAGTCCGAGTCTTCATCGGTCGCCAGTGCTATGTACAGCCCAGGACATGCGGTTGGGGCCATGTCTTTGGCACACATGAGGATGTCCAACGTATACTCCAACTCACCGCCCGCGCCGCCTGCCTCAACCCATCCGTTGAAGCTATTCGTATCAGTCGTGAAGTCATAGAATACGGCTCGATTACTGTTGAGGCCCGGATTCGGCTCATAGTAGTTGGAATACTTGATCCCCGCCACCCGTAGCAGTCTTCCCTGCGCCTGAAGTTGTTGAGAGAGATAGTCTACCGTATCAGTTATGCCCTGCCTCATCTGTGATCCGCCTCCGGTCGAGCCTGTAGCGTCAATGAGGAAAAGTAGGTGTACTAGGTCAGGATCGCAGAACCAGATTCTGGCCGTCTCCGTCGTCTCTCCTGTATCACAGGAGTTGCCTACCACAGCAGTGACATGGACATATCCGTTGGTCTCCCTAGTTACTGCAGCGCGGAGCTTGCCGTTCGCGCCTGTAATGCCGTATCCGGTTGTAGGGGGATCATCCGGAGTCCACGTTCCCTGGTCGTCATTGTGGATGCTTACCAGCTCTCCATCTGTGACCTGGAAATCTACTCTGCGCCCGGACACTGGGTTCAGGGTAACGGGATCGAGAACCGTCACCGTGACCGTGGCCGATTCGCCCATCTCCGTCCATGTTGGCTGGGCGGCAGTTGTCAACCTATACCAAATACACGGATCCGTGAACTCGTCAGCGCCAATATCGACACATTGTCCCTGGATGCGTGCCTCACCATCGATATCGCGTGTGCCTACCTCAACGATGCTGTCGTATCCGGCGTTGATGCACGGCGAGTTGGAGAGCAGGTGGATGCCGTCCTGCGCGAGCCCCGGATCATCCGAGAAGTCGCCCTCGCCGGGCTCCAGGTCGTCCAGGTAGTCAGCCGGTATGCCGCTGTACTGGTTGCCGTACACACAGTTGTTCCGCAGGGTCGGCGCAGCATCGTATACGTATACGCACATCCCACTCGCGTTGTAGGCAATGATGTTGTTGGCTATTGTGATGTTCATGGGGGCGCCTAACTGCTCGTAGCAGATACCCCCGGAGACTACGCCCGACCACTCGGCAGAGTTGCCAACGACAGTGTTGTTCGTGATAGACCCCGAGCTGTCGGCGCAGTAGATGCCTCCGCCGTAGCCGTTGCCGGAGTGATCGGATATCACATTGCCGACGATGGTTATGCCTTGCGAGGATCTGCAGGATATCCCGATCCCAATACAGCACCACGCATTGGCGGCGTTCGAGCGGATGATATTGTTCGCTATGACGGGGGAGCCGCCGGAGCAGTATATCCCGGAGCCATATGCATCCAGTTCGCCCGAGGCCGCATTCCCGGTGATGATGTTGTGCGAGATGGTCGGAGATGAGTTCTCGCAGTAGACGCCGCCACCGTACACGGCGCTGCCGTTCGTTATCGTGAAGCCGTCGAGGACCGCCTGCGACACGTTGGTGAACGTGACGACGCTGCCGTCGCCATCGCCGTAGAGGATGGTCGTGTTCTCCGCCCAGTCGCGCTGCTCGCGGTACGACTCGGTGCCTGCGAAGCCGCCGTACATCTGCACCCCGGTCGTCAGGCTGATCTGCTCGTTGTACGTACCTTCTCGCACCCAGATATCAGTGCCGGAGACGGCAATCGCAAGCGCATCCGTCACCTCGTGCTTTCCTTTTGCCCAGGTGCTCCCATCCGTGTCGTCGCCATAGGAGTTGACGTAGATCACGGTCTTCTGAACGACAGTGATGGTTATGCTGGTGGTGTAGACTACTCTGCTCCAGGCATCGAGCGCTTCGGCATGGATAGTGTGCTCGCCCGACGAGATGGGAACACTGCCGCACGTCCAGGCGGAGCCTGATGCCTGGGCTGCCTGCTTCGTTCCCGCATCGACCCACACGTTGACGGCGGATGCGCCGTACACCGAGCCGGTCACGGTGATGGCATTGCCGTTCGAGGGCATGGTAATCGTGGTTGCGTCTGCGGGGCCGGTTATCACGAGCAGGGGCGCTGCGTCGGCCTGGCTCCGGGGCCTGAGCACTCGGACTATCTGGCCGCCCTGCATGGTGCAGGCGCTGATGCCGATCAGCGATACGTGCTCCCCTACGTGCGAAGGCAGCAGGAGCGAGTTCCCAGAGGCCAACTGCGCGGATGTGACCATGACGCCGGTGTGCTGTGCGGCATCCGTTACGTTCGATCCGTCGTCGATATAGATGCGGTTCTGCTCGACGGCGGTTACCTTGCCCCGGATTCTCACCAGCAGGCCGATGTTGTTCAATCCCAGAGCGCCCGCGACGGCCTGCTGGCTGCCGAGAGCCGAGCCGCCCTGGTCACGGTGAACGATTCCGATCTCGCGCAGCGGACCGTATGTGCCCTGTTTGGTGACGGTCGCTTCGACGATAGCTCGCTCGCCGAGTATGGTACCCATCGTCCCGCTGATCGATACGGTGTCTCCGACCACGGGAGTGACCCCGCCGCCGAACGCTATCGGCACTACGCGGATACCGGCGGACCTGACCGACTCCTCGACGTACATGAACCCGTCGAACTGCGAGGTATCGGCGGTCACCACGATCGAAACGTCGTAGCTGAAGTTGCCGTTGCCGTTCGGCGGTAACTCGTCCCTGGTAAACTCGTGCTGGATGCTGACGCTCGTTCCGTCCGGCTGGCTCTTGGCCCAGGCGATGGAGCCTGTCTCAACACTCGTGGCGCCGGGGGTCTGTGAGCCGCCGCCGGGAGGTCCGATGTCCTCCAGGACGGTGGCGATGCCGCCGGACAGC
>CAYXOC010000027.1:0-57569 GCA_964466715.1 uncultured bacterium
CGCTCGCCCCCTACGTATTACCGCGGCTGCTGGCACGTAGTTAGCCGGGGCTTTCTCTGTGGGTACCGTCACATTCTTCTTCCCCACAGGACAGAGCTTTACATCCCGAAAGACTTCATCGCTCACGCGGCGTCGCTGCGTCAGGGTTTCCCCCATTGCGCAAGATTCCTAATTGCTGCCCCCCGTAGGAGTCTGGGCCGTGTCTCAGTCCCAATCCGGCTGACCATCCTCTCAGACCAGCTACCCGTCGTCGCCTTGGTAGGCCGTTACCCCACCAACTAGCTGATAGGCCGCAAGCCCATCCTGAAGCGCATTGCTGCTTTAGATACGTTGCCATGCGACATCGTATCCACATGCGGTATTAATCCTCCTTTCGGAGGGCTATCCCACACTTCAGGGCAGGTTGCTTACGTGTTACGCGACCGTTCGCCGCTAGGCTTCACAAGACCTCTGCCGAAGCTTCGGTCAGCGTGAATCCTCGCTCGACTTGCATTTCTTAGGCACGCCGCAAGCGTTCGTCCTGAGCCAGGATCAAACTCTCCATCAAAAAACTACAAAAACTGACTACTTGTCCAGAAAGAAGCGCCTCACTGGGAGGGCAGATCTTAGAGGAAAGCACTCAGTTTTATAAGCTTTCATAAGAGAATGGTGGACCTCTTCGATTGCTCGAATCGGCCTAGTTTGAACTTACCTGGCACGTTGCTTATCCACTGGAAATCAACGTTTGCTCCGCTTGCACTATTGAGTTGTCAAGGTTTTCGCGGGACGTTCCCGTCCAGCGCACAAGGAGTATTATACCTCGCTGGTTTCGGTTTGTCAACACTTTTTCCGGAACTTGGCTCAACTATTTTTCAGCCGGCGTTCGCTTCGTGTCTCCCCGTCCAGCGACAGGCAACATCTTACCAGATCGGATTCCGCCTGTCAAGAGTCTTTTTCGGAAAATCCTGTAAGTTTTTGCAGGGTCTTTCCAAGACTCAAAAAGGACGTCGAGAACGTTGTTCCGTCCTCGACGCTCGCACATTATACCACACCCACCGAGGGTGTCAAGGGGAAATCTCAACTGTTTTTCGGAGCCGGACCCGGCGCCCGCGCCCTTACATTAGTTTATGCGCGCACACGCGGTGACAGGCGCCGGCTGCGCTCGACGCGGTTTGCGAGGGCGGCGGCGAGGGAATTCTGACGGATGGAGATCTCGAAGAGGAGGTAATGCAAGGGATGAGGATCGCGTACATTTCACTGGCACTGCTGTTCATCCTGGGTCTCTCCGCGGGCGCGCAGATGGATCAGGATCAGCAGATGGCGTCCAGCGCCACTGTCCAACCCGGGCCCCAGTTGCGACCCGGGCTGCCGTTCTCCGCGGATGTATTCGTGAACGGCAGGTTTGCGATGCGGATACCGGCGTATGCGGGCGGATTGTCGCCGATGCGCCGCGCGGAGATCATCGCCAACCGCCTGAACCAGGCGTTCGCGGAGGGCGCATCGTGGCAGGACATGCGGATTGCCCAGGTGGAGGGTCTCTGGACCGTCAGCATGAACGGTCGGCTGATCGCAACGGCGGATATCAACTCCGCGCGGGCGTACGGGACTTCGACAGGGCAACTCGCCAGCAGATGGGCACGACAGTCGGTGGTCGCCATCGGCGGGCAGCCGCAGATGATCGCCCAGCAGCTCGATCCGGTCCAGGTGGCAGTTGCCGGGGAGCAGCAGGAGATCGGCGCCCCGCCGTCGCCACCGATGCCCGCAGCTCCTGCATGGGCTACTACTCCGACGAGGTCGGTCCCGCTTCTCGATGCGGAGACGGGCAGTCGGATCGGAACGGTCATGGTCGCCGGCCCGGCCGGCATGCTGAACGCCGCTAATGCGGTGGTGCTCTACACGACCGATGCGGACGGCGGTACCGCCTACCTGATGGTACCGATCACGGGCACCTCGACGACGGGAACGATCACACGAGCTAACGGCGTGGGAGTTGTCAGCATCCCCTCCTCGCTGATTCCGGAGGGGATCATGGCCGGCGCTCAACTGCCGCAGTTCGACGAAGAGAGGCTCACCGGTCTGGAGAACACGATCACCGATGAACTGAGAGACCGGAACGTGGCGACCGGCGCCAGCGCCGCTGTTGTGCCTCTGTACTCCAGAGACATGAACCAGGTCATCGGCACGGCGCACATCATCGGCAATGCGGCGCAAGTCGGCCGGGCACAGGCGGTTGTAGTGTCCTCCGCCGATAACATGCTGCAGTTCCAGGCCGTAGCAGATGCTCCTCCGGTTACCGGCGCAGGCCAGGCGTTGAACAACGTCGTGCTCTCCGGCATCGTGCTGTGGAGATCGGAGACCCCTGCCGAGCCAGAGGCAACCACGCCCGACGCCGGCGAGAGCCAGGACATGCAGGACGGAGGAATGCAGGAAGAGCCGGAAACCACCACGGAGCCTGGAACACCGGGCAGCAACTTCTAGAGCGCCTGTCATAGGTGGAATTCCACATTGTAGGAGCGGCTTCCCAGCCGCGAATTCGTGGCGTTACGCGGGCATTCGCGGCTGGGAAGCCGCTCCTACAACAGGTCGCGTACTCCCCATGAACGCCGGAGGGAGGGCACTGGGATCCTCCCGCCGAGCCACTCATAGTCCTCCACCAGACGAACCCGAAGCCGAAGACGGCTGTGCATGCGCATTGCCGGAGACCACACTCTTGCACCAACCCGTCCGAAGATAGGTGTTTGCAGCAGGCACATGTACGGGAATTCTACTTCGGACAATCACGGGCGGATTGACTTCATGAACAGAGAAGGAGGTAAGAGAGTAATGAGGATCGTGCACTTAGCACTGACAGCTATCCTGCTGGTCCTGCTGGCGTTCCCGGTCTACGCACAGATGGATCAGAACCAGATGGACCAGGACCAGATGGATCAAGAGGCGATGAACGCCACAGTACAGCAGGGCCCGAGACTGAGGCCCAACTTGCCGTTCTCGGCGGATGTACTCGTCAACGGCACCCTTGCCATGCGCATCCCGGCATCGGCCGGCGGACGGACTCCTATGGAGCGCGCCGAGACGATCGCGGACCGGCTGAACCAGTCGTTCGCTCAGGGCCTGACGTGGCAGGACACCCAGGTTCTCCAGAGGAACGGCCTGTGGACGGTAAACCTCGGTAACAACCTGATCGCGACCGCTGATATCAACTCGGCAAGGGCGTTCAACATCCAGACCGGCCAGCTCGCAAGCAGATGGGCGAGACAGTCGGTCATCGCGATGGGCGGCCAGCCGCAGTTGATCGCCCAGCAGCTTCTGCCGATCGCGGTCGCGGTTGCCGGGGCTCAGGAGGAACTCGGGGCCAACTGGTCGATCGCGCCGGTCAGAAGCGTCCCGGTGATCAACATCGCCAACTCGGAGCGTGTGGGAAACATCACTGTTGCAGGCCCGCAGAACCAGGTCAGCCGGGTCAATGCGGTGGCCTTGTACGCCTATTCCGCTGACGGCGCCAATGTCTGGTCGTTCGTACCGACGACCAGCGCCACATTCACGGGCGTCACCGTCCCGAGAGTCGCAGGCGTCGGAGTCATCCGCGTGCCTGCCAGCCTGCTGGAGATGGCAGGGGGCATGGCGACCGGTGACGATGCGGCCCAGGCCTGGAGCCAGATGAGCCCGACTCAGTGGAACAGCCTCATCAACAGCAGGTTCTCCGGCTGGAGGGTGGCGACGACCGGCAGCACCAAGGTGGTCCCGCTCTACTCGCTCACAATGGACCAGATGGTGGGCGCTGCCCAGGTCGTAGGTGATGCCAACGCGGTGGCGGCGACTCAGGCCGTGGTCGTATCCGAGGTGAACGGCGCCATGTCGTTCAGCGCGACGAGGACCGCGCCGAGCGCGATCACCGGTCAGCCGCCGATCCAGAACAATGTGGTGGTCTCCTCGCTCATCACATTTACAGGGGATGGATCCGCCGGAATGCCCGACAGCGTGAGCATGGACGGCATGGACAGCAATCCCTAGTTCCGGCGCATGATCAGGCAGACGGAAGCGCCCCCGATACGTCGGGGGCGCTTCTCGCTTGTCAGCGCTCGATCTCGATCTCGTACCAGAGGGTCCGCCACTTCGGGCCGATGTCCACCGTCAGTCCATCCTTGGCCAGACGCGACGGCACCGGCGACATCCGACCTCCTCCGCCATCGAGAGCATAGACCCTCGCGGCCCTGGCGGACGTCCGTAGTGAGAGCGAAGCCGGTATTCCTTCCGCTATCGTCGGACCCGTCCCCCACTTGTTGCCCACACTCGTGCGGTCCTCGTTCCAGACCATGCCCTGGTTCTCGACTCGACCGACGGCGGAGACGAGAATATGACCGGACTCCTCGAGCGGCTTGCCGTCGAGCGCGACCACGATGACGGCCGCGAACCGACCCTCCGCGCCGTTCATCCTCAGTCTGAGCGCGCCCAGATCGATGGTGCGCCCCGAGATGAACCCGACCGCGCCACGCGTCGCCGGGGAGTTGATCAGGAACTCCGAGACCTTACCGTCAGCCCGCCAGGTGATGCCTCCGGGCCTGCCACCGGGACTCGTACGCGTGACCTTCGCCTCGCCGTCTCTCGTAAACCGTACCGACGTCCGGCTCGAGATCGTCTCCGACCGGTTCACACCCTTGGCCTTCCAGAATGACGCGACGTCTCCTCCGCTGCGGGCGACCTCGGACATCAGCGAGGAAAGCGGCACATCCAGCACGACGGAACCGGATGCCGGCGCCAGATCAGCTCTGCGGAACACGGCGGCGGCAGCCGGGAGCATGACGATCTTCGCCGGGTGCGAGTCGATCTGGAAGTAGTTGGATATCTTGTCGCGGTCCCAATCGCCGGAGGAGTGATAGTCGAAGAGGAAGATGCCGTCCCAGTCCTGATGTGCGGCGAACGCGGCGAGCATCGGGACGCACTCAGCGGTGTAGTCGCCGGGCGCGGGGTGATTGTACTCGCTGACCGTGAACGGCTTTCCGGCGATGCGGTGGAGAGCGATGTACTCCAGTGTGTTGCTCTCTCTGGCCTTCACCATCGATGTGTTGGTGATCCTCCAGTCCGCCGGGTCCCAACTGCGGTTCGGGAAACTCGGATGCTGCCAGTACCCGTGCATGTCGGTGTAGTCGAGAAGTGACTCCCGATACATGCCGGCCATGCCGCCGAAGCTCGCCTGCGAGTCTATCACCAGCGACTTCGAGCCGAGCGCCTCCCTTACATACTTATACATGTCCTGCGCGTAGGCGCGCTCAAGCTCGGCGACGAACTCGACGAAGTCGGTCCTCTGCCGCTCGGTGTAGACGCGGAACGGCAGGTCCACCGTACCTGCCTCGATGCGAGCGTTCTCGGGCAGGCTGCCTCCCCCACCCTGCCGCAGTTCGACGTCGGCGATCCAGACCTCGCCGATCTCGCTGCGACAGTTGAGACTGATCCGGTTGTGGTCTTTCTCCGGCCGAGTGACGTAGAAGGTGAACTCGAACGACTTCCACTCGGGGGTAAGCTGAACCTCACGGGCAAGACCGATCGAATGCCAGTCGTCCTTGTCGAGGTAAGCGCCTACGTTGATCTCCCTCGGCTTGTCGGAACGCGCGGCGAACCGGAGCGTGTACGGCTTCCCGTCGACGAGATCGAGACCGATCTGATGGACCTGGAAGTCCCAGGACCTCTTCCCGACCTGCGTCAGTCTCGCGTGGAGGCACTTCCCGCCGGAGCGTGGGCCGTCATCGACCGCCTCCATCGTGGCCCTCGCCGGTGATGGGGCTTCGAGCACCCAGTTCGCGGTCCCTGAGGAGAAGTCGGAGTTCGCGAGCAGATTCGGGCCCAGCGGCTCGCTCCCTGTCTGCCACACCTCTCTGAGTTTCTCCGTGGTCGAGTACCGTGACCGAAGCCATGCGTTCCACCTGGCCCGAAGTTGCGAGAGGTAGTACTCCGGCAGATCCGCGATCACCCCGTCCATGCAGTATTCGAGCAGGCTGTTCTCGTTGTTGATCTCGATGAAGGCGACCGCGGGCTCATCGACATAGCGAGTCCGGGTGTAGGGGTTTCGATGAGTGAGAAGCGCCCGGGCGTACTCCTTCTGCAGTTCGATCATCCGCGGCTCGTAGTTGTCCACACCCTTGTCGAACTTGGGCAGATCGCCGGCATGAGGGAAGCCGTCGGCCTCGGCAAACTGCCGTGAGACATGGAGGTTGATGTTGGTGTAGATCCCGTGCTGCTTGAGTTGGTAGATCAGATAGTCGAGCCTGTCGAGTTGGCCGGCATCGAGATGCTGCTTGTCCCTGTAAGCCGGGTCCCAGATGCCGCTCGGCGCGTAGTGGCCGTCCATATGATGCAGGCGCACGCAGTTGATACCGAGCTTCGCCAGCCGCGCCGCGACCTTCTCCGCCGTCCGGTGATCGGGAAACGCGCCCGAGTTGCAGAGGTTCACGCCGAGGAACCGGATTCGCTTCCCGCTCCCATCCGCAAAATGGCCGTCCCTCACCTGCACAAAACCGTGCTTCCCGGCCGGCCGCTCGTTCATCCACGACATATCCGTGGCATCGTGGGTGATGTCCAAGGTTTTCACGGGAAACGGGAACATTTCGGCGTCATCGGCGACACAGACCCCCGATGCGAACATCAGTCCCGTGACGATACATACGCAGATGGCTCTCAGGCCCATGGCGCTCACCTCTCGGACATTCGATGTCTCAGGATATGGCCCGCCGCAGGCCGATGTCAACCTCTACCTTCACGACAGGGAAGTCACAGGCACAGGGTTCTCATCCGAAAGGAACTGTGGTAGAATGTGCAGGCCGAGCTTACCGTTCGGCCAATACTCAAGCAGGGAACAATTCAGTGGAGCAGGATAAGGGATTAGTCTTAACGCGCAAGGGATATGATGATGCCCAGCGCGAACTCCAGGAACTCCTCACCGTGAAGCGTCCGGCTCTCTCGGAGCGGCTGAAGAACGCCATCGCGCTCGGCGATCTTTCAGAGAACTTCGATTACCACGATGCCAAGCGCGAGCAAGGCATGGTGGAGGCTCGCATACGCGATCTGAAGATGATACTGGATACCGCGACGGTGGTCGAGTGTGCCGGCGCTGACGGTGAAGTCGTCGTCGGCTCCAAGGTCCTCGTGCGTGACGTGAGCGACGGCTTCGAGGATGAGTACACCATCGTCGGCCCGCCCGAAGCCGATCCGTCCGAGGGCAGGATCTCCTATGAGTCGAACGTCGGCGCGGCGCTCCTCGGGCGCAAAGTGGGGGACAGGATCTCGATTGAGACTCCCGGCGGCGTGTTCGAATACGAGATAGTCTGCGTTGCGTAGCGCATTTCGAGACTGTTGCAGGAGGGGATTCCGATCACCGAGACTCACGGTGTTACGTGGGCATTCACGGCTGGGAAGCCGCTCCTACAAAGAGGAATTCGACTTCTGAAATACGCTCCGAAAGCCACAAATGACAGTGAGCAAGGCCGGAGCCTTGCTCACTGTCTACCCACAATAGTTGTCCACACCCCCACCGGCAGTTGCGCCACCAGGCATTCAGACCAACCCTATCATCCGCCAAGGAGATTCCATTGTCTCGGCCGAGCCAACTACTTAGGGACCTCCACCGGAGCCGGGGGCACCTGTGCCGGGGCGGGCTGCTCGGCAGACGCATCCTCCGCCGGCTTTTCCTCAGCAGGCTTCTCGGTCGCCGGCTTCTCCTCCGCAGGTTTCTCGTCCACAGGCTTCTCCTCTTGGGAAGCCCCACCGCCAGCGACAGGTGTCTCCGACTCGATGGTCGCAGTCGTCACGTGACGCTTCTCGGAGTCGTACAGCATGTCGTAAGTGCTGTTCATCAGCCGCACGCACTCCTGGCGCTTCGGATCGGCATAGATTGCGGATGCGCTGTCGGCGGTCTCGTTCCAGTTGTAGTATCCCAGACCGTTGGCCGATGAAGCACAGTCCAGCGCGAAGACCACTCCCCTATCGGTTGACGAACCCTCGAACAGCCTGTATCCCAGGACCACCTTCTTGCCATTGAGGATCAAGAGATCCTGGTCCTTCTTGACCTGTCCGAACGACGTATTGCCGGCGGTGCGGATGAAGACGATATCCGCGAAATCGATGATCCTGAAGTCGTTCGCGTTGTTCCAGCGATATGCGGCCGCATCAGGGCTATCCAGGCTGAACGGATAGGCAATCTCAGCCGCGAGCATGACGTCCTTGTGCTTCTTGCGAACCTCTTTGGCGACGCTCTGCAGGGCCTCGCCGATCAGTCTTGCGCGGAACGTCACGTGCTCACGGACTGCAACCGGCATGTTCTGCTTGTCTTCGCAGGCGTAGTCGAAGATCGACTTGTCGCAGGGATCGATCTCGTCGAAGCTCTTGTAGTCCGTCCCCCACTTGGTGTTCAGATGCTTGAGGTCGTGATAGCTGGCCTTCATCCACTTGCGGAAGTAGGCGTTCGTGTCCTCATCGAACGACAGGGGCATGCCCTTCTCGTCGCGCCAGCCGACTTCGACCATCAGGGCAACGACGGGACGCTCCCTCTTGCCGTCCTTGACCCGAAGCAGCGCGGGGTCGTTCCCATACCGATCGAGGTAGACGGTGATGTAGTGAGCCAGCGCGCGTCTGAACTCGCTGTCGCGGAAGTCGCAGCAGTCCGGGACCGGCTGACCGTCCTGGTTGACGGCCTGCTTCAGGCTGAGATTCGCAAACTTCATGAGGTTCTCGCGGTCCACCGACTGTAGTTGCAGCCACGGGAGGATCTGTATCTTTTCCTGGCCCGCGAGCTTGTACTCGCGGTCGAGCCAATGCCAGTCGCGGTTGATCGCCTGACTGACCTCGTGATCGACGCAGATGGTGTTGAAGCCGAGTTCCTTCAGCCGCTTCAAGTCCTTGGCAAGAGCGGCATCATCGCTCTTCCACGGGTCCCACCAGTGGCCGAAGAAGTAGATCGACTTCAGCGGCTGGCCGTCCGGCAGCCGGATCGGCTCCTGCAGGTTGATCTTGCCCGCCTGTGCGGCGGCGCCGAGCAGGACGGTAAGAGCTATGCAGAGGATCAGGGATCTCGCGTGCAGTGGCTTTGGCATTGCATCCTCCTGTTATGGCGAACGTGGGAAGTCTCCATCGGACCGGCTTGCGGAGGTTGCCGGTATTGTTGCCGGTATTCTAGCATCCGATGGCTGTGAGGTCAAGCGCTCGTAGAGCCAGGGCCGCAGTTCAAGCGCTGCGCTGGAAATGCCGACGTTTTTGTGCTAGAATGTAGCAGATTCCGCAGCGAGGAGTGAACGAGCTATGAAGGTTAACCAGGGCGACTATGTGAAGATCGTTGCGAGGGAAGTGACCGCGGCAGACTTGAAGAGCGGTCTATACTACGGACATTTTTCCGGTCTTGCGGGCACCGTAGACCGCATCTACGGGAACGAGGTCTGCGTCAACGTTGACCCCGATACCCTGCCCGAGGACGTCCGAAAGAGACATATCGACATCCAGGAGTCGATCCGACGCAAGTGGCTCAACGGGCTCTCCGGCGAGGCCCGGCACAGGCTGACCCCCGAGGAGCGCCAGTTCAACCTGGCCTACACGATCCTTGTCCAGTCGGACGACCTGACTAAGGCGAAGAAGGGTGACGTCAAGCCGGTCGCAATCAAGAGCATGAAGCCGGTTGTGCCTAAGGATGAACCGAAGGCGGAGGAACCGGTGGAGGCGGCAGCGGAAGCAGTCGAAGCACCGAAGGCCGCGAAGGCCGAGGTGAAGGCATCGGCGCCCGCAAAGAAGGCCGAGGACATGTCCGCCGCCGAGTTGGCGTTCCTTGAGGAGCGCGCAAAGGCACTCAAAGGGAAGAAATAACCCCCTCACAATCCGGGAACAACGAGGCCCGAGCATCCTCAGATGCCCGGGCCTTTTGCTCTCTCACTATCCTCGGCAATCCCCAATCCGAAATCCGAGATCCCGAGATCCGCAATCGATCTACTCCACCTTGTGCTTCGGGATCGACTTGTCCTTGCGAATCCTCTCAGCCGCGGCTTCCATCCGGTTGACGCACTCCTGCGGATCGACTTCACCGTTCAGCAGCGCCGCCATCGCGCTCTCGATAGCCGTGCTCAGCGGCTTGTACCAGTCGGTGCAGTCCATGTACCAGATGTCCTTCGCCTCACGCATGCACCTGGCAGGCTCGACAAGATCGGGCGGGAGATCCACCTCGTCGGAGCCCTTGATGGTCATCAGTGTGTTCTTCTGCTGGACGAACTTCTGAGCCATCGCCAGCGAGGTCATGAACTTGTAGAAGTCCGCGGCCTCATCCGGGTGCTTGGCCTGCTTGGGGATGATCCAGGTCTCGACACCGGTGGATGTGATGGTCGGATCGCCCTTGCCGTCCTTCAGGACCGGCGGGTTGAAGTAGAGCATGCGGAAGTCCTTCGGCATCTGCTTCTTCATCTCGGAACCGAGCCAGGTGCCGCACGGGATCATCGCCGCGTTGCCGAGCAGGAACTCCATCTGCGCCTCAGTGTGAGTCATGCCCATCGCGCCCGCCTGGAAGTACCCCTTGGTCCTGAGCTCATCGATCATCTCCGCGGCCCTCCGGAATGCGGGGCTCTTCCACGCGCCCGGCTTGAGGTTCTGGGCATCCTTCCACGCCTCCATGCCGCCCGCACTGATCGCCCAGGGGATGAAGAAGCCCTGGAGCATATACTGCGGATACTTGCCCTGGAAGGTGATGGGCGCGATGCCCTTTGCCTTGATCTTCTCGCAGAGCACGAGCAGTTCATCATAGGTCTTGGGCGGGGTCCAGCCGTTCTTCTCGAACATGCCCGCGTTGTACCACCAGCCGAACACATTGTTGTTGAAGGGCATGATGTAGTAATGGCCGTTGTACTTGCCCTTGTCGAGCAGGCTGGGGATGAATGTGTCCTTCCACTTGACGTCCTGGCTGTATGCCTTGCCCTCCAGGTACTTGTCCATCTCCATGACCTGGCCTTCCATGACCAGCGCCCAGGTGTCCATACCCCATCCGGGCCAGGTCAGATCGGGAGGATCGCCCGCGACGAACCTGGGGCGAAGCTGCTCCCATATCCGGGGGTTGCCCCAGATCTTGATCTTGATATTCGGGTGCTCCTTCTCATACTCACGAGCGGCGTACTCGAAGAAGTCGAGACCGAAGCCTCCCTGGAACACGGCGACCTCCAACTCGATCTGGCCGCTGCCAGTGGTCGAGCTCGACTGCTTCTTCGCGCAGCCGGCGAACAGGCAGAGCGCGAGCGCCACTGCCAGTATCAGCGATATCCTTCTCATAGACGATCCATCCTCCTGGAGAACAGGTATGTCGGTGTTGAGACACGGTAGACTTTCGATTGTAGAGACGGCAAATCCTCCACGGCCCCACCCCATCGGCTGAGACTAGAACGTATTGCAAGAGCGCTGTAGGAGCGGCTTCCCGGCCGCGAATGCCCACGTAACGCCACGAATTCGGGGATCGGAATTCCCTCCTACAAGGCGGAATTCGACCTACGAAATACGCTCTAGCTACTGTCAGCCGTCGGTACGGGAGACATCCGCCGGTAGATCAGCCCGGCTATCAGTATGAGACCCGAGAGCGCTGAGAACACCGCATAGGGCGCTCGGAGGGAGATGAACTGCGCGGCCATCCCTCCGACAAACGCCCCGGAGATGTTCCCCGCCGCCACGAGCGACTCGTGGATGCCCGAGTTCTTGCCCATCCTGGTGCGCGCCTGAAGTCCGTAGTAGAGCGCCTGGGTATATGCGATGCCCAGCGAGGTCCCCTGAACGAAGAACGCGGCGGCATACATGATCTTCGACTCCACGACACAGATCGCCGCCCCGGAGACGACCGCCATAACGAGCGCCATCACCAGCGGCCAGAGCTTCCCACGCCACCACGGGCCCGCACCCGCGATAAAGATGCCCGCCGCCTGCCCCACCAGCATCGCTCCGAGGAGTAGTCCGATCGTTCCGTCGGAGTAACCGAGGCTGTATCCGAGCTTGGGAAACAGGCTCCGTATGGCTGAGTAGCCGAAGAACCCGATGAAGTGCGCCGATCTCGCAATCGGAAGCAGTGGGCCCGGACCGGCGAGCATTCCCGGCGCGGGATCGGATGCATCGCCGATCGATGGATCATCAGAGCGCCGATCCGTATTCATCTTCGACCATGCCCGCACGAACCAGATCGAACCGGCCGCGACCAGCGCCGCGACAGCAAACGGCCACGCCTGATGAGCCGCGAACATGTAGCCGGCGACGAGGGTGCATGCCGACCCGCCGACGGTCCATCCGATGTTGAACGCGGAGAGGTTCTTCCGCAGTTCTCCTCGAGCGCTGTTGTCGCCGATGAATGCCTGGAGGGACGGGTAGAACGCCCCGATGGAGATCATGAAAAGGACGTAGAGGATCAGGACCTGCGTGTTGTTGGCGGAGACGGCGAGTCCGATCGAGGTCAGAGTCGCAAGCGCAGCCGCGGGGATGATCACCCTAGTGCGGCCGATCTTCTCAGAGAGCATCCCGGTGGTCATGCAGACGGGGAGCCGAGTGCCCTGCGCGATCGACCCCATCATCCCGAGGAACAACGCGCTCGCGCCGAATTTGATTGCCAGGAGAGGGATAGCCGTCTGCACGAAGCCGATGCAGCCGTCCATCAGGGCCGGTATGGCGAAACTGAAACCCCGCGTGCGGGCCGAAGAAGCGTTGTTCACGGTGAGCATGAGGGATTGTTCATCGCAGACCGCGGGGACTCCTACCTCCCCAGCGCCTCCCTCAATCGGGCGATGTCCCGCTCGACGACCGAGGCATCCGCGCGCGACGCCCCGCCGACCGCGATCATCCCCTCGGACGGTGAGATCCTCACGCGGACAACCCGGTGGTGGATGTAGAACGAGGCGAACACGCCGAGCAGCATGATTGCGAAGCCGGCATACACGACCGGAAGCGCCGGGTTGCCTGCGACCTGAAGTCCGGTGTAGTCGATCACATCCTCCAGTTCGATCTTGTGGCCCTTGTACTCCGCCGGAGTGTCTCGCGAGACCCAGCCGATCTTCCGCCAGGCGGTCGGATCCTCCGCAAAGCGTTCATTCACGTAGACGAGCGCCGCCGGATTGATGGGCAGGTCGGACGCGTTCACCGCGGGCGAATCGACGTAGTCGGGGGCGAAGTGATGGACGAAGAACGCCCAAGTCTTGCCGCCGGTCTTCACGTCCACGGGTACCAGTTCGGGCACGTACTCCTTGCCGTGCGGACCGGCCTGAGTCTGGAGGCGGATGGGCACTCGCTCCGGGCTGCCGTCGGGCCTGGTGACCTTGATTATCATGCCCTCGAGGCCGAAATCGCTCTGGTAGAACGTTGCCCCCCGATATGTGAGCGGGTGGTTGACGTCGATGGTCTTCTCGGCGACCTGCTTGCCACCGTCGAACACCTGCAGGTGGCTCTTGTAGCCCGAGACATTGCGCTTCTCGTCGAGTTCGATCGTGAAGTCGACGAGCCTCACCTCGAAGCCAAGGTCGCGGATCTGCTCGGAATCCTTCGGATAGTAGCCGGTGACCTTCGAGCCCTCGGGGATGAACGCATATCCGTCGAAGCCTATGCGGTTGCCCAGGATGTACCCCGCGAAGATGATGAGCAGGCTGAGATGCGTCAGATACGGCCCCCAGATGCCCATCCGGCCCTTCGCGGCATATACGCAGACATCGCCGCCGTCACGATCAGTCGATACGGAGTAGCGCGCTCCCCCCAACGCCGTGACAACCTTCGACTCGGCGTCCTCGACCGAACCGTCGGTGAACTCGACACGATCGGACACCTGCATTCCGGTGATCTGATCGGAGGAGGCAAGCACTTTGGGCTGATACGCGCGTCTCCAGGCAAGCTTGAACCGGTTGATGCTACAGACCAGCAGGTTGACGCTCATCATCGTGAGCAGGAACGAGTACCAACTCGAGTGGAATACGTCGTGCAGGCCGAGCTTGAGGATAATCGATGACTTCGCCTGGCCGTACTGCCGGATGTACATCTCCGGCGGGCTGTCCTGCGGGATGACCGTGCCGATCACCGAGCCGACGGCCAGCAGGAGGAGGAGCGCGATCGCCGTCTTCATCGAGCTGAAGAACACCCACAAAGCCCTGAGGAGATCCGGCTCCTTCACATCAGCATCCGATCGTCCGTTGAGTTCATCTACCACGTATTGCTGCTCCTGAGTCGTAGGGAAATCCGCGGCTTCGAGTATACCCGACCGCATGGGGCGTGTCAAAACGGCTCGAACAGCGTGCTAGAAACCAGCGGTGGTGAACGTCTCGTAGGGCCTGGCGATCCGGAAGACCTGCATCCGCCGGGCGCCCGCCTCCGCGACATAGACCTTCCCGAAGCCGTCGATCTCGATATCGACCGGATCGAAGAGCGTCCCCTCGCCCACTCCATATGAGGTGAACTTGCGCAGGAACTCGCCCGCGCGGTCGAACACCTTGATGCAGTGCTGGCCCTTGTCAACGATCCAGACCTGGTCGCTGCGGTCGAGCGCGATCCCGGCCGGATAGCCGATGTCCTGCACGCCGTCACCGCGGAATCCGAAGCGGTAGAGGTACTTCCCCTTCTTGTCGAAGACCTGGACCGGAACGCCGAGCGAGTCGAGCGCGTAGATGCGCCCCTGGCGGTCTACGGCGACGTCGTGCAACTGGCGGAACTCGCCGCGCTTGCTTCCCTTGCCGCCGATCCGCATCCGGACCTTGCGCTCCTTGTCGAGGACGATGATGCGCGAGTTCGCCCTGTCGATGACGTACAGGCCGCCGTCCCTGTCGAAGGCCATGCGCCCGGGCTTCGGCTTCTGATCGCCTTCGGGAGCCTCGATGTCGATGGTCGCTACCTCACCATCGGCATCGATCACCACGATCGGGCCTGCCTCGCTGCCGGTGAGGTAGACCTTGCCGTCCTTGTCCACGGCAACGGCATAAGGAGCGTCGATCCTATCCCTGGCGGCGTGGATCGTCTTCGGCGCGCCCTCCGTGGTGAAGACGAAGACGGCGGGATCCTTCGCATCGACCAGGTATATCTGGTGCGAACGGTCGGACACGGCGATCGACGCCGGTTCCGCGAACCGGGAATCCTTCTGATAGCCGAGAACCGAGAAGCTGAATGCGAACTCGCCGCCGGTCTGAGCTACGGCAGCGGATCCGGCGAACAAGAGCAGGCCGGAGATTAGCGCGCGCAGGGCTGTCATACGAGTCACGATGGGATGTCTCCTGAGACTATGGTATCGACTGAGGTCGTGTTTACTACAGTATAATACGCCAGATGGGGCGAAAATGCACACGGGGAATGCGGGAGGCCGATGGAGGCCTCCCGCGTCTGTCACTCCTCGCCGCTGGTGAGCGAGAGTTCATACTCGTCCTCATCCTCGAGCTCGAGGCGTCCGGGCGGACGGACGTAGACGACTTCTCCCTCTTCGGCGGAGCCGGCATCCCGGTTCTCCCAGAACTCGTAGTACGGTTCGTAGTTCGGCGGACCCTCACGGAACTCGGGGGCGAGGCGGATCCGTTCCTCGTGGGTCATGATGCGGGCCTGCCCATCGAGAATGCGGATCTCCTCGACGGGTACGAGGACCCGCTTGCCGCCGTATCCGACCGCGCCGCTGAAGGTGATGGCCGCCATCTCGACCTGCTGATTGCGCGGGTTGACGTACAAGTCGTCGATGGTGCCGACTTCGTCGCCGGTCGGGTTGACGATGGCGCGTCCCCGAATGTCGGGGTAATGGTCGAGATATTCATCCTGGTTCTCGAGGTCGCTCAGGCGCTCGAGAATCAGAGGCTCTTCGGTACCGGGTTCGGTCTGGCGAGTCTCCGTCATCGTAGGTCATCCTTTCTCCGCGAAAATCCTCCATGGAATTTGTTCCCCGGGCGTGTCCGTCGGAAACGGGCTCGAGCGCGCAACCGTGCTGCCGGAGAGGTTGACGAGAGGTAGTGCTAACCATTAGAATAGGCGCGTACCGACCCGTTACCCACGGGATGCTTTGTAGCAACACTTACGCCGCTCTCCAGGTCGGACTGCGGCTTCTTTACTGCAGAAGGAGTTCCTTATGGCGAAGACACTCAAGCGTGCGTCCGAATCCTTCGGTGGATTGGGCAAGGAGACACTGGCCGATTTCCTCCGCCAGATGTACGAGATCCGCTTCTTCGAGGAAAAGGTGGCCGAACTGCTCAAGCTCGGCGTGATCAAGGGAGCCTCACACCTCTATGCAGGCGAGGAAGCCGTCGCGGTGGGCGCGATCTCTACGATCACGGAAGATGACGTGATCGCCAGCACCCATCGCGGACACGGGCACTGCGGCGCGATCGGCGTGAAGCATGCCCACACCGAAGCCGACCGTCAGACGCACTGGAATAAGATGATGGCCGAATTGATGGGCAAGGCTACCGGCTACTGCAAGGGACGCGGCGGCTCGATGCACATCGCCGATGTCGAGAAGGGCAATCTCGGCTCGACCGGCATCGTCGGCGGCAACATTCCCATCGGCACGGGCGCGGCTCTGGCCGAGAAGCTCAAGGGCACGAACAACGTCGTCCTCTGCTTCTTCGGCGACGGCTCGACGAACACCGGCAGCTTCCATGAATCGCTCAATATGGGCGCCACCTTGCTCGGCGGACTGCCCATCGTGTATATCTGCGAGAACAACCTCTACGGCATGTCGGTCCCGTTCCACGACAAGACCGTCGAAGGCGCCGGCACCGCGTCCAGCGTCAGGGACGTGGCTGTCCGCGCGGCGGCATACGGCATGCCGAGCGAGATCGTGGACGGCATGGACGTGCTGGCGGTCCGTGAGGCGGTCATGAAGGCTGTCGAGCGCGCAAGGAACGGCGGCGGCCCCACGCTCATCGAGTGTAAGACCTACCGGTGGTTCGGACACTCCATCAGCGATCAGCGCATCTATCGCACGAAGGAAGAGGAAGCCGAGTGGAAGTGCAAGTGCCCGGTGGACTGCTTCCGCGCGAAGCTCCAGGACGCGGGCATCCTGACCGAGGCTGAGCTGGACGCGATCAAGGACACGGCGTTCAACACCATCGAGGCAGCAACGAAGTTCGCGCAGGAGAGCCCCTACCCCGATCCCAGCGAGCTGTACGACGATGTCTACGTGCCGCGGAACGAAGAGGTCTGGGAGGCTCAGAAAGCGCAGGAGAAGCCCGTCGCACAGAAGATCAACGCTATGGAGACCGAAATCCGCCGGTTCCTCCGCGAGCAGTCGAACGTCGTAGCCAAGACCGCGCTCCCCAAGCTCAACAAGGATGCGACCACCAAGTTCGAAACCCAGTTCGGCATGCCGATCATCACCTACGGGCAGGCAATCGTCGAAGCCCAGCGCGAGGAGATGCAGCGAGACAAGACCGTCTTCATCATGGGCGAGGACGTCGGCCTCTACGGCGGCGCTTACGCGGCGACCCGCGGGCTCTACAACGAGTTCGGCCCGACGCGAGTCATCGACACGGCAATCTCCGAGGCGGCCATCGCAGGCGCGGCGGCTGCGGCTGCCATGCGCGGCATGAGGCCGATCTCCGAGATCATGTACATCGACTTCATGACGATCGCTTCCGACCAGATCGTTCACAATATGGCCTACAACCGCTACATGTTCGGCGGCAAGACCAAGGTCCCGACTGTACTCCGGACCGAAGGCGGAGTCGGACGCTGCATCGCGGCGCATCACTCGGAGAGCCTCGAGGCGTGGATGGTTCACATCCCCGGCCTGTACGTCGTCATGCCGTCGACGCCGTATGATGCCAAGGGCCTCCTGAAGGCCGCCATCCGGGACGACAACCCTATCATCTTCATCGAGCACAAGGTCCTTTACAGCGGCGTGATGGGCCCCGTCCCGACCGATGATTACATCATCCCGATCGGTGTAGCGGACATCAAGCGCGAGGGCACGGACGCAACGATCGTCGCCTACTCCAGGCAGCTTCACTTCGCCATGGACGCGGCGCTCGAGCTGGAGAAGGAAGGCATCAGCGTCGAGGTCATCGACCCGCGCACCCTAAAGCCGCTCGACGTCGAGACGATCGCGAACTCCGTGAAGAAGACCGGCCGGCTGATCACCGTCTCCGAGGGGTTCGTCCGCTGCGGAATCGGCTCGGAGATCGTCCGCGACGTGAGCGAGTACCGGTTCGCGGACGGCACGCTCGGCTTCGACTACTTCGACGCCCCGCCGGTGGTCCTGGCGGGCAAAGACGTTCCGATCCCGATGAGCGAGCCGCTTGAAGACGCGGTCGTGCCGAAGAGGGATGACATCATAGCGGCGGTGAAGTCGGTATTGTGAAGTCAAGGTAGACAAGGTGAGCGATGCGCTGTACCTGCGGCTGGACGAATCCGCAATCGTCGAGTCGGAAGAGGTTTCGCCGGGCGTTGTACTTGACTTCGATAGCGAAGGTCGCGTGGTAGGCATCGAGATGCTGAACATCAGCAGCAGAGTGGCACCCAACAGACTACGTGTACCGGAGTTCGAGGCAGCCTAGGCACCCTTAGCAATACAAGATCGCCAAGTACGAAAGTAAGACCGCAGACTCGCGGGATGGTGACATTCCCGAGGCTGCGGTTTTGCCTATGGAGGTAGGATGTGAAAGAGAAGTTCGTTCTCATCGGCGCCGGGAGCGCGATGTTTACCCGAGGGATGGTCGCCGACTTGATCCAGCGCGGCTGGGAGTGCGATCTGGCGCTGGTCGATATCGATCCGGAGGCGCTGGCGGTCGCCGAGGGCCTGACGCGCAAGATGATCGAAGCGCGGAAGTCGCCGATCACGCTGACGGCCACGACCGACAGGCGGGAGGCGCTTCGCGGAGCCACCGCCGTCATCTGCACCATCGGAGTCGGCGGGCGGCGCGCATGGGAACAGGACGTCTTCATCCCCCGCAAGTACGGCATCTACCAGCCGGTCGGTGACAGCGTCATGCCGGGCGGGACATCGCGCGCTCTGCGGATGATCAACGCGATGGTCGCCATCGCCGAGGACGTGCTCGATCTCTGTCCGAACGCGCTCTTCTTCAACTATGGCAACCCGATGGGCCCCGTCTGCCGGGGCGTCCGCAGGGCTACGGGCGCGAACATGGTCGGCCTCTGCCACGGAGTCTTCCATGTCGCACATCACCTCTCACACGTGCTCGGAGCCGATCCCTCTCGGATCAACTACTCCGCCGTCGGGATGAACCACCTCACCTGGTTCACCGAGGTCAGGATCGACGGCAGGGACGCCATGCCGAGGCTGATGCAGATCGCCGACGAGAAGATCGGACAACTGGGCGAGCACGGACCGGACGAACTCGATGTGTTCTCCTGGCAGATGATGAAGCTGTTCGGCGCGTTCCCGGCCGTGCTCGACCGGCACATCACCGAGTTCTTCCCACAGTTCTTCCGCTCCGGCGACTACTACGGCAAGAAGCTCGGCGTCGATGCGTTCAGCTTCGAGGGCACGATCGCCGGAGGTGACGCGATCTTCGAGGAGATGAAGGAAGTCGCCGCGTCCGATCAGCCGCTCAGCGAGGATTTCTTCGAGTTGATCGGCGGCGAGCACGAGCAGGTGATGGAGATCATCGAGAACATCCGCACCGACGCCGGCCGCATCTACTCCGCCAACCTGCCGAACACCGGACAGGTCCCGAACTTCCCGCTCGATGCGATCGTGGAGGGTCCCGCTGTCGCCGACGGATCGGGCATGCGCCCCATCGTCCAGCCTCCCCTGCCCGCCGGGATCGTCGGCACGCTGGCGACGCGGCTCGCGTGGGTCGAGACGACGGTCGAGGCGGCTCTTGAGGGTAGCCGGGACAAGTTTGTGCAGGCGCTGGTGCTCGACGGCTCGGTCGAGTCGCTCGACACAGCGGAGAAGCTCGCGGACGAACTCCTCGCGGCCCAGGCGGAGTACCTGCCGCAGTTCCGATGTACGTGATGGCTGGATGTCGAATCATGCTCAGCATCCGGTCGCCGTCTGAAGCGAGGACACGCCATGCGACTCACGGGCCTTCTGACACGGCAGCAAGTGGAGCAGATCCACCGCAACGCCCTCCGCGTGCTCGCGGAAGTCGGCGTGCGGGTGGAGCACGAGAGCCTGCGTCGAAGGCTCGCATCGGTCGGAGGAGCAATCGATCCGTCGTCCGACCGCGTGCGCTTCCCAGCCGATGTCACCGAGCGCCGGATCTGGGATGCGCCGAAAACGCCCATCAGCTTCGACACGCCGACGGTCGGGCTCGGATGCGGGGTCTACCAGTGCATGTACCTCGATCCGTTCACCGACGAGCTTCGACCGTTTGATGAGCCCCTGCTGGCACGGTACTTCGGGCTGGCCGAGCATCTCTCGCTCGACGGATGGGGTGTGCTCGGGCTGCCGTTCATCCCGAAAGACATCCCGGCGTCCCGCCTTCCGCTCGCGGAGAAGCTTTGCGCCTGGAAGTACGGCGGATCGCCCGGCGGCGAGGTGCATTTCACCGCCCTCTGCGAGCCGCTGATCGAGATGTTCCGCATCCACGCCGATGCGACCGGCAAGCCCCTCCAGGAGGTTTTCTGCGCGAACGGATGGCTCGTCTCGCCGCTGAAGCTCGGACGGCCGGAGTGCGAGCAGCTCCTGTACTTTGCCGAGCGAGGTCTTCGCATGGGGATCGGCCACCTGCCCTCACAAGGAGGGACCGCGCCGGTATCGTTCGCAGGGACGATCACCCTCACGCTGGCGGAGCAGATCTTCCTCTTCCTGCTGGACAGCGCCGTGTGGGGCGACGCGCATTTCGACATCGGGAGCGCGGTCACGACCGTCGATATGCGCACCGGCGCATCACTCTACGGTCGCCCGGAGCGCGTTCGGACGAACATCGCGTTCGCCGACATCGCCGATTTCTACGGGTGCTCGGCCGGCGGACACACCGGCTGTACGGATGCCTACATGCCGTCCTTCGAGGCAGGTGTCCAGAAGGCGGAGGGAGCGCTGATCACGGCGCTCGCCACCGGGCATGCGTACATCGAGGCCGGGCTGCTCGGGGTGGACACGATCTGCTCGCCGGTGCAGATGGTCCTCGATCATGACCTCGCGGGCAGCCTGAAAGCACTGTTCCCGCAGGCGCTGGTGGACGAGCAGGAGTGCGCGTTCGATGAGATTCTAGCCGCAGGGATCGGCGGCAACCACCTCGGCGCCGAGTTCACCGTCGAGCGGTTCCATACCGAGTTGTTCGAGCCGCTCACCTGGGCAGACCGATCGCTCGGCGCCTGGCGTGAGTCCGGCAGCAGGATCGACATCGACAAGGCGCGCGACATCATCGCCGATTTCGAGAGGGATTTCCGCCCCGAGAGCCGTATTTCGGAGGAGGAAGAGCGCGCCCTCCGGTCGGTGATCGATTGGGCAGCGAAGAGCACGAATCCGTAGGGGCGGGCTTCAGCGCCCGGCCCCTGCATCGATCACAGGCGGCTCCGTCGCCGACCGAGTCGACGGCAGAGCCGTCAGGGATCGTGCACGTGAGGCACAGAGGCACGGCCACTCCACCGATCGCAGGCGGCTCTGCCGCCGACCGGACTGACGGCGGAGCCGTCACGGATCGCGCGTGGGAGGCCGTCGAAGGCCTCGCCTACCGGAGAGCAATGAATGATCAGCAGAGTCCTGACAGAGAACCAGATCAACCGCATACACGAGGCGTCGCTCTCGATACTCGAGCGCACCGGCGTCCACATCCCTCACGAAGAGATGCTGAGCCGCTTCGCCGATGCCGGCGCGCAGGTGGATCGCGAGAGGCAGACCGTCCGCATCCCGGCCGAACTCGTCATGCGGTCACTCGATCAGGCGGGCAAGCAGTTCACTCTCTACGGACGCGATCTCTCGAAGAAGGCTGGGTTCGGGGTCGGCAGACGGAACTACAACTCCATCGCCGGGGAAGCCTACTGGGTCGATGAACTCCACACCCAACGGCGGTTCGTCTCGATGGACGACGTCGCCACCGCCACCCGGTTCGCCGACGCGCTCGATCACATCAACCTTCCCGGCGCGATGGCCGATCCGCACGAGACGCCGGTCAGCTACCGGTGTGTCGAGGTCATGGCGACCATGATCCGAAACACCACCAAGCCGATCCACTTCTGGTTCCACGACCGGGCGTCCGCGAAATACCTCAACGAGATCATGATCGCGCTCCGCGGCAGCGAGGAACGCGCGGCCGAGTTCCCGATCTGCTACCCGTTCCTCGAGCCGATCAGCCCGCTGCGGTTTCCCGTCAACGGGGTGGACCTCCTCTTCGAGACGGCGCGACTGAACCTGCCTGTCCCGATCGGACCGATGGCGCAGATGGGCCTCTCCGCTCCGGCGACCATCGCCGGAACGATCGCCCAGGAGAACGCTGAGATACTGACGGGCATATGCATCACACAGCTCATCCGCCCGGGAATGCCGGTCTGCTACGGCGGAATCTGCCACGCATTCGACATGCGCACGACCCAGATGATCTTCGGCGGACCCGAGCAGGCGATCTTCGGAGTCGCGATGACCCAGATGGGCAAGCGCTACGGCCTGCCGGTCTACATCAATGTCGGCCTGACCGACTCGAAGTGCGCCGACGCCCAGGCAGGCATGGAGGCAGGGATCACACTGGCGATGGGCGTGGCAGCCGGGGCCGATATCTTCGGCCACACGGGGATCAGCGGGGTGGATCAGGCATCGTCGCTCGACATTCTCACGCTCCAGCACGAGGTGATCGCCTACGTGGAGAGCATGATGCGGGAGATCGACCTCAGCGATGAGGCGCTCGGCCTCGACGTGATCGATGATGCGGGCCCCGGCGGGACGTTCATCGACCGCGAGCACACCGCCGAGCACTTCCGCCGCGAGATGTACTTCCCTCGCCTGCTCGACCGCGACTACTACCAGGCTTGGCTCGATGCCGGAGCGACCTCGATGCAGGAACGCTGTCGTGCCCGCAAGGAAGAGATCCTCCGCACGCATACACCGGAGCCGGTTTCGCCCGAACTGGATCGAGCGCTCGATGAGATCGTCACTGCAGCTAGACAGGAGTTGAACCGATGAGCTACGCACCACTGACGCGAGACGAGACCGCATCCGTGATCGAGGGACGCTCGATCGCGCCGCGCGTGCCGATGATGGTCCACTTCTGGACCGACCCGACGAGGTTCGGCGCGCACGAGCAGAGGGCGCGCGAGATCCTGGCGACCTACCCGATGGACGTCCAGACGATCGGGATCCGCATGCCCCGGATGTACGATGCCCCCGAGGACGATCCCGAGTATCGCTGGGTGAACTACGACGATCCCAACATCGATTCCGGCGCTGCAATCGACTCAAGGATGGCAATCCCGGACTGGTCGCTGCTCGACGGCATCATCGATGCCTTCCCAAGCCCGGAATACCCCGGCCTGATCCCCACGGTGGAGCCGGATGGTCGCTATCGGCTTGGCAACTTCTGGTTCTGCTATTTCGAGCGCCACTGGTCGATGCGCGGTATGACGAACGCGCTGATGGACTACTACGTCGATCCCGACTCTGTCCACCGCCTCTTCCGCGCGCTGACCGACTTCTACCTGCGGATGATGGAGCGCGCGAGGCACGAGGCCGGCGTCGACGGCATCTTCACGAGCGACGATCTCGGCACACAGACCGGACCGTTCTTCTCGCCGGAGATCTTCCGAGAGTTCTTCCTGCCCTACTACGCCGAGTTGTTTGCGAAGGCACACGAGTTGGGCATGCATTTCTGGCTGCACTGTTGTGGGAACGTTCAGCTTTTCATCCCGGATTGGATCGAGGCGGGGCTCGACGTGCTGCACCCGATCCAGAAGCACACGATGGACGACAGAGTGATCGCGGAGCGGTTCGGCAAAGACATCTGCGTCTGGGCGGGACTCGATGTCCAGCAGGTGATCCCCTGGGGCACGCCGGAGGAGGTCCGGGCGGAGGTCCGATACCTCATCGACACCTACCACCGTCCGGGCGAGGGCCGGCTGATGATCACCGCCGGCAACGGCATCACCGCGGACTGCCCGATCGAGAGCCTGGAAGCCTTCTGCGACGAAGCGTACCATTACGGGCTGCGGAAGGTATCGGGAGGGTAGAGCGGGGGGGATGGAGTGATGGGAAGAACCAGTATTCCAGTACTCCAATACTCCAATACTCCACCACTCCGTTCCCCGTTCCCTACGATCGAAGGCGTGACATGTCCTTGACTGAGCGAGTGAAGAGCCTTGCGATGGAGGTCGGATTCCACGCGGTCGGAATCACCAGCGCCGAGCCGTTCCTCGAGTCGGAGAGCGCGCTCCGCGAGCGGTACGAGCGCGGCCTGCTCGAAGGTTCGGGCTACGATCCCGACAACATCCGGCTCTACACGCATCCACGGGAAGGGCTCCCGGCGGCACGGTCAATCATCTCGGCGGCGCTGTCCTACCTGGCCAGCGACGAATCCGCAACCCGCAACCCGCAATCCGCAGTCCCCCAGGGTTGGATCGCTCGTTTCGCCCGCGGACTCGACTACCACCACGCTCTCCAGGAACGGCTTCTCGCGCTCGCAGGTCGAATCGAAGCCGAAGTCGGCCATCATGTGGAGATCAGGTCGTTCGCGGACACCGGCCCCCTCGTGGACCGATCGGCCGCCATCCGCGCCGGGCTCGGCTCGCGGGGGAAGAACACCTGCGTCTACGTCGATGAGTACGGATCGTGGGTCGTGCTCGGCGAGTTGCTCACCGATCTCGAACTCGAGCCCGATCAGCCCGCTCCTCTCGACATGTGCGGGGAGTGCGATGAGTGCATGAAGGCATGCCCGACCGGCGCGATCTGCGCGCCCTACACGGTCGATGTGCGCATCTGCCTGTCGCACGTCACGCAGTCAAAGGGCTTCGTCCCCCACTGGCTTCGGGAGAAGATGGGCACTCGCATCTATGGGTGCGACACATGCCAAAGCGCCTGCCCGCTCAACCGCGATGCGAGACCGGGTGACATCGAGTCGCTCCGCCCATCCGCGGGACTCGGCACGCATCCGGAGTTGCTGCCCCTGCTCAACATCGGGCCGTCCGATTTCAAGCGGATCGTCGGGCCGACGACCGCTGGATGGATACGCCGGACCAGGTTCCGTCGGAACGTGGCCATCGCGCTCGGAAACATCGGAGATCCGGTCGCCGTGCCCGAGTTGATCGAAGCGCTGGCCGATGAAGAGCCCTTGGTCAGGGGCCATGCGGCGTGGGCGCTCGGGCGGATAGGAACACCCCCGGCGATACACGCGCTCGAGAACGCGCTCACACGCGAGACCGATGAGTCCGTCACCGCCGAGATCGCGCAGGCCCTTGCGAAGGCATCGGAATGCGCTTAGAGATGCCCTCGCAAAAGGCTCTGCCACGCGTGAAACATATCGTCCACCTCGGACCGTCTAACAACTGACATGCCGGACGCAGGTGAACGGTTGACATCAGGCCGGACATGGGTTACAATCGTTGGTACCCTGCAGGCGTTTGCCCTGAGAGACAGACGCTCGTATCGAGGGGGTAGCTTGGTACCTCGATCACTGGGAGGAACGGGAATGACACACACCGTACGAGAGAACAAGATTTGGCTGATCGCCGTCTTTGCACTGATAGCAGCAGTCGGAATCTTCTTCAGTTGGCAGAAGATCTACGCTCAGACCCCCACCGAGCTACCTCCGCCGAGCGCTACCGGCGCATCGACGGACACGGCTGATTCGGGCTCATCCGGCAGCGGAGGATCGTCAGCATCGCCGACACCTCCTGAGCCGACCTTCAGCCTGCACCAGGTGGTCAGCGGCATCAAGGTAAGCTCGAAGAAGAGTTGGGACGGTCAGGTATTCAGCACCCTGAAGTTCAAGTACAAGACGATCGATGGTCGGGTCCTGACTGTCGTGCTGCCGGCGGAGTACAAGGCTGAGAAGCGAACCAAGGCCGGCTGGGAAACCCTGTTCATCGTATACGCCATGGACTTCGAGATAGCGCTCGACGCCATGGAGAAGAACAGGCCTCCCGATGTTTCCGCGTTCATGGGCAAGCTGATGGAGGAGATCCGCGGACAGACCGCCAACCGTCCCGCGCCCGATGTGATCTCAGATGCCATGGAGAAGGCAAAGGCATACCTCCCGGCGATGGGCTTCGGCAACATAAGTATGCCGATAATGCTTCCGGGAATGCCGTAGAACTCGTTCGAACAGATTGGCTGCATAGAGCCCCGATCTTCCTGAGATCGGGGCTCTACTGTTTTCCGAGCTAAAGAACGCTCTCGTCCGTTCCCATAATGAGATTAGCAGCATTCTCTGTGACGGTAGGGCGAGAGTGGAATCTCTGACTCCACAATGCAATAGTCCGGACACCTTGCATGTGCAGACACCAGGCGACAGGCCCAGCTTCGCGCTGGCGATCTGCTCATACGGGAAGCGGTCTCTGGCCTGGATCCTGGTGTTGGCCGCAACCTTGGCGAGCGTCCTGGTCATGTCCACCTTCCTGCATGTCTACCCCAACTCGCTCGTGCACTCACTCCTGGAAGGCTACGGCGTTATCGTCGGACTGTGTATCGTCTACTGCCTTTGGGTGCAGTACGACGTCACCAGGGAGCATAAGTTTCTGCTTGCCACGATCGCATTCGGCGGTATGTCCCTGGCTGCGCTATCCCATGCCGTGCTGTCAGCGCTGCACCCCGACCCGTCATCTCAGCTCCACGTTGCGGGCATGAGGTACGTGCACGGATGGCACATCGCCGGGGCCATATTGCTCGCCATGGCTGCCGGCAGCGATGCCGTCAACAACACACCTACCTACCGCAAGACCGGAGTCCGCGCCCTTGCCGCTTCGCTGACGCTCTCGGTCTGTGTGATGGTTGCCCCTCTGGTCTTCGATCCGGCATGGTTCCACGTGCGATCAGTCGTACCACCGTGGATCGCATCAATCCTCAACAGCATGTGGGACGAAGTGTTGTCTCGGCGAGGTCTGTGTATCCTGAGCATCGGGGTTACGACGCTGGCGCTGATTGTCCACATCCGCCGCTACGCCGAGCACGAGGATGAGTTCAGCAAACGCCTCGTCCCGTTTCTAACTCTGGCCGTATCGTCAGTCGCTGGTTCGCTCGCGTACCACCGCGAGTTCGACGTGAGTTGGTGGGGCGGGCATATCCTGCTGGTAGGCGCGCTCATGGTCCTGCTGTTCGAGCTCGGCATCCAGTTCGGTTCGTCATACGCCGATGCGCACTCGCGGGTCAGGCACATGGAGGCCGTGCACTACATGTCCTCTCGCCTGACGAACACCCTTGACCTCCGAGTCGTCATGCTCGCACTCGTATCCGACACCGCGAGCATGCTCTCCGCGAAGTTCGCGTCAGTCATGCTCGCCGATGAGAGCGGCAGCGCCCTGGTCACCGAAGTCACCTACGGACTCCCGGAGTCGCCGCTCAGGCCTCGCCAGCCGCAGAGTGTCGAGGGCCAGGGGCGACCGGGTTTCTACTCCGGACACACTGCCCGGGCTTTCCGTGAGAAGCGGATCTGCATAGTAGACGACGTCTTCACCGACGTCGAGTTCCTCCCGTGGAGGGTCCTCGCAAAGCACGACGGATACGCCGTTTCGGTCCCGCTCGTGTACCACGATCTGGCGCTCGGTGTGCTGAACCTCTTCTTCGAGAAACATGTCTCGCTCAACGACGAGAGGATCAAGCTGTTCCAGACGCTGGCATCCTCGGCGGCGGTCGCAATCGTGAACGCCCAGCTCTACGACAGGACTCTGCAGACCGAAGCGGAAGGCATCGACACTCCGTTCAGCCTCCGACTGGCCTCTTGAGCCTCCCTCGCGCTCGCTTGACAATCCCCCCGTCCCCAGCCTAACATACATCCAGTATGTGACAGGAGGATCGGGAGATGATCGAGGATATCGTCAAAGCGAACCGAAGCTACAGACGCTTCCGGCAGGACAAGCCGATCGATAGAACGATGCTCAGGAAACTGGTCAATCTGGGCAGGCTGTCTCCGTCGGCGGCAAACCTGCAGCCCCTGAAGTACATCATATCCAACGACCCGGAGCTGAACAGCAGGATCTTCCCTACCACCATGTGGGCCGGCTACCTCAAGGACTGGCCTGGTCCCGAGGAGGGCGAGCGCCCGGGCGCTTACATCGTCATACTCGGCGACACGGAGATCAGCAAGGGGTTCGGATGCGACCACGGGATCGCCGCGCAGAGCATCATGCTCGGAGCCGCGGAGAAGGGCCTCGGCGGGTGCATGATCGGATCGATCGATCGCGACAAGCTCCGTGAGGTACTGAGCATCCCCGCGCGATACGAGATCCTGCTCATTCTGGCGCTCGGCTACCCGAAGGAAGAGGTCGTGCTGGAGGATGTCGGCCCGGACGGCAGCATCAAGTACTACCGCGACGACCGGGGAGTCCACCACGTCCCGAAGCGCGCGCTCGATGAGGTCATCATCGGCTGACGTCTACCTGAGCCATGACGCATGTCCGTCGAGGTAGATCGCGTTCACGCCGCCGAGATGCTCGCACCCTCGCTCGGGTCTCCCGGGCAGCTTGCGCACGAAGGCCATGTTGGCATCACGGACCATGACGTACTCGGCCGGCCCGATCTTGAGCCTGCTGCCGACGAACACGCCTCCCAGGGTAACCCATGCCCCCTTTTCCTCAGCCCGCATGGCGAAGTGGTAGCTGAATAGAAGGTGGTTGATGCCGAAGCGGTCGATATCCTCCGCGGCATACTGATCGTTCGGACAGTATGCGACCCCGCTGTCGGATATCCCCCTGCGAAGGGCCATGTAGAGCTTCTCGGGATCGTCCCACTTGGTCTTCACGCCGAAGCTATCGTGCCGCCGGTTGAGCCACGGAGGCAGGCGGCCGTCGTAGGAGTGGGAGTAGAGTTCCAGGGCCATGCCGATCTGACGCAGGTTCGACATGCACTGGGTCTTTCGGCCCTTGGCGCGCACCGACATCACCGCAGGGAACAGAAGAAGCAGCATGAAGCTCAACAGAGCCACCAGGATGAGTATCTCTATGAACGTCATGCCGTGCCGTCTGCCCATACCGGATTGCCCGCCTTGCCGAGAGCCGGCCCCATGAGTCGGGGTCGAGCGGAGGATTCGCGCGTGGAGCACGCTAACCACTAAACGTGCGAGGAGCCCTTGAGGTTACGGACCACACGGACTGTCTCCACAGTTTGTTTGACTGATTGCGGATGTATGCGGTTCCCACCGGCGGTCGGCGAACCAGCGCAGGAGGGCATTCCGATCCCCGATCGCTCGGTGTCGGGAATCGGAATCCCCTCCTGCAGCGTGAGACGCGATCCAGGGACCGGCATCCGCATGCGTGAGGAGCAGATATGACAAGCAGAGAACGAGTGAGGCGAGCGATCGATTTCACGGGCCCGGATCGGGTTCCGCTTTTCCACGGAGTCCTTCCGGCGGCAATCATCAAGCACGGCCGGCCGCTGATCGATCTGCTGGAGGAGTACCGAAGTGATTTCGGCCAGCACTATGAGATGCCTAAGATCGAGCAACTCGATCCCTCATACCAGGCCGGCGCGCACACCGACGGCTGGGGAGTCACCTGGAACAACGACTGCGACGGTATGCTCGGCATTCCGGTCGGCCATCCGTTGGCGGACTGGAGCAATTTCGAGACGTGGGCTCCACCTGCGAACCCGGATGACGGTTGGCTGGCGAACTTCCAGAAGGGACTGCAGGACTCGGGGCACGAGGATTACACGATCCTCGGCGGGTTGAACCTCTTCGAGCGGATGCAGTGGCTCCGCGGCTACGAAAACCTGATGTATGATCTGGCGCTCGATGCCGAGGAGGCGTACCTGCTCCGGGACCGCATGGTGGAGAGCGCGCTCGAGTTCCTTAACAGGGCGGTCAAGACGGACGTGGACGGCATCCATTTCGGCGACGACTGGGGCACGCAGATCAGCCTCATCACCAGCCCGGCGACATGGCGGAAGTTCTTCAAGCCGGCCTACGCCCGCATGTTCGAGCCGTGCCGGGCAGCCGGCAAGGACGTCCACTTCCACTCCGACGGGGTTACCTGGGAGATCATGCACGACCTCGTCGAAGTCGGCGTGAACGTCCTGAACATCCAGCACACCATCATGGATATCAGGGCGATAGCGAGGGAGTTCGGCGGCAAGGTAACCTTCCGGTCGGACCTCGACCGCCAGCGCATACTCCCGAGAGGCAGCAGGGAGGAGATTCGCGCCCACGTGGGGGAAGTGGTCGAGGCGCTCGGCAGCTACAACGGCGGTCTGATCGGCCACGGCGAGATTGCCCCGGACGTTCCGCTGGAGAACATCAGGACGATGTTCGAGGCATGGCGCGAGTTCGGCACGTACTGAGTGATGGAGAACTGGAGTGGTGGAGTATTGGGAACCCATCACTCCACCACTCCAATACTCCATCACTCCGATTCCCCACTCCGCACTCCACACTCTCCACTCCCGATAAACCGGTATTGCGCGTAGGACGGGAGGATGGGCATGCGTGGAACAATCCTAGTACGAAGGGATCTACCTGCGATCCTCCCCGGAGAATGGCGGGCGTGATCGGGCCGTGTATCCTCCTCCGCGCCGGATGAGCGCTGTTCCGCATGAGCCCGGTCTCGCCCGCCGGTAACTACGCCGGCCGCGGTAGGTCCAGGAGCCGAAGGAGAGTCCATAGCTTTGCTGCCGTTACTGTCACTGCTGGTTTCCGAGACGTCTGACATATCGATGAACAAAGACTCCTTTCTGAGTGGTTGGTGCTGGTCCGCCGCAATGGTCTGGCTGTCAGGCGGACAATCCTGTATCTGGTGAGCGCCGGATGCTCATGTTTTACCTCCATCACTTGCCGCCCTGAGTTCCTCGGGGCGGCTTCTCTTTGTGCTCCCGAGTCTTCCTCCACGAAAACCTGCCCACGAACAGTCTCAGCAGGTTTGAAGCTCTGCCACACGGGGTATCACTACCTGGGACAATTCGTTGGCCTGATAACGCAAGGAGGTGACAGCTATGGCAACTGTAAGGCGCGGCTTCGCATCCATGGATGCGAACAAGCAGAGGGAAATCGCCAGCAAAGGCGGCAGGGCGGCGCACGCCAAGGGCACCGCACACGAGTGGAGCAGCGATGAGGCCCGTGAAGCAGGACGCAAGGGCGGTCAGATGAGTCACGGCGGCGGACGACGCAGTTCGCGGTAGGCTGCGGCCACAATCACAGTTTTCCAGGTTACGGAGAAGCGGCGGGGCTGAGATATCCCTCCGCTTTTCCGTCTCTATGGCCGGCGGATCAGGCAGACCGACCGGCGGAGCGCTTTCTCACGGCACAGGCCGAGGTGCATCCCTCGCAGCCGGAGGAACAGAGCGGTGCGGCGCACCTCGGACACGTGAAGGAAGGCAGCCGGTTGTACCTAGCCCCGCAGTTGGCGCAGACTATCTCCACCGATTCCTGACTCATCGCCCGGACCGCTATCCTATCCTTGTCACTCATAGCACCACCTGCGCAACGATACCACCAACCAGGAACGCGGTGACCCACGTACCGAGCCAGATCGCCAGAGCCTGACGACCACCACGCTCCTTGAACAGGATGACGATCGATGCGATGCACGGCACGAAGAGCGTCATGGTAACCATGGCGACCAGCGTCTGCATGGGGCTCAGCGACATCGCGGCGAAACCGGCGGCTCCGAAGTCTCGGCGGACCATGCCCATCACGAACGCGCTTGCGGCCTCGCGCGGCAGATGCAGCCATCCGGTGGTCAGCGGCGCGAAGGCCCTCTCCCACACAGCCAGCAGCCCGGTCACCTGCATCAGCGCGACCAATGCCGACCCCACGAGAAACCACGGTGCGGCCTCCCTCATGAAGGCCATCGTCCGACTCGCGGTCTTGCGCATCACATTGTCGATCCTCGGCAGACGCATCGGCGGAAGATCGATCAACAGCGGCGATGACTCGCCGGGAAGCGTGCGGTGTAGCACCGTGCCGATGATGACCAGACACGCGCCGATGATCAGGGCATATGCCAGGGTGAGCCCGAACCCTACCCTACCGAGCAGCAGGACTATCACCCCTAGCTGAGCCGAGCACGGGATTGCAAAGTTCAGGATCGATGTGGCAATCGTCTTCTCTCGCTCAGTGCCGAGCAGGCGAGTCGTGATCGTCGCCATCGTGATGCAGCCGAATCCAAGGATGATCGGGACCACGGCCCGACCGTTGAGACCGATGCTGTTCAGCGTTCGATCCGCAAGCGCCGCAAGCCGAGGGAGATATCCGCTGTCCTCGAGGATCGAGAGAGCAAGGTAGAACCCGGCCACCAGCGGCAGGAGCAGCCCGATCAGGTATGTCACCGTCATCGTAACGACGCCGAACTGCCCGACCAGCAGAGTGGCGATCGCCGAGCCCTCCGGCGCAAATCTGTGTATGAAGGCGCGCGCGGCCGGCTCCCAGTAGCCTTCCATGATCGTGCCTTCCGTGAAGCCGACCACGGTCTGGGCGACGAACACGGCGATGAGCTCGTACATCAGGTAGAGCACCGCCGCCAGGATCGGTATGCCGGCCCACGGGTTGATAGCGAGGCTGCCGAGACGGAGCGCGAACCTGCGTCCGACACTGACCTCCCGAACGACGTGGCCCACGATGTCGTTCACACGGTCCCTGCGGCGGCGGTAGAACTCCTCCCGGCAGTCGCCCGGCTTCACGCCATGACGCCCGGAGACCACCTCATCACCCTCGAGAACGAGCAGCGCCTCGCGGGGAGAGCCGACTACCCGCAGTTCCTCAGTCAGGCGGCGAGCGATCTCGGGATCGGGACGCCCCGGGCGCGCGGACTCTACGGCGCTTCGGACGGCGGCGAGACCGATGTGCTTGGTTGCAATCGTCGGGATGACGGGGACTCCCAGCAGGTCGGAGAGCAGGTCCTCATCGATCTCCAGGCCCTCGCGCTTGGCATCGTCCATGAAGTTGAGGGCGACGACCATCGGCACGCCCATGTCGGCAAGCTGAAGAGTGACGAAGAGGTCGCGCTCCATGTGGACGGCGTCCACCACGTTGATGACGACGTCCGCGTCGAGGATGATGTCGCGGGCAACACGCTCCTCGTCGTTGAATGACGAGACTCCGTAGATGCCCGGGGTGTCGATGATGAGGTCGCTCCCGGAGTGACCGCTGGTGATCTCGATAGTCGTGCCCGGGTAATTGGAAACGTCGGCGTAGACGCCGGTGAGGAAGCCGAAGAAGACGGATTTCCCGACGTTCGGATTGCCTACAAGGGCGATCCTCCTGGTGGGTCCGTCGAAGATCTCGCGCTGTCTGTGCTGATGGCGATGTCGATGCTGACCTGCGTGCTGCATATGAAAATCCGCTCGGCAATGGGCAACGAGTGAGTCGACTCCACGCTGCCATTGCTCGCTAACGTGGCGCACATCACCTACCGGATCGTGATGTTCCGGGCCAACTGCCGGCCTACGGCGATCTCCTGCCTGTTGCAGCGCAAGACCACCGGCCCCATCGGGAGCTTCTCCTGACAGATCACTCGGCTCCCTTCCGAGATGCCCAGCCGAACAAGCTGCGCGCGATGTTCGGGATTCGTGATGGACAGGATGCAAACTTCGGAACCCCTCTTTGCCTGATCCAGTGTCATGGCGCCTTTCCCTCTGATCAACTACAGTCGGCTACAGTCGGCGCAGATACCGACAATTTCCAGGCAGTGGTGAACGGGCGTGAACCCGTGATCGGCGCATACCCTGTTCTGGGTCTGCTCGATGCCGTCATCCTTGAACTCGACCGTCTTGCCACACCGGGTGCAGATCAAGTGGTCGTGGTGCTCGTGACCGAATACGTGCTCGTAGTGGCTGTGCTTCTCGTCGGAGTGGACCGATCTGAGCAGACCGCTCTCCACGAGGAGCGGCAACGTGCGGTATATGCTGGCCCGCGAGACCCGGAAACCATGCTCACGCAGCCCAAGGATGATGTCCTCCGCCTCGAAGTGCTCGTGCCGGCGGAAAACCTCCGCAAGGATCATCCTGCGTTCCGATGTGAACCGGAGTCCCTGCTCGGTGAGATACTCTCGAAATGTCAGTTCCTCATCTCTGGCTGTCATGGTCATGCGATGCGTCCGTTTCCGTTATTGAGACTGAGTCTCAGTTGCGATTGATCTGATTATGCCACAAGATGCGGATCTTGTCAAACCTCTTTGTGAGGTTTTTCGGCGAGCCCGTCGGATACCTCGGATGCGACGCCCTCCCCATCGCTGTCAGGGCTGTCAGACCAGGGGAACTCGCGCTATGCGGTCCCATACCTCGGGCCAGGCCGGTTGATCTGCACGCTATCATGCGAATGCCTGCGATATTTTTGTGAAATTCCCCGCAATTCTGCAGTCAGGCACTTGGCGAAGGCGGGGTGTTTGTGGTAGAATTCACGCAAAGTGCGGTGGAATCAACGGCAATTGGTTGCGTGTAACCGATTACTTCGGGATTCCCGCGCGAGACGCGACGATGTCCCGTTTTATTTTGCGCAGGCTTGTGAATGATTTCACAAGCTTTCCTACGGGCAGGCGCTCGCCGTACTGCTTGCCAAGAGTGAACTTAATAGAGGATTTTGCATCAACAATGGGACCTGGAAAGCTGACAGAAGAGATGCCGGACGAACTGACCGGTGTGAAGATCGAAGATATTCGAAACGCCCTGAGGGCGGACGTTCTTTGTTGTGAGGAGAAACTGGGCGAGGAGGTGCACAACGCTTGCGGATGCGATCTGATGAGCGATGTGCTTGCCTTCACAAAGCCTGGAGCGCTGCTGCTCACAGGTCTCACGAATAGTCAGGTCATCCGAACGGCCGAGATTCTCGACCTCAAGGGTGTCATCTTCGTTCGAAACAAGCGCCCCGACGAGGCGACGATCGCGATGGCGAGGGACTGCGGGATTCCCCTGCTCTCTTCGCCGTATCCGCTCTACGAGAGCTGCGGTCTGCTGTATGCCAAGGGGCTAAAGGGATGCATGCGCGTTGAGTGATTCCGACGGTGCTCACATTCAAGCATCAGGCGACTCGCCGGGCGGAGCCGAGCTGCATTACACGTTCAAGCTCGAAGGCGGCGATTTCTCGACCGCCGGGAGTGTCTCGACCAGGATCAAGAAGATCCTGCAGCAGATCGGCGTGAGGCCCGAGACGATTCGTCGGGCATCGGTAGCGACCTATGAGGCTGAGATGAACGTAGTCATCCATGCCTCGTGCGGCGAGATATCGCTCGCTGCAAGCCCTGTGCGGATCAGGATCCTGGTGCAGGATGAAGGGCCGGGAATCCCGGACGTGAACCTGGCGATGCAGCCCGGCTGGTCGACGGCAAGCGATGCGGTCCGAGAGATGGGTTTCGGGGCCGGCATGGGTCTGCCGAATATCAAGAGGTGCGCCGATGCACTGGATATCCGGACCCAGGTAGGCGTCGGAACGACCCTGGACATGGTGTTCAACAATGAATGAGCAGGAGAACGTTAAGCGGTACTTTCACTCGGTCCGACTGATCGAGGAGAAATGCAAGGGCTGCGTAAACTGCATCAAGCACTGCCCAACGGAAGCAATCAGGGTCCGGGACGGCAAAGCGCAGATCGTCGAGTTGAGATGTGTTGACTGCGGAGAGTGCATCCGCAATTGCCCGAACCAGGCGAAGACCGCAGTGGCGGATACGCTCGCGAGTCTGGCCGATTATCGGTACAAGATCGCACTCCCGGCGCCGGCATTGTACGGGCAGTTCCGAGGCGGCATCCGACCGGAGAAGATAATCGCCGGGTTGATGAGCCTCGGCTTCGATGATGTGTACGAGGTCGCATATGCCGCGGAGATAGTATCGGCCCGGATTCGGGAGATTCTACGGGACCCGGACCGCACGAAGCCGCTTCTATCGTCCGCCTGCCCGGCGGTCGTGAGGCTGATCCAGGTGCGCTTCCCCGGCATGATCGGAAACATCATACCGGTAGCATCGCCGATGAGAGTCGCGGCAAGGATGGCGAGAGCACAGAAGTCCGCCGAGCTCGGGATTCCACCCGAGGAGATAGGCCTGTTCTTCATCACGCCGTGCCCGGGCAAGGTGAGCGCGATCGCAGATCCGGTGGGATACCGTGACAAGTGCATAGACGGCGCTATCCCGATCAGAGACGTTTTCGGCAAGCTGCACAGCTTCATATACAGCGCCACCGACGAGCAGGTGAAGGATGTGATCCGCCATGCATCCGGAGTAGGAGTCGGCTGGGCGCGGAGCGGCGGCGAGGTGCTCTCCATCGGAGCGAAGAGACATATCTCGGTGGACGGCATACACAACGTGATACAGATCATGGAGGAGATCGACCGAGGGAAGCTGCTCGACATGGACTACATCGAGCTGCAGGCCTGCGTCGGCGGATGCGTGGGAGGAGTGCTCGCAGTCGAGAACCCATTCATCTCCCGACGGCGCGTCAGAGACATCGCTTCGATCGGGGGAGCCAGCCCGACGGAGGAAGAGATCGCCGCGCGCCAGGCGGAGCTCCTGCGCCAGGTCGATCCGCACATGCTGGACTTTGACAGGCAGATAGAGCCGAGGCCGACACTCAGTCTGGATCCCGACATGACCGTCGCCATCCAGAAGATGGAGCAACTGGAAAAGATTGTAGACAGCCTGCCGAGTCTCGACTGCGGATCGTGCGGAGCGCCGAGCTGCCGCACACTGGCGGAAGATATCGTAAGGGGACTCGCGGTCGAGACCGACTGCGTGTTCAAGCTTAGAGAAAGGGTTCAGGTCCTCGCGGAAGAGTTGATGACGCTCGCCGAGAAGGTTCCGCCTGCGATGGGCACTCAGCAGAAGGCCCGGGAATTGCAGGAAGCAATCGGAGCACCTCGGGCGGATTCCGAGCCTGAACAGTGAATGCCATGCTGCTGTCGGAAGTAATCGACAAACTCGGTTTGGAGCAGAGGGCCGGAGGGTCTCCCGAGGGCATCGAGGTCACGGGAGGATACTCGTCCGATCTGCTCAGCGACGTGATCGGCAACGGAAAACCCGGTCAGATATGGACCACGATACAGATCCACCAGAATGTGGTGGCTGTGGGCACGCTGCTCGGCCTGGCGGCGATAGTGATCACCGGCGGCGCCGAGCCCGAGGAGAAGACGATCGAGAAAGCCAACGAGGAAGGCGTCATAATCCTGACCACTCCGATGAGGACGTACGAGGTCGTCGGCAAGCTTTACGAACTGGGAATTCGGTGAGATGCCTCATCGCATAGAGGCTGATCTGCACATTCATACTCTTCTCTCCGCGTGCGCGGCGGTGGAGATGATACCGGACCTGATCATCGGCGAGGCCGAGAGAAAGGGTCTGGACGTGATCGCGATAACCGATCACAACACCGCGGACAACGTATGGGCCGTCCTGGAGGCCTCCAGGGGCAGTTCCGTCAAGGTGCTGCCCGGAATGGAATGCGAGACCCAGGAGGGCATACACGTAGTCTGCATCTTTGACAATCTGGACACGGTACTCGCTCTGCAGGAGGAAGTCTACGCGGCCCTGCCGGAAACCCCCCACGGCCACGAAAGCTTCGAGGAGCAGATGAAAGTCGATGCCCTGGGCGAGTTCCTGGGCTTCAACGAGCATCTGTGCTCCGCGCCGACGGATATCAGACTGGAAGAGCTCATCGAAAGAGTGCAGTCGATGGATGGGCTTGCAATCCCCGCCCATGTGGATCGGCCCTCGATGAGTCTGATCGCCGTACTGGGGTTCATGCCGCCGGACCTGACGGTCCCGGCTGTGGAGATCTCCAAGAATACGACCGCAGAGCAGGCCGTTGCGAAGTTCCCGAGCCTCCGCGGAAGGCCGATCGTCACCTCCTCGGACGCGCATTGCCTCGATGATCTGGGAGCGGGGCGCACGATACTCCATGTGGAGTCGCGAAGCGCCGCCGAGATCAGGCTCGCATGTGAGGGCTCGGGCGGAAGGTACATTGAACATCTGTAGCAGGGGATTTCGATTCCCGACGCAGGGCAAGAGACACAAGGCTAGGACGGAAAGGGTTAGGCCTGTATAGATTGGGCAGCAAGACCAAATGAAGACGGAAGTACTCGAAATGACAACTGAACAAAACGGCACAACACCAGCAGAGAACAAGACGGACGAGAAGAAGAGCGAGGGCGTGGTCGGCGAGATCGAGGAGATCATCGCCGAGCACAAGGACATACCCGGCGCGCTGATCCCGGTGCTGGATGCCGTCCAGGAGCGGCTCGGCTATCTGCCCGAGTGGGCGCTTCTGAAGGTAGCTGAGGGGCTGGACATCCCCCTGAGCAAGGCTGCAGGTGTGGCGAGTTTCTATAACTTCTTCCATATGAAGCCGCAGGGACGCCAAAAGGTCCAGGTATGCATGGGAACCGCCTGCTACGTACGCGGCTCGCAGAGCGTGCTGAATCGGCTGGCAACGGAACTGGGCGTGGGCCCGGAAGGCGGCACGACCGAGGATGGCGAGTACACGCTCGAGGCAGTCAGATGCGTCGGCGCATGCAGCCTCGCACCGGTCGTAGTGATCGGCGAGAAGGTGCACGCGAAGGTCTGCCCCAGCAAGGTGGCCAAGCTGCTGGAGAAGAAGTAGCCGCACCCTTCGCAGGTGCGTCTCGCGCAGGCGTGAAGCCTGCGACTGCGATGATGGACGGAGGACCGGGTGCGGGACCTTTCCTTGCACATCCTTGACATAGTGCAGAACTCTCTGTCGGCGGGCGCATCCACGGTGACCATCGCCGTGGTGAAGCGATCCGAGGAGAACCTCCTGAAGCTGGAGATCTCCGACGACGGACGAGGGATGGACCAGCGGATGCTGGAGAATGTCACCGATCCGTTCGTCACGACAAGGACGACACGCAAAGTCGGACTGGGGCTGCCTCTACTGGAAGCGGCGGCGGAGCGGAGTGGAGGATCACTCCACATCTGGTCCACTCCGGGGCAAGGCACCGTGGTGTCCGCGACTTTCCAGTACGACAACATAGACCGGACTCCGCTGGGTAATCTGGCGGAGACGATTATCAGCCTGATAGTCGGATGTCCGCAGGTGCGGCTCATACTCCGGTACGATGTTGACGGCAAGCTGTTCGTTTTCGATACAAAGGAGATCGTCGAGCAACTGGACGATGTCCCGATCAATGATTCGCTCGTGATCGAGTGGATGAGGAAGTACCTGGATGAAGGTATCCGGGATGCAGGAACGATCGACTGATCCGTGTACTACGGACCGGTCAGAGCGTGTTCGCGATCAACGCGAGCATCGCAAGACTAAGAAAGGGTGAAAAAACCGGATGAAGAGTCTTGAGGATCTTCGCAGAGTAAGGGAACAGGCCCAGCAGGCGATGAGGGTACGCGAGGGCCAGTACAAGGCCAAGATAGTGGTCGCGATGGGAACATGCGGCATCGCGGCCGGGGCCAGAGACGTTATGTCGGCCATCCTGGATGAACTGAGCAAGCGTGGAATCCAGGATGTCGCGGTGACCCAGACGGGATGCAAGGGCCTGTGCGAGCAGGAGCCTATGATCGACGTCAGCAAGCCGGGCCAGCCGACGGTCACCTATGGTTACGTGACGCCCGAGCGCGCACGGACCATCATCAGCCAGCACCTCGTGAACGACAACATCGTCGGCGAGTGGGTGGTGGCATCCACCAAAGAGTAGCTGCGCCCGAGACAGCTGAATAGCGCGAGTTAGTTTGGAGTACTTTTTAAGCAATGAAGCACAATCGTTCACATATTCTGGTATGCGCCGGAGCGGCATGCATCGCTTCGGGAGCGCATGAGGTCGAAGGCGCGCTCAAGAGGGAGATCGAGGCCGCCGGACTGGATACCGAGATCAGCATCTACGACACTGGTTGTGTCGGAACGTGCGATCTCGGCCCGGTGATCATCGTCTACCCCGAGGGCATCTTCTACACCAAGGTGACTCCTGAGGACGCGGGCGAGATCGTCTCCGAGCACCTGGCAAAGGGGCGCATCGTCGAGCGGCTTCTCGCGAAGGAAGGCGAGGAGCACATGCCCCACTACGAGGACATCCCATTCTTCTCGAAGCAGACGAGAATCGTCCTGCAGAACCTCGGCACGATCGATCCGAACATCATCGAGGACTACATCGCACGGGGCGGATACGAAGCTCTGGGCAAGGCAGTCACCCAGATGACGCCGGAAGAGGTCATCGCCGAGATCGCCGCGTCGGGCCTCAGAGGCCGTGGAGGCGCGGGATTCCCGACTGCGAGGAAGTGGGAGTTCGCACGCAAGGCGAAGGGCGACATCAAGTACGTGGTGTGTAACGGAGACGAGGGAGACCCCGGCGCGTTCATGGACCGGTCGCTCCTCGAGGGCGATCCGCACGCCATCATCGAGGGCATGGCCATCGCAGCCTACGCCATCGGCGCTCAGCAGGGCTACGTGTATGTCCGCGCCGAGTATCCGCTTGCGATCCAGCGGCTGCAGAAGGCCATCAACCAGGCGCGCGAGTTCGGCGTGCTCGGCCGAGGGATCTTCGGAAACCTCGACTTCGACATCCAGATCCGCAAGGGTGCGGGCGCGTTCGTATGCGGCGAGGAGACCGCGCTGATCGCTTCCATCGAGGGAGAGCGCGGCGAGCCGAGGACAAAGCCGCCCTACCCCGCCGTCGCGGGCCTGTGGGGCAAACCGACGCTGATCAACAACGTCGAAACGTTCGCCAATATCGCCACCATCATCCGCAAGGGCGGTGAGTGGTATGGACAGTACGGCACAGAGAAGAGCAAGGGCACCAAGGTGTTCGCGCTCGCAGGCAATATCGTAAACACCGGGCTGATCGAGGTACCGTTCGGCACGACGCTGCGCGAGATCGTCTACGATATCGGCGGCGGCATCCCGAACAAACGCGAGTTCAAGGCTGTCCAGACCGGAGGGCCGTCGGGCGGATGTCTGCCCGCCTCCCTGCTTGATATGCCGATAGACTACGATAACCTGCAGAAGGCCGGCTCGATCGTCGGATCGGGCGGTCTGATCGTCATGGACGACAACACGTGCATGGTAGACGTGGCCAGGTTCTTCCTGGAGTTCACCATGGAAGAGTCGTGCGGCCAGTGCACGCCCTGCAGAGAGGGCTGCAAGAGGATGCTCGAGATCCTCACCCGGATCACCCGGGGCGAGGGCAAGCAGGGAGACATCGAACTGCTCGAGTCTCTCGCGACGAGCATCGAATCCACGTCACTCTGCGGCCTGGGGCAGACGGCGCCGAACCCCGTGCGCGCTACTCTCCGGTACTTCCGGGACGAGTACGAGGCGCACGTCAACGAAAAGCGCTGCCCGGCCGGAGTGTGCACCGCGCTGATCGAGTACGAGATCATCGCGGAACGCTGTAAGGGCTGCACGCTGTGTGCGAAGAACTGCCCGGTCGGCGCGATCTCCGGCAACCGCCGTGAGCCGCACGTCATATCGACCGAGACCTGCACGAAGTGCGGAGTCTGCATCGAGAGTTGTCCGTTCGAAGCGATCATCAAGAAGTAGGCTGATGCGGCGCCCGGTCCGCCGGGCGCCTTGCATACTCCGCCACCGGGCGGATTGGGTTGGATAGACTCAGCACATACAAGACGGAGGTGTACGCTTGAGTTCAGGGCAGAAGTGCGCAGAGTGCTCTGCGGACGTAAAGACAATCGTTGCCAAGTACAACGCATTCCGGGGAAACCTGCTGCCGATCCTGCACGAAGTACAGGCGAAGTACGGATTCCTTCCGGAGCACGCCATGCAGGACATCGCGAACGAGTTGGGCATCCCGGTCAGCGAAGTGTACGGCACGGCGACTTTCTACACGCTGTTCAGTACGAAACCGAAAGGCAAGTACGTTGTGCGAGTGTGCGACAGCGCACCTTGTCACATTGAGGGCTCGAAGGCGATTATCAAGGCCATCGTGGACGAACTCGGCATCAAGAATGGCGAGACGACCGCTGACGGCCTGTTCACTCTCGAGCACGTCAGTTGCTTCGGAGTCTGCGGTGTGGCGCCGGCGATCATGGTGAATGACGAAGTTCATGGAAACCTGTCGCCGGAGATGATACCGGGCATTCTGAGCAGCTACGCAGGGAAGGAGGCCTAGCATGCCGTTCTACAGATCACACGTTCTGGTGTGCAACGGCACGTCTTGCGTGCTGAAGGGAAGCAGGGCAGTCCAGGCTGCGCTGAACGAAGAGATCAAGAAGGCCGGACTCGAGGGAGAGATCCGAGTAGTCGAGACCGGCTGCCTGGGCATCTCCGAGTGCGGTCCCGTGATCGTAGTCTACCCTGAGGGAACCGTCTACGCCAAGCTGACACCGGCCGATGCGCAGGAGATCGTGCAGGAGCACCTCCTGAAGGGACGCGTCGTCTCTCGGCTGATGTACAAGGGCGACGTCTCGATGACCGGTCCCGACACCGAGGTCCCGTTCGTCGCAAAGCAGCAGAAGATAGTGCTGAAGAACTGCGGCGTCATCAACCCGGAATCTATCGAAGAGTACATTGCCGGAGGCGGCTACGAGGCCCTCGGCAAGGCGCTCACAACGATGAGTCCCGAGCAGGTGATCGACGAAGTCAAGAAGTCGAACCTGCGCGGACGCGGCGGAGCGGCGTTCCCCACCGGCATCAAGTGGGAAGCCGCCCGGAATGCCCCAGGCGCGCCGAAGACGATCATCTGCAATGCGGACGAGGGCGAGCCGGGCAACTTCAAGGACAGGCTGATCCTCGAAGGCGATCCTCACAGCCTCGTAGAAGCGATGATCATCGCCGGCTACGCGGTGGGCGCCGACAAAGGTTACGTATACATCCGCGGCGAGTACAAGCAATCCGTCGAGAACCTGCAGAAGGCGATCGCGGACGCTAAGGAAATGGGACTCCTCGGCGAGGACATCTTCGGCTCCGGCTTCGACTACGAAATCGAGGTCTTCAAGGGCGCAGGCGCATACGTCTGCGGCGAGGAGACCGCTCTGATCGAATCCCTCGAGGGACGCCGTGGAGAAGCCATGGTAAAGCCGCCGTACCCGCCGACTCAGGGTCTGTGGAACGCACCGACCGTCATCAACAACGTCGAGACGCTGGTGAACATCCCGCAGATCGTCCTGAACGGCGCAGACTGGTACAACAGCATCGGCACTGAGAAGAGCAAGGGCACCAAGATCTTCTCGCCGTGCGGCGACGTGCTTCAGCCGGGCGTCATCGAGGTCCCTTACGGAGCCACGATGCGCGAGGTCCTGTACGAGATGGCAGGCGGCACGAAGTCCGGCAAGGACATCAAGGCCGTCCTGATCGGCGGACCGTCCGGCGTGTGCGTCGGCAAGGAGAGCCTCGACCGCAAGTTCGCGTACGAGGATCTTTCGCCCGGCGCCGGCGCGCTGATCGTGATCGACGAAGACAAATGCATCGTCGATCTGGTGCACAACTGCCTGGCGTTCTTCCTGCACGAGTCTTGCGGACAGTGCATCCCGTGCAGAGAGGGCGTCAAGAGAATGTATGAGATAGCATCGAACTGGATTGAGGGCAATGGCAAAATCGGCGACATCGAGGTCATGCAGAGCCTCGCCGCCAACATGGCGTCGTCGTCGAGATGCGGACTCGGGCAGTTCGCCGGAACCGCCTTCAGCACCAGCTTCAAGCTGTTCGAGGAAGAGTATATTGCTCACATCGCAGACGGAAAGTGCCCTACCGGGGTGTGCGCGATGAGCAATGGAAGGGGTGCCAAAGTAAATGGCTAACACAGTGAACATTACCATTAACGGCCAGCAGGTCGCAGCCGAGGAGGGAATGACCATCCTCCAGGCCGCGCAGAAGGCTGGCATATACATCCCTACGCTCTGCTACCACCCCGACCTGAGCGTCGAAGGCGTGTGCAGAATCTGCGTAGTCGAAGTCAAGGGACAGCGGCTGCTCTGCCCGGCATGCGCGTACCCCGTGTCCGAGGGGCTTGAGATCAACACTCACTCCCCGAAGGTCCGCGAGGCGCGCCGCCTGATCGTAGAGTTGCTGCTCGCGAATCACCCGCAGGATTGTCTCACCTGCTCCGCCAACCAGAAGTGCGAGCTTCAGAAGCTGGCTAAGGAGCTTGGCATCCAGGACATCCGCTTCGAGGGTGAGCGCCGCCAGGAGCCGCTCGACGTGTCGAGCCCGTCCCTGATCCGCAACCCGGACAAGTGCATCCTCTGCAAGAGATGCGTCCGCGTATGCCACGAGATCCAGTCCGTCGGCGCGATGTTCGCCAGCAAGCGCGGGTGGAATACCACGATCGGACCGGCCCTCGACAAGCCGCTCGCCGATGTCGTGTGCGTGTACTGCGGACAGTGCATCAACCGGTGCCCAACCGGCGCGCTGAAGGCGAAGGATCCCGCTCCCGACGTCTGGGATGCCATCTACGATCCTGAGAAGTTCGTCGTGGTGCAGACTGCGCCCGCCGTCCGAGCCGCCATCGGTGAGGAGTTCGGCATGCCCGCCGGAAGCCTCGTCACGGGGAAGATGGTCTCCGCGCTGCGAATGATGGGCTTCGATAAGGTGTTCGACACCGATTTCACCGCCGACCTGACCATCATGGAGGAAGGCTACGAGCTGATCGGCCGCATCCAGAACGGCGGCACACTGCCGATGATCACATCGTGCAGCCCTGGCTGGATCAAGTTCATCGAGCACTTCTACCCGGAGCAGCTCCCGCATCTCTCGACGTGCAAATCGCCGCAGCAGATGTTCGGAGCGCTGGCGAAGACATACTACGCGCAGAAGATCGGCGTCGACCCGGCAAAGATGGTGGTCGTCTCCATCATGCCGTGCGCCGCGAAGAAGTTCGAGTCCTCGAGGCCCGAGATGTTCTCCAGCGGCTACCAGGATGTGGACTATGTCCTGACGACTCGCGAGGCGGCCGGTATGATCAAGGAAGCCGGCATCGACCTGCCGAACCTGCCGGACGGTGAGTTCGATCTCCCGCTCGGAATGGCTACCGGCGCAGGCGTGATCTTCGGTGCGACCGGCGGCGTCATGGAGGCTGCAATCAGGACAGCATATGAGGTTCTGACCGGCCGACCGCTGGACAACATCGAGGTCGCCGCGGTCCGCGGCATGGAAGGCGTCCGCGAGGCGACTCTGGACATCGACGGCCTGCAGGTAAAGGCCGCCGTTGCGCACGGCCTCGCCAACGCCCGCACGCTGCTCGACGCGATCAAGAACGGCACGGCCGACTACCACTTCATCGAAGTGATGGCGTGCCCCGGCGGATGTCTCGGAGGCGGAGGCCAGCCGTTCCCGACTACTCCGGAGATCCGGATGGCGCGCGCAAAGGCGATCTACGAGGCCGACCGCGGTCTGCCGTTGCGCAAGTCGCACGAGAACCCGGCGGTCACCGAGCTGTATGCAGAATTCCTCGGCAAGCCGAATGGTGAGATGTCGCACAAGCTGCTGCACACTCACTACACTCCCAGGGAGAAGAACCCTGTGATCGAGATGCCGAAGGAGACAGCCGGCTCCCGCTAAGCGAAAGCATAGTGATCGAGTAACCCAAGAGAGCCTCGGCCCACTACGGACCAAGGCTCTCTTGTTTTTCCGGAGGCCGGAAAGCTGACCCGATAGTCACCTCAGACCGATCAGAGGGTTCGCGCGTGTGGTATAATGACGGTAGACACGTACCAGGAGACACCTATGACCAAGTCCTTCACCGTTGTTGTCGAGCGGGACCCTGAGAGCGGATGGCTCGTCGGCGAGGTTGTGGAGCTTCCGGGATGCTATACCCAGGCTCCGGATATGCCCGCCTTGGAAGCCAACGTCAAGGAAGCCATCACGGCGTATCTGCAGACCGCCGAAGAACCCGAACCGATGCCTGATTTCGTCGGCACTTGGCGTGTCGAGGTAGCGGTATGACCAGACTTCGGCTTGTTCCTTATCGCGAACTGAGGAAAGTAGCCGAGGCCGCTGGATTCGAGTGGGTCCGTTGTGTCGGCAGCCACAACACGTTCAGCAACGTATCCGGATGCATAGTGGTCATCCCTGATCACGGAGGTCAGGTGATCGTCCGCCCTCTTCTCCGCAAGATCCTTCGCGACCTCGGACTGAGCATCGAGGAGTACAACAGCCTCCTTGACAGCCTCTAGCAGGCATGGCTAGCTGCCTCTCCCTGGAATACCCCACGGCCATCAAACCCTGGACTTATCTGGTGCGATTGGGTATAATTGTGAAGCAAATCACAATGTTTGACGGAGAATGACATGGCACTAGCGGACATCCTCGAGAAGGCACGGCATACCGGCGATCTGACAAGGGAGGAGATCATCACCCTCCTCTCGCTGGAGGACGAGGACGACATCGCGCGCCTCCTTGCGACCGCCGATGAGGCGCGCAAGGAGTACGTCGGCGATGACGTCCATATCCGCGGGCTGATCGAGTTCTCCAACATCTGCGCGCGGAACTGCCTCTACTGCGGGCTCCGGCGCGATAACCAGGATGTCGATCGCTACCGAATGCCGATCGATGAGATCGTCGAGACGTCGGTCGGTATCGTGGCAAAGAAGATCGGCACGATCGTCCTGCAGTCCGGCGAAGATCCCTGGTATACCGCCGAACACATGGCGGAAATCATCCGGAGGATCAAATCGCAGGCCGACTGTGCGATCACCCTCTCCATCGGCGAGCGGCCGTATGAGGACTACCGCATCATGAAGGAGGCCGGCGCGGACCGTTACCTCCTCCGCCATGAGACCGCTTCTCCCCAGCTGTATGCCAGGCTCCACCCGGACTCGCAGTTCGAGAATCGCCGCCGGTGCCTCAACAACCTGCGCGAACTCGGCTACCAGGTCGGCGCCGGATGCATGGTCGGCCTCCCGGGACAGACGATCGAAGACATGGCGAACGATGTGGAGTTCGTGCGCGAGCTCGATGCGGACATGATCGGCATCGGGCCGTTCATCCCCCACCCCAACACGCCGATCTCGACATCATGCGGCGGAGACCTGACGCTCACGCTGAAGATGATCGCAGTCGTTCGGCTGGCGACACGGAATGCGCTGATGCCCGCGACCACCGCGATGGGCACGATCGATGAGTTCGGCCGCGAGAAGGCGTTGATGGCGGGTGCGAATGTCGTGATGCCGAACTACACGCCGCTGAAGTACCGCGTGAACTACGAGATCTACCCGAACAAGCGCTGCATCAACGAGGATCCGGGGCTCTGCGACGGGTGCATGCGCGCGCGGATCATGTCGATCGGCCGGACGGTGGCACAGGGGCCGGGACACTCGTACAAGGGGAGACTGCAGTCTGCGGATTCAGGGGTCTAGGGCGCATCTTGAGACTGTTGTAGGAGGGGATTCCAATCCCGGATTCCGTTGCGCTACGTGGGCATTCGCGGCTGGGAAGCCGCTCCTACAAGGTGGAACATGCTCTAGCTGCGGTCCGCAGTCTGCCGTCTGCCGTCCTCAGCCCACCATCTCCCTCAGCCGGAGAGCGTTCTTCACGGCGTTCCCGTGCAGGTCATTGTTGAAGTAGACGTAGACGTCAACATCCCTGAGCCAGTTGCTGATCTGCTCGGCCCACCACTCCAACTGATGCTCGTCGTAGTTGCCGTCTTTTTCGCCTCCATGGTGCATGCGGATGTACGCAAACGGCGCGGTGACCCTCATCACCCTCGGGAAGGCGGGCGCGCTCATGACGCAATATGCGACCCCGTGCTCCGCCAGCAGGGAGTAGACCTCCTCGGTCTGCCAACTGGGATCGCGGAACTCCATCACATGCCGGATGTCCTTCGGCAGGAGTGAGAGGAACTGCCGGAGCCGCTCGATGTTCACCTTCCAGCGCGGAGGAAGCTGGTAGAGGATCGGGCCGAGCTTCTCTCCGAGTCCGCGGGCGTGGTCGATCACTCGGCCTAGCGGTTCTTCCGGGTCCTTCAGCTTCTTCCGATGCGTCAGGTATTGACTCGCCTTCACCGCGAAAAGGAAGCCTTCCGGGCTCTCTTTGCGCCATTTCTCGAAGGTCTCGCGCTCCGGCCAGCGGTAGAACGAGTAGTTGATCTCGACGGTGTCGAAGTAGTGGGTGTAGAACTCGAACCAGTCGCTCTCGGGCATGTCCTCAGGATAGAAGACGCCTTCCCAATGAGGATAGATCCAGCCGGAGGTACCGATGCGAGACTGGCGGGTCATCCGTGATCCGCTATGCATGTGGGGAGCCTCAAGCCGCCTGGGCGATGCCGGTGAGGGTAATCCGGGCGCGCACTATCTCCTCCTCCATGCCGGCGCGGGCGATGATGTCGCCGTCCGGAGCGACGATCATGCTGTTGCCGATCGCCTGCATCCCGCGGTCGGCGCCGATCTTGTTTGCCCAGACCAGATGGCAGTGGGATTCGACCGCAGACTCTCTCAGAGCGCGCTCCCACTCGCCGAGCGCGCTATCCACGGCATCCGGGCTGTCCACCAGGGCCACCGATGGGACCAGGATGATCTGAGCGCCCTCGTTTGCCAGTTTCGCAGCGTTGCCGGGATCGAAGCAGTCCTCTCCGATGAGGATGCCGATACGTCCCAGGAAGGTATGAAGCACCCTCAAAGAATCGCCGGCAGTGAAGCCGGCCGCAATCTCAGCCTCGTTGAGCGCCAGCTTGCGGTGACTGCCGACGACGCGACCATCGGCACAGACGAGTATAGCCGTGTTGTAGATCCTGTCGCCGTCTCGCTCGGGGATGCAGTAGCATATACATGCGCTCCTGACCACGGCAATCTGCGCGGCGATGGCGGTAAGCGGCCCCCTGGCGGCCTGAGTGTGTCTCTGAATCTGGCAGGTGGGCCAGTCACAGGTGAACGACGCATCGGGCATGAGGATGAGATCGGCCGTGTGGCCGGCGATATCCAGCAGGTGGATCGCGCGGTCGGTGTTGGCGGTGTTATTGTCGGCCTCCGTGGCATACTGAACTGCGGCCACGTGAATCGGCAGAGCCATGATCTCAGTCCTCCACTCCGCGGGGAATGCCCGTGTATGTTATACGCCTCGGCCGATTGAGGCTAAACTCCGCGCGGAAGATCCTGAACAAACCGTACCGTACGCGATTCGACAACGAGCGCAAAAAAACCTCCGGGGGTAGTTTCGGCGATGCCGACACGGGGTATCACTGTGGCGTACCCGAAAGTGCCCCCGGTACATTGATTTGCCGGACTGAGATACAGAGATCCTTGCCGGATCTGCCCGTTAGGGTTTGTCTGGTGCGGTCTGCTCGCCGGGCTTGGCATGCATGCGGGGATTCCCGCATGCATGTTCTTGGTCCGTGCGGTACGTTGCGGTATGGAAGCGCCACCGTTCGCCTTGGAAGCAAGGTCGGCGCGTTGTGTGGAAGGCTGCAGCGTCTGTGTCTTAGCCTGGCTCTTTTTTTGCCCATACGGATGAGGTCAGCAGCGCTGTGACTGCCATCGAGTCCTCCGTACCAGGGCGGGCGCGCCTTGACATCACTCGCCCGGCCCACCTAGAATGTAACCTGCGCGTACGATCACGTGTCGGAGCATTCCATGAGAGTCTTCCTGTTCGCACTGCTCACCGCCCTGCTGTGGGGCTTGGCGCCCGTGTTCGACAAACTGGGACTCGGGAAAGCCACTCCCATGACCGCGCTCTCGATCCGAACGATATTCATCGCTGTCGGCCTCACCGTCTTTCTGGCGATATCCGGCGGTTGGCGGGAGTTTCATTCGGTCGACAGGCAATCAGTGATCTACCTTGCACTCGGCGGACTCGCCGCCGGACTGGTCGGCCAACTGGCGTATTACTCCGCGCTCAGGTGCGGCGGAGTGGGAACGGTCTCGCCCATCACCGCCACGTATCCGCTGGTAGCCGTCATACTCTCGATCCTGTTCCTGAGGGAACCTATCACGCCGGGCAAGGTGGTGGGAGCGATCCTCATCGTGCTCGGGGTACTCTTGATTAGATTGGACAACACACTATGGCCAAGATAGGCGCGGTGATCATCGGAGGAGGAACGATCAGTGATCCGATGTTCCGTGAGGCGGCAGGAGCCGACTGCAAATCACTGATCACGCTACATGACAAGCTGATGATCCAATGGATCGCCGAAGCGGTCAAGGCCTCGGACTCGGTCGGAGAGGTCGCGGTCGTCGGACCGGCGTGCCTCGCCGACGGTGCGATGGCGCAGGTCGCCGACCACGTACTTCCCGAGGAGGCACACGAGGTGGACAGCCTGCTGGCGGCGGTCGATGCGCTCGACGATCCGGACCGCGTGCTCATGGTGAGCGGCGACACCCCGCTTTTGACGCCCGAGGCGGTAGACGACCTGGTGCTCAACGCCCCGAAGGCAGACATCGTCTACCCCAGCGTGGACAAGAGCAGCGTCATGGGGCGGTTTGCCGACCGCAAGTGGGCCTTCATTCGAACGTGCGAGGGCGAGTTTGTCGGGAGCAGCACCGTGCTCTTCCGACCGACCGCGTTCCGCCACCACGAGGATATGCTCCGCAGGGTATTCGATGCACGGAGCGATGTGATGGCACTCGTGAAGATGCTCGGAATCGGATTCGCGCTCAAGTTCGCGATGGGCCAGCTCTCGATTCGGGACATGGAGAGACGGATCAGCGAGGTACTGAGCGTCGAAGGACGATCATACGTCAGCGCCTACCCCGAACTCGCATTCGACGTCGACAGACCGTCGGACATCGCACTGGCAGAGGAAGCGCTGAGATTGAGGCGGAGCGGCTAGGCAACATCAGGCAGTTGTGCTACGGCGTCATTCTGAGCAACACGGACGACAGGAGCCGTCGGCGCGTCGTCCGTGTTGCTCCTCAGAAACCTCGCACCGTCAGATCTGAGTAGTCCTGACCGTCCTTCGATACGCTTCGCTACTCAGGACTAGCGGATTCTGTGTCCCGGGGAATAACCACCGTCAGCCCTGACAGGGCTAACGGGGTTTCTACCGGAGACAACTGCGCTTGCTGCACAGTAACATGCCCAGGATGACGGATCGCCTCAGATTCACCTGAGACTCACCAGAGCGTGTTCCATGGAGAAAGGCTCGGGATGAGGCCACGAGCCCTTCTTTCACAACGGATGACAGGTTACCCGGCCTGCTCGAGCGCCTCGAGGGCGGCTCGGAGGGCCTGGACGCCGTCGTAGCCGCTGGGGAGATCGATCAACTCGCCCTTCCGGATTCCCTCGGCGAAGAGGCGGTACATCTTGTCGAACGCCTTCGCGGGCGCGGTGATCGTCTGGCGATAGCACTCGCCCTTCGTGAAGACGCTCAGTTCTTTCCGATCGTCCTGACCCTCTATGCTGCACTGCAGGTTCTGGTAGCTGATCAGCCCGTCGGTCCCGATGAGCTCGTAGTGGAGGTTTGCTCCGTGCGCCGGCGTGTTGTGCGTGTAGGCCCATCCATTCTCGTTCAGGACCAGCACACCGTTCTCCATTTGGCAGGTGGCGATCACGTGGTCGGGGTTCGGATAGTCCTCGACGTAGGTGCCCTTCGCCGAGATCTCCGCGTACTCCGAGCCGGTGAACCAGCGCGCCAGATCGAAGTAGTGGATGCCGCAATCGACGATCGGTCCGAGCCCCTCGGTGATCAGCATCCGATACCGGTCCTCGCCTGCCCATCGTCCGCCCATCCAGTTGCCGACGAACCGCACCACTTTCAGCTCGCCGATGGCGCCGGAGTCGAGTAGACGCTTCATCTCGGGCATAGGATCGGAATGGCGCATCTCGAAGTTGATGGCGAAGAGCTTCCCCGCGCGGTCCATGGCCTCTACCATCTCCATGCCCTGCTCCACAGTCGGAGCGATCGGTTTCTCGCCGAAGACGTGCTTCCCGGCCGCGGCGGCGTCGATCACGACCTGGTAGTGGTTGGGAAGCGGGACTGCCATGCCGATGGCCTCGATGTCATCGCGGGCGAGCAGTTCGTGGTAGTCGGCGTAAGTCGCCTCGAGATTGTACTTCTCCTTCAACTCCGCGAGGCGCGATTCGTTGAGGTCGGAGATGGCGACCAGTTCGATCACATCGGTGAGTGAGGCGAGCGCGGGAAGATGCCCGTATCCGGCAACCGTCCCGCATCCGATCATTCCAAAGCGCACCTTATCCATCAGTATCCTCCGTACTCAGCATTGAGCCGGGATAACCAGCCAGCTCTGTTCCGGGGATATGTTCGGTCCGCGCGATGCTCAGTCCTCTACAGCACCCTACGATAGGAGCAGGTCGGCTCGTCCTTGTGAGAGCCCCAGCACTCCCAGACTATGAGGTAGCCCTTGCCCCTGATGTAGTAGCAGTTGGAGACGAGGTCATCCCCGCATTCGGGGCACTTGCCACGGATCCACCGGGGATCGGGGCGATCATCCGTTCGCATATCATCCTGTCTGGTCCGCTGCTTCATGGCTTCCTCCGGGGTTGTTTCTGCTGTCTATAGTTTACAATAGATAGCAGGCACTTTCAAGGGGCGGCAGCCGGATCTGGCGGGGAGTCGGGCAGTAGAAAAGCCGGACGTCCGTGGAGGATGTCCGGCTTAGGGAAAACTGATGCGGTAGGTATGCTACGCCGCCACGTGAGTATGGACGTAGTACACCAGAGCGGTGAGCACCATAAACGAGATCGCGGCGTACTTGGTGAACAGGGACAACTTCTCATCTATTCCGGGTCTGCCCCGGAAGCTGGAAGACATCTTGCCGCCGATGGTGCCGGAGAGTCCCTCGCTCTTGGTCGTCTGGGACATTACAAGCACGATGAGCGCCACCGCACTCAAGAACTGAAACACTATCAGAATTATCCTTATTGCAGCAACCAATGCAGTCCACCTCGCAAAAGATGACCTCCCTGAGAGGAGGTCATTCGTTAGAGTATAGCACTTCCGGGAGTGCGTGTCAAGGCTCAGGCGTCGGTCGATTCGGCCTTGGCCTTCTCCGGAGCTTCATCATCGTCGTTGACAATCTCCTTGGTGGTTTTCTTGAACTCCTTGATCCCCTGGCCGAGCGATCTGCCCAGCTCCGGTAGCTTCTTCGCACCGAAGAGGAGAAGGATTATGATAAGGATGATGATCAGTTCCTGACCATGCGGGATACCCATCGCGATGCCCCCTTTCTCTGAACGTATGAACTCCTAGTCTCTATCGAGGGATGATACCTCGTCGCTGACCGACGCCACCTCATTCTTGACTTCGGTTTCGATCTGCTCGATCGAAGATGTAAAGTCCCTCGCTGCTTTCTTCAACTCTCTCACGGTGCTCCCGATAGTCCGCCCTATCTCGGGCAGTTTCCTCGGGCCGAAAAGCAGCAGGGCGATCAACATTATGAGAATGATCTCGTTGGTTCCGATCGAGCCAAACATTCCGTGGACCTCGTCTGTTCGAACATCGCCTACAGTATAGCAGGAATCCGAACGGATTGCACGACCGGAACGTGATTCCTAGCCGACCGACTGCAGCCGGACGACTTCCGTCTTCTCCGCGAGGGCGTATATGTCGTCGCGCTTGCAGTAGCCGGCCCCGAAGGTCGTCGCGTTCGCGGCGCCCGCGGCCGTACCGAGCCGAACTGCCTCCTCGACGGACCCGCCATTTGCCAGCACGTAGACGACCGCCGCCGCCAGCGCATCACCGGAGCCGACCGCGCTCAGAAACTTGATCTCGGGCGGACGCGCCCACCAAGTCTCGCCGCGGGTGCATGCGAGGCATCCATCGCGACCGAGGGTGACGATCACTATCTCGATGTCACCGCCGCTCAACTCCTGGGCGACCTCGGCGGTCTCCTCGATGGTGGCAAGCTGCCGGCCTATCACGCCTGAGAGTTCGTGCACGTTCGGCTTGGCGATGTACGGATTGGCCTTCAGCCCCTCCGCGAGGGGTGCGCCGCTGCTGTCGAGCACCGTCTTCACATTATGACGTTTGGCAATGTCGATGAGTTCAGCGTAAACGGTATCGGGAACTCCGGGAGGCGTGCTCCCGGACATGACGACATACTCCATGCCGGGGATGAGCGCCTCGTACCTGGCGACGAACTGCCGAAGCTCCTCGGGCGAGATCTCCGGCCCTACTTCGTTTAGCTCGGTCTGCGTGCGGTGGACGGGATCGAGGACGGCGACGCATACTCTCGACTCGCCGTGGATGCGGACGAGATCATGCTCGATACCTTCCTGTCGGAGTCCCTCGATGATGTGCTCGCCGTTGTGACCGCCGACGAAACCGGTGATGAACGCCCGGCCGCCAAGCTCGTTGTAGACGCGCCCGACGTTGATACCCTTCCCGCCGGCGGTGATCCTCCACGACGAAGGCCTGTGCACACGATCAACGCCGAAGTTCTCGACGGTGTACGTCTTATCGACAGCGGAGTTCAGTGTTACCGTCAGTATCACTCTGGAAATCTCCATGTCTCGCGCCTTGAAACGCAAGTCCTGACGCAAATTCGGGCGTTGACAAGGGGAGACCGTTTTGATATACTAAAGCATCGAATGCGCCGAAGTGGCGGAATGGCAGACGCGCATGGTTCAGGACCATGTACTCGCAAGAGTGTGCGGGTTCAACTCCCGCCTTCGGCACCAGATCAGCAGATCAGGCTCGGACGCAACGTCTGGGCCTTTTTTGTTGCCCCCATTCTACGCCGAAAACCCGCGGGAGTCAATGCGGAACAGGTGTGGCACGCTGCTGTCCCGTTCCACGGTAGTAAGGATGCGCCAAGGTGGCGGATTTTACCATAGGGAATGCGCGTCCTGTTCCATGAGTAGAGTCCTACAGCCGACGGAATGCCACAGCGGGCATTCCCTACGCGCCTTGAGGCGATACACGCAGGGAACGCGCCGCCGTACCGTTGGGTGGAGATCACGGGATGCTGCGGGAATGGCTGCTTTCCCGCAGCACAACTATCGCATACAAGATGCTATGGAAACGAGTGTGTCACGCGGCGGCCTGCACCTGCTCGCCCTTCAACGCGAGATAGATGTGCATGATGGCGAGGTAGGCGACCAGGCTAGTCAGGACCATGCCGACTCCACATGCAATAACGCCGACTATCAAGAACACGCCCAGCACTATCGAGTACCCCAGGAGTGTAAGCCGAATGCCCCTTGTCAACGGCTCGCTCTTCTTGAACGAATCGATGATCTCCGCGCCGTCCGCTGCCTCAAAGTACGCGAACATATACCGGATGGCGAAAGTGGCATAGAGAACCAGCGATATCAGTCCTGTTACGATCAGGGCCACGAACCCGGCCGGAGTCATGTCGGTTGGCGTACCGACCGTATTCGAGCTGTTGGTAAGCCCGCCCATTACGCCTGCTATGGCGGCGCCGATGCCCAGCGGAATCATGGTCGCAATCAAGGATGGCTACGAACAGCCAGTACACTCCCACCCAGCGCCAGTACTGGCGGAATCCGACGAACAAGTCGTTGAACTCCGGAGTCTGACCGCGGACGGCTTTCATGCCTGCGACGATCGCCCCGCCCATCAACGGCGGCATGACGAAGAAGTTGGCGATAGTTCCGATACCCGGAATGGCGCCGAGTCCGGCCGTGATGACGATATAAACCAGAAAGATCCCGATCAGCACGCCCGGATACTTGAGAAATGCCGCCCATGCGGCGGAGAGCGATTCAGCGATACCTGGTAGCCTTCCCTGCATTCTTAAGACCTCCTGCCTCGAGTCAATCACCTAAGAGCGATCGGACCAACTGAGCAGCGCCTTACTGCTGAGTTGCGGATATGTTACCTGTCGGCGGCACAACCTCCTTCTGTCCGTGCCGTGAAAGGGCAAAGGCAGAAGCAACATGAGCAGAGGCAGGAAAAACCGGCAGATCTTCCAGGCCGTTCTACTTGCCGGATTGCTTGACATGCAGCGCCCGGATGGGTATACTCTAGTGTGGCCGCCGGCGGCGGCTAATGACTATTCACTGAGGTGATGGTTGGTGGATACCGACCCGGCCAATAGTACAAAGCTGTGCTGCCGATCCGAGGGCAGTGGAACCAGGAGGGATGCCTAGGGACTTATCCGTCTGATTCGCCTCTATTCCCCTCCTCTACCCCACCCCATGTTCGTCAGCATCAGCCCGACCCGGCCAGATACCCATTTGACCAGTGATCTTGCGGATCCGATCGTCCTTCGATGCGTGTCCTTGTCGCGCGCCCACGATTGGTCGGTCATGTTCGCATCGCCGAGATCACCAACAGACTTCGAAATGCCGTAGGCACTCGTAGACCGACTGCAGCGCCGCGCGTGCTTTGCCGCGTCTGTCCAAGGGGTACACCTGTGTCACGGCCGGACGGGAGGGATCATCATGCAGTTCCTGACTCAGGCGCTTGGCCGACCTGTCATCGACAGCATCGGCGAACAGATCGGAAAGGTGCGCGACGTCATCGTCACGCCTGCCGAACCGCTGCCCGTAGTCTCCGCCATCGTGGTGCAGAACGGGCACGGTCCGCTACTGGTCCCCTGGAGACAGGTGCGCGAGGAAGTGGACCGCTTCAGCCTGCCCGTCCGCAGAGACCGCATCAGGTTCTACACCCCTCAGCCCGACGACATCTGGCTCAAGAGGAGCGTACTCGACCGCCAGATAGTCGATGTCCATGACTACAAGGTCGTCCGGGTGAACGACGTCCGGTTCGTCGAAACACCGGGGCAGATACGCCTGCTCGGGGTCGATGCCTCGACCGCCGGCCTACTGAGAGAACTCGGCGTCGAGTGGGTATCGCAGATACTCCGCGCGATCCTGAGAAGGCCCCTGCCGGAGAAGATCATCGCGTGGGACGACGTAGAGACCCTGGAGCAGGCAGCCGGACCGATCAAGCTCAAGATACCGCTCCAGAAGCTGTCGAAGCTCCACCCCGCTGACATCGCGGACATCATCGAGCAGATGAACCCGATGCAGAGGACCGACATCATCGAGAGCCTCGATGTCCAGACGGCGGCCGACGTTCTGCCGGAGACGAGCCCCGAGATCCAGGCCGAGATCATCGAAGACCTGGATACCGACGATGCGGCGGATATTCTCGAAGAGATGGACCCGGATGAGGCGGCGGACATCCTCGGCGACCTGCCGGAGGAGCGCACACAGGAGATCCTGAACGAGATGGAGCCAGAGGAGGCGACCGACGTCCGCGAACTGCTGGAGTACGAGGACGAGACCGCGGGCGGACTGATGACCACCGACTACGTGGCGATCTCCGATCAGTTCACTGCCCAGCAGGTTATCGACCGCGTGCGCGAACTCTCGCCGGACGCCGAGACGATCTACTACCTCTACGTCGTGACCGAGGAGGACGAGCGGCTCGTGGGCGTCATATCCCTGCGCGATCTCGTCGTCGCCCAGCCGGACACGCCGGTCAAGACATTCATGGCGACCAGGGTGATCCACGTCCATCCGGATGCAAGTGTGCGCGAAGTGGCCGAGCTCTTCCAGAAGTACAACCTGCTCGCGCTGCCGGTCGTGGACGTCGGGAACGAGCTGAAGGGCATCATTACGGTAGACGACGTCTTCAAGCATATCCCGACACACGCATGGCGCGGTCGACCAGGAAGGCGTCAGACCGCTCCCGAGCAGATGTTGGACCACGAAGCAGTGGCATAGCGTTCCTGTGGGAAGCCTTGCAGGAGCGGCTTCCAGCCGCGATGAACCGGCGTATTGTAGGAGCGGCTTCCAGCCGCGATTAACCGGCGCATTGTAGGAGCGGCTTCCAGCCGCGATCGCAGCTAGAAGCTGCTCC
>CAYXOC010000028.1:0-56882 GCA_964466715.1 uncultured bacterium
GCTTCCAGCTGCGATCGCACCACGTAGGAGCAGCTTCCAGCTGCGATCGCGGCTGGGAAGCCGCTCCTACAATACGCCGACTCATTGCAGCTGGAATCCGCTCCTACAACCGGCGAGCCAGTCGCCGGGGATCAAGGAGACCGTACCGTGACCATGTACCGCGTGTTGGCGCTCGCAGCGCTCACAGGATTGATCGCCATGCCGGCTCTCGCACAGAAATCGTATGACGTAGTGATCGTCGGGGGTACGCCCGGCGGCATCATGGCCGCGATCGCCGCCGCGCGAAACGGCAGCTCGGCGGTGATCCTGGAGCGGACCACCCACATCGGCGGGCTCCCGGCCAACGGTCTCGGGGCGACCGATATCTACACCCGGGGCGCAACCGGCGGGCTGTTCCTCGATTTCATCGGCCGGGTCCGAAAGCACTATGTGGATAAGTACGGCGCCGACTCCCAGCAGGTGAAGGACTGCAGCGAAGGATACCGCTTCGAGCCGCACGTGGGCGCGCTGGTCTTCGATCAGATGCTCGCCGAGCACAAGGACCGCATCACCATCCTGCGTCGTCGTCAGTTCGACGCCGAGCCCGCGAACGTGGCGCTGAAGGACGGAGCGGTGGCTCGGATCACCGTCACGAACCTCGACACACAGCAGCCGGAGACATACATCGGCAAGGTCTTCATCGATGCCACCTATGAGGGCGACCTGGCAGCCGCCGCCGGCGCCGAGTTCCGCATCGGGCGGGAGGCGCAGAGCGAGTTCAACGAGCCGATGGCCGGCAAGCTCTACAAGCAGTGGGCCGGACCGATCGGTCCCGGCTCGACGGGCCTCGGCGACAACGCCGTTCAGGCGTACAACTACCGTTTGTGCCTGACCCGTGATCCGAAGAACCGTGTGCCGATCACCAAGCCTGCGACATACAACCGGAGCGAGTACGTTTCGCTGATTGATGACATCAGGCTGAACCGTTACCCGGCCCCGGACAAAGGCCCGAGGCAGGCGATGGCATGGGACGGAATCGGTCGAGTAACCAACATGGTCGCTCTGCCGAACGGAAAGACTGATGCCAATAACCAGCACGCGGCGTTCATCTCGACCGATCTGCCTGAGGAGAACTGGCCCTGGCCGACCGCGAGTTGGGAGTGGCGCGACCGGTTCGCCGCCCGCCTGAGGGACTACATCCTCGGCCTGCTCTGGTTCGCGCAGAACGATCCCGAGTTGCCCGAGGACTTCCGCGCCCGGTGCCTGGAATGGGGTCTTGCAAAGGACGAGTATACTGACAACGGCAACTTCCCGCGACAGGTCTATGTCCGAGAGGGCAGGAGGATCGTCGGCGAGCATCTCTTTACCGCGCACGACGCGCGCCCCGTGGCGGACGGCGCTCGTCCGCCGGTCTATGACAGCAGTATCACCGCGAGCCACTACGCGCTCGACTCGCACGCGGTCCTGAAGCGCGAGGAGGGCAGGGCGCATCTCGACGGGTTCTTCAGCCTGCACACGGCGCCATACACCGTACCCTATGGGGTAATAGTGCCGAAGAAGGTCGAAAACCTGCTCACACCGGTGCCGGTATCAGGTACGCACATCGGGTTCAGCACCCTCCGCATGGAGCCGTGCTGGATGGCGCTCGGAGAGGCCGCCGGTACCGCTGCCGCCATCAGCATCAGGGATAAGGTGACCCCGCGTAAGGTCGAGATTCGGAAGCTCCAGGAGAACCTGCTCGACCACGGCGCGGTGCTCATCTACTTCCGCGATGCGTCGCCGGGACAGAAGCACTACAAGGCGCTCCAGATGCTGGCGCTCCGGGGGCTCTTCCCGGAGGACTGGTACGCCAAACTGAACGACAGGATCGACGAGCAGACCGCCGCGGTCTGGATCGAGAAGGCCGGCGTCGGCGTTCCCGAGGCGTACAAGCCGGGAATCACCACTCGCGGCGAGATGCTCGATACGTTATATTATAAGGTGCATTAGTGTCTGATGTGTCGTGAGAACTAGCACGAGATCGGAGTGTTTCCGCATGAGGACGATACAAGTAGAGATAACTGACAAACTGGCCGAGGAGTTGGATACCATGCTGCAGGAGGGTTGGTTCCAGACTCAGGAAGAGGCAGTTCGCTTTGCTATCCTGCAGCTTGTGGAATCACAGAGGCTAGCGCTTCAGGAGAGGTTCCAGCGCGAGGATATCGAGTGGGCGCTAAGCACCAAGAAGGTGGCCACATGAGAGAGAAGATAATTACCAACGAAGACCAGGAAGCGACGCAGCCGAGCGTCGTCCGGCCTGAGGCATTCGAGGACGAGGACCGCCAGTTCTGGAGCCTCCGCCCGCGTACCCTGGATGAGTACATCGGCCAGTCGAGCGTCGTCGACAGCATGCGGATCGCCATCACGGCCGCACGCAATCGCAAGGAGCCGCTCGACCACGTGCTCCTGCACGGCTCGCCCGGCCTGGGCAAGACCACGCTCGCACACATCATCGCCGCCGAGATGGGCGCCAGCATCATGGCGACCTCCGGCCCGGCGCTCGAGAAGCCGAAGGACGTCATGGGCATCCTCTCGAACCTCGAGATCGGCGACGTCCTGTTCATAGACGAGATCCACCGGCTCTCGCGGGTAGTCGAGGAGTTCCTCTACTCCGCGATGGAGGACTTCGCGGTCGACTTCGTGCTCGACAGGGGCGCGTACGCCAAGACCGTCAAGATCCCGCTCAAGCGGTTCACCCTCGTCGGAGCGACCACCCGCGCGGGGATGCTCTCCGCCCCGATGCGCGACCGGTTCGGCATCTTCGCGCACATGGACTACTACTCGGCCGAGGAACTGACGAGGGTCGTCCAGCGCTCGGCGGGCATACTGAAGGTCAAGGTGGACCCTAGGGGCGCGGTGGAGATCGCGCGGCGGTCCCGGGGCACGCCGAGGATCGCCAACCGCCTGCTCCGCCGCGTGAGGGACTACGCCGAGGTCGAGGCCGACGGAGTCATCACCTGCGAGGTCGCCGATGTCGCCCTCAAACGCGAGTTGGTCGACGAGATGGGGCTCGATAAGCTCGACCGCGCGTTCCTGCGGACGATCATCGAGTTCTACGGCGGCGGCCCGGTCGGGATCGAGGCGCTCTCCGCGACTCTCAACGAGGAGACGGACACGCTGGTTGATATGGTCGAGCCGTACCTGCTCAAGATCGGTTTCCTCAACCGTACTCCGAGCGGCCGAAAAGCCACTCGCGCCGCCTACGAGCACCTCGGCGTCACGTTCATCGAGACGCCGAACGGCGGCCAGGGCAAGCTTCTATAGGAGACCGGTTGCTCCCCGACTGGATTTGCCTAGGGTAGCATACTAGTTCTTAGACGCCGATTGACCGGCTGTGGGAGCGCTAGACATGAAGCTGAGGGTCTATCTCGGTACGTTCGTACTCAGCGCGTATTGCGACGAGAGGACCCCGGATAGGATGGCCTGCACAAGGGAGTATTAGTCCACCATAGGTCAGTACGACGTAGCGGTTTCCCAACTGGTGCGCGAGGAGATGGAAAGGACATCGGATGCTTCCCGCAGGGCCGCCCTGATCGGCGGCCCGAATGCTTTTATCCAATCCACAGTCCGAAATCCGAAATCGCCAATCGTCTACTCGCCCTGGGTACGGTCCGCTTTCTTCTTGGTCAGATCCCGGACCTTGGCCTGATATTTCATGATGGTCGTCACGTAGGCCGCGTGGCTCCACGTGAGCGGCATCACCGCGAGCGGATGCCCGGTGAACGGGTGCACCTGCTCGGGAAGCAGGCCGGCCTCGGACGCATGACGCGTCGCCCACTGGATGAGGTCCATCGCAGGCTCCAGGTCGCGGAAGCTCCGGGCCACCGCGATGTACCACTCCGCCATCCAGAGCGTCGTGACGAACCACGGGTTGCCCGGGATGTTCTTCACATCGGTGCTCGACTGGAAGTAGTAGTCGTCCTCATAGCGCGCGAGCCCACCGACCGGCGAGCGCACCCAGAGCCGATCGTAGATCGCCTCCATGGTGAAGACCACGCGCGGGTCGTCCGGCGACAGAAGCTCGAACAGGAAGAGCGCCGCCATGCTCGCATCGATCATCGGGTCCCGCGTGAGATCGGCATCGCCTCCCTCGCCGGGCATCAGGCTCCGGACGAACCGTCCGTGCTTCGAGTCGAAGAACCGCCCGACGATCGTCGCCTTGAGCCTGTCTCTCGCTTGGGAGTAGTGCTCGGCGCGCTCCTTGTCGAAGGCCCGCGCCAGCCTCGCCGCCGCGGAGAGCGCCGCGTAGACTGCGCAGCAGGTGAACAGGTGGACGCCCCGGCGCTGCTCCCAGAGGTCGTAGCTCGGCCTCGGCAGGCCGGTCCGGTCGTCGATGTCGCCGATCATGTACTCGGCCGCCGGAACCACCAGGTCGTGGTAGATCGATTGGCCGAACTGCTTGTCCTTCCACCGGTCGTAATGCTTCCTGATCGACCACAGGACGAGCGCGGTGCTGTCCTGCTGGCAGGGAACCTCCGGCACGCCGTTGTGGATCCACGGATGCCAGGTCGCTCCCACGGTGCCGTCTGGCGAGTATTTCTGCAGGAAGTACGGCCGCTGAGGGAGCAGGATGCCGGCGCAGAACGAGAAGAACCGCCTCGCGGGCTCCCCGTATCCGGCCAGATCGAGCGCATGAGCTACAAGCGCTCCATCGCGGGGCCACACGTAACTGTAGTGAGCCCTCGCGGTCTGCATGATGTCCGTGTCGTTCGCCGCCACGATTCCGCCGAACCTGTCTATCTGAGTCGTCAGAACGAGGAGGCCGCGCTCGTACAACTGCGCCACTGATGGCGGCAGGGGCGTATCGATCTGCGTTCCCTTGCTCAGCCAGCCCTTCCAGTGGCTCGCCGACTCGCCGAGGAGCGTCTCCAACGGGGAGCCCGCCGCGATAGCGTTGAGACCCTCCACGTCGTCAAGAGTACGACCGACCGCGATCCAGTAATCGAGTACGGCGGTTCCGTCGCCGGGGACCGCCATACGGAAGCTGACGGTGCTGTCCACGGACCCCTGCTCGATCGGGTGCATGCTCAGCACACCGTCTTCCGCATCCCGCCATGTTCCCTCTGCTCCCCCAAACTCCTTGACCCCGGCCGCGTACTCGAAGATTCCCTCGTTCGCAGTACGTCCGTTGATCAAGATGTAACAGTCGCGCTTGAAATGCACCATCGAACCTGTAAAGGGGTGGAAGAAGGCGGTGTCTCCGATATCGGATTCCCAGATGCGGAAGTCGTGTCCGAAGAACAGCCTGATCTCTCGCTGCTCCGGATAGAGGTTTTCGACCGTGACCCGGCGTAAGAACAGATTCAGCTCCGGATGGACCGTATCGTTGAACCTGAGACCGATCCCGAGGCGTCCGTTCGAGGCGTGGACGTCCGTGGTCAGCGTCCCGGGCAGATACCCCAGGCGGATCGACCACGTGTCTTCCAGCCAGGCGAACTGGCCCGCGACCCACACTCCCACTCTGTTTCTGTGACCACCGAGGTGGTTCGACTGGCCGACATGCGGGTAGTACAGGTCTCGCAGGTTCAGGTTGCGATCGATATTGATCAGGAGCGATCCGTTCCCGACCACCAGGTCTCTTGGCATTCGAAATCCTCCTCTGCTAACCCTAGTTTCGGCGGATCGGGGAGGCTTGGTTACTGTAAGGAATACCGGCTCTCGGGGAAAGGAGTCGGAAGTATGGACCACCGCAACCCAGGCCAAGCGAGGGTACCACAACCATTCCGCTTCTCGCCTTTCCATTAACCCGTCCGTGTCGCTCGCGTCTCCCCCCGCAGGTTTAGCCTGAGTTGCACCTGGGTACAAGCTCAGCACAAACGCAAGTTCCCAAGGAGGACAATCATGTCAGTCAAAGTTGGGCAACCGGCTCCTGATTTTACCTTGAACGGTGTCATGGGCAGGGAGTTCACCAAAGTCAGCCTCTCTGACTATAAGGGCAAATGGGTCGTGTTCTTCTTCTGGCCGCTGGACTTCACCTTCGTCTGTCCGACCGAGGTGACCGAGTTCACGAAGCGCTACAAGGAGATCCAGGATCTCGGCGCGCAGGTGCTCGGCGCCAGCGTGGACAGCCAGTACGCTCACCTGGCCTGGGTCGATGACATCGGCGAGCAGGCATATCCGCTGCTGAGCGACATTACTAAGGAAGTCAGCCGCCGCTACGGCGTGCTGATCGAAGACGAGGGGATCGCTCTCCGCGGCCTCTTCATCATTGATCCCGAGGGGATCATCCGCTACTCCGTCGTGCACGACCTCAGCGTCGGCCGCAACGTCGACGAGACGATCCGAGTGCTGGCCGCCCTCCAGACCGGCGAACTGTGCCCCGTGGGGTGGGAGCCCGGCGAGGAGACGCTCGGCGCCGCCGCGTAGGATTTTCCACCGAGACCCGGCGATCAGCGACCGTGAAGGGCGGGGGCGAACACATCCCCCGCCCTTCGCTGGTGTGTCCCCTCTGGTGCGATCAGGCCGGCATGCCGATACTATATATAGGAAAGAATTCGCCCGGAAACGGCCGCTTTGCAGAACAATTCCGCGTCAGAAGCCGTCATATACTTGGACATGTGCCTGTGCATTCTCAGTGAGAACCGGTAGTTTTGACAGGTTGACAACGCACTGTTTCTGTAGTACTTTCTGATTGTTATCATCATTATTGCTCGCTTCGTGTGTTGTCATGCAGGTGGCTATCGTCCGGTAGAGGGCCGGGCATATTGCCGCAGTCGTCCCCCTCCGCACGGCGCTTCGTGCTTTTCTCTTGGGGCGATCTGCAAGACTGTGCGAAGAAGAGGTATGTCCGTGGGTGGACAACGCAAGCTGATTCGGCTACTCCCCGCAATCATACTGGCGCTCTTAGCCGCGTCATTTCCTACCCTGGCGGGACCGCACGGCAGCACACACTCGAATAAGAACGCGGCTCTGGGCTACGCGCCCGACCGCATCATCATCAAGCTCGCGTCCGCGCCGGAAGTTGCGCAAGGCCCGAAGGGCGAGGTAACGACGAAGCTCTCATCGGTCGATAAGCTGAACACCAAGTTCGGTGCGAAGCATATGAGGCCGGTGTTTCGTCGCGCCTCCGAGGGCAAGCATATTCCCCGCGGCCTCGCCGGAAAGCTCGACGGCATCTACACCCTGACGTTCTCCGCGAAGGCCGATCCGCGCGATGTGGCCAGAGAGTACTCGAAGCTGGCCGAGGTCGAGTACGCCGAGCCCGACTACATCCGAAGTTCCTGCCGTATCGATCCGAACGATCCTTATTGGCTCTCGAACAACTCCTGGGGACAGAACTACCGCGACCAGTGGGACCTTGAGATGATCAAGTGTCCGGATGCCTGGGACATCGAGACCGGCGACTCCGGGACCGTGATCGCCGTGATCGATACCGGCATCGACTACCTTCACGCGGACATCGCGGCGAACATGTGGGTCAACCCCGGCGAGATCCCCGGAAACGGCATCGACGACGACAGCAACGGCCGCGTCGACGATATCCACGGCTACGATTTTGCCTACAAGGACAACAACCCGATGGATGGCAACGGCCACGGGACGCACGTCGCGGGGACTATAGGCGCGGTCGGCAATAACGGCATAGGCATCTCCGGCATCAACTGGTCGTGCAAGCTGATGGCCGTGAAGGGTCTCAATGACTCCGGCGACGGCTATGACTCCGACTTGGCCGACGCCATCATTTACGCGGTTACGGAGGGCGCCGATATCATCAATATGAGCTGGGGCGGGAGCGGCTTCTCGCAGACGATCCACCAGGCGCTCGCCTATGCTCACAGCCAGGGCGTAGTCCTCTGCGCCGCGGCCGGCAACTCGGCCAGTGACCTGGCGAATTTCCATCCCGCGTCAGACAACTTTGTCATCGCGGTCACTGCAAGCGACACGAACGATGAAGCATGCTCCTTCACCAACTGGGGCATCAGGGCTGCCGTATCAGCTCCGGGTGGAAACGGGAATACCAGTCCGCCTCAGTGCGCGCTCCACAACTGCCTGTCGCTTCGCGCCGGGACGACCGATCCGCTTCAGCGCGACTGCGGCGCCGGAGTCGGCATCGTAGGCGGCGCGTACTACAGGCTTGCGGGCACGTCGATGGCCTGTCCGCACGTCTCAGGTCTTGCGGGCCTGGTCAAGGCCGCAAACCCATCGTGGTCCAACGAGCAGATCCGGCAGGCGATCCAGATGCGTGCGGACGACGTCCGCTCCCCCGGATTCGACAGATATACGGGCTACGGACGCATCAATGCCTACAGCACGCTCACATCCCCCGAGCCGATGACGGCTCTGATTACTTCGCCCGACAGCGGCTCCGAGGTGTCCGGCATAGTCAGCATTGAGGGCACGGCGGCCGGCCCCAACTTCTCGCAGTGGGTCCTCGACTACGGTCCCGGCCAGGAGCCCGCGACATGGACCACCATCGCCACGGGGCTGGCGCCGGTGACTCGCGGTGTGCTCGCGGACTGGGACGTTACGAGCATCACCGGGGCGCTCTACACCCTCCGGCTGAGGGTGACCGGCGCCGGTGGAGTGCAGAACGCCGAGTACCGGATGGCGATCACGCCGAAGTCCACCGAGGGATCGGGCCACTTCACGGAGCTGTTCGACACCGCTCCGTTCGATCTTGCCTACAAGTCCCTCGAGTTCGTGCCGAACGGGTCCCAGTCGTTCTACTCGATGTGCGTCCGGCCGATCTCACAGCTTCCCACGTCTCCGACAGGCGGGGCCGTCCTCTCGCTCGATGACGATGACTACGCGGTGGTGACGCTCGCCGGTGGAGCGCAGGTATCGCTCTACGGAAACGTCAGAAACCAGTTCTACGTCGGCAGCAACGGGTACATCACGTTCGATTCGGGTGACGACAGCTACCTCGAAGCGCTCAGCAGCCACTTCGGCATGAAGCGTATCTCGGCGCTGTTCGATGATCTGGTCCCGAGCCCGACAAGCGTAACCTGGAAACAGCTCTCCGACCGCGTGGCCGTGACGTACGCGGACGTGACGGAGTACGGCACAACCACGCAGAGCACCTTCCAGATAGAGATGTACTTCGACGGCCGGATCGTCCTGTCGTATCTGAATGTCGCCGCTTCCGATGGTCTGTCGGGCCTGTCTGCGGGACTCGGCATACCGTCCGGCTTTGTGGAGAGCGACCTCTCCGGCTACCCCGGATGTGTGATCGCCGGTCGGGCTCTCACGGTCGTCAAACCGAATGGCGGAGAGTGCTACGAGCCGGGGACCACGGCGCGCATCGTGTGGAGCTACTCGGGCAACGCGTGGAAGTCGGTCGACAAGGTCCGGATCGAGTACTCCGCGAATTCAGGCTCTACCTGGGCTCAGATCACGGGCGCCGAGAACCTTGCGTACAACGCGGGAGCCTTCGACTGGCAGACTACCGGGTATCCCCAATCGACCTCCTACAGGATCAGGATCGTGTACAACGATGATCCTACCGTAAAGGGTGAGTCGAACGCGGACTTCACCGTCGGCCCTGATACGGTTGCGCCGGTTATCGTGCATACACCGCTGACCGACACAGTGCTCGCCAGCGGTCCGTATCAGGTCTACGCCGATGTTACCGATAACCTCGGAGTTGCGTCGGCGACCTTGTACTGGAAGAGGAACAACGGCTCCTTCACCGCCGTGCCCATGGAGCCAGCCGGCGGTACGGGGAGATACGTTGCAGACATACCCGGCCCCAGCGTTGTCGGAGATACATACTGCTACTACCTGGAGGCGGTCGACTCGTCCTCCGCGCACAACGTCGGCAGACTGCCCGTGGAGCCCGGGCAGTCGTTCTGCTTCTCGATCATCAAGCGCACGGATTATCTGACCCAGTTGTTCGATCTCGAACCGTTCGACCTTCGGAACATGTGCGTGGAGTTCATTCCCGATGGCTCGGATGACTTCTACTCAGTGTGCGCTCATCCGATCTCGGGACTGCCGACGGATCCTACACATGGAACGCTCATTCCTCTCGGTGATGACAATTCCATCCAGATCAATCTGACACAGGGAGCGATGGTATCGCTCTACGGCGAGGCCAGAAGCAGCTTCTACGTCGGCAGCAACGGATACATTACCTTCGACACCGGCGATTTCAACTGGGAGAGCACTCTCAGCAATCACTTTGCCTTCAAGCGCATCTCGGCTCTGTTTGCCGATCTGATTCCGAATGAGAACGTCTCCTATCGGCAGCTTGGCGACCGCGTCGCAGTGACCTACCAGGGTGTGCGCGAGTACGGTATGAGCAACTCGAATACCTTCCAGATCGAGATGTTCTACGACGGGAAGATCGCCATCTCCTACGGGATGGTCGAGTCGAGCGACTGCCTGGTCGGCCTGTCCGCCGGGAACGGCATGCCGATCGACTACGTCGAGAGCGACATGTCCGCCTACCCATGTGTTCCCAGACTCACTATCGTGACACCGGACGGCGGCGAGTTCTACGAGCCGGGGAGCACTATCCCGATCAAGTGGACTGCGATCGGCAACGGCTGGCAGTTCGACGATACGGTGAGGCTGGAAGCCTCGTCGGATGGCGGATCGACATGGAGTCCCATCCCGGGCGCGCAGAGCCTCCCGTACAACCACGGCACGTGGATATGGAACACTTCCGGCTGGGCTCTGTCTGCTAATTACCGAGTCAGGATCGTCTCCAATACCGATCCCGGAGTGACGGATGCCTCTGACGGCGACTTCTCGATCGCTGTGGACGTCACGCCTCCCGTGGTGACCCACACGCCGCTGTCGGATACGAACAATACCGATGGGCCCTACACCGTGAGCGTTCAGATCACGGACAACCTCGGCGTGGGGGTGGTGACACTCTACTGGAGCCGAAACGGCGGGGTATACACCCCGGTCCCGATGGTCCCGGTGGGCGTCGGCGGCGAGTATCGCGCCAACATCCCCGGCCCGAGCGTGAGCTGCACGGACAGCTACTGCTATTACATCACGGCGCGCGACTCCGCGGCGGTTCCCAACCTTTCCAGGAGCCCGGCGTCCGGCCAGTATTGCTTCAACATCGCCGGGGCCGCGATCAGCGTATCGCACAGCTCATTGACGTTCGAGACGCCGCCGGACGGCACGGACAGCAGGCAGATCACGCTGACCAACAACGGCTGCGTTCCGTTGCAGTGGCAGATCATGGAGAGGGCGGCTTCGGAAGCGATCTTCGATGTTGAGGCCGAACAGGCCCCGATCGAGCGCCCCGCGATAGACTGGTCCGCGCCGCACGTGCCGGGACGGCTGATCGTAGGCATCGAGCAGGGGATGCAGTCCGGTCAGCGGGCCGGCATCCATGCCCAGGCCGGGGCGAAGGTCGTCCACAGCTTCAGCCTGGTATCGGCCGACGTGGTCAAGGTGGATGTCGGAACCGATCTGAAGGCGGTCGCGGCCAAGTACGCCGGCATGCCCGGCGTCACCTACGTCGAGCCTGACTATATCCTTTCCGCCGCCGATGTGCCCGACGACCCGATGTTCTCGCAGTTGTGGGGATTGCACAACACCGGTCAGACCGGTGGCACAGCGGACGCCGATATCGATGCGCCGGAAGCCTGGGATATCTGCACCGGCGATAGAAGCGTAGTAGTTGGAGTCATAGACAGCGGCGTCTGCTACACTCATCCCGACCTTGCCCCCAACATGTGGGTGAACGTCGACGAAGTGCCGAACAACGGCGTCGATGATGACGGAAACGGCTACATCGATGACGTCTACGGCTATGACTTCGCCAACAACGACAGCAACCCCATGGATGACTATGAGCACGGCACACACGTCGCGGGCATCCTGGGCGCGGTGGGGAATAACGGGCTCGGCGTCACCGGCGTGAACTGGAATGTCAGGATAATGGCCCTGAAGTTCCTCAGGGCAGACGGATACGGCGACACCAGCGACGCCGTGAAGTGCATCGAGTATGCGGTGAGCAACGGCGCGACCCTCACCTGCAACTCCTGGGGCGGAGGAGCCTATTCGCAGACACTCGTCGATGCAATCACCGCTGCGGACCAGGCGGGTCAGTTGTTCGTTGCGGCCGCGGGCAACTCCGCGGTCGATACGGATGCTTCGCCGAGCTACCCGAGCTGCTACAGCGTTCCCAACATTATCTCGGTTGCGGCTACCGACCACAACGACAACCTGGCCGTGTGGCCCTCGGGCGGCGGCTCGAACTGGGGGCGGAACACGGTCGATCTCGCTGCTCCGGGTCTCGGCGTCGTGAGCACGGTGCCGGCCGAGGGGTATGCAAGCAAGAACGGCACGTCCATGGCTACGCCCTATGTGGCGGGAGCATGCGCGCTGTGCATATCGATCAACCCGACCGCCACCAAGGAACAGATCAAGCACTGGATACTTAGCGGAGTCGATCAGAAGCCTTCTCTGGCCGACAAGACGCTGACCGGCGGACGGCTCAACGTGTACAACTCCGCGATCCTCGCAGGCATCTCCTGGCTCGACGAAACACCGAAGGAAGGGGTGATCCCTCCCGGCGAGAGCAGGAATATCACCGTGACCGTGGACGCCACCGGACTCAATGACGGCTTCATCGGCACCGGGGACATCGCCATCCGCAGCAATGACTACTCGGAGCCGACTCTGCTCATACCGGTCACGCTGAACGTGGTGCTGACCGGCCGCTTCCTCCGGATCGATACTCCGAACGGCGGAGAATGGTATCAGCCTGGATCGATCGTGCCGATAAGGTGGACGCCGATCGGGACTGACTGGCAGCCGACCGACCTACTGAGGCTCGAGTACTCGTCCGACGGCGGCGCAACCTGGGCGCAGGTTCCCGGCGCGGATGCCGTGTTCTGCTCTGTCGGCAGCTTCAACTGGAACACCGCCGGCTGTCCGCAGTCGTTCAAGTACAGAGTCAGGGCTGTGTTCGTCTACAATGAGAACGTCCGCGATACCTCGGACGCTGATTTCACCATCGCCGCGGATACCGTTCCGCCGGTCATCACCCACTCTCCTCTGGCGGACAGTGGCGACATGTCCGGTCCATATACGATATATGCGGGAGTCACGGACAACTACGCGGTCGGCAGTGTGACCTTGTACTGGCGACGGAACGGCGGGTCTTTCGCCGCGGTCCCGATGACCGCCGTGGGTACCGGCAACCAGTACTCCGCCCAGATCCCGGGCCCGAGTTCGGACGGTGATCGTTACTGCTACTACATCCGCGCGGTCGATGCTTCCGTCGGAGGCAATGTAACGCTGGAGCCGGCGGGTGCGCCCGCACAACTGCACTGCTTCATCACTCGCAGCGTGGTACCGCTCCCGATCACCATGAACGACGGCGACGGCTTCAGATGGGATATCCAGCAGAACGGCGGCATATCCGATGGAAGCAACGATGCTTTCGACGGCGGCTTCATTCTCGCGGGCTTTCCCAACATGCCCACAGGCGGGCTCGAGGACGGCGGACGGGAGATCATCATCGATAACGGCGCGACGACCGGGATACGGGTGAGCCGCAAGGTCTATGTGCCGTCGAATCATGCCTACTGCAGGTTCCTCGAGGTAGTCACGAATCTGGGCGCCTCGGCCACCAACTACACGGTGCGGATCGACACCAATCTGGGATCCGATGCCGGCACGGTGATCGTCGGGACCTCGGACGGCGACAGTCTGTTCGAAACCATCGACCAGTGGATCGTCACGGATGACGCAGACGGCAGCGGCGACCCCGTGGTTACCCACGTCATCGCCGGACCCGGGGCGGCTCAAATCCCAAGCGCGACCTCCACCTACCCGATCGGCACGATCAGCTACACTTACGACCTGTCGCTGAACCCGCAAGAGACCAAGATCATCATGCACTTCGGCGCGCAGGGCACGAACCGGGCCGCGGCTCTCGACAAGGCCGCGCAGATCGCGTCTCTGTCGGCCGCTCAGGATTGCCTGTCAGGGATGACCTCCGCGGAGCGCTCGCGGGTCGTCAATTTCACCATCGTCGGTCGATCGCTGGACGTCGTGAACCCCAATGGCGAGCAGTGGTTCGAGCCGGGCAGCGTCATCCCGATCATCTGGGCCTCTGCCGGCAGCGACTGGCAGTCCGGCGACACCGTCAGGATCGAGGCCAGTTCCGACGGCGGCGCTACCTGGGCTCCCATACCGGGGGCGGGGAACCTCGCATATGACGCAGGGTCGTTCAATTGGGACACCACCGGGGTTGTCCCGTCCGACCAGTACCGGGTGAGAGTGACATGGAACGGCAGCGACTCGGTTAGGGACGTCTCAGACAGCATCTTCGTGATCGCTCCGGACGACATCGCGCCGATGATCAACCTCACCCCGCTGGAGGATACCAATAACCTCGAAGGGCCGTACAGAGTCTGCGCAGGCGTCTACGACAATCTCGGTGTAGGGAGCGTGACTCTCTACTGGAGCAAGAACGGCGGCGCATTCAACTCGCTGCCGATGAGCGAGTCCGGCGAACCCGGCTGGTACTGCGCCGACATCCCCGGCCCAAGTGTCGATGGTGACCGCTACTGTTACTACATCGCTGCAACCGATTCCAGCGCAGCCGGGAATGTCTCTGTGGAACCTGCTGGCGCTCCCGGACAGACACACTGCTTCGCGGTGCGCCATATCATCGGTCTGCCGATCACCCTGTATGACAGCGAGAGCTTCACGTGGGATATCCAGCGGAATGGAAGCATCCTCGTCGGCACGAACGATGCCTTCGACGGCGCGTTCGTCCTGAACGGTTTCCCGGAGCCGGCGACCGGCCAGTCTGAGGACGGCGACCGCGAGATCGTCATCAGCGACGGCGCGTCCTCGGGGATACGGGTGACTCGGAAGATCTACGTGCCGGCCGATCGAGCCTATGCCCGATTCCTGGAAGTGGTCACGAACAACAGCGATTCCGCCGCCGTGTACACCGTGCGGATAGACACCAACATGGGGTCCGACAGCGAGACGGTGGTCGCCGGCACCTCTGACGGTGACACCGATTTCGAGACTACCGACCGGTGGATCATCACCGACGATGCGGACGGTGTCGGAGACCCGACGCTCACGCACGTCGTGGCCGGTGCGGCTGCTCCTCAACTGCCGAGCATGGTCAGCCGCGTGGGCGATACCGTGCGCTATGAGTATGCTCTCGAGTTGGGGCCGCACGAGACTCAGATAGTCATGCACTTCGGCGTGCAGAGCCATACCCGCGCGTCCGCATTGACCAAGGCGCCTCAGTTGGCGCTGGTGAACGCGGTCCAGAATCCTCTGTCGGGCATGACCGCCACGGAGCGCTCGCAGGTTGTGAACTTCATCACCGAGGGCATGGTGCTCCAAATCAGCAGCCCGAACGGCGGCGAGAGATACCTGGTCGGCGAGACTGTGCCGATCCGGTGGGATGCCGTCGGGCCGGACTGGAAGGCGGGCGACACCGTGCGGATCGAGGTCTCGCCGGACGACGGCGCGACCTGGAGCGGCGTTCCCGGAGCCGGAAGCCTTGCGTACAACGCCGGATCGTTCGATTGGGATACGACCGGAGCGGCCGGATCCGGCGCCTACCGTGTCAGGATCGTCCGAAACGGCGAGGGGTCGGTCGCAGACTCATCCGACGGTTCCTTCAGCATCGCCGTCTTCGGCAGCGCGCGCGACTGCAAGTTGAACGCCGACGGAGTCCCGGTCACGGTGAACGGCCGGAGAGTGAGCGCCGTGTTCGATGAGTGCTTCTATGTCCAGGAGGAGGATCGTTCCTGCGGCATCGGAGTGCGCCGGCTCGGTCCCAAGCCTGCTATCGGCGACATCGCGGACGTATCCGGCGCGATGATTACCGTTGATGGCGAGCGCATGATCGATGCCGACTCGGTGACCTGGAGCGATCCCGATTCGCTCGTACCGACTGCCGTCGGTATGAGCGGCAAGGGTATCGGCGGCGGGCCTCTGGAGTATCTCGTCGGACCTCCGCCCACCGGGCAGAGGGGCGTCCTCGGCAAGATCGGGCTGAATAACATCGGCCTGCTCGTGAAGACGTGGGGCAAGGTGGTCTCGGTCGATCCATCGCCGACTCCGGCGTTCTTCACGATGACCGACGGCTTCGACCAGTTGCTCGTCGATCTGGCGCCCGGCATCGCGGCTCCGGAGATCGACGACAAGGTGAGCGTGACCGGCATTAGCTCGTGCTACACGGTCGGCAACGACCTGCGCTCCAGGATCCGGCTCCGCGGCGCCGGCGATCTGGTCATACAAGTGATCGAGTGACGTCGATACGGCGTTCCACCAAGCGATATCGGCCGGTCTGCCCGAAGGCGGACCGGCCTCATACTTTGTGGTACCGCAAGGAAAAGCTTCCTCGCCCGCCGAAGTTGCCCGTAGGAGCGGCTTCCAGCCGCGATGAACCGACGTATCGTAGGAGCGGCTTCCAATCTGCCATGTAGGAGCGGCTTCCCAGCCGCGATGAATCGACGCATTGTAGGAGCGGCTTCCCAGCCGCGATCGCAGCTAGAAGCTGCTCCTACAAGGCTTGATCGCAGCTGGAAGCTGCTCCTACAAAGCTTGATCGCAGCTGGAAGCTGCTCCTACAAGGCTTGATCGCAGCTAGAAGCTGCTCCTACAAGGATCTCCCTACCGTTCGAGGTTCTCGATGGCTCAACCAACGCAGGCACTTGGTCAGTTCTCGTTTCTCTTCACCCAGGACGGCGGATATCTGCGCATCCCCATCTGGGGGCACATTCCGCTCAGCCGCGCCGCGCGCCGGATCATCGAGCATCCCGACTTCGTGCGCCTGCAGAGGATACGGCAGCTCGGCTTCGTGCACTACGTCTTCCCGGGCGCGTCTCACACCCGCTTCGAGCACTCGATCGGCGCCTACCATCTCTCGGTGCTGATGCTGCAGAGACTCGTGCTCAACCCCGCCAGTTGGCGCAACGAGTCCACGCCTTGCATAACGCCTGAGGAAGCGCGCCTCTTCCTCGTGGCGGCGCTGCTCCACGATATCGGACACTATCCGTTCGCGCACCTTGTCGATATCCTTCCGGCCGGTCACGCATCACAGACCGCGAATCGCGCTTTCGCCTCCCACGAGGACCGCGCGACCGACTACATCCTCGGCGACGAGTCTCCGGGCAGCATCTACTCGGCGCTCAGGGATGACTGGGGCATCGAGGACCCGGCGATGGTCGCCCGAGTCATCGCGGACCCGGAGGGTTCCGGACTCCCCGGCCGGATGCTCAGCGGCATCCTCGACCCGGACAAGATGGACTACCTGATGCGCGACGCCTGGGCCTGCGGAGTCCCGTACGGCAGCATCGACACCGACCGGCTGATCGAGTCGCTGGTCCTCGATGATGACGGTTCACGGCGTCGGCTCGGCATCTCGGAGAAGGGGATCGCCCCGCTCGAAAGCCTCGTCTTCGCCAAGTACATGATGTTCCGCCACATCTACTGGCACCACGCCGTCCGCATCACCGTCGCCATGTTCACACGGTTTGTGCAGGACGGCCTCGACGCAGGTGCGATCGATCCGTCGAAGTTCTACTCGCTCTCCGACGATGCCCTCATCGAGGCGCTCGCGGACGAGGCGCATCGTGTCCCGTCCGGCGACCTCGCCGCGCGCCTCAAGGAACGCGCGCTCTATAAGCGCGGGTTCACGCTCTATCCCGAGCATCCCGCCGGCGAGGAGGAGTTCGCCCTCTCGATGGACGAGATGGAGCGCGTGAAGGACCTCTACCGCCATCCCGAGCGACGTCGGGAGAAGGAGATCGCCGTCTGCCGTCTGCTCGGCGACCGTGAGGGGCTCGATCTCATGGGGTATGAGGTGCTGCTCGACATTCCCAGGCTGAGCAGCGTCTTCGACCTGGAGGACTTCCGCGACCTGCGGGTGCTCGTGACGCCGCAGACCGGCGGCGAGGGGAGGTTCGTGCCGTTCAACTCGTTCGGGTTCACGCTCCTGACCGCCGACTTCGCGCAGGAGTTCGAGCGATACAGCCGCCGCCTGCAGGTCATCTGCCGGCCCGACCTCAGGGAGGCCCTCCGCCGCCGGTGGAGAGATGTGAAAGCCATAGTCGTATCTTGAGAACACAGGGAGGTGTTGGACTATCGGAGTATTGCAGACCCACCACTCCAATACTCCAGTACTCCAACACTCCAATACTCCATTCCCGGGAGGGCCGCATGTCCTGTTACCTTCGTCACGTGAATGACATCATCGCCGACGCGGGCATCGAACTGACGAAAGAGAACCGCAAGGTCGTCGATCACGCCATCCGGCGCGCCGTCGGCAAGCCCGACTGCCACTGCCCCGAGGTCTGGAAGGAGGTTAAGGCGTGGCTCGCCGCCGACCGCCGTCAGGAGCTTGTCGATGGCCTGAGGAAGGAGTTCGGGGACTGAGTGCGGGAGTATGGGAGTGTGTGGCGTAGCGGTCGAGATCAGACGGGAGGATTACCCATGAGCCTGCACGCAGTCACCGGCGCATTCGGTTACTCCGGTAAGTACATCGCTCAGCGACTCCTCGATGCAGGCGAGGAGGTAGTCACGCTCACCAATTCCATCCACCGCGAGCACCGGTTCGGCGATCGCGTGAAGGCATTCCCCTTCCACTTCGATGAGCCCGACAAGCTCACCGAATCGCTCCAGTGAGTCAGCGTCCTCTACAATACCTACTGGGTCCGCTTCAACCACAAGGGCTTCACCTTCGCCGACGCCGTGCGAAACACTCAGGCGCTCTTCCGCGTCGCGAAGGCCGCGGGCGTGAAGCGGGTGGTGCACATCAGCATCACCAATCCCTCGGAGGATTCGCCCCTGGAGTACTTCCGCGGGAAGGCTCGCCTCGAGCGCGACCTGACGGAGAGCGGGCTGTCATATGCCATCCTCCGCCCGACCGTGCTCTTCGGCAAGGAGGACATACTCGTCAACAACATCGCGTGGGCTCTGCGCTACCTGCCCGTCATGGGCATCTTCGGCGACGGGCGGTACAAGCTCCAGCCGATCTACGTCGATGACCTCGCTCGGCTCGCGGTGGAGCAGGGCGCGCGGACGGACAACGTCATCATCGACGCCATCGGCCCCGAGACTTTCGCATATCGCGGGCTGGTCGAGACGGTAGGGGAGATCATCGGGAGACGTCGGCCGATCGTGTCCGTGCCGCCCGGCGTGGGATACCTCGTAGGATGGGCAATCGGCAAGCTCGTCGGCGACGTGATGATCACGCGCGCGACGAGATCCGCGGCCTGATGGACAACCTGCTCTGCGTCGACTCACCTCCGGCCGGACATACGAGGCTCACGGACTGGGCCAGGGAGCGCTCATCGACTCTCGGCCTTCACTACACGAGCGAGCTTGCTCGCAGGTCTGATCGGAGATCGGGATATCGGAGCAACTAGCGGGGAGGAGGACCACCGATGCTGCGCATACTGCTGACTTCGAACAGATGGCGACTGGTGATTCCATTCCTGATCACCTTCTTCGGGATACCGGTGCTGCTCTACTACATCTGCGCCGTGTTGCTGAGTCCTGCATTCGAGTTGGGCGATGGGAACCAGTTCCCGGTCCTGCTGGTGCACAAGGATGAGGTGTCGGGGGCTTGGGAAGCCACTGCCATGTCGTACTCGCAGGCCCGGGATCTGTCGAAGAACATGGCTGACTACTCGTTCAGCATTCCCAGTGGGCTCGACGCACGGCGTATCGGGGTAATGCAGCCGATCCGGAACCCGAGCGGACATCCCTTCGGGCTTCACAGAGCGCGCGTCAGAGTGCGCGAGCTACCCAATGGCTGGCAGCGATTGCAGGTCACCGTGTGGGGCGATCACACCGTCAAGATCATCGGCGTATCTGATGCCAGGGGTCGTGAGCTTCGGCCTCTGCACTACCGCTACATCATCCAGGGGTTCATGGCTGTCCAGGCCGCGTTCGCCGGACTGCTGATCAACGTCTCGCTCTGGGGAGCTATCGTCCTCTTTCGTTGGTTCTGTGGGAGAGGACGCACATCGCGTGCCTCCTGACGCCTCTTGGGCAGACCGCATGTGCAGGACTCCGGTTTTCGACGTATAACACTATATACGGTGCGCCGACCTTCCCCCTGCTCAGGTCAGCCTGCGTGGTTCGGCGCATCACCGGAGGATGATCTTGGTCCCGAAGCTCGCTGCCCGATTGCTGCTCGTATCCCTCATCCTGATCGCCGTCTGCGGCCGGGGGGCCTGCCAGTCGCTCGGTATGGACTTCAACGGCTGCGAGTGGGTCCGACACCCCGACTCCGGGAACGCCTACTTCCGCAAGGTAGTCTCGCTCGACCGGCCCGTCGCGGCATTCGATATCCTCATCACCGCCGACAACTCGTTCGAGCTGTGGGTCAACGGCCGCATGATCGGCTCCGGGAACGACTGGCAGTCGCCTCGCAAGTTCGAGGTGAAGGCGCCGATCGCCCGCGCGAACTCCGTGGTCGCCGTGAAGTGCGCCGACACCGGGGATGCCGCGGGCCTCATTTGCAAGGTGACCGCCCGCTTCGAAGACGGTACTACCGCCGATATCGCCTCCGATGCCTCCTGGCGCAGCATGGTCGATGCTCGCGAGGGATGGAACAGCCTGCGGTTCGATGACTCATCCTGGCCCGCCGTGAAGGTCATCGGCGGCTACCCGTGTGAGCCGTGGGGCCGCGTGCTCCCCGAATCCTGGGAGAGCCTCCGCGCCCGACTGATCGAGCGCAGGCAGCGGATGGCCGAGATCATCGATCCGGGCCGCCATCCGAAGTACTCGGAGTTCAAGGGCGAGTACGTCCGCCCGGAGTACGCCGAGCAGTATAAGGCATTCGTCAAGTTGAACCCCAAGACCGGTCTGCTCGAGCGGAACAGGCAGGTCTTCCGCCCGTTCTTCACTGTCTACAGCCAGCCCAAAGAGGGCGGCGGGTGGATACTCAACATTCCCGAGTTCGACTACGATCTGCTCGAGAAAGACTTCGCCCGCATGAAGCAGGCGAACATCAACGTTCAGCCGCGCTTCTGGAACTGGAGCGAGCTGCTGAACCCCGACGGCACGTGGAAGGCCGTGGAGAAGCAGCCGCGCGGTGACAGGCTGCCCTACTTCGATTACGTCTACGAGATCTACGACTACTTCCTCGACCGGGCGCAGGCGCACGGCCTATACGTGAACATCGAGCCGTCGTTCTACTGGGGCTTGCATCCCGAGGTTGTTCCCACCCAGTACCGCGGGAAGATCATGCTCTACGATGAGCTTTGGGACGCCGTGACGCAGGCCTATGCCGGGATCATGCGTTACTTCAGCCGCCGCACGGTCATCATCGCGGCGATGGTCGGTGAGGAGGACTTGTACTTCGATACCTGTCTCGACGATCCTGAGATGCTCGATCGGTACAGACGGTTCCTCAAGCAGGACTACGGCACGGTCTCCAACCTCAGGCTCGTCTGGGGCCACGGGTACAAGACCGACGACCGCTCCCAGTGGGTGAAGAAGGTCGTGAACGGCCGCGAGGTGATGTGGCCGCAATATCCGTTTGTGAAGAGCGCGTTCGACTCCTGGGGGTCGTTCGACAGTGTGTGCCTGCCGCTGTTCGACTACTATCACTCCGAGGACCCGCCGTATGCGCCACTGACGGACCTGCGCACGTATCAGGAGAACCTGACCCGCGATCCGATGTGGATCGACTTCGGGCGCATGAGGGAGAGCCTCATCATCAGCCGGCTCAACTCGCTGGCGGACTCGCTCCGAAGCGCCGATCCCAATCACGTGCTCTACTATTGCGATCCGTTCGAGTCCATGCCGTCATGGCACTCGATGATCAGCTTCGACCGCGCGAGACTCCGCTTCGACGTGATCGGCGTCGGACAGCACGATCACGAGATCGAGCCGTCGGACGTTCCGCACTGGGCTTCCTGCCGGGAGTACATCCAGAACGTGGCCTCCTACGGTCCGTACATCGGCGCCGGCGGTCCGAAAGCTTTCGCATGCGGCGAGGGCGAGGGGGGCAAGACCCGCGAGGGAATCCGCACGTACTATCCCTGGTGGTTGGTCGATATCGTTGGCGGCGGCGGCGCGTTCTTCCAGAGCTACCATTGGAACCAGATCGCCGGACGAACCTACGACGCGCCGGATGCCTACGACTCGGACACGCTCGATGCCATCGGCGGCCTCCTGAAGCAGATCGAGACCGCGCCGTTCACGCTCAACCGCAACGCCGAAGTGCTCATCCTCCGCAACACAAATGCTGTGTACGGCATGAGCCCGGGGTACGACTACGCGAACACGCGCTACCTCGCCAACATCCTGTATCAGCTTCACATCCCGTTCGATATCCTCCCCGACTCGGACGTCAGTCCGGGCGGGTTCGAGCCGGGCAAGATCAGCCTGAGCAAGTACAGGTTCATCTTCGTGCCCGCGCAGAACCAGATGCTGAGCGGCCGCACGTGGCAGATGCTCGACGACTGGCTCACGGACCCCCGCGCCGCCGGGCGTCGGGGGCTCTGTCTCGGCCTCTACCAGGATCAGGACTGCTACTTCAACCCATGCACCCCCGAGGACGTCTATCCGAACTTCGCCAGGCTCACGGGCGTGACCGGCTTCAGCCTCAGGATGCCCGTATCGGGCGTCGTGAACCTGGAGTTCGATCGATACCTCGGGAAGGCGGTCCGCGGCCGGAAGCTTGCCCTGCGGTTCCCCGAGAACGGCGAGATCGGCTGCTTCGACACGCTGGAAGCACCGGTGGAATCGGTGCTGGAGTTGGACGGCAGGTCGGTCGCCGTGCGGAACGACATCAACGGCAACCCGGTCTACACCTGCGGATTCTACCTCGGAATGGCCTACGACCCCATGTGGGGCAAGGAGGTCGAGCAGGAGCCGTACAACACGCTCAATCCGCTCTACCAGGGCATGTTGATGCTCGCCGGGATCGAGCCCTCCTTCAGCGCGCCGGACAACGTGGGCGTCTACGTCTCCGACGACGCCTCGACGATCCTCGTCAAGGAGCGGTTCGGCGAGGCTTCCGAGTTCGACCTCGGCCTCAAGCAGTTGCCGGGCGCCGTCTTCGAGCGAACGCCCGTGGTTCACAACGCGGACGGGAGCGTTACGGTGAAGGGTATCCGGGTCGAGCCGTACGGGGTCACCATCCTGCGCAGGGCCGGGGGGCTCACGGTCTCCGGAGGGACGGACGTCTCCTGGGAGGCCGCATCGGTCTCAGGCGGGATCGACTGCGCGATCTCGGGCAAGGGCAAAGTCAGCGTGACCTTCGAGTTGACGCCGAAGGTCATCTACAGCGTTCTGGACGACGGCAAGCTCGTGAAAGTGTTCACCGCTGACGCGAAGGGCCGCCACACCATGGCCTTCGACCTCGGCTCGAAGCCGCGGCATATCGTCGTGCGGGAGAACAAGCGGAAGTAGCTTCGGAATGCGATGCCAGGCCATCGCATTCCAAGTCGCCCGCATCACACGAATTCCGCGAAGACGTCGTTCGCGAAGAAGAGCCCCCTCCGCGTCAGCCTCAGGAAGCCCTCCTCGCGCTCCAGCAGCCCACGCTCGATGAGTCCCTCGATCTCCGGTCCAAACATCGCCTCTGCCTTGGCGTACTTTGCGTCTTGGCGGTTTACTCCTCCGAGCATCCTCAGCCCGAGGAACATCGTCTCGCCCACCGCCGCTCGGCCGGTCAGATGCTCCTCAGACTCCGCGACGCTCTCGCCCGCCTCGACCCGGCGGATGTACTCCTCCACATCGGCGACGCTGGTCGTTCTGACGCCGTCCACGTATGATGTCGCGCCGGAGCCGAAGCCGAGGTACGGCTCGTTCCGCCAGTAGGTGATGTTGTGCCGGCACTCGAAGCCGGGCCGCGCGAAGTTGGAGATCTCGTAGTGCGCGAACCCGGCGGAGGTCAACATCTCGATCGCATCCTCGTACATCCCGGCTTCGATGTCGCTGCCCGGAAGCTCCAGCCGTCCCTCGCATTGCATCTCGTGGAACGGCGTGCCCTCCTCGACGGTGAGCGAGTAGAGCGACACGTGCTCGGGTCCGAGTCCGATCACCCGGCGGAGCGTCTCCCGCCACGAAGCCGACGTCTGGCCGGGGATGCCGTACATCAGATCGACGCTGATGTTGCCGAACCTCGCCTCTCTGGCCTCCCGGAACGCCTCGACCGCCTCCTCCGCAGTGTGCACCCTCCCGAGCCGGCGCAGTTCGTCGTCGTGGAGCGACTGCACTCCCAGGCTCAGGCGGTTGAAGCCGGCTTCTCGCAGACTGCGGACTGCAGACCGCAGTCTGCGACGGGTTTCACCGATCACTGATGACTGATTACTGGCAACTCCCGGATTCGCCTCGCTGGATATCTCGGCGTCGGCATCGACTCGGAAGCCGCGCCGAATCTCATCGAGGATCGAGGCAAGAGACTCCGGCGGGAGAACGTTCGGCGTTCCTCCGCCGAAGTAGATGGTGGGTACGCGCGTCCCGGGGAATGATTCGGATGCGCGGCGGATCTGGGTCCTCAGCGCCTGGACGTACGGCTCGAACAGCGACTCTTTGCCCGGATACGAGGCGAAGTCGCAGTACAGGCACTTCCGCAGGCAGAATGGGATGTGGACGTAGACGGAAGCAAACATGGGGAATGGAGTATTGGAATACTGGAGTACTGGCTTTGCCAATACTCCACCACTCCAATACTCCATTACTCCTTCCCTACGCGTTCTCCGAGTATCTGCGCAGGTTCGCCAATCCGATCTCGAGCGCGAGCCGGTTGTCTTCCATGCCCTCGAACTCGATCGACAGGAAGCCGTCGTAGCCGGAATCCTTGATGATCTTCACGCACATCGGCACATCGACGTTCCCGTGGCCGATGATCGAACCGCGATAGAGGTCTCCGCCGCGCGACCGGCCCCATCCCTGGCCCGGATCGGCGCATCCCGGCTTGCGATGAAAGTCCTTCGCGTGCACGTGGAACGCATACGGGGCCATCCGCTTCGTCGCGCGGACCGGATCGTCGTCGGCGCAGATGAAGTTGCCGATGTCCACCAGCGCGCCGAAGTTCGGGTGGTTGACGGTCTTCATCAGCACCTCACACCGGTCGCTGTCCTGCACGAAATGCCCGTGGTTCTCAACCATCGTCTTCACGCCCTTGGTCGCCGCGTACTCGGTCACGGCGCGGCATCCCTTCTCCAGGATCGGGAGCGCCTCCAGGAAGTCGCAGAGGCTCAGGCGGTCCGGCCCGAAGCCGCGGGTCGCGTCGTGGCGCATCCGGGGAGCGCCGAGCGCGACGGCGATATCGACCTCGCCCTTCAGCCGCTCGATCTCCGCATCGCATCCGCCCTCGGCGTTGATGAAGTCCGCGCCGATGGTGTAGCTGATAATCGGCAGACCGACCTCCGCGCAAGCGGCCTTGATCTTCCCCGCGAACTCGATCATGTCGGTCGTGCCCTCGGGCGCGTTCAGGCCGGAGAACTCCATCCCGTCGAACCCGAGCTCGGCGGTCGCCTTGATGGCGTCGAAGATGTCGAACTTGCCCTCTCTGAGGTAGCGCGACCAACTGTATGAACTGACTCCGATTTTCATGTCAATGACTCCTTCGTCGGGCAATCGCGCGATACTTCGGTAGCAGAACGTAGCGGCGCTGCCGATGTATCACTCCAACCTACTGTTCCACCGACTCGCAGGTTATCCTTCCGGCTCGGACGCGCAACTCAGCGCTCATTGGCCGCATTGGCTCCCGATCCGTATTCCACCCCGGACACTACGATATCAGACCGATCTGCTTGTCTTTCATCCATCTCACGGCTCGCTCCATCGTCTCCTCGGGGGTGTACTTCGGGCGGTAGCCGAGACGGACGCTGATCTTCGATATGTCGGGGCACATGTGCTCGAGGAAGTGGAAGTTTGCCCCGAGATCGGGGAGCACGTCCCGGGCAAACACGGTCGGATCGACGTATCTGATCGGAATCGGCGTGCCGTAGATGTCGGCGTAGGTGTTGACGAACTGCTCGGCGGTCAACGCGTAAGCCGATCCTACATTGAAGATCTCTCCGGCCGCCGCCTCACGGTTATTCAGCGCGCAGGCGAACCCGCGAGCAACATCCTCTGCGTCGCACGGTCCGATGAGGTTGGTGCCCGGGAACGGCAGGCATACCTCGACTCCCCGTTGGTGCTCTCGGTGTACCTCGATGGACCGGCCGCCCTTCCCATCGAGCGGTATCTTGCCGGGACCGCAGATGTTCGGCGGCATCACGGCGCTGACAGCGAGGGCACTGCTATCGGACTTCCGCAGAGTGGCCTGCAGTTGGTCGAAGCGCTCCCTGTAGCCGTCGAAGGGGCACTCCGTCTGTCTGACCTCCGGTGTAGGCGCCACCTTCGGCCGCCCGAACATCCACACGGAGCCGCAGAAGACGAGATGGCGGACTCCGACCTTCTCGCATGCCGAGAATACCCCCGGCGCGTCACCCTGCAGAATATCTACGACGGCATCCGGCCTCCGATGCGCGAGCAGATCGCGAAAGCTCCCGTCCGCGAGCATCCGGTCGTACGACAACTTCACGAACTCGACGGTCCTGGGGAACGAGTCCTTGTCCACGGCACGACGGCCGGACGACAAGACGATGACCTCCCAGCCCGAATCGACGAGCTGTGAGGTCAGGAACGTACCGATGTGGCCGGTCCCGCCGATCAGGACGACTTTCATCCGTCCATCCTCCCCAGGACGTTTGCGACTACATCGCCGGCCGAGACGATCTCCGACTCGCCGGTCGCGCGGTCGCGGATCTCGACGTTCCCTTCGGCCGCCAGCTTGCCGGCGACGATCCGGATCGGGATGCCGATCAGGTCCGCGTCCTTGAACTTCACGCCCGCGCGCTCATTCCGGTCGTCGAAGAGTACCTCGACCCCGGCCGCGGTGAGGTCGGCGTAGACCTTCTCCGCGAGGGCAAGCTGCGTCTCGTCGGTCACGTTCGCGCAGATGAGAACCACCTGATACGGCGCGATGCCGATCGGCCAGATGAGGCCGTTCTCGTCGTTGCTGACCTCCGCCACCGCGGAGAGGATGCGGCTGACCCCGATGCCGTAGCAGCCCATGATGATCAGCTTGTCGTTGCCTTCCTCGTCGGTGTACGTCGCGTTCAGCGGCTCGGAGATCGCATACCTGAGCTTGAAGATGTGGCCCATCTCCATCCCGCGCTTCTCGTCGAACCCGGTCCCGCAGGTCTCGCAGATGTCGCCGGCCATCGCGTATCTCAGCCGTCCCCAAGTGATATGTTGGTCCACATCCGTCCAGTTGACGTTCACCAGGTGCGCGTCCGACTCGTTCGCGCCGGTGACGAAGTTGACCATGCCGCGAAGCTCCTCGTCGCCGTAGATCGGGATCTTCAGCCCGACGGGACCGCTGAAGCCGACCGGGCCGCCGGTTGCCTTCTGAATCTGCTCCGGGGTCGCCATCTCGAGCCTCGATGCGCCGATCATCACGCGGAACCGCCCCTCGTTGAGGTCGCGGTCGCCACGCACGAGCGCCGCGACGGGCTTGTCGTCGGCCATGAGGATCAGCGTCTTCACCAATCGATCGGGTGTGGTCTTCAGGAACTCGCAGACCTCATCGACGGTGTGCGCGCCGGGAGTGCTTACCTTCTCCATCGGCTTCGGTTCCTCGGCGGGAGTCGGGACCACGAGCCGGAAGTCGGCGATTTCGGAGTTGGCGGCATATCCGCACTCGGGGCAGATGAGGATCGAATCCTCGCCCGCGTCGGTGAGCAGCATGAACTCCTTGGTCTCCTTGCCACCGATCGCGCCGCCGCTCGCATCGACCGCGATTACCGGGATGCCGCACCGCTTGAAGATGTTGATGTAGGTGTCGTACATCTTGTTGTACTGGGCATCGAGTCCGGCTTCGTCGCGGTCGAAGGAGTAGGCGTCCTTCATGAGGAACTCGCGCGCGCGGACCAGGCCGCCTCTGGGTCTCGGTTCATCGCGGAACTTCATTTGGATCTGGTAGAGGTTGAGCGGCAGGTCGCGGTAAGACTGGATGTTGCGCCGGACTAGGTCGGTGATGACCTCCTCGTGCGTTGGGCCGAGGTAGTACTTAGTGCCCCTGCGGTCCTCAAGGCCGAGAAGGACGTCGTGCATCGTGGCCTCGCGTCCGCTCTCCGCCCAGAGTTCCTGGGGATGGAGCGTCGGCAGGAGAAGCTCCTGGGCGCCGGCCTTGTCCATCTCGTCGCGGATGATGTTTGACACCTTGTTGAGCACGCGCCATCCGAGCGGCAGGAATTCATACACGCCCGCCCCGAGCTGGCGGATGAACCCCGCCCGCAGGAGCAGGGCATGGCTTCTCATCTCCACGTCCGCGGGTGCTTCCCTCAGCGTGGGGGCAAATAGTCTGGTGTAGCGCACGTTCGTCCTCCGGGAAAGTGATCGGTAAACAGTGTCCAGTGAACAGTGAAAAGGCGGTCATCCGCGCGCGGAACCGCCCAAGCATCGCCATTATACAGGATTTCACCGATTCCTTGAACCCTGGCTACTCCGGCCCCACAGGAATCAGCGCCTCCGGCGCGGCGACGAGCACCTCGTTCCCGCACATGGCGCAGTCACCCCAGTCCGCCTCCGGGAACTCCGGGTCGGGCTCGGTGCGCTTGTGGTAGGGCTGCATCTTCTCTCAGCGTGGACAGAAGGCCTTCTCAGGATCTCTGTCCTCGACAGGAATTGTCTCCGTCGGGGCGCCCTCTGTGGGCTGGTAGTACGAGACGATACTGCCGAGGTCGTGGGCTATGATGAAGCGGCGGTCCGGGTAGCACGTTTCGAGGTCCTTCTTCAGCAAGGAGACCACCTTGTTCCCCTCGCGAATGGTCTCGCGGCTGAGTCCGAAGCGGACAGGCCCGATGTCTACGTGATAGTGGTTGAGACTGCGCTCGTAAGTCCAACTGCTGCGCTCGCCGTGCGTCGGGCGAATGTGTTCCAGGTTCTGCCGGGCGTTGCAGGCTCCGAGACTGAAGATCATGCCGTCGATCTCGGTGAAGACGAAATGCTCGCCCTTGCGCGCGGCCCAGAGCTCGTCAGCACGGTGCATGACACCGGTGACATTCCAAGTGAGCGTGATCTGCGTCTTCGCTCCCACCGCTTCCAGCGCCAACAAGATGCGGCTTGCGTCATCTCTGGAGAGGTCGTCAGCCACCTCAGACGGCATCTCCTTCATTACGACGAGCGTGAACACGTCAAGGCCGTCGCGTCCGAAGATCTCCGGGACAGCCTCTTCCAGCTTCCTCCAGTCACCCTCGAAGGTGGTCATGATCACCGAGTACTTGTCTTTGGACATGCGCTCACCTACCTGAGTCTACGAGGGTGGACTTCGCGCCCTTGTTGTCGTGGTTTCAACCGCCCGGGCACGGAGAAGGCCGGCACTGAGGCACTGCCATTACAACACCGAGGACCCCTCCCCAGCCCTCCCCGCCACGGGGAGGGAGCAGTTGATCACCGGCCCAACGGGGAGGCATGGTTGCCCATCATCCAACCCCCAACTCCCAACTCTCAACATTCAACACTCAACTTTCAACATTCAACATTCGGGGCATGGCTGCCCATCACCCACCTCTCAACCCTCAACTCTCAACTCTCAACATTCACCACCCAACACCCGCCAGCTACTCCCCGATCTTCAGCACGCTCAGAAACGCCTCCTGCGGGACCTCGATGTGGCCGATCTGCTTCATCCGCTTCTTGCCTTCCTTCTGCTTCTCGAGGAGCTTCCGCTTCCGGGTTATGTCTCCGCCGTAGCATTTCGCCGTCACGTTCTTCCGAAGCGCGCTGATGCTCTCCGCCGCGATCACCTTGTTCCCGATCGCCGCCTGGATGCGCACCTCGTACTGCTGCTTCGGGAGAATGCTCTTCAGCCGCTCCACCAGCAGCTTGCCCCGCGGATACGCCCGGTCGCGGTGAGTGATGAACGACAGCGCATCGACCGACGAACCGTTCAACAGGACGTCGAGCTTCACCAGCTTCGACTCCTGGTAGCCGCAGAACTCGTAATCGAACGATGCGTAGCCCTTCGTCCGGCTCTTGAGCTGATCGAAGAAGTCCATCAATATCTCCGACAGCGGGATCTTATAGTGGACGAATACCCTGTGCGTTCCGGCATACTCCATGTGGACGAACGTGCTCCGCCTGTCCTGGGCGAGTTCCATCACACCGCCGATGTACTCCGACGGCACGATGATCGTGGCATCGACGTACGGCTCCTCGATCTTCTCCGTCACATTGGCGTTCGGCAGGTTCGACGGGTTGTCCACCTCGATCACGCTGCCGTCGGTCCGTGTGACGCGGTAGACGACGCTCGGCGCGGTCGCGATCAGCGGGATGCCCGCCTCGCGCTCGAGCCGCTCCTGGATGATCTCCATGTGCAGGAGCCCGAGGAACCCGCAGCGGAATCCGAAGCCCAGCGCCGCTGACGTCTCCGGCTCGAAGATCAGCGACGAGTCGTTGAGCTGGAGCTTTGCCAGCGCGTCGCGCAGGTCCGGGTACTGGTTGCTGTCCGTCGGGTAGAGCCCGCAGAAGACCATCGGCTTCGGATGCTTGTACCCCGGCAGCGGCTCGGTGGCCGGTCTGCTCGCATCGGTGATCGTGTCGCCCACGCGGCTGTCGCCGACCTCCTTGATGCTTGCCATGAGATACCCGACCTCGCCGACGCGCAGCGCCTCGACCTCCGTCATCTTCGGACGGAAGACGCCGACGCTCGTGACGTCGAACGTCTTGCCGCTCGACATCATGCGGATCTTCATGCCCGGCCTGATCTCGCCGTCCATGACTCGGACGTACGCCACGACTCCCTGATACTGGTCGTAGTGCGAGTCGAAGATCAGCGCGCGGAGTGGCGCATCCGGATCGCCGGAAGGCGCGGGGATGCGCTCGACGACCGCCTCCAGGATTTCGTTGATCCCCGTGCCGGCCCTCGCGCTCGCCAGGATCGCGCCCTCTCTCTCCAGCAGGACGACCTCCTCGATCTCCTCCAGCACGCGGTCCGGATCGGCCGCTTGGAGGTCGATCTTGTTGACCACCGGGATGATCGACAGGTTGCTCGCCATCGCCAGGTTGACGTTGGCGAGCGTCTGGGCCTCGACTCCCTGGACGGCGTCGACTACCAGGATCGCGCCCTCGCAAGCGGCGAGGCTCCGTGACACCTCGTACGAGAAGTCCACGTGGCCGGGCGTGTCGATCAGGTTGAGCATATACTCCTTGCCGTCCTTCGCCTTGTAGCTGAGTCGGACAGCCGTCATCTTGATAGTGATGCCGCGCTCCCTCTCGAGGTCCATGCTGTCGAGGACCTGCTCCTGCATGTCGCGACGCTCGATCGCGCCGGTCATTTCCAGTATCCGGTCGGCCAGTGTCGACTTCCCGTGGTCTATGTGAGCGATTATGCAGAAATTGCGAATGTCTTGCTGAATGTCTGTCGTCATTACCTCTCCCAACTCCGCGTTGAATTCTATCAAAACGGACGGCAGAAGTAAAGACACGGGGGGTTGGTTGGCAGGGGGGGCGGGTGTTGGGGGTTGAATGTTGAATGTTGAGGGTTGAGAGTTGAGAGTCGGGTGGCGAGCAACAATGCCCTCCGTGGCTCTGATCGTCAACTGCTCCCTCCCATGACGGGGAGTCCACCCAGGCGCTCCCTCCCCGTGGCGGGGAGGGAGCGCCTGGGGAGGGGTCGATCCGGCCGTCACTTCTCCGCGAGCGCTCGGGCCTTCCTCGCCACCCGCTCAGCATCATCGCGCCGGCCGGCGGCCTCATATGCCTCCGCGAGCGTGTCGAGGTGATTGGGGTTCGTACCTCCGGTCGCCCGGCACGCCTGCTCCGCGAGTCGGATCGCCTCTTCGACATCGCGCGAAGTGCGGTCCCTGTTTGCGACCAGGAACCAGGCGAGGTTGTTTTGCGCCTCGACCCAATCTGGTCGGAGCGCGAGGGCCTTCCGGCATTCCTCGACCGCGTCCCGGTAGCGCCCCACGTTTCCCAGCCCGAACGCCAGGTTGTAGTGGGCGTCGGCCAGGCTGGGATCAAGCCGGACAGCCGTAGTCCACTCCCGGACCGCTTCATCCCACCGGGTCTGATGGTAGTACGCCGTCCCGAGGTTGTTGTGCGCCTGTGCGTAATCCGGGCGGATATCCACCGCTCTGCGCAGGTGATCGATCGCGCGCGGCAGGTCTCCGAGGTCCATCAGTGCCGCCGCAAGATTGTTGTGCGCCGGCGCGTGGTTCGGATCGAGCGCCAGGACCTTCTCGAACTCCGACATAGCCTCGTAGGGCTCTCCGTTCTTAAGCAGAGCGGCTCCAAGGCTGTAGTGCGCGTCAGCCCATCCCGGCTTGATCTCGATCGCACAGCGGTGGCGTCTGATTCCCTCATCCAGCCGGTCTCGCTCGACCAGCGCGAGTCCGAGGTTGTTCTCCGCGACGGCGTTGTTTCGCGTCACCGACAGCGCGTGCCGGAAGAGTGTCTCGCTGTCCCTCCAGTAGCCGACCTGCCTCCATGTGAGTGGCATCAGGGCGGCGATGATCAGGCATGCAAGTATGGGAGTGTGAGGGTGTGGGCGTGTGGGAATCTTCTTCCCAGTCCCGGACCCCCGTACTCCCACACTCCCATACGCTATTGCCATGAACACCCCGACGAGCGGCACGTACGTGTACCGGTCCGCCATCGCCTGCATCCCGACCTGCACCAGTCCGATCACCGGCAGCAGGGTGATGAGATACCAGAACCATCCCGCCGCGAGCCAGGGTCTCGTTCGGGCCGATCGGACCACGAGCGCCGTGATGCCGACGAGGAGCGCCGCCGAGCCGATCACCTGCCAGACCGGGAGCGTGTCGCCGGGATGAGGGTAGAACACCGACAGCCCGACCGGATAGACCGTCTTCACGAGATATGCCGTGTACGCGACGAGAGCGTTGGCGACGCGGACTCCCACCGGATACTGATCGAGCGAGCCGACCGCCAGTCCTCCGTGCTGGGCGATGAACGTGATGACGCCGGATGTCGCCGCGAGGCCGATCAGCGGGAGCTTCTCCTGAATGACCCTCGGAGAGCGGAAGCGTCCGAGCGGCCACCAGTCGATAATCAGCAGAACGAACGGCAGAGTCACCAGCATGGGTTTGACCATCAGTCCGAGGGCGAAGAGCACGAAGATCGGAATGTACCTGCCGATCCCGGGGCGCTCCGCATACCGGACGTACGCGAGCATCGTCAGCATCCAGAACAGAGCGCTCAGCACGTCCTTCCTCTCGGCCACCCATGCGACCGATTCTACGTGGAGCGGATGGATTCCGAACAGCGCCGCGACGAAGGCGCTCCTCCACACGAATCCCGTCATCCGATGAAGCAGCAGGAAAAGCAGGATTGTGCTTGCCGCGTGGAGGATCAGGTTGGTCGCATGGTGCCCTCCCGCATTCGGGCCGTAGATGCGCCAGTCGAGCATGTGGGAGAGCCATGTGAGGGGATGCCAGTTCGCCTCGCGGAAGGTCGTGAGCGCCCAGGGGATATCGATCCTGCGGATGTGCAGGTTGGCGGTCACGTAATCGTCGTCATCGTAGTTGATGAAATCGTGACCGATGACATGCCAGAACGCGGCGACGATGAGCGCCGCCAGCAGAAGGCATGTCAGAGGGACAAGCCTGCGTTCGCCGGATGATGAGCCCGATTCCAGCTTCCTGCTACTCATTGGGCTCCGGCATCGCCTGTCTGAGCTGCTCTATGAACGCCGGGTTCGGCTGGACACCGCATTCCCGGCAGAGGCCGATCTCCCGCCACGCGCCCGCGAAGTCGCCGATGGAGTAGAGCGCGATCGCAAGGTTGTGATGCGCCGCGCCGTAGTCCGGCTTGATCTGCAGCGCCTGCCGGTAGTGCTCGATGGCCGCATCGGGCTTTCCCTGACCAAGGTTCAAAACGCCCAAGTTCAGGTGAGCCTCGGGGTAATTCGGCTGCAACCTGAGCGCCTCGTAGAACTCGCTCATGGCTGCGTCATCGTCCCCGGCCGTCGCCAGTGCTTCACCGAGGTTCAGGTGAGCCTGCGCGCTCTCCGGATCGATCTCGAGCGCCTTCCGGTACTCCGCGATGGCGTCCTCCGTGCGGCCGACGGTCATGTATGCGCGCGCCAGGTTGTTGTGAGGCGCCGCAAGGTCAGGGGAAAGCTCTATCGCCTTCCGACATGCCTCGATCGCGCCGCCGATGTCTCCCTGCTGGCCCATGACGGCGGCCATGTTGCAGTACGCCCGTGAGTCTTTGGGGTTGTACTTGATCGCCTTCTTGTACTCGATGATCGCCTCATCGAGGTAGCCCAGGTCCGACAGAGAGTTTCCGAGGTTGATGTACGCATCGGGGAAATCGGAGCTGATCTCTATCGCCTTCCTGAAGTGGTCGATCGATTCCTCGATATCGCCCTGGTTGTACAGCGCGACACCGAGGTTGTTGTGCATCATGGCATTGTTCTGTGTGACCGCGATCGCCCGCGTGCAGAGGGTGATCTCGCTTGTCCAGTAGCCGGTGTAGTGCCACGTGCCGGCGGCGCACGCGGCTATGATCACGACTGCCGGGATTGCGAGCACGTGAGTCTGAGAGCCTGACTTCCTCTTGTTCGCAGTCGGGGCAGGGAAGAGGTCTGCGATGCCCCACGTGAGGGCCGTGAACACGCCGATCAGCGGGATGTACGTGTATCGGTCGGCCATCGCCTGCAAGCCCACCTGCAGGATCCCTATCACCGGGATGAGCGTGATCGTGCACCACGCCCATCCCACCGCCATGTACGGCTTCCTGCGGGCCAGCGCGATCACCGCTGCGGTGATGGCGACGAGCAGCACGGTGGAACCGACGGTCTGCCACTCAGGTAGCGTGACGCCGGGGTGGGGATAATAGGCCGCCAGACGGATCGGCGCGATCATCTTCCAGAGGTACGTCACATAGGCCACCACGGCATTGGCGGCGCGCACGCTCAGCGGGAATTCGCGAACCGCGACTGCCCCGCCCGCATGCTGGGCGAGATAGGTCACGACGCACGATGCGGCCGACAGCGCGAAGAGAGGGGTCTTCTCCAGGACCAGCTTGACCGGCGGTGCGGACCGGCGGAGCGGCCACCAGTCCATGAGCAGCAGCACGATGGGAAGGCTGACCAGCATCGGTTTCGCCATCAGCCCGAGTGCCAGCAGCACGAAGACCGGCGCGTATCTCCTGATGCCGGGGCATTCGGCGTACCGGACGTACGCGAGCATCGTGAGCATCCAGAACAGTGTGCTGAGCACATCCTTCCGCTCGGAAATCCATGCCACCGACTCCACGTGGAGCGGATGGACGGCGAAGAGAGCCGCGACGAACGCGCTCCGCCACAAGAAGCCGGTCATCCGCCGCAGGATGTAGAAGAGGAGCAGCACGTTCGCGATGTGGAGGACCACGTTCGTCAGATGGGGGCCGGCCGGATCGAGCGCCCAGAACTGGTTGTCGAGCATGTGGGATATCCACGTCAGCGGGTGCCAGTTCGATGCATACATCGATGTGAAGGCCCACTTGATGTCCGCCCAGTTGAGCCCGTTCTGCACGTGGGGGTTGGCCAGGATGTACTGCTTGTCGTCGAAAACGAACCCGCATCCCGTTGCGCGCCAGAATGCGCCCGCCGTGACCGCCGCCAGGAGCGCGGCTACTGTGATGAACTGGCGGTTCTTGTTCACATCGCCCTCCCGATATGCATCGCTAACCGCGAGGGTCCTGTGTGCGGGACGTGGACGGGTACCGTGAGCGGCCCGACTGAGGCGCTCGCCGTGCGTTCGTTTTCCGAGGTGCGTGCCGTCGACTTGCGATGGATGCGCGGTCCGAACAGGATCTCACAGAGTGCGCTCCACCGCTGAGATAGATAGACCACCGGCTCGAGTAGCTCGATCTTCATCGCTGAACCTCCGGCAAGAGGTTGGTGAGTTCGTCGTCTGAAACACACCGCTGATGCGAAGATGCCCTGCAGGAATAGCCATCACGATCGCATCAGCCCTGGGTTCAATGTGCAGGCCGCCCTGTGGCTGGGGGTACGGGCGGTTACGATACCAGCATACTCCCCCATTGGTAGGTTGTCAATAGAAAAATGAATGTGAGGGTCAGCGGACGGAGTGATGGTGAGATGGGGCAGGGGGGTATCCTGGCGCTACTCGGAGCGGTTCTCCCACTTCACGGCGAGGCAGGCGATGTCGTCGTGGAGTATTCCGCCGGTCCACTTTCTCGAGCGCTCGATGATTCCACGGATCATGTCGGCGGACGAGAGCGTCAGCAGTTCGCTGCAGGCGGAAATGAGCCTTCTCTCGCCGAGCATTTCGCCCTGCCTGCGCACCTCGATCAGGCCGTCGGTGTAGAGGAGGATGCCCGTTACACTGGACAGGTCGGCCTCATGCGTGGGGTATTGCGTAGACTCCAGGATCCCCATCGGCAGCTCGGACTGCTGCTCCATCGAGGCACAGGCGCCCTCCTGGAGCATGACCGGCATCAAGTGCCCGGCGTTGGCGTACTTCATCGTTCGGTTCTCGGTATCGATCACGGCTCCGAATACGGTCGCGAACCTCAACTCCTCGGAGGACCGGCGCGCCAGCGTGCGGTTCGTGAGCCCGAAGGCCTCTCCGGGGTCCATGCCGTGGAGCAGCAGTCCGCGGAGCGTGTACGCGGTCATCGCCATCATCGAAGCCGCTTCGAGGCCGTGACCGGAGACGTCGCCGATCACTACCGCGAGTCTCCCGTCCTCCAGAGGGAATACGTCGTATAGATCGCCGCCGACTCTGGCCTCGTCTTCGGCGGGCAGGTACTTCACTGCGATGTCCATGCCGGGAATGGTCGGCGGGTCGGGCAGCAGAGTGCGCTGCAGGCTCTCGGCGATCTGATGCTCGCGCTCGAACGTGATCGAGTTCCTGATGGCAACCGCCGCCTGTCCCGCGAAGCTCGCAAGCAGATCCGCCTGTTTGCGTCCGAAGGCATTCTCGTTCGGTGAGTACACCTCGACAACGCCGAACACCTCGCTGCCCGACAGGATCGGCGCTGAGACGACGGACCGGGCCGGCGGTCCAATGAGGTTCTGACAGTGGCAGTTCGGATCATGGTCCGATATCGTCGTCACATCCGGGATCAGAACCGGCCTGCGGGACGAGATTGCCAATCCGGCCGCGGTGTGGCTGGTCGAGACGAGCCTGTCCGAACGCATCATGCCTGTCCCGGCCTCGATGTTCAGCTTGCCGTCTCGGAGCAGCATCACCGTGGCGGACTTGGCCCCGAGCATATTCGATCCAAGCTCTGCGATAAGCTGCAGCGCCTGTTTCAGATCGAGGCTCGATGCCAATGCGTCGCCGATGCGCGAGAACGATTTCTCGAGCTCATACCTGGCCTTCACGAGCTCGTAGTATGGCCGCTGGAGCGACGACACGAAGAGCGCCTTGAAGATCAGGAAGTATGCCATCACCTTGTAGATGTGGCCAAGCAGGTTATAGGTATCGTACGCGCTGCTGTAGAGCGTGAAGCCCAACTCGCTGAAGATGCCGACGACGAGAGCCATCTGCAGCAGGACTACGTTCGTCTCACGTTGGCCACGCCGCCCGAACACGTAGATCGACAGGGCGTACAGGCCGATGACGACCCACTCGAGGGTGATCTTGAGCGGCGTGAGGCCCGAGCCCTGGACGTACATTGCCGGAAGCGCTTCGGGGAAGTACGAGACAACCGCCATCAGTCCGAACACCACCGCGACCGATCCGGCGGCAAGGTAGCCCGGACTCAACCATCTCCGCCGGCTGTTCGTCATCACCAGCGCGGCCATGATCCCGATGCCGTGGATCAGTCTGCCCGCGATCCAGTACATCGCTGCCTTCGACACGCTGTTCGGCGAGAGGAACGCCGGCATGCCGTTGTACGACAGAGTGTGCGCGAAGTCCACGATTCCGACCATCAGGAACGTCAGACCGATGACCAGATCCTGCTTATTGGCATACTGTTTGTAGCCGTACCAGCCGACGGTGAACACTGCGAAACTGACCACAATGCTCATGAACTCGAACACGATGTGGAATACGAGGTAGTCATGCGTGGGAAGGACGCCGTAGAGGATCTCGGGCAGCGCGCCGACGAGCGCGAGACTGAGCGTGCATAAGCCGAAGACGAGCGCGAGCAGGCTGTTGCGCCTCCGCCTGCTGATCGGCGCCGCCGGGTTCCGGGGCTGGACGGTATTCAGTTCGTGAACTTCAGTGTCCTTTGTGAACATGCGGTCTCGTTGCCATGCTGCTTTGAGTCGCGGATTATACCTGACTTCGCGGTCTCATCTCCAGGCGAACCACGAAAAACCTCCGAATCATCACTCTGCCACTTCGATGTCACACTCGGCGTACGCGCTCACATCGTCGTCGGGCCGCGCGGATACTCCTATCTTGTACTTGCCTGCCCCGACCGTCTCGGGGACCACAACCTTGAAGTCCAGCGTGCCCGATGCCTGCGCTCCGGCAGACATGCTCAGGGCATCGGAGATCAGCGTCCATCCATCGGGCAGACGGAAATCGAGCTTGGTCTCCAGCGGCGTCGCCCGCTTGTTACGCAGCGCGAGTTCGAAGTCGACGACCTTGCCTCCGACGCCGATCTTCACGCGCTCCGGACTGATAGCCAATCCGAACGACAGCTCGGGGACCGCCGCCAGCGATTTCTGGCTGACCACCTCTCTGCCGCCGTCGCTATACACCGCCGTTCCCGTGAACCATGCGGGATTGCCCTCCTCGCCGTGAGGTATGCGCAGCCGCACCGAGTAGTCGATCGACTTGCCCGGCGCGATCGTTTGCGCGGTCCTCATGACCGGCAGGCCGGGTGAGACGTCGTCGGAACTCGACACGGCCTTCCAGTTCCTCGGGAGCGTGACGTCGATCTGCGCGTCGGTCAGCGGCGACTTGCCGTTGTTGGCCAGCGAGAACCTCAGTGTGACATCCTGTCCGGAGTACGCCGGGCCCTCGATCCACATCCTGAACCGGCCGGGCTCTGTGGAGACGGGGAGCGCCTTCGCGGAGAGCTTCTGCGCCTCGGCAAGCGGCATGATTGCCAGCGTGTGCAGGTCGCGCTCCAGGAGCAGGAGCTTCGTCTCGATACTCGGCATCGGCCTATCCGCCTGAACGAGTATCCGCCCGGCGGCGAGGTCGAACAGGCAGCTTCCCTTGGCAAGGGGTTTGGGGATCGTGATCAAGACATACTTCCGGCTGCCGGTGTCGTTCACGACGGCCAGCCGGTCGCCGAACCACTTCACCCAGACATCAGGCTCCTCCGGCTTGCGGTACTTCGCGCCGGGAGCGGTGCTCAGCACCTCGACCCTGCCCTCGAAGTCCTTCGGATCGACGCACGGCAGCGCCCGATACGCCCGCGCGAACCGGCGGAGGTCGCTCTCATGCCCGATGCTTGCGCGCTCCCAGCCCATGTACGCCATCGTATGTACGTTGGCCTTGCGGAGCGAGTACGTCGCCGGCTCGAAGTAGAACTGCCCAGGAGGCGCCGCCGTCGAAGTGCGGAGCGTCGTGCCATACTCAGGATCGGGGTGGGGCACCTCCTCCCAGTAGTTGTGATAGAACTCGACCGCCTGGCCCGCGGGGGTCCGATAGCACTCGACCACGCCGTCCGCGTAGTTGAACGCCTTATGTGCCCACGCGTTAGTTCCGTGCGGCGGACCCCACTTGCCGAAGTACCGGTCGCTTCCGATCATCATCCCCCGCTGGATCAGGATACCGTCGTCGCTCCTGAACATCTCGGGGTCGTAGCCGTGATGCCTCATCAGGTCGCGCGGGGAGACGCCGTTCACCCACTCGATGTTGTAGCCTGGGTACTCGCTCGGCAAATCGCACGCCACCACGAGCTCCATGTCCTGCCGGTACGAGCGCACGGTGTCCCGGGCCTTCAGCCAGAAGTCGTGCGTGCGCCTGCACCGCCAATCGATCCACTTCTCCCACGCGTTAGCGCGAAGCCAGTCGTACGCCTGCAGGTTGTCCGGGACGCCTATGCCCGTGTCCTTCTCGAACTCGGCGATGTCCCACTCCGAGTAGCCGGTATCCTGCCCGCACTTGCCGGCCTCGAAGCCGACGTAGCACGTCCCGAGCTTGCCGTTCACCCGGAAGCCGACACCCGGCACGTTGGGGTGCTTCGCCGCGCGCTCCGCGACCTCCCGCAGGCACTTGAACATCCACTCCTGGACCTCCGGCCTCAGCGGGTCGAGCGCGTACTGGCCCATCGTGTTCGTGTACGTCTTGCCGTCGCGGTCGAGTTGGAGCGAGAGCCGGCTGAACCCGTTCTCGTCGGGCGTGAGAGGTATCTTCTCGAGGTCGCCGCCGTACTTTGGCACGAAGATCGGCGTCACGATCGGTACGACCTCTATCCCGGCCTGAGCGGCGATTGGTACAAGCTCGTCGAAGAGGTTAGCATCGAACGGCTTGTAGAGCTTCGAGTCGTACCATGCGCGCCCGGCGGTGTCCGAGCCATTGATGATGTGAAGCTGGACCTGGTTGAACCCACAGAATTGCAGATACTCCACGAACGACTTCAGGCCGCGGATGCGGTTTTCCCTGCTGGTTGCCGGCGTGCCGTAGTGCGAGTACAGGAACCAGGGGTGGGGCACGTAGAGCGCCAGGCGCCGCTCCTTAGCTTCCCCTCGCCCTTCTGAGGGAGAGGGGTCGGGGGTGAGGGTCGGCCTCACGCGCGCCTCGCCGAGCGGATCTATGACGTCGAAGATCCAGATCCGTGCAACTGCCGCACCGTTGTTCGGGCCGAGCTTCTCCTCGCTCGCCTGGTGCGAGATCGTGACTTTGACCTCCGCCGCTTTCGGGTAGTAGAGGAACATGTAGTTCAGCGGCTTGCCGTCGGTCGGGTACTCCCGCCCGGTGTAGATCGTCCCGCCGACGTCCGGGTTGTACCAGTTGTCCTCCTGGCAGTCTACCGGAACGAGTTCTTCGCCGGAGTACGGAGCGGCCCACGGCTTGCCCTTCGGGACGGTGGTCGTCACGGTCGTGTACCGCTCGATGTCGTTGATAGTCTGCACCACGATCAGGTGCGGACGCCCCGGCTGGGGCCGCGTCTTGAGGAAGTAGGCGTACCACGAGCAGCTTCCCTCCGCCGCAGTGAGCCGGTATCGCTGACCGTCGCCGAGTTCGACGACCCGCGACTTGCCGTCGTCAACGAAGCCGTGATCGGTCCGGGCGCAGTCCACGTAGTCCACCAACTCGCATCGGAGCATTCCATGGAAGCCGTGCCTGTCCAGGATCTTGCTCAACGGCTCACGGGGCGCCGGCATCGGGACTCCGGACACCGATGCGGCGTCGTAGTAGTATACGCCGGCATCGTCGATCGGCAGGTACCTGCTCCCTGCGAGGGTGATGCTGCCTCCGTCCTTCGACACGACGGGCGTCTCCTTCCCGGCCGCGCACCACGCGGCCGATATCGAGGTCATGAGGACAGCAAGCAGGGTAAGCGCCGGCAGATAGTGGGTAAAGAGATTGCTGGTTGGTCTCATGTCGCACGTACTTCACTTGCTGCGGTCTGCGGTCTGCCGTCTGCAGTCCAATCGCATGTTACCACCGGCGCTCCGTGTGGTCAAGGAACGACACGCCCGACATGCAGGGCGAATGCATCTAATCCCGAATGTCGGGGTTACGGGGCACGACCCATCCCCGAAAACCCCTCCTACGGGTATCGGATCAGATACGTTCGCCCCGCGCCCCGACATGCCGGTCGCCTTGACACCTAACCGAGCGCCTAAGTATAATTGCCGTTGTTACGCGGCTTCTCATCAGGGAGGATGGTATTTTGCAGCAGATCGATCCGAGCATTTTCAAAGCATACGACATCCGGGGAACGTATCCCGATCAGTTCGATGAGGACATAGCATACCGAATTGCGCGGGCCTACGCCCAGAAGATCAAGCCGAAGCTCGTCGTCGTCGGACGCGACATGCGCACCAGCGGCCCGGGCATCATGGATGCGGTGACCCGCGGCCTCATGGAGCAGGGATGCGACGTCATCCATATCGGCATGACCAGCACCCCGATGTTCTACTACGCGGTGAACGCCCTCCAGGGCGACGCGGGCATGATGATCACCGCCTCCCACAACCCCGAGGGCTACAACGGCTTCAAGATGACCGGCCCTCAGGCGATCCCGAGCATCACCTACGTCAGCAACGAGGAGCTTTACCACCTTGCGAACGCCGGGGAGTTCGAGCCCGTCGAGAGACAGGGCGAGTTCCGCGGCGAGGTCTCCCCGCTTGAAGGCTACATCGATGCCGTCCTGAAAGCCAGCGGCGTCAAGGACTTCGGCGACCTGAAGATCGTCATCGACGCGGCGAACGGCATGGACGGCATGATCCTGCCGCATCTCTTCGCCAAGGCCAACTGCACCGTCTATCCGCTCTACTGGGAGGTTGACGGTACGTTCCCGAACCACGAGGCGAACCCGCTCAAGGAGGAGACGCTCGAGGCCCTGAAGGCCAGGGTGGTCGCAGAAGGCGCGCATCTTGGAGTAGCATATGACGGCGACGGCGACCGGGTCGGCTTCGTCGACGAGAAGGGTCAGACGATCCCCGGCGACATGATCACCGCCCTCATCGCAAGGGAGATGCTCAAGGAGAAGCCGGGCGCGAAGATCGTCTACGATCTCCGGAGCAGTTGGGCGGTCAAGGAAGAGATCACGGCCGCGGGCGGCGAGCCGGTCATGTACCGCGTCGGCCACGGTCTGATCAAGCGCTACATGCGCGAGATCGGCGCGTACTTTGCGGGTGAGCTGTCGAGCCACTACTACTTCAGCAACTTCTTCGTGACCGACAACGGCGACCTCGCCATGCTGGAGATCATCAAGCTGCTCGTGGACGAGAAGCGTCCGATCTCGGAGCTTGTGGCGCCGATCATGCGCTACCACCACAGCCCTGAGATCAACTCCAAGGTCAAGGACGTCAGCGCCAAGCTCGCCGAGATCAAGGAGCGCTACAAGGACGGCCGCCAGATCGAGCTCGACGGCCTCACGGTCGAGTACGACGACTGGTGGTTCAACGTCCGCCCGAGCCAGACCGAGCCGCTCCTCCGCCTGAACGTCGAGGCGAAGACCGCCGCCGACCTCGAAGCCAGGACCGAGGAGCTGCTGAAGATCATACGGGAGTAATGGAGTATCGGAGTGGTGGATCATTGGGGAAACCCAGTACTCCATTGCTCCACCATTCCATCATCCCACTGGAGTTTGCCCATGCTAGACCCGAGAATCATCCGAGCCAATCCTGACCTGATACGGCAGAGCTTGAAGAACCGCTGCGCCGACGATGCCGTGCTGAACGAGTTCCTGGAGGCCGACGAACTGAGGCGCAAGGTCATGACCGAGTCCGAGTCGCTCAAGGCTCAGCGGAACACGGTCTCCGAGCAGATCAGCCGGATGAAGCGCGCCGGTGAGGATGCGACCGCCGAGATCACTCGCATGCGCGAGGTCTCCGACCGCATCAAGGAACTCGATGCTCAGACTCGCGAGCTCGATGAGCGCGTCGACCGCGCGGCGATGGTGATCCCGAACCCGCCGCACGAGAGCGTGCCGATCGGCCAGGACGACAGAGACAACCCGATCGTCCGCAACTGGGGCGAGCCGCGGGAGTTCGACTTCGCGCCGCTCCCGCACTGGGATCTCGCGACGAAGCTCGGCGTGGTCGACTTCGAGCGCGGCGCAAAGCTCGCCGGGAGCGGGTTCATTCTCTACACCGGCTGGGGCGCAAGGCTCGAGCGCGCGCTGATCAACTTCATGATCGATATGCACGTCAACAAGCATGGGTACCGGGAGGTCTTCACGCCGTTTGTCGCCAATCGACCGACGATGACCGGCACCGGCCAGCTTCCGAAGTTCGAATTCGACATGTACCGCATGCCGGACGACGATCTGTTCATGATCCCGACGTCCGAGGTGACGATCACGAACATCTACCAGGGCGAGATCCTCGACGGCGACAAGCTGCCGATGTACATGACCGCCTACAGCCCCTGCTTCCGCCGAGAAGCCGGCGCGGCCGGCAAAGATACTCGCGGCCTGCTCCGAGTCCATCAGTTCGACAAGGTGGAGATGGTCAAGATCGTCAAGCCGGAGACTTCGTTCGATGAGCTGGAGAAGCTGACGAACAACGCTGAGGAGGTCCTTCAGGCACTCGGGCTTCCGTACCGCGTAAAGCTTCTGTGCACCGGCGACATGGGCTTCAGCGCGGCCAAGACCTACGATCTCGAGGCATGGGCTCCCGGCGTCGAGCAGTGGCTCGAGGTGTCGTCGTGCAGCAACTGTGTGGACTTCCAGGCACGGCGCATGAACACCAGGTTCCGCCGAGAAGCCGGCGCAAAGCCGGAGTTCGTCCACACGCTGAACGGATCGGGAGTCGCCCTGCCGAGGACGGTCATCGCCGTCATGGAGAACTACCAGCAGGCCGACGGTTCCATCGTCGTTCCCGAGGCGCTCCGCCCCTACATGGGTGGATTGGAGATCATCAAGCCGGAGTAACCTGCAACCTGCAGTCCGCAGTCTGCCGTCCGCAGTCTGAGGTACGCCATGGTCTATCTGACCCTGTTGATTCCGGTCATACTGGGTATCGGGTTCCTTAACTTTACGCGGCTCACCGGGGCAAGGAATCTGGTGGACGAGCTCTGGGCGGAGGTCCATACCTACCTCGGCAATCGCCATGACCTCATACCCGCGTTCGTGGAGAGGGCGAAGGAGTACACCGACCAGGAGCCGCCCGTCTTTGCCGCCCTCGGTCAGGCGCGCACCCGCTGTATGAACATCGGCGACATCAAGGGGAAGATCGAGGCGGAGAAGGCCCTGACTCTCCATCTCAGCCAGTTCCTCTCCCTGGCAGGCAGCATGCCCGCGCTGAAGCAGGACCACCACTTCGTTGAATGTGTAGAACTCCTGAAGAAGACCGAGAAGCAGGTCGCCCAGACCGTCAGGGAGTACAACACCGCCGTTCGCTCCTACAATGCTCAGCTCGATGCCGGCCTGACGGGCATGGTGGCACATCTCCTGTGTTTCCGTCCGGAGACTCCGTTCGACGTCATGCTGGTAACCACGAGCTGACCCGTATCGCTACGGTCCCGAGCGCTTTGCCGGCGTGATCTCGATGTCGGGGTTCATGCCGAACTGCTGGAGCCTCATCGCCTCTTTCATCACCACGATGATGCTTATGCGCCTGTTCGAGAAGTGCGTCGGATCCTTCGGGTTGCGCGGCTGAGTCGCCGCATAGCCCCTCACCTGGGCGATCCGACTCGGATCGATGCCGGCGAACTCCATCACCTGGCGCGCGGCGTTTGCGCGGTCGGCTGACAGCTCCCAGTTGGTGTAGCCGTCATGTCTGGCGAGCGGTCTGGAGTCCGTGTGGCCCTCCAGGATCACCTTGTTCGACAGGGTTTTCAGCTCCCTGGTGATCAGGGCCAGCAGGTGCCTCGTGCTCGGCTTGACCTTGGCGCTCGCGGCATCGAAGAAGAGCGACTCCTTGTTCTCCATCAGGTCGATGCGCAGCCCCTCGTTCACCAGTTGGATATCCACGTGCTGCCTGATGTTGCGGAACTCAGGGGTCTGGGCGACGATCTTCTCGATGCTTTCCTTGGCCTTCTTGAGCCTCAGGCGCTCCTCCAAGTCGGACTGGCTGCTGTCCTTCTCCTCGGGGAGGATGCTGGAGGATGACTCCGAGACCTTGAACGGCGCGTTGCCCGCCTCGACCGCCTTGTTGAAGGCAATGGGGTCCTTGAAGTACGCGGCAACGGCCGCCTTGATGGTCGGGCTCATGCCGGTGACCCACATGACAAGGAAGAAAGCCATCATTGCCGTGACGAAGTCGGCGTAGGCGACTTTCCACGCGCCGCCGTGATGGCTCCCGTGACCGTTCTTCTTCTTGACGATTCGGATCTCGCCTTCCTGGCTGCTCACGAATGCGGATTCCTTTCCACAGGTTCGGCTAAGCTGTAGGAGCGGCTTCCGGCCGCGATGAGCCGGCGCATCGTAGGAGCGGCTTCCCAGCCGCGATGAGTCGGTGTATCGTAGGAGCGGCTTCCGGCCGCGATCGCAGCTGGAAGCTGCTCCTACATGGCTCGATCGTAGCTGGAAGCTGCTCCTGCAATGATATGGCTATGCCGCTTTCGGAAGCTCGGCGCTGTCGCCGGACGATGCGGACGACCTCCCGCTGCGTCCCTTGCAGGTGTCCTCGACTTCCTTGAAGCTCGGGCGTTTCTCCGGCTCGATGTTTCGTCGAGCGAACTCGACGCAGATCATCGGCGAGTCTCCCCGCGCGAAGGCGACCACGCCGTTCTTGATGCAGTTCAGATACTGAGCCTCCGACCTGGCGATGGCCTCTGTGGCCCTCGAGATCGGCGCGAATATGCCGTAAGCCAGCAGTACGCCGATGAATGTGCCCACCAGCGCCGCGCCGACCTTCTCGCCGACCTCTTCGGGCGGCCCGCCGATCGACTGCATGGTGATGACGACGCCGAGTACCGCCGCCACGATGCCGAATCCCGGCATGGCGTCGCCCACGGTGCTGAATGCCGAGGGTATCTTCATGCCTTCCTCATGCTGAGCTTCGAGATCGACGTCCATAAGGTCCGAGAGGTCGTACATGTTCACGCCGCCCATGATGACGACCTTCATCGTGTCGGAGAAGAACTCGACGGCGTGGTGGTTCTTCATGAACGACGGGTAGTTGTGCAGGATGTCGGAGTGCTCGGGGTTCTCCACGTGCTTCTCCAGCGCGATCAATCCCTCCCTGCGTCCCAACTGGAAGATGTGATACATCGCCTGGAGCAGCTCGAGATACGTGGATTTCTGGAACGGGTTGCCCTTGAGGAGGCCGATGACGGCCTTGAACATGCCGATGGCGGCCTTCGGGGAATAGCCGATGATGACACTTGCCAGCCCCGCGCCGCCGATGATGATGAACTCGTTTATCTGTATGAGGGCAGCGATTTTGCCCCCATGCATTGTATAACCTACAATCAGGCTGGCGAAGAGCGCTACCACGCCCACAAGTAAGAACATCCAGATACTCCCCGGTTCGAAGCTTCCGATACCCTGCGATACCGCCCTGAGATGATCCGGCCGCTGTCTCTCGTACCCAAAGGTATCGGTGGCCGGCAAGGCGGGATGGACATGCCATGCAATAAGCATATTCCACCAAAACCGGCAAACAGGCAACGTTTTTTTTGCTCGTACGGGCGCTCTCATCGCCGGATATCGGCAGTATTGCCCAACGAACGGGCGAATGGTATAATGTCTCAGCCCACCTGTCTCAGACGGGAACGTAGGTCCAATACATGGTTGCCAGAATTGTCAGTGGCATCGTCGGTATCCCTCTCCTCGTACTGCTCGTGTTCATTGAACAGGGGCTCCCGTTCATACTTGGCGTCGGCGTGATCTCTATCGTCGGCCTCCTGGAGTTCTACCGCGGGATCAGAAAGACCGGCGCCCGGCCCCAGGTGTGGCTCGGTCTCGTATCCGCGTTCCTCTTTTTGTTCGCCGCACGGCAGGGACTCAGGTCGCTCGAGTTCGAACTCCCCGCGGTTCTGACTCTCCTCGTCATCGCCAGCCTGACCGTCGAACTGGCCCGCAAGGATCGCGCTCCGATCAAGAACCTCGGGGCAACGTTCCTCGGCGCCGTGTACGTCGGCTGGCTGTTCAGCTACCTCGTGGCGCTCAGAAGCCTCTCGGGCAGCGTGCAACTGGATATCCCCGGCCCCCGCAGTCTCCCGCTCGGAGCCTGGCTTGTGCTCTATGTCGTGTTCGCCGCGTGGGCGGCCGACACGGGCGGGTATTTCATCGGGCGCAAGTATGGACGACACAAGCTTGCCCCCGTGCTAAGTCCGGGCAAGAGCTGGGAGGGCCTGGGCGCGGCAATAGTCTCATCGATCCTGATGAGCGCTCTGATGGGCGGCTTGATCGGCTGGCCGTGGTGGCAGTCCGTCTTGGTCGGCATCGGAATCTCTCTGTTCGGCCTGATCGGCGACCTCGCTGAGTCGTCGATGAAGCGCGACATAGGGATTAAGGATTTCGGCACCGTGCTGCCCGGGCACGGCGGTATACTCGACCGGTTCGACAGCCTCCTGTTCGCCGCCCCGTTGTTCTACTATTACGTCACCACGTTCGTGATCCGCTGAGCCCGGAGGAATACGAATGCCCAGTGATGCCTCGCATTCGTGTTTCCCCTCCCCGCGACTTGACCTTGCTCCTGTGATGTGGCAGAATATAGTGTCTGGTCACGGATAAACAGACCAAGCCTGGATGCCGATGCGGAGAGAGGTTGCAACAAACATGAGTGAGCCACGTGATATAGCTGAGACTACCGCCGAGACCGGCGGCGAGCGCACGGAGTCGACGGATTTCATTCGCGAGTTCGTCAAAGAGGATCTGGCGAGCGGCAGGTTCGACCGCGTACACACGCGTTTCCCACCGGAACCGAACGCCTATCTGCACATCGGCCATGCCAAGGCTCTCTGGATCGACTACGGCATCGCCCAGGATTTCAACGGCCTCTTCAACCTGAGGTTCGACGACACCAATCCCACCAAAGAGGAGCAGGAGTTCGTCGATGCCATTATCGAGGACGTCCGCTGGGTCGGCGCCGACTGGGATGACCGCCTGTTCTTCGGCTCGGACTACTTCGACCAGACCTACGAGTGGGCGATCGAGCTCATCAAGAAGGGCAAGGCTTACGTCTGCGACTTGTCTCAGGACGAGGTGAACGCGACCCGCGGCACCCTCACCGAGCCGGGGATCGAAAGCCCGTATCGCAACCGGAGCGTCGAGGAGAACCTCGATCTGTTCCAGCGGATGAGGGCCGGCGAGTTCCCGGACGGGGCGCGCACTCTCCGTGCGAAGATTGACATGGCCTCGCCGAACATACTCATGCGCGATCCGGTTATGTACCGCATCAGACACATCGAGCACCATCGGCAGGGCAACAAGTGGTGCATCTACCCGATGTACGACTTCGCGCATCCCCTGCAGGACTCGATCGAGGGGATCACACACTCGCTCTGCTCGCTGGAGTACGAGATCCATCGTCCTCTGTACGACTGGTTCCTCGACGAACTCGGCATCTACCATCCGAGGCAGATCGAGTTCGCGCGGCTGAACATGACCTACACCGTCATGAGCAAGCGCCGGTTCATCGAACTCGTTGAGGGCGGGTACGTCAACGGATACGACGACCCCCGGCTCCCGACGCTCGCCGGCCTCCGCAGGCGCGGCTACACGCCGGAAGCGATCAAGGACTTCTGCAACCGCATCGGCGTGGCGAAGGTAGACAGCATCGTGGACGTCGCGGTGCTGGAGGACTGCATCCGAGTTGACCTGAACAAGCGCGCCGAGCGGCGGATGGCGGTCATCGACCCGCTCAAAGTCGTCCTGACGAACTATCCGGAGGGGCAGGTCGAGGAACTCGACGTCATCAACAACCCGGAGGACCCCGAGGCCGGCACGCGCAAGGTGCCGTTCGCCCGAGAGCTCTACATCGAGCGGGACGACTTCCGCGAGGAGCCGCCTCCCAAGTACTACCGTCTCGCGCCGGGCCGCGAGGTCCGTCTGCGGAACGCGTACTTCATCAAGTGCGAGGAAGTGATCAAGGACGAGAGCGGCAACATCGTCGAGCTTAGATGCACCTACGATCCGGCGACCCGAGGCGGAGACGCGCCCGATGGCCGGAAGGTGAAGGCGACGCTCCACTGGGTGGCGGCGCGTGAGGCGATCGAAGCCGAGGCGCGGCTCTACGATCATCTCTTCATCAAGCCGAACCCGGACGAGGTCGAGGAAGGCCAGACCTGGTTCGACAACATCAACCCGGAGTCGCTGGTGGTCAAGACCTGCTACGTCGAGCCGAGCGTGAAGGGCGCAGAGCCCGGCACCAAGTACCAGTTCGAGCGGACCGGCTACTTCTGCGTGGACAAGGACTCGACGCCGGAGAAGCTCGTCTTCAACCGCACGGCGACCCTCCGCGACACCTGGGCGAAGGTCGAAAAGGCGCTGAAGAGCGGTGCATGATGCTCCTCAGAGAGGATGGGCGCGCCGATATCGGCGCACATCCTCAGCGATTCATCCATGAACCGGGACATCCTGCTCACATATACCGAGGTGCTGTGGCAGACCTGAGCGCAGTCGAGGCACATCCGGCCGCAGGTCTTCATGTTGGGGTCGCCCAGGCAGACGTTGTAGACGCAGTGGTCGCATTCGGCGGCGCACCTTGCGAGTACGTCGAGCAGATCATGATGCATCATGTGAGCCATGCTTCCGGGCCTCTTTCTCCGTTTGGAATCGGCGTACCCGACAGGTTGCTGCGCGAAACGATGTGTTCGGGCGCGGCCGCCGCGCACGGGCCGGACAAGGGCGCCGTCTGAGCATTTCATGTTGCAGATTGGGCACAAACGATCTCTACGGCCCTTGACATTCGGCATCGAGCGTGGTATCATACTGTTGATGCTGCCGACTAGCTCAATTGGCAGAGCGCGTGACTCTGGATCATGAGGTTCCAGGTTCGAACCCTGGGTCGGCAGCCATTTTCATTTGTAAAACCCATCTCTCCGCATTCAAGCCCTGTCGGACACTCCGGCGGGGTTTTCGCATTTCTGCGCGTGTGATTCCCTACATTTCACTCACTTCTGACGACGGGATCTCTCGCTCGAAGTCCACGCCTCAGAGACCATGCACTCTCTTCGATTCCAGCCCGTCTTTCTGAATCCCATGAGCTCACCCGACCTCGATCACGAGAACTCCCGCCGGACGACTCCTGCACGGGCTTGGGTTGTATCCCGGAAGAGCCCCATACGTTGCGCTGAGTTTGCGTATCTGCTATACTAGAGCCTGTAACGATGAGATCAACGGCCTGTCCCGAGCAGCAGACCGCATCCCGTCGAGTTGCTCTGCAGCAGCCCTCGTCATACGTGACACGCCGCCGCGACGTGCGACGGCCCACCGAGAGAGCCCGAGGTTATGCCCTATAGCTTGTTTCACGAAGTAGTGATCCTTCTCACTGCCGCGGTGGCAGCGGCAGTGATCGCCGTTCGCCTCCGACAACCACTCATCATCGCCTTCATAGTAGTCGGCATCTTCCTGGGACCTGTTGGGCTCAACGTCATCCAATCCTCCGAACAGATCCGTGTACTGGCGGAGATGGGGCTCGCGCTCCTGCTGTTTGTGGTCGGGCTCAAACTTGACCCCGGACTCATCCGCAATATGGGGCCCGTCTCTTTGATCACCGGTCTGGGTCAGATAGGATTCACGGGACTGGTGGGATTCGGCATCTCCCTGCTCCTAGATATGCCGTTGCTCACGGCCATGTATGTTTCGGCCGCCATCGTGTTCTCGAGCACTATCGTAATAGTCAAGCTGCTGTCGGACAAGCGGGACACGGATTCGCTCTACGGACGGATATCGCTGGGCTTTCTGATCGTCGAGGACATTGTTGTCATCTTTGCGATGATCGCGCTCAGCGCATTCGCGGACAAGTCGAGTGTTCATCCCACGGTGCAGATTCTTCTGATCGTGGCGAAAGGCACAGGGCTGCTTCTAGGAATATGGGCTGTCCGCCGGGTGCTGTTCCCGCGGCTGCTCTCGGCGATATCGTCCTCCACCGAGTCCCTGGTGCTCTTCGGGATCACTTGGGCGCTCTTGCTCGCGGCGGTCAGCGAGATGATGGGCTTTAGTAAGGAAGTAGGCGCGTTCGCAGCCGGCCTGTCTCTGGCATCGACTTTATACCGTGACCTGCTGAGCACGAAGCTTTCGAGTCTGCGAGACTTCCTGCTGTTCTTCTTCTTCCTGGAACTCGGCAGCCATCTGGAACTTCAGTCGGTCGGCTCGCAGATCGGCCTGGCCATCGTGTTCTCCCTGCTTGTGCTGGTGTGTAAGCCATTCATCGTCATGGTCATTCTGGGAAGGATGGGCTACCGCAAGCGAACGGGATTTCTTGCCGGGCTGACTGTCGCTCAAGTCAGCGAGTTCTCTCTGATCCTGATGGCCATGGGTACGACAGCCGGCCATATCACGAACGACGCGCTTGCTCTGATTACCCTGGTGCTGATGATAACCATGGGAGCATCGGTCCACCTGATCACGAACTCACAGAGCTTGTACATGAGAGCATCACCGTACCTGCACATCTTCGAACGTAAGGACCTCTGTCGAGAAGATCAGGCTAAGGCGATCCTGTCAAAGAGCGGCAGCAACAGCGTTATACTGATCGGCCTTGGCCGCTACGGCAGCAAGATAGCAGCCGAGTTGACCAGCCGCGGACGTACCGTTATGGGTGTCGATTTCGACCCTCAGGCGGTGACGAGTTGGATGGCAGACGGGGGGCAGGCCATATTCGGCGACGCCGAAGACCCGGACTTCGCACACGTCCTTCCTTTGGCTAGTACGCGCTGGGTGGTCAGCTCCATTCGCGATGCGAGCCTCAACGCGGGCATCATCAAGAACCTGCGCCACGAGGGCTATGCCGGCTACTACGCCTGCGCCGTGGAGGATCCGGATGATCAGATGCACGACGCCCTGCAGCAGCAATCGGACCTGTTGCTAAAGCCATTTGAGGATTCGGCGGTTCGAGCGGCCGATCTCATCTTCTCTCTCGAGGAACAGATAGCGAGGAAAGCTATGGATAGAGCTATCGAATCAATGCATGATCATTACATCATCTGCGGTTATGGCCGTATGGGCCAGCAGGCCGCGCGTGATTTCCAGCAGCGGGGTATCCCGTTTGTGGTGATCGAGAGTAACCCCGAGCAACTGCCTAAGCTGAAGGAGCGCAGCATTCCTCATGTGGAGGGAAGCGCCTGTGAAAGCAGGGTTCTTCAGTCCGCCGGGATAGTGCGAGCCAAAGGTCTGATAGCGGTGAACGCAACAGATGAGCAAAACGTCTTCATCGTCCTCACCGCCCGAGGTCTGAGCTCCGACTTGTTCATCGTTGCAAGGTCGATCTTGCAGGAGAACGAAGACAAGTTGCGAAGGGCCGGCGCAAACAAGGTAGTATCGCCGTATATCCTTGGCGGTCATCGGATGGCTGAAGCAGTCCTCAGACCGAGGGCCATCGAGTTCCTCGACCTGATCACTCAATACGACCACCGCGAGACCGACCTCGGAGTCATCCAAGCCTCGGAGAAGTCTACCTTCGTTGGGTCCACGATTCGGAACAGCGGGATACGGGAATCCATCGGGGTACTCATCCTTGCCATAAGACGGGCGAACGGCGAAAAGATAAGCAATCCCTCGCCGGACACAGTGATCGAGGCCGGGGACGAGATAATCGTGATGGGCACTCTGGATCAAGTAGAGGCAGCGGAGAGGCTTCTGTCCGGGGCATAGACGGCATCATCGCCGGTAATGCCCGGGCTGCAGGCATAGGCCTGCCGGAAGCCACTGGTATATCGGATCCGTCGGGCTGGGTATACTCTCCAAAGACAACGTCGGCTTCATGAATCATGGATATCAATACAGGTACACTCAGAAATCTGTTGGTCGGAGTTGACTTCTCCCCTAGATCGTACGCTGCGGCCAGAATGGCAGTCGCACTAGCGAGGCGGGCCGGCGCGTCCGTAGAACTGCTGCACGTCGTCGAGACGAATCTCACCAATTCGGACGCCTTGCTGCTCGAGAAGAGCATATCCGATCTCGAGGCGATGCTCGTCGAAGAGGCTCGGGCCGCGCTTGAGGGCTTTGCCGTGCAGCTGGGATACGACAGACTGCGGCTGACCGTAGCAGTCGGCAACCCGGCAAAGGAACTGACCAGATTCGCTGACGAGCACAAGGCGGATGTGCTCGTCGTCGGCGACACGGGGTCACATTCCAGCGATCCCGCCAGGGGAGTGGGTGTGAACACATACCGGCTGGTCGAGCGCGGAACGCGAAGAGTGTTCATCGTCAGCGCCGGGCGCTCCGAGGAGATCAAGTCGGTTGCCGCAGCCATCTCTTTTGTGCCCGTGGCGGATGACGTCATGCAGCAGGCGCTCCTGCTTGCGAGGATAGCGGGGGCCAGCCTGTATGTGGTGCATGTCGTACCCGATATCGCCAGCGAAAGGTACCACATGGCATTCGCGCAGCCCTCGATCGAGCGGGCGCTCAGCGAATCGCAGCAATACGGCGAGAGGCGCCTCGCGGAGTTCGTGAACCGATATGAAGTCCACGATATTGCATTGACGACCGCCGTCCTGCGGGGCAACGCCGGTACGGTGTTGGTGGACTATCTCAAGCACGAAGACATCGATGTGGTCGTTCTTGGTACAGGGACTGCCATCCGAATTGCGGGCTATCCGATCGGCAGCACGACGCATACCGTATTGCACCGAACACTGTCGAGCGTGTTCGTCGTCCGATCCCTCGAACCGCCTTCGTAGCGTCGGGCTTGGCCTCTCCGGTCGTTCTCCGGTGTCATCAGGTTGCTTGTTCCGACCGCCAACGATCGTATGCTCCTGAAAAGGGCGAGGACCATGTGGATCCCCGCCCTTAGCGCATCATCCCGTGCTGCCGGGTCAGAAAGTGATCTCCACCCACACTCCATCCGGCGAACTCGGGTACTCCAGGAGGAGCGTCTTGCTCTCGGCATCCCATGTCGAAACCACCTCGGCGTTCGCGTAGTCTCCGACCTTGAGCGATTTCGGCTCGCTCGGGAGCGCAACTCGCGTCGCGGCGGTCACGTTCGACGGCCCCTCGGAGTGGAAGCGGATCGAGTTTGCTGTGCGCTTCAACCCCAGCACCTGCGATGCCGATGCGATCACCCGCGGCCTGGAGAGATCGAGCTTGTCCATGTCCACCAGCAGCATTCTCGATGCGGGCCGGAGTGCGACCTCGCGCAGGACGGAGAGTTTGGCGTCGAACAGGTTCACGAACCTGCCCGTGAGCTTCTTCGAGACCGGCTTCGGGGTCTCGTCGAGCCCGGCGGCGATGACATACGGCCCTCTCCGCAGGATCAGGTAGTTCGTTTCGCTCCAGGGGACATTCGCCTGCGTGCATGCCTGCTTGGCCAGGGACACGGTCGTCTCCGAGCCCCTGGCATCCACAGTGAGCGACGCCGGGCTGGTCCGCTCGTAGATCAGCGCGCCCTTGCCGACCTTGTACGCGCCCTCCACGGTGTCGCCGTCGAGCCCGAGCTGCTCGAAGAGGTGGATCCTCGGCGCGGCATATCGGAACTCACCGGTGTTCCACCACTCGGTGACCGAGTTGTACGGATCGGAATCGTCGTCCACGAAGACGAGCACGCCGCCCGCCTTCACCCACTTCGCCAGGTGAGTGTGAAGCTCCGGCTTCGGCGGCTTCATTCCCTCGTAGGTCAGGAACAGCACCTTGTACGGCTTCAGGTAGCCGGTCAGCCCGATGTTCTCCAACTGGACGGGATGGACCGGCGCCCCGCGTTTCAGGAGCGGCATCGCCAGCCCGAAGAACGAGCCCATGTGAGTGTCACTCGGATTCGGATCGCTCCGCTGGAACATCAAGGTATCGGAGACCAGGATTCCGATCCCCTGCGTGCCGCAGTCCCACTCGACCTTCGGCTGCCTCATGTCGTTGAGCGCATTCATGACGGTGATCAACTCGGTCGCGTAGTCGGCCGGGATGCCCTCGCGCTCGACCTCCTCGCCCGGCTTGCGCTCGGTGATGTCCTTGATCGGGAACTTGCCCCGGAAGACGCGGTCCGGCCACGGCGCGACCTCATAGCGCCAGACGTCCGGCCAGAGGAGCGATGCGACCAGCGTGGACTCCCAGTTCCGACGGTAGTCGGCCCAACTGTGCTCGGGGTTGTCTTCGACCGGATCGTTGAGGTAGTACATCCGCCGGCCCGTGGAGCGCACGAGGTTGCTGCAGGAGCCGTACTCGAAGAAGGCATACTCGAAGGTCCGCTCCTTGAACACGCCCTGATATGTGTTCGGTGTGCGCGCCGTGCCGGTCCACACCTGGGCGATGTAGCCGTCACAGCCGTTCAGCATGACGAGGCTCTGCTCCGGGCTGACGATCCCCCAGTGAGCGTAGTTGAGCATGCTGTGAGTCGGGACGTAGCACTCGATCTTCCGCCCGATCTGCCTGCCGTAGTCGATCACGAAGTCGAACACCTGCTGGAGCGCGCGCCGGTAGAGGAAATACTTCAGCTTCGAGGCGCGGTACTGGGCGTCCGGCGACGAGTGCGGCGCGATCCACGGCTCGTTGTAGTACGACTGCCACTCGCGCTTGAAGCTCTCCTCGTACCCGCCGCGGACCCAGAACTCCGGCTCCTCCAGGTAGATCGCATCCGCGCCCGCGTCGATCGCCTTCTTCACGCCGACGCACAGGTACTTGCCGTAGTTCTCGCCCGGAGAGACGTAGGGTACGGTCGGGCCGTGGAGGATCTCATTGCCGTTGCGGTCCATCTGAGCCTCGTCGTGGTGGGTCTTGCCGTCCCATCGGCCATCGAAGTAGTCCTGATATTCGCCCCACGCCACGCCGGTCATGAGGTGGACGCGGTAGCCCTCCTGCTTCCATCGCGCTATCCGCTCGGCCACGTTGCCGCCGAACCCGTAGACCATCGCCACGTCGGACTTCAGGTCGATCTCCGGTCCGTATGGACTCGCGACCTGAAAGCTCGTTCGTTCGAGATACTGCTTCGGATCACGCATTCCGCCCTCCGCGCAACAGATTGTCACTGCCATTACCAAGAGAATACCGAGAAGCTGTTTCAACTGATACCCCTTCCAGTCAACCATCAAGGCGAGCGTATTTCACCTGCACGTCATTGGCAATGTAGGAGGAGTCTTCCGGGCGATTCGTGCCCGGTAACCCCGAATATCGCCTCGATGCATCGGTAGCAGAATGAAATGGCGCTGCCGATGCATCCGCGTAGGGAACGGACATCGTCACGATCGCAGCCGGCTCTGCCGGCGTCCCGGGACCCAGGCGCGTAGGGAACGGACGCTGTCCCGTTCCGTGCGTTTCGGGTCGATACCACCGGCACAGGGCGGCGGCAG
>CAYXOC010000029.1:0-56816 GCA_964466715.1 uncultured bacterium
GGAAGCTGCTCCTACATGACTTGATCGCGGCTGGGAAGCCGCTCCTACATGGCGGAATTCGATGTACGAAATGCGCTCGTGCGGTCCCCCTTGATGAGGGGGAGACCGGACGCCCTACATCTCCCTCTCGACCACAAACCGTGCGATGGCGCGGAGTGGGTCGGCGCGGTCATCGAAGTCACGGAGAGCATCGAGGGACTCGCTAACGGCGGTCTGCGCCAGTTCCCTCGACCTCTCCAGGCCGAGGATGGAGGGGTAAGTCGCCTTCTCTTTTCGAAGATCGCTTCCGACGGTCTTCCCGAGCTTCTCCGAGTCGCCGACCAGATCGAGGATGTCATCGGCGATCTGGAACGCGAGGCCGATCCGCTTGCCGTAGACGCTGAGCGCCTCCAACCGAGCCTCCGACGCGCCGCCGAGTATCCCGCCGCAGACCACCGACACCTCGATGAGGGCGCCGGTCTTGCGGCTGTGGATGAACCTCAGCGTGTCGAGATCGATCCGCTTCCCCTCCGACTCGATGTCCACCACCTGACCGATGATCATCCCTTCGGAGCCGGTGGCGGCCGCCACACGGTTGATCACTCGCAGCAGCGTCTCAGCCGGGACTCCGCTCGTGCGGCCGGAGATCGTCTCGAAGGCGAGGGCGAGCAGCGCGTCGCCCGCAAGGACCGCCATCGCCTCGCCGAAGACCTTGTGGCTGGTCGGCTTCCCGCGGCGGAAGTCATCATTATCGAGCGCGGGGAGGTCGTCGTGGATCAGGGAGAATGCGTGGATCAGTTCGATGGCGCAGGCGGTCGGGAGCGCCTTGCCGGAATCGCCGCCGACTGCCTCGCACGCGGCGAGGGTCAGCGTCGGCCGGAGCCGCTTCCCACCGTTCATGACGCTGTAACGCATCGCGCGGTGGATCACTTCGGGGAAGCGGTCCTCCGGCGGAAGGTACTCATCGAGCGCGCCGTCGATGATCCGGCATTTGTCAGACAGATATTCCTGAAGATCCACGGTCTGCGACCCCTAACGCAACGAAGGGCGGGAGGTCCCCGCCCCTACGCAGTTGACCAGCATCCGTTCGGTGAACTACCCTACCCCCGCCAAGCGGCGGGCGGCCTTGAGAGTGTTCGAAAGCAGCATCGTAATGGTCATCGGGCCGACGCCTCCGGGGACCGGGGTGATCGCCGACGCCTTCCGCTCGGCCGACGCAAAGTCGACGTCGCCGACATCCTTGTCGCGCCCTTCGACCTTGTTGTAGCCGGCATCGATCACGATGGCGCCCTCCTTGACCATATCGCCGGTGATCATCTCCGGCTTGCCGACCGCCGCTACGAGGATGTCCGCCTGGCGGGTCATTTCGGCAAGATCACGGGTCCGGGTGTGGCATATGGTCACGGTCGCATGTCGATTCAGGAGGAGCAGCGCAACCGGCTTGCCGAGGATGATGCTCCTGCCGACGACGACCGCATGCTTGCCCTCTATGGGGAGGTCATACCGGTCGAGAAGCTCGATGATCCCGGCGGGAGTCGCGGAGACGAACATCGGATCGCCGGTCATCAGGCTCCCCAGGCTGTGACGGCTGATGCCGTCCACATCCTTGTCCGGCGACACGGAATCGAGAATGGCCTGCTCGTCCAGATGCTTCGGAACCGGGTGCTGAACCATGACTCCGTGGATATTCGGATCGGCGCTCAGCGTCCGGACGATCTCCACGACCTGCTCCTGCGAGGAGTTCTCCGGGAGTTCATGGACCGTGGAGAGCATCCCCGCGGCGACCGCGGCCTTCCTCTTCATGTTGACGTAGACCTTGGATGCCGGGTCCTCCCCGACGATCACTACCGCAAGGTGCGGAGTCACGCCTGTCGTCTCGATCAGTTCGGCCACGCCGGCCTTGATCTCCTCGCGGATCGTCCTGGCCGTTGCAGAACCGTCAAGTATCAATGCTGCCATATCACTCAGCCTCCGGTTGGATGTCCAGCTCGCGCGCGAGTGCTCCGAGAACTCCGTTCACGAAGCGGCCGGACTCGGCGGTGCTGTACTTCTTGGCCAGGTCAACAGCCTCGTTGATGGAGACACTGGCGGGAATGTAGTCGAGGTGGCATATCTCGAAAATCGCCATGCGCAGGATGTTGCGGTCCACGGCCGGCTGGCGCTGAAGTTCCCAGCCCACGGAGAGCCGCTTGAGTACGTCGTCGATCTCCTGAATGTGGCTGAGGGTACCTTCCACCAGAACGCGCGCAAACTCAGCGGCCGCATCATCCAACTCGGTGTTCTCGATGGCGGTCTGCAGCGCTTCCTCCGGCTCTACATGCGCCACATCGATCTGATAGAGAACGTTGATAGCGAGTTCTCTGGCTGCTCTTCTGCTCTTTGTGCCCATGACCTACCAAACTGCAACACGCGCCCGATGGGTATTCTACCCGTTCCCGTTTCCCATGCATCGCTTGATGAAGCTGGTCGACAGCTCACCTCGTCGGAAATACGCGTTGGACATGATCTTCTGATGGTACGAGATATTCGTCTTCAGTCCACCGATGTGGAACTCCGACAGGCAGCGGGACATCCTGCCGATAGCCTCGTCGCGATCCCGGCCCCACACGATCAGCTTGGCGAGCAGGGAATCGTAGTACGGCGGCACGACATACCCGGGGTAGATGTGCGTATCGAGACGAACACCTAGGCCGCCGGGGAGGATGATCTCCTCGATCTGGCCGGACGAGGGGGCGAAGTCCTTGTCCGGGTCTTCGGCGGTGATGCGGCACTCGATCGAGTGGCCGTTGATGCGCACGTTCTTCTGGTTGAGCGTGAGCTTCTCGCCCTCGGCGATCCGAATCTGCTCCTTCAGCAGATCGAGTCCGGTGACAAGCTCGGTGACCGGGTGCTCGACCTGGATGCGGGTGTTCATCTCCATGAAGTAGAAGTTGTTCTTCGAATCGAGGAGGAACTCGACGGTGCCGGCATTCGAGTATCCGACGGCGCGCGCGGCCTTCACCGCAGCCTCACCCATCTTAGCGCGCAGACTCGGGCTGACCGCGATCGACGGCGCCTCCTCGAGCATCTTCTGGTGGCGCTGGTTCTGGATCGAGCATTCGCGCTCGCCCAGATGGATGACATGGCCATGCTCGTCCGCGAGGATCTGCACCTCGATGTGACGCGGCTCCACGAGGAACTTCTCCATGTAGACGTCCGGGTTTCCGAACGCGGCCTCGGCCTCGGTGCGGGCGATCTTCAGGACGCGGGAGAGCTCTTCCTCGTTCTGCACGAGGCGAATGCCCTTGCCGCCGCCGCCCGACGATGCCTTGATCATGACCGGGTAGCCCATCTTCGCTGCCAGCTTGAAGGCTTCCTGCTCGTTCTGGAGTATGCCCTTCGTGCCCGGAACGACGGGGACCCCGGCAGCGATCATCATCTCGCGGGCTTTGGCCTTGTCGCCCATCCTCTCGATGCAGGCGGGCTTCGGACCGATGAACTTGATCTTGCAGGCCTCGCAGGCCTCGGCGAAGCTCGGGACCTCGGAGAAGTAGCCGTATCCGGGATGGATGGCATCGGCGCCTGTCACGACGGCGGCGCTGATGATGTTTGGCGCGTTGAGGTAGCTGTCCTTGCTCGACGGCGGCCCCACGCAGACGGCTTCGTCGGCCAAGCGCACGTGCAAAGAATCCGCGTCGGCCTGGGAATAGACCGCCACCGTGGCGATCTTCAACTCCCGGCAGGCGCGGATCACTCGTACTGCGATCTCGCCGCGGTTCGCAATCAGGATTTTCTTGAACATTCAGTGCTCCGGTGGTTGGTCGATGGTTGATGGTTGACCGGCCCTCCGTCGGCAACCATCAGCCATGAACCATCAATACTGCTCATGCCCCGGCGTCGCACACGAGACTCGGCCGGACGGATCGTAGGTGTACTCCTTGCCGGAGATGGGACATTTGCTGACCGACGACATGCTCGGGCCGAGGTCCGCGAGCGATGCGGGCGGCCGGCCGGTCTCGCTCGACTGCGTCTCCATCTCGATGGCACTGCGCAGTTGACTCAGGTTGTTCCTGCACTCCACGCTCTCGGCCTGACCGACGGGGGTATGCACCCTGTCGGTCTCGCCGTTCTTCCCCTTGCCGGCTCCACTCAGATAGGTCGGAAGGATGAAATATGCCGCGAGAATGATGATGGCTGCGACTACAAGGATCTCGATGATCGCCCACTGGCCACGTCTGTCTCTGAGCGTTCTGAACACGGCTGACCTCCTTGTTGAGCTATGCGACTTCGAGTCGGAAGATCGGCTGCCCGTACTCCACGGGAACGCCGTCCTCCACCAGGACCTCGGCGATGACTCCATCCCGGTCCGAGATGACATCATTCATCAGTTTCATGGATTCGATCGCGCCGACCGACTGCCCTGCCTTGATGGTGACTCCGGGAGCCATCGACTTGCCGGCGCTGTGGAAGATCCCGACCATGGGAGCGATGACGAACGACTCGGCTGCGGCCGGCTCTGTCGGCTTGGCCTCAGCCGCGGCGGACGCAGGCTTCCCGGCGGGGCGCGCCGCGTGACCCGCGGAGGCCGGCTGTACCCTGGGCAGCGGCTTGCGCAGCCGGACGGTCGATCCATCGACGGACACCGTAAGCTCGGAGATCCGTGCTCCGCGGACTATGCTGACCAGTTGCTCGATTTCCTCGATTTGCATACCTTCACCGCTTCACAGTCTTGTCATTGCTCCCATTCGAGTGCGAGCAGGAGCGTATACCGGAACATATCCCGGAGGGGTCAACGGTTCATCCTAGACTTTCAGATCGAACACCGCGAACTCTATCGCCCGGAGCACGTAGCTCAACAGGATCATGCCTATGCAGATGATGAACAGCCACTCCACTATGCCGCTCGTGGTGGTCGCATCGATCCAGGCGTTGCCGATCACCTGATCGGGCGCCGGTCCGAATGAGACCACTCCGGCGAACTCGTCGGTCAACTTCAGCGCCTTCGCAAGCAGTTCCTTGACCGGCTTCAGATAGGCCCACATCAGGAAGATGACGGCAGGAAAAGCGAGTGGACTGATCATCCTGTACTTCTGCTTCTGGTGCTCGATGTACAGGAAACACTGCCTGCAGCGCTCCCGTTTCTGCGCGGGCGTCAGGTTCTTCGCCAGACCGATGCTGGCGCTGCTGTACCGCTGGTCGAAGCCGGAGATTTTGCTCGTGCTGCTCCTCTGCAGGACCTTCAGGATCATGTTCTCGTCGCAGTAGCAGCCGCTCTTGATGCGCCAGCAGGGTTTGCGCTGATCGTATGCCGTACAGACCTTGCGCAGATAATCACGGCAGTAGGGCATCTGCCAGCAGAACAGGTAGAGGCGGCTCGTCGGTGCTTCGCTCACCTTTGCGGGAGCCTGAGGCGTTTCCACCTTCGGTGACCGACTGATGCCTCTGAGCTTCGCCCATAGATCCATCAGGATGAACGGCACCGCCAGCGCCAGAGCGATGGTGCCTACGGTCTGGAGTTGCTTGATGGCGAACACCGCCAACTCCGCCACCTTAGGACTCATGCCCTGGATGTGCGGCCCTGCCACAACGGCTGACCCCCAGTAGAGCGCCGCTCCGGCGATCAGCAACAGATACCCGAGAACCTCTTCGTAGTAGAACCTGGCCGCCGCGCCGATGATGCACGCGATCCCACCGTAGGCCAGGATCTTGCAGGCAAAGATGACGATCTTCGTGATCTGGAAGCGCTCCGCCGCGGAAAGGTGCATAGCCTCGCCGATGCGGCCGCTGAGTATACCCCAGGCCACGTACGCCAGACCGATGACGAACGCAGCCCCACCCCAGACGAACATCCTCTCGATGAGGGTGTAGACCGCTTCAGGAATCCTGAAGGGACGGCTTCTGCCCGATCCTCTAGCACTCATCTGGAATCCTCCAGGGAGATGTCAGATAAGATGTCGGAACTTACTTGACTCGCTCCAGATAGGCGTCGGTGCGTGTATCTACCTTGAGTTTGTCGCCCACGTTGATAAAGAACGGAACCTGGATGACCGCGCCGGTCTCGAGTGTGGCAGGCTTGGAACCGCCGGAAGCCGTATCGCCGCGGACACCCGGATCGGTCTCGATGACCTCCAGCTCGACGGTGATCGGAAGCTCGGCGCCGATCACGTTGCCGTTGTGAGTCAGCACGCTGACGTCCTGGTTCTCCTTGAGGTACTTCACGGCTTCACCGAACGCGGCCTTCTCGACCGAGATCTGATCGAAGGTCTCGTTGTCCATCAGGTGGTACTCGCCGTCCATGCTGTACAGGAACTGCATGGTCCGGCGCTCCAGGATGGCCTGCTCCATCTTCTCACCGGCGCGCCAGGTCTTGTCTATGACCGCGCCGGTCCTGACGTTCTTGAGCTTGCTTCGAACGAACGCTCCGCCCTTGCCCGGCTTCACGTGCTGAAAATCCACTATAGTGTAGATATCACCATCAACGATGATTGATAACCCGTTTCGGAAATCGCTGGTATCTATCAAGCGATGACTCCTCCCATTCTCTCATTGACTTCGCGGATGCGCGTTTCAGTGCCTGGAGACGCTTCTCAAGGCGCTGAGACTCGCATAAACACTGCGTGATTATAGCATATCGGATGGGCTTACGCAACGATGCGCCGGGGGCCGGAGGAGTTGCCTGCCATCTGTCTGCCCGGCATCAAGGCGCAGGAATCTCCGGCTCTGGTATTGACAACCCCGGCAGGCCTGGCTATAATCGCACTGGCGTCTGAAGTGCGTGAAATTTCATACGCCTCTGAAAGAGGTGAATGTGTTGGCTGAACCCGTGAAGCCCGGCCTGGACGACATCTTTGGAACCGTGAATGTCGGTGAGCGAGGACAGATCGTGATCCCGGCGGAAGTAAGGAAGAAGCTGGATATCCACACAGGTGACAAGCTCGTACTGCTTGGTCACCCTGCAAAGCACGGATTTATGCTGCTCAAGATAGGCGCGATGCGCGAGTTCCTCGATGACCTGGCTGCCAAGCTTAGCCTCGTGGAACTGGATCAGGTCCACTCCGACGCGGAGTGACGATCCGCGCAGTCTGCTGCCGGTATAAAAACAGATTATGCTTAAGGTGAAGGACGAACGATGAAGGTATTGCTTCGTGGAAAGCTGATATGCGCCGCATGCGCTTGCCTGTCTCTATTTCTTCTTACGGCGGGACAGGCTGCCCTGGCGGAGGTCATGACGATCGATCAGGCTATCGAGTACGCTCTCGAACACAACCCGGTGGTCGGCATGGCGAGGGAGAACATCGAGAAGTCGAAAGCGATGGTGGACCAAGCGACATCCGTCGGGATGCCGAAGCTGAACGCCCAAGGCACCTACACGCGCCTCGACCAGGTCTCCGAGGTATCGATCGGCGACAGGACTGTGAAGCTGAACGAACTGGACAGTCAGGCCGCCAACCTGTCGCTCAGCCAGCCGATCGACGTATTCGGTGTGATCAAGACCGGCAAGCATGCGGCCAAGCTGACGAAGGCGTCTTCCCAGCACGAGTACGATCAGGCGAAGAACGATACCACCCTGAGGGTCAAGGAAGCCTACTACGCCGTGCTCAGGGCTCAGCAGTTCATGGACGTCCAGCAGAAGAGGGTCGAGCAGCTCGAAGCCCATCTGCAGGAGACCCGCCTACACCTCAAGGCGGGAACAGCCGCTCCGTTCGACGTGCTGCGAGCGGAGACCGAGGTGGCAGACGCCAAGCAGGGTCTGATCTCGGCGCAGAACGGCGTCGAACTCGCAAAGGCGGCGTTCAACAACACACTCGGCCGCGACCTGTCGGCTGCGGTCGAGCTTGATGAGCCGGGACCGCCGCAGATCGTCGATCTCCAGCTTGCATCGTGCCTAGACTCGGCGTGCACGAATCGCCCGGAGGTCCTGAAGATGCAGTCGCAGCAGGCCCTGGCGCAGGACATGGTGCACATCGCCAGGCAGGGCAGCAAGCCTCAGGTCAACCTGAACTGGCAGATGAACCACAGCCTGTCTACTACCATGTTCAACCCTCGTCCGAGCAGTTGGACAGCCTACCTGACGGTCTCGATGCCGGTCTTCGACGGCGGGAAGACCCGGGCGGCGGTCAACCAGGCGAAGGCGGATGCAAACAGCGTGAAGCTCGGCTACGATCAGACCGTCCTCGCCGTGAAGCTCGACACCCAGCAGGCATACCTGAGCCTCAACGAGAGCCGGGAGAAGATCTCGGTCGCGCAGAAGGCGCTCGAGCAGGCGAGGGAGAGCATGAGGCTGGCGCAGGTCCGCTACAAGGCCGGCGTCTCCACTCAGGTCGAGGTGTTCGATGCACAGACGGCGCTGACCCAGGCCGAGACGAACCATGTGAACGCGGTCTACGACTACTACACCGCGCTGGCCCAGCTTGAGAAGGCGGTCGGCGGCCGGACTCAGATGGCCAAGTTGACCGAGTCGGCGCTCAAGGTAGCGAGCGAGTCGGTGGGCGATAACCGGTAGCCAGTGATCAGTGATCAGTAATCAGTGACCAGTGATCGGTGGGTGGTCGATGTGAGGGCGGATGCGCGGCGTTGTGCTTGAGACGAAGAGCCTGACCAAGGATTTCGGCGGGCGCAGGGCGGTGGACGACCTGAGCCTGCAGGTGCACGCCGGTGACGTCTACGGGTTCCTCGGGCCGAACGGGGCCGGGAAGAGCACGACGATCCGGATGCTGGTCGGCCTCGTGAGGCCGACTCGGGGATCATCCCGGCTGTTCGGCATGGACGTGCAGGCCGAGCGCGGATCGGCGTTGGCCCGGACCGGGGCGCTCGTGGAGTCGCCCAGCTTCTACAAGTATCTCTCGGCGAGGGAGAACCTGCGGATACTGGCATGCCTCTCCGGCGGATGCGCTGAGAAGCGGATCGACGAGGTGCTCGACCTGGTCGGGCTGCTCGACCGCGCACGGGACAAGGTCGGGTGTTTCTCGCACGGTATGCGTCAGAGGCTCGGGATCGCGCAGGCGCTCCTGCCCGACCCGGAGCTGATCATCCTCGACGAGCCGACGACCGGTCTCGACCCGGAGGGGATGAAGCATGTCCGGGAGCTGATCGTTCACCTGGCGAAGGACCTGGGCAAGACGATATTTCTGTCGAGCCACCTGCTTCACGAGGTGGAGCAGGTCTGCACGAGAGTTGGGATTGTGAACCGGGGCAAGCTCGTCCGTGAGGGGGACGTCTCCTCGCTGCTCGGAGCCGAGGCCGGGGTGATCGAGTTCAAGGTCGGCGACGTCGTGCGAGCGGCGGAGGTGCTGGGAACAATCCCCGGCGGCCGGATCGTCAGCCGGACGGAGAGCACGCTGTCGGTCAGGATTGAGCCGAACCGAATACCGGAGGCGAACCGGGCGCTCGTGCAGTCGGGAGTCGATCTGCACACGGTCACCGCGAAGGCCGCGAGTCTCGAGGATTTCTACCTGAACCTGGTTCAGGACTGTGACGACTTGGATGCAACTGAGCGAGGAATGACGTCAGAGGAGAGCGCTGATGCTGCTCAGGATTGAGTTCACCAAGCTCTGGCGCAAACCCAGGACGTACCTGGGGTTCGCGGGAATGGCGGCGCTCATCGGACTGATGTTCGTCGGGATGAAGCTCGGCCATCCGTTTCGCCACATAGAGGAGACGCTGGAGCGGCACTTCATAGTATCGGGCTCGTTCCTGAACGCGGAGTTCATCGCCAAGCATCTGATACACGGCGTGATCTTCACGTTCCTGCCGCTGTTCACGGCGATGGTATTCGGCGACCTGATCGCCTCGGAGGCGGCGGACGGCACGATGCGCACGATGCTCTGCCGTCCGGTGAGCAGGATCAGAGTCGGAGTCGCGAAGTATCTGACCGGCGTCGGCTACGTGGGAGCGCTCACGTTTGGGACCGGGCTCGGGGCGTTCCTTGCCGGATGGCTCGTCTTCGGCAAGGGAAACCTGGTAGTCGTTGACAACGGGATATGGATTTTCACCGAGGCGGATGCCATACCGAGACTGATCGCTGCGTACGGACTGGCCGCGGTCTCGATGCTGACGGTCGGGAGCATCGCATTTGCGCTCTCGAGCCTCCTGAGCAACGCGAACGGATCGATCATCGGCGCCATGGTCGCGATGTACGGCCTCGCGGTGATAGGCGAGATCGAATACTTCGAGTTCCTGAAGCCGTATCTGTTCACGAGCCACATGGACTCGTGGAGGGGGCTGTTCGCCGATCCGATCAAGACCGGCGACATCTGGCGGGCGGTCGGAGTCATGCTGATCTACTCGGCTGTGTTCTGCGCCGCCGGACTGGTCGTCTTCCGCCGGAAGGACGTGCTGTCATGAACCGATTGCGGATTGGGAATTGCGGATTTCGGATTTCGGATTGGGGATTGCGGATTTGCATGCTGGCGGTAGTCGCGCTGCTCGGTGCGGGCGCGGCCTCGGCCGGGACGCTCACGGCGCAGGAGATCATCAAGAGGGCGGCGGACGAGTACGACCGCGTGCAGGATTACATGGTCGATGCGAAGGTGACCGTCAGCTCGCCGAACATCCACGTTCCGCAGATGAACGTGAAGATATATTACAAGAAACCGGACAAGCTGCACGTCGAAAGCAGGGACGGATTCGCCGCGCTGCCGAAACAGGGTGTGATGATCGGCAATCCGCTCCGGGACATGCTGAAGGACTCCGAACTGAGCCTGGCCGGATCGGAGAAAGCGCTCGGGCGGGACTGTCATCTGATCAAGGTGACGTACCGGAACCAGGGTCAGGTGACCAGAGCCCGAGTATGGATCGACAAGGAGCGGTGGGTGGCGGTCCAGACATACGTGGACCCGGACTCCGGGCCGTCGATCAGGCTGAGTCTCTGGTACTCGAAGGTCTCCGGCAAGTACTGGATGCCGTCGAAGTCCCAGGCGGTGATCGAGTTCCCGACGATCACCGGAGGGCGCCGCGCTACCGAGAGCAAGCCTGCGAAGCCCAGTACAATCACCGTACAGTTTTCGAACTACAAGATCAACACCGGTTTGAGTGACAGGATATTCCGGAAGAAGAGGAGCAACTAGGTTGAAGAGATCCGCACTATTTGGAATTGTAATCGTTATCGTAGTGGTCCTCGCGATCGGGGCCAAGATGAGCGGCAAGGGCAAGACGCCACAGAAACCGGTCGCTGCCGAGACCGGCGTCTCGGTCGAGGTCGGCTACGCCCGGACGGGTGACATGATCTCGACCATCGACGTGTCGGGCAGCATCAAGGCGCTCAACGCAGTGCAGTTGTCCGCCAAGATCTCCGGCCGGGTAGTCTCCGTCCCGTTCCGCGAGGGCGACACCGTGAGCGCCGGACGGGTCGTCGTGCAGCAGGATACGTCCGATCTGAGGGCGCAGGTACTGCAGGCGGAGGCCGGACTGCAGGCGGCTAAGGCTCGTCTCTCGCAGGCCAAGACATCGGAGGGCGTGAGCGACACCACTACCGAGGCGCAGATCGCTTCGGCAAGGGCCGCGCTCGATGCCGCGAAGGCGCGACTGAACCTGGTCAAGAGCGGCGCGCGGACGCAGGAGAAGGCGCAGGCGGAGAACGCGGTCGCCATGGCCAAGGCCAGCTACGAGAACGCCAAGTCGAACCGCGACCGGATGCGCGAGTTGTTCCTCGAGGGCGCCCTGAGCCCGCAGCAGATGGATCAGGCGCAGACGGCATTCGAGGTCGCATCGGCTCAGTACGAGAGCGCCAAGCAGCAGCTCAGTCTGGTGAAGGAAGGCGCTCGGACCGAAGAGATAGAGGCCGCGCAGAAGCAGGTCGATCAGGCCGAAGAGGCGCTGCGGATAGCAAGGGCCGGCCGCGAGTCGCACAAGCTCCGCGCGGAGGACATCAAGGCCGCCGAGGCCGGCGTCGCTCAAGCCGAAGCCGCACTCGCATATGCCAGACAGCAGTTGGCGAACGCATCCATCACCACCCCGATCGCGGGCACTGTGTCCAAGCGTCTGACCGAGCCCGGTCAGATGGCGAATCCAGGCACGCCCCTGATCGAACTGGTAGCGCTCAACACAGTCTACTTCGACGCTACGGTCTCCGAGATGGACATGCACAAGATCAAGGTGGGCATGCCGGCCAAGGTGCAGGTCGATGCGCTCCCGGGCAAGGTATTTGCGGGCAGCGTGCTCAAGATCCTCCCGACCGCCGAGCAGACCAGCCGGCAGTTCCATGTATGGATCGCCGTACCGAACAAGGGCGGCGAACTGAAACCCGGCATGTTCGCCCGCGGGGGAATCCAGGTAGCCGAGCACAAGAACACGATCATAGTGCCCAAGGATGCCCTCATCAGCGACGGCAAGGGCTACTCGATCTACACCGTGGCGCAGTCCAAGGCCAGACTGAAGCCCGTGACCATCGGCTTCGAGACGAGAGAGGAAGCGGAGATACTGTCCGGCGTGACGGCGGGTGAGGAACTCGTCGTAGTAGGTCAGGACAGGCTCTCCGATGGAGTAAAAGTAAATGTGGCTGACTAACCTAGCGATCAAGCGACCTGTAGTCATATTGATGCTCTTCATGGCCCTCACGGTTCTGGGCATCAAGTCCAGGTCCGAGATGCCTCTCGACCTGAACCCGAAGGTCGATATCCCATACGTCGTCATATCGACGGTATACCCCGGCGCAGGTCCGGAAGAGATCGAGACGCTCGTATCCAAGCCTCTCGAAGACTCCATCGGATCGGTCAACGGGCTGAAGAACATCGCCTCGACCTCCCAGGAAGGCATCTCGATAGTCTCGATGGAGTTCGAGCTGGGGACCGACCTGGATGTCGCGGTGTCCGACGTCCGCGGCAAAGTCGATGCCGCGCGCCGAATGCTCCCCGATGATGTCGAGAGCCCGGTCATCCAGAAGATCGATGTCGGGGCCCAGCCGATCCTCTACATGGGCCTGTCGAGCAAGCGCCCCGCCCGGGAACTCCGCGAACTCGTCGACGAGGTCGTGAAGGACCGGCTCGGCAAGCTGAAGGGCGTGGCGGCCGTCAACGTAACCGGCGGCGAGCAGCGTGAGATCCAAGTGAACGTGGACAAGAGCCGTCTGGAGGCCTACGGCATCTCGATCAGCCAGATATCCCAGGCGCTCTCCATGGGCAACCTGAACCTCCCGAGCGGACAGATCAAGGAGGGCGGACGCGAGTTCGCCATCCGCGCCATGGGCGAGTTCACGAGCGTGGACGAGATCCGTGATCTCAAGATAAGCGTTCCCGGCGGGCCGGGGGGATCGAACCGCGTGCTGACGATCGGCGACATCGCAGAGGTCAGGGACAGCGTCGCCGAGCGCGAGGCGAATACGCGACTCGAGAGGCAGGACAGCGTCGGTATCACGGTCCAAAAGCAGTCGGACGCCAACACCGTCGAGGTCGCGGATGCGGTCAAGAGAGAGCTGGAGCGGATGAAGTCGATCCTGCCGGCCGACGTCCAGATCGCCATCTCGATGGACCAGTCCGACCACGTCATCGAGGCTATCGCAGACGTGAACACCAGCTTGTGGCTGGGCGCTCTGCTCGCGGTGTTGATCGTCTTCCTGTTCCTTCACAACATCAGGGGCACGTTCATCGTCGCGATAGCGATCCCGGCGTCGATCGTCGCCGCGTTCATCCCGATCCGGTTCGCCGGGTTCACGATGAACACCATGGTCATGCTGGCGCTCTCGCTGGCCGTCGGAATCCTTGTAGACGACTCGATCGTTGTACTGGAGAACATATACCGGCACCTCACCAAGGGTGAAGATCCGGCGGAGGCCGCGTTCAACGGCCGGTCGGAGATTGGACTGGCGGCTATCACGATCACCATGGTAGACGTCGTCGTGTTCGTGCCGATCGCGTTCATGGGCGGCATCGTCGGAATGTTCTTCAAGCAGTTCGGCATCACCGTCGCGACGGCGACCCTCTTCTCGTTGCTGGTATCGTTCACCCTGACGCCGATGCTGGCGTCGAGATGGTACCGCAAGCATGAGAATGTCGAGGCGAAGACCGGCTTCTTCAAGAAGTTCGACGAGTTCTATCACATGCTCGACCAGAAGTACCGCGGCGTGCTTGCATGGGCGCTCTGTCACCGCTGGCAGGTCCTGGTGACCGGCCTGGCAGTGTTCCTCGGCGTAATGATGACCGCCGGCCCGAAGCTCGGATTCGAGTTCTTCCCGCAGTCGGACCAGGGGCAGGTAGGCATCACCGTCGAGATGCCGACGGGAACATCGCTTGTCGCCACGGATGCCGTTGTGACTCAGATCGAGGAGATCGTCGAGAAGATTCCTGAGGCGGAACACGTCTTTACCAACGTCGGATCGACGCACGGCGGCGGCGTCATGAGCGGCGGCGCATCCGGCGCCAATTACGGACAGGTGACGATCTCTCTCCACGAGAAGGAGAGCGTGATGGACCGCTTCCTGCGCCCTATCATGAGAGGCGAGCGGAAGAGGATCCGGCGCGACACGGAGATCGCCGCCGAGATCAGAGAGAAGGTCAAGCACATCGCGGGCGGACGGATCACCGTAAGCTCGGTATCGGGCATGGGAGGCGGATGGTCGCCGATCGATATCGAGTTGACCGGCGACAACATGGACGAGCTCAACGCCGTGTCGCAGAAGATCAGGGCGGTAGTCGCGTCGACCGACGGCACCCTCAATCCGGACGTGTCGTGGAAGGTCGGAAAGCCTGAGATCCAGGCGACAGTCGACCGGGTCCGTGCGGCCGAGATGGGCTTCAGCGTCGGCCAGATCGCGTCGGCCCTGCGCACGTCGATAGAGGGAAGCACGGATACCCACTACCGCGAGAACGGCAAGGAGTACGACATCCGGGTGCGATTGAGCGAGTTCGACCGCTACAGCGTGTCGGACGTCGGACGAATCGTGATCGGCGCGGTAAACGGCATGCCGGTCTTCCTGCAGGATGTTGCGAAGATCACGCCCGACACAGGCCCGACGAAGATCGAGCGCAAGAACAGGCAGCGAAAGGTATCGGTTACCGCCTCGCTCCTGCCCGGATACCCGCTCGGGAACGTGCAGAATGAGCTGAAGAAGAAGATCGAGGCCGTGCCGCTGGGCAACGTCCAACTCCACTGGGGCGGCCAATCGGAAATGATGGCAGAGAGCTTCGGCTATATGTTCGGCGCGTTGATTCTCGCGGTACTGCTCGTATACATGCTGATGGCGGCGCTGTTCGAATCGTTGTTCAACCCGTTCATCATCATGTTCAGCCTGCCGATGGCTCTCATCGGCGCGATCCTGGCGCTCGTCATGACCGGCGAGACGATGAGCATCGTCGCAATGATCGGGTTCATCATGCTGATGGGCCTGGTCACCAAGAACGCGATCCTGCTGATCGACTACACGAACACCCTGCGTGAGAGGGGCATGGACCGGACATCGGCGATTCTGGAGGCCGGCCCGACGAGGCTTCGGCCGATCCTGATGACGACCTGCGCGATGATCGGCGGCATGCTCCCGACCGCCATGAAGCTCGGCCGCGGCTCGGAGACGCGCGCTCCGATGGCGATTGCGGTTATCGGCGGACTGATCGTGTCGACGCTGCTGACGCTCGTCGTCATCCCGACGCTCTACACACTCATGGACGATATCGTGTCATGGATGCACCAGCGCAAGCAGAGGCTCCTCGGGCGCCGTTTCTCGGGGTCAGAGCCTCGCGAGCCGCGCCCGCTTCCTCGCGAGGTCGAGGAGACGGTTGCGGAGTAAGTGGGAGTCTAGAGTGCGGAGTGGGTGCTAACCACCAAGCCGCCGAGGATGCTCAAGGGAACGCTGGGGCGGGAGTCGGACTCCCGCCCCTTTGTCTTGGTATCCTGCCTCAAGTATCTCCGGCGTGAACGGCGGCGCCCAGGGCCGGGATGAACTGGGCGCGGTCGAGGACGATGAGCCGACGGTTGAGTCGGCCTTCGAGGAGCGGGCGGATGCAGGGATTCCGCGCGACACCGCCCGCAAGCACGATGTCACCGTCCTCCGGTTGGATCGTCCGGGCCAGCGAGGCGATCCGGTCGGCCATCGCTTCGTGGACCGCGCGGGCGATCTCCTTACCCCCTGCCCCACGCGCGATAAGCGAGACGACCTCCGATTCGGCGAAGACAACGCACATCGAGCTGAGGCGCACGCTCGCCTCTGCGTCACAGGCAACCCGGCCGAACTCCTCGATATCGAGCCCGAGAGTCTGGGCCATGAACTCCAGAAAGCGGCCTGTCCCGGCGGCACACCGGTCGTTCATCGCAAAGTTGCCGATACTCCCGCTCGCATCGAGGGCGATCACCTTCGTATCCTGGCCGCCGATGTCGATCACCGAGCGGCACGCCGGGCAGAGAAAGTGAGTCCCCAACGCGCATGCCTTGATCTCGGTGAGCGCGAGGTCGGCAAGTCCTTCCTTCGCCAAATGCCGGCCGTAACCGGTGGCGGCGAGTCGGTCGAAGCGGCGGCCGCCGATGAGGGCCCGGGCGGCCCCGAGCGGATCGGCGCCGGTAGGACGCAGAATCCACTCACAGAGCCTCCCGTCTTCCATGACCACCAGCTTGGTCGTCCGCGAGCCGATGTCCAGGCCGGCGGAGATCATCCGATGCGCTCCATGAATGCCTCGACCCGCGTCCGGATCTGCCCGGCGTCCTCCATGCCGTAGTCGGTCTCGATGCGGAGCACCGGGATGCCCGCCGCTTCGAGCGCCTTCTCGACGCGCATGCCCTCCACGTTGTACGTGTGGCAGAACTGGAGCGTGTAGTAGATCACGCCGTCGGCCTTGTACTCACGGACGAGGTCCTTGATCTGCTCGATCCGACCGTCGTTCGGGGTGAAGCAGGCGCAGTTGGTCTTCAGATAGCGGTCGGCGATGGCGGCAAGCTGAGCATCGATCGACGAGCCGGGATCCTCCGTGTAGTTCTCGAAGTACCGCGTGCCGGTGCAGGTTTCCTCGCAGACAATCGACGCGCCGCTCGTCTCGACGACGTGGTGGAGCTTCCAGTTCGGGACCGCCATCGGGCAGCCGCTCACGAGGAGTCTCGGCGCGCCGGGGACCCCTCCCCCAGACCCTCCCCGCCCGCGGGGAGGGGAGGCAATATGCCCGTATCCGCTCCCGGGATGTGAAGCCTCTCCCGGCATGCGGGGAGAGGAGATGGCCTCGCACTGGTCCACGAGGGTGTTGACCGCGTGGGTGAACCGGGCGGCATCGTCATAGAACGCAACCTGGCTCACGAGGAGCGCGTCCCGTCCGCTGATCGGAGGCGGGTTGGTCTTGCGGGTCTCGTAGAGACGCGCGAGGGCTCTGCGCTTCCCGTTGGCAAGGCGGATTCCCTCCGAGAGCGACTCGCGTGTGATCTTGTTGCCGGTGAGTTCCTCGAGCTTGGCCCTGAGCGCGGCGACCTCGTTCAGCCAGGTGGCGCGGCCGGACTCGCTTTTCCGGTGAGGGAGTTCCATCACGTGCATCGGCGTATCTTCCGCTATGATCTCCCAGGTCTTCTTCTTGCCGTCACAGGTGGTCTCGCCGACGAGGATGTCGCAGCTAGCGAAGTATGGGCAGAGCTTGCTCTCCTTGAAGCCGACGATCGACTTGATAAGCGGGCAGAGGTTCCGGGGAAGCAAGGCGTCCACTCTGTCCGCTCCGACCGACGCGCCTCCGCAGAGCCCGACGGGGATCGCTCCCGCGGCGTATATAAGCTCGTCAGGCACGTAGACGCAGAATGTTCCGACGACCTTGCCGCCGGACGCCTTGTGTTCCAGAAGCTCACGGATCCTGTCGCCGTGGATCTCGGCGATGGCCGCGTCGAAGTATGCCATCCCCGGCGGACGGTTCTCCTGCGACATGTAGATCGCGGGATAGACCTCCCGGAGCAGGTCCAGTAGATCGCAGTGGGCCTTGATGTCGAGCCCGAGTTCGCGCCACATCTCGAGGTTGGCGGTTCGTTCTTCCATCGTGTTGTTCTCCTTGGGAAATGTGATAGTGCTGCCGGATCGAACTGAGCGGCGCTTGACGCAGGTGTGGCGGAGAACAACAGGTGATGGGGCGTGGGTTACAGGTTATGGGTTATGGGTTGCGGGGTACCCCGGAACCTGACACCCAACACCTGCAACCTTCCCAAGAGACGGGCAAAGGACGGCTTCGCTCGTACCGGTTGTCGCGCACGGACCGTGCGTCAAGAGACTCGCGACTCAACGAACGATTGATATGTACGTCACTCTGCCCACCTCCTTTCCCAATCAGGCTGAACGGGGATTGCTCAGGCCTCAGGCACAGTATACGCTGTCCGGCTGCCGTGCGCAAGGGAGACGCTTCACTCGCCGAGGATGCCCGGCTCGGTGAGGAGCTGCGGCCGGAGTAGGCGATCGGTCTCCTGCGGGGTGAGGATGCCCTTCTCGATGATGATCTCGCGGACCGACTTGTCGGTCCGGGCGGCCTCCTGCGCGACCTCCGAGGCCGCGTGGTAGCCGATTCTGGGGGTCAGCGCCGTGACGAGTCCGAGGCTGTGCTCCGCAAGCGACCGACATCGTTCCTCGTTGGCCGTGATCCCGCGCACGCACTTCTCGGAGAAGACCGAGACGCCGTTTCGGAGGATGATCATCGACTCGAAGAGGTTCCGCGCGATCAGCGGAGTCATCGGATTGAGGTCGAGCGCGCCGGACCGAGCGGCCTCCGAGATGGTGAGGTCATTGCCGATCACCTGGCAGCAGACCATGTGCATCATCTCCGGGACGCTCGGATTGACCTTGCCCGGCATGATCGACGAGCCCGGCTGGACCGTGGGAAGCTCGATCTCATGGAAGCCGGTCTCAGGCCCGGAGAACATCAGCATCAGGTCGCCGGCGATCTTCGTCAGGGCAACCGCCGTGTTCCGCATCGCGCCGGATACCTCCAGGAAGTCGCCCATGCTCTGCGTCACCTCGACCCAATCCCTCGGCGGGCGGAGATCCTCGATGCCGGTGTACTCCTTCAACTCCGCCAGCGCGAAGACGCGGTAGTCCACCGTCGAGTTGATCCCGGTGCCCACGGCCGTCGCCCCGAGGTTCAGTTCCTTCATCATGTCGAGGGCGGACAGGAGTTGGTCCTCGCACTTGGCGATGGCGACGGCGTAGGCCCCGAACTCCTGGCCGAGGCGGATCGGGACGGCGTCCCGCAGGTGCGTGCGCCCGGACTTCAGGACGCCGTTGAACTGGTCGGCCTTGATCCAGAGAACATCCTCCAGTTCGGCGAGGGCGGAAACGAGCCGCAGGCCGAGGTCGAGCGCAGTAAGGCGCATGGCGGTCGGGATGACATCGTTCGAGGACTGCGACATGTTGACGTGATCGTTCGGGTTGATGATATCGTAGGAGCCTCGCGGGTGGCCCATGATGTCGAGCGCGCGGTTGGCGATCACCTCGTTGGCATTCATGTTCATCGAGGTGCCCGCGCCCGCCTGAAAGACGTCAACCACGAACTGATCGTGCCACCTGCCGCGCATGACCTCATCGATGGCGTCACGAATGGCGATCCCCGGATCCTCCGGGAGGCGGTGGGTCCGTATGTTGGCAACGGCGGCCGCGCGCTTGACCATCGCAAGGGCGGTAATGAACTCCGGGATGGGGCGCTCGCCGCTGATCGGGAAGTTCTCCACCGCTCGGACGGTCTGGATGCCGTAGAGCGCGTCGGCAGGGACTTCCTTCTCGCCGAGCCAGTCCGTCTCGATTCTCGATGCTCGTTGCTCGATGCTCGTTCCTTGATGCTCGATGCTCGATGCGGGTTGAGCCATGGTGCAGTCCCTCAACCGCCAGGACGCAAAGAACGCCAAGGGATCAGTGGACTGAGGTCGTGATACCTAGATAGCCTCATATCCTGGCGCTCTCGGCGTCTTGGCGGTTACCGTCTCAGTTCCGAAAGAAGAGCTGATTGTTGACGTCCACGACTCCGGGCGTGAATCGGGCGATTGCCTCGGCCTGCTCGACCTGGCGCAGGGTATCGACGGTCCCGGTGAGCGTGACCACTCCATCGGCGACGGCCGAGTCTATGTCCTGATCCCGGATGAGTGCGTTTCGCCTGAGCCTGCTCCGCAGGTCCATCGCGATCTCGGCGTCGGTCCGTCTGATCGTCGGCTGCACGGTGATATTGTTGCGGACGTCGACCACTCCGGTCGAGAGCCCGGAAAGGAATCCCGCCACCTGCTTCGGGTAGCTGCTCGGGAGCGTGCCGGTCAGCGTGACGATACGGTCGGCGACGGCGATGTTGATCCTGTCGGCGGTGGCCCTGCCCAGGTTGGTCCTGAGCGAATCCTGTACGGCCTCCATGATCTCGCGGTCGGTGCGCACATGAGGAGGTCGAACGGTGATGCGATCGACGACCTCCCTAACGCCGACGGTGCGCCGGGCCATGTCGAGGGCGGTGCGCTTCTGGGCGAACGTCGGGACGACGCCGGTGAGCGTGACGGTGCTGTTCTCGACCCGGATCTCGACCGGGATCCCCCGGATTCGCTCTTGTATGGTCTCCCTGATCTGCCCGTTGGTCTGCGGCGCCTGTGCGAATGCCGACGCGGCGGTGACGGCGATCAGGATAACGAGCGCGGCTGTTCGGATGCTCACGGTATGCCTCCTGTTCCGGGATGATTTACCCGGCGCGTCGGAAGGGCGAAACGGGGTGTGGGAGTATGGGGGTATGGGCAAGTCCGGTCTCCCGCACTCCGCTACCCAGGCGCGTTCTCCCCCGCGATCCAGCCGGTCGAGAATGCGGCCTGGAGGTTGTAGCCGCCGGTGGTGGCGTCGATATCGATCACCTCGCCGGAGAAGAAGAGTCCCTTCACGAGCTTCGACTCCATCGTGCGCGGATCGATCTCCTTCGTGGAGACTCCGCCCGCGGTCACGATAGCTTCCTCAGCCGGGCGCGCGCCGGTGATGGTGAGCCGGTAGCCCAGCAGCATGTCGATGATCCGCCTGCGCTGGACGGCGGTTATCCTATTGAGCGTGGTATCGCCGGGGATGCGGCTCACCTCGGCGAATACCGGCGCCATCTTGCGTGGAAGCAGTTCGCCGAGGTAGTTGGCGTAGTGCGTGGTGCGGGTGAAATCGCTCAGGAGGCGCGATTCGAGCTGCTCCCGGCCGAGCGCGGGCTTGAAGTTGATGCGCAGTTCGACGTTCGACTTGTCGTCCAGCCGCGCGTAGAGTTTGCTGAGCGTGAGGATGATCGGCCCGGAGACACCGGTGTGCGTGAAGAGCATCTCCCCGAACTCACGGCCGATCCGTTTCCCGTTGGCGAATAGGGTTGCCTGCACGTTCCGAAGGCTCAGTCCCTCCAGCCGGGAGACGTATCCCTCCGCGACATCGAGCGCCGCAAGCGACGGAACCGGCGGGATGACGGTGTGGCCGACCTCCTCCGCCATGCGGTACCCGTCGCCGGTCGAGCCGGTGGCAGGATAGGTGATGCCGCCGGTCGCGAGGATGACCGCGTCCGCAGACATGGCGCCGCCGAAGACGTCGACGCCGGAGACGCTCGATGCCGGATGTTCGATGCCGGACGTTCGATGTTCGATGTTCGCATCCACCGCCAGCCCCTTCGCCCTCGTCCCCAGGCGGACATTGACCTTGAGGTTTCGGAGCCAGCGTTCGAGGGCGTCGGCGACGTCGGACGCCCGGTCGGACCTCGGGAAGACGCGGCCTCCCCGCTCGACCTTGGTGGGAACTCCCAGGCGGTTGAGAAGATCGATCAGATCGTTGTTCGAGAATCGGCTGAACGCTCCGTAGAGGAACTTGCCGGTCGGGCCGAACGCGGCGATGAAATCCTCGATCCCGGCGGTGTTCGTGACGTTGCCCCTGCCCTTGCCGGTGATCCGGAGCTTCTTGCCGAGGATGCTGTTGCGTTCGAGGAGCACGACCTTCGCACCGCACTCCGCAGCGCGTCCCGCCGCGAGCATCCCGCCCGCCCCACCGCCGATGACGATAACTCTTGCCACTTATTCACCTCGAATCGAATCGTAGCCCAGCCCCCTGTGGGCGTCGGGGTTGTGCCGTCAAGCAGGACGCAGAAGAAAAGGCTACCGATTCACTCCGGCCACGATGTCGCCCTTGCTGTTCACGAATGCCTGGTGTTGAGACCAGGGTCCGAACGGATTGTTGGGATCGAAGATCGCCATGCCGCCGTCGTCCACTCCGTCTGGTCCGACGCTGTATAGTATGTACCTGTCGCCGTCGATCCGGTAACGCAGGGGAACATCTTCGGCGAATGGATCGTTCGGAACTGCGTCCAGATAATCCGGCACAAGATCGCTCAAGCCGGCGGGATATGCCCCGTGATCCAGCCGGTAAGCGCGCAGTGCCAGCCCCACCGCAAGGAGCGCTTTCTGCGTCGCACTGTTGTCCACATGCACCCTTGCCTGAGATCGTGCCCCTAACAAGGTGTAGCACCTCACCAACTTGCCTCTAATCCGGGGCTGCTGCACGGCCTTGGAGAATGGCATCCGGGCGAGAGCGACCTGCGCATCCATGTAGCGCTTGTGATCCGCCAGCAGGTCCTGGGGAGAAGTCGGATCAGTGTGCCGATGAACGCGAACCATCCTCCCTGGTAAGTCGAGTAGACACCTGCGATCACGTACTTCCAGAGCGAACCGAGTAGGTACTCCAGGAGTTCGCAATGCTGGTGCCTCCGCTCGGATCACCCTTGGCCAAGAGGACCTCCGACTCCATGCGAAGGAGCTTCGCCAGCAGCCTCCACCTGAGAGGGATTGATCCACTCTCGTCCGGGGACGAACTGAGTCTCTCCGGCGCCAGGTACTCATATGCAAAGCCCTCTCGGAGCTTCGCCAAAGCCGCCGAGTTACGCTCCACGAACGCCGACTTCTCCTCGATTGTGAGTTCCTGCGGTTCCTCTCCGCAGGTCGCGCCCGCTCAGCCCCCGGAGCGTGACTCCGGGAGTTCCTCGTCCGCCATGGCCTCGCAGGCGGCGAGGTAGAAGTCGTAGGCGTTCGGTGATGGAACTGGTCGGTTCTTCATGTGTGCCTCCTCGACTCACGAGTACGCAGACGCACTCGTTCTCTGTGCGCGTGTTACCCTTTGATGACCTCGCCCGCGCGGACCTTCTTGAGGTACCGGCGCAGGTCGTGCGACTCCTTGATCGCCTCCGGGAGCGCATCCATAACCCTATGCAGCAGACCGAAGAGGTCCCGGCTCGCGCCATCGACTACCACGCGGTCGGTCATGAACACCGTGCCCGGGATCTTGCGCCGCATCAGCACGCAGACGTCCGAATCGAGCCGGATGCCTCCCGCGAACCGGCAGATCACCTGACGCCGCTCGGTCACGATCGAGCCGATGCCGACCTCAGCCGCCCTCAGGCGCACCCTGAGCAGTTCGAGCGAGTTGCGAACCGGCGCAGGCGGATCGCCGAACCGATCGCGGAACTCTTCCTCGATCTGATCGACGTCCTTCATCTCACGGACCGCTGTCATCTTCTTGTAGAACGTCAGGCGGACGCTCTCCGATGTGATGTAGTTCGACGGAATGTGTGCGTCCATCGAGAGATCGGCGGGCGGAAGCTCGAAGGTGTCCGGCTCTTCGCCCTTGAGCTCGGCCACGGCCTCCGCGAGAAGCTGGCAATACATGTCGAACCCGACCGATGCCATCTGTCCGTGCTGCTCCGCCCCAAGCAGGTTGCCTGCGCCCCGGATCTCCAGGTCGCGGATAGCGATCTTGAACCCCGAGCCGAGGTCCGAGAACTCCTTGATCGCCTGGAGCCGCTTCTCGGCGACATCGGTCATCAGCCGGTTCGCCCTGTAAAGCAGGTACGCATACGCCTGGCGGTTCGACCGGCCGACTCGGCCTCTGAGCTGATAGAGCTGCGCGAGGCCCATCCGCTCGGAGTCGTTGATGATGATCGTGTTGACGTTCGGCACGTCGAGTCCGCTCTCGATGATCGTCGTGCAGAGTAGGACGTCGAACTTATGCTCGTAGAAGTCGAGCATCACCTTCTCGAGCTCGTCCTCCGACATCTGCCCGTGCCCCACCCGTATTCGGGCATACGGCACCAGGTTGCGCAGATGGTCGGCGATATGCTCGATGTTCTCCACGCGGTTGTGCACGAAGTAGACCTGCCCGTCGCGGTCGAGCTCCCGCAGGATCGCGTCTCGGACGAGTTCATCGTCGTACTCCCGGCAGTAGGTCTTGATCGCCATACGTCCGGCCGGCGCACTGTCGATCAAGCTCATATCCCGGATGCCGGAGAGCGACATGTGGAGCGTGCGCGGGATCGGCGTCGCGGTCAGCGTCAGGACGTCCACCGTGCGCTTCATCTGCTTCAGCCGCTCTTTGTGCGCTACGCCGAACCTCTGCTCCTCATCCACAACCAGCAGGCCGAGATCGCGGAACTCTATGTCCTTCGAGAGTAGGCGGTGCGTGCCGACGACGATATCCACCTCGCCGGTCTTGAGCCCCTCGATCGTCTGCTTCTGCTCGGCCCGGCTCCGGAACCTGCTGAGCATTGCCACCTTCACCGGATATGCCGCGAGGCGCTCCGTGAACGTGTTGTAGTGCTGCTGGGCCAGGACGGTGGTCGGCGCGAGGATCGCGGCCTGCTTGCCGTCGTTGACGACCTTGAACACCGCGCGGACGGCGACCTCGGTCTTGCCGAAGCCGACGTCGCCGCAGATCAGGCGGTCCATCGGCCGAGGGGACTCCAGATCCTGCTTGACCTCCTCGATCGCCGTGAGCTGATCCGGCGTCTCCTCGTACTCGAAGGCCGACTCGAGTTCCTGCTGCCACGGGGTGTCCGGACCGAAGCTGTATCCGTCGAGCGCCTGGCGAGCCGCGTAGAGCTGAATCAGCTCGCGCGCCATCTCGCGGACCGACTGCTTGACCCGCTTCGTCGTGCGAGCCCACTCGTTCCCGCCGAGCCTGTGCACCGTCGGCGCAACTGCGTCGGTGCCGATGTACTTCTGTATGCGGTCGATCTGGTCGGTCGGCACGTAGAGCTTGTCGGTGCCCGCATACTCGACGAGCAGGTAATCGCGCTCGCCGCTCGGGCCGGAGAGCTTCGTCATGCCCCGGTAGCGACCGATGCCGTGGTTGATGTGGACGACGTAGTCGCCCTCGTTCAGTTCGAGGAGCGACGAGATCGCCAGCCCCTTGCGGAACGCCTTCCTCGGGCGGTGCATCCGGTTCTGGCCGAACATCTCGCCGTCGCCGGCGACCATCAGGTTTGCCTCATGAAGCTTGAAGCCGGAGCGGATCGAGCCCTCGATGACGTAGATGCCCGCGCCATTCGCGCCTAGGTTCTCAAGCGGCGACGTGGACAGCTCGTGCTCATTAAGCAGCTCCACCACTCGATGAGGCTGATTCGACACCAGCACGATCCGGCAGCGGTTGGCCAGCCACGTCTTGATCTGCTCGATCAGCACGCTGATCTGCCCGCCGAACGAGTCCATCGGCGCGGAGGGCAGCGGGACGTGCGATGCGATGCTCATCCACCCGACCGATCGGTCGAGCAGCGAGAGAAGAACCGCGCGCTGCCTGCGCTTCATCCGGTCGGCGAAGTGATCGAAGTCGACCGACAGCTCGACCGGCAGCGAGATCATATCTCCACGGGAGACGCGCGCGTGCAGGGCCTCCAGCAGTTCCTCGTGGAGCTGGTCCCAGTGCGACTTGATCTGATGCGGCTCGTCGAGGATGACGACGCCGTCCGCCGGGAGGTAGTCGAGCATGCATACTTCCTGCTTGTAGAGAAGCGGGAGGTAGTACTCGATCCCATCGAAGTATGCCTGGTTCTTGAGGCGCGCGATGTCGTCCTCGATACCCGCTCGCAGACGCGCCGAGGCATCGTAGTCGTCCTCACTCTCGAACCGGCCGCACTCGAGCTCGAGGTGCTCCGCGAGCGCCCGAGCGCCGGATTCCGCCAGATCAGAGTTGAGCAGGATCTCACGCGCCGGGCCGACATCGACGCCGTCCATGTGCGCGCTCGACCGCTGGGTCTCGGCGTCGAACGCGCGGATCGTCTCGACCTCATCGCCGAACAGCTCGACGCGGACCGGCGTCTCCTCGGTCGAGGGGTAGATGTCGAGTATCCCGCCCCGGACGCTGAACTCGCCCTGCCGCTCGACCATCTGCACGCGCTCGTAGCCGAGTTCGACGAGCTGATAGCCGATCTCATCGAGATCGAGCTCGGCGTTCTTCTCGATGCGGATTCGGTGGGACGCCAGCACATCCGGCGGGATAGTGCGCTGGAGCACGGCGCTGATGGGGGCGATGACGACGACCGGCCGGCCGTCCTGGAGGCGTGACAGGGCCGTCAGCCTCCTCCCGATGACGTCGTAGTCGGTGTCGCCGTCCTGGTAGACCATGCTGTCCGACGGGGCCACGAGGAGCGCTTCCCCATTCATCCCGAGGCTCGTGAGATCGTCGTAGAGGTTCTCCGCCTGCTCGTAGTTGTAGGTGACGACGAGGGTCGGGCGCTTCATCGTCCGCTGGAGAGCGGCTGTAAACGCGCTCTTCGTCGCGGCTGCGAGGCCCTCGACCTGGATCGCGCCGCCCCCGCTATGCAGGAACTCGCGGATCTCGCGGAACGTCGGGAGGTCGCGTATCAGTTGTAGGATCTGCTCTGATTTCATACCTGTTCTATCCATCCCGCGCACCGTAGGAGCGGCTTCCCAGCCGCTCCTACGGTGCGCGGGCAATACCGTGCCAAACGCCGATAAGGGCTTTGGCCCGACACCCCGGGGGTGCCCACCAAAACCCTGAAAGACCTTTGTGTTCCCGGCCGCCGAAACCGGAGGCCGAATCGAGTCATTATATCAGAATTCGACCCGGATTACCAGCGCGGCGAACCCGACGCAGAAACGGCCGGGTCCATCCGGGCCCGGCCGTCGTTGTGGTCTGAACTGATTGTCACTGCTTCGGCTTGCCGGAGCCGAAGAGTCCGGTGATGCCGTCTCCGATCCGGTTCACGAACGGCGACTTCGGGGAGACTTCCTCCGGGGTGGGCTCCTTCTTGGCATTCTCTACCACCACGGAGATCTCGCCTTCCTTGACCCAGCCGAGCTTTCGAGCCTCAGCCTCCATGCCCGCGGGGGTCTGGAGGTATCGGATCTCGCTCTTGAGCTCCCTGCGCCGAGCTTCCTCCTCGGCGATCTGCTGAGTGATCTCGGTGATCTCGCGGCTCTCGGAGTATCCGACAACATACGGCTTGGCGGCCTTGCTGATCACCGCGCCGACGCCGAAAAGGACTCCCGCAATGGCAAGCGTGGTCACCGCGATCCGGGTGTAGCGGGTCTGCTTGGACCTGCGCTTCTTCGGGGCCGCTGTTCGTCTGGGCTTGATGTGGATAACCTTGCTGGTCATGCGGATCACCTTCCGGCTTGCTCGCGAGATCGCTGACTATAGTGTAGCGGCTTGCGGACAGGAAATCAAGTGCTGGTGCGTGAGGAGTGAGGAGTGAAAACCGCACAGTCCTGAGTAGCGGAACGTATCGAAGGAGGGTCGGGCCTGACCATACGTTGGTGGAGCAAGGCCGCCCTTCGATACGTCCTGAACTCCGACTACACTGAGTAGCAGCGCGTATCGAAGTGCGGTCGTAGTTCAGGACTACTCAGGGCTGACGGTCTCCTCCTTCACTCGTCACGCATCAGCCATCCTTCTGTCCGACGACATGCACCTTGATGAGGTTGGTCCTGCCCGGGACGCCCGCCGGAATCCCGGCGGTGAGCACCACGGTATCGCCCGGCTGGACCACGCCGATGAGGTCCGCGCCCCTCATGGCTTCCTCAATCATCTCATCGGTGTTCGCGCCCCTGGCGACGAGCACCGGATAGACTCCCCACGAGAGGGCGAGCTGACGATACGTGCTGATCAGGGTCGGCGCGGCGATGATCGGAGCGACGGGCCGATACTGCGAGACTGCGCGCGCCGTGGCTCCGGAGGATGTCGGCGTGATGATCGCGGCGGCCGACAGGTCCCACGCCAGAGAAACGCTTGCCTGAGCGATGGCATCGGTAACGGTATTCGCCGAGAGCCGCACGCTCTCCTCCATGAGGCGACAGTAATCGAGGGTGGCCTCGGTCTCCAGGAGGATCGCGCGCATCATGAGGACGGCCTCGATCGGGAACTTGCCGATCGCGGTCTCGCCGGAGAGCATGGTGGCGTCCGTGCCGTCGAACACGGCGTTGGCGACGTCGGTCACCTCCGCGCGGGTCGGCCGGCGGTTGCGGATCATCGAATCGAGCATCTGGGTGGCCGTGATGACCGGCTTGCCCGCCTGATTGCACTTCCGGATGATCATCTTCTGGGCGACCGCGACCTTCTCGAGCGGGAGCTCGACTCCGAGGTCTCCGCGAGCCACCATGATGCCGTCCACGGCCTCGATGATCGATTCGATGTTCTCGACGGCCTCGGCCTTCTCGATCTTGGCGATCAGGCGCGTCGGCTTCCCGGACTGCGCGATCAGCTCGTGGATCGGATCGAGGTCGCTCGCCTTGCGGACGAAAGATGCGGCGACCCAGTCAACGTCCTGCTCCAGGCCGAACTTGAGATCCTCGATGTCGTCATCGGTGACCGACGGCAAGTCGAGTTCGGCGCCGGGCATGTTGATGCCCTTGTGCGCGCCGAGCGGGCCGCCGATGATCACGCGGGTGATGATGTCGGTGTCCGTGACCTCGTCTACCTGGAACTCGAAGTCGCCGTCAGCGACGAAGACCTGCTGACCGGGCTTCGCCTGGCGAACGAGCTCCGGGTGCGGGAGGTTGACCTCCTCCGCGCTGCCGGGGACATCCCTGGTGGTGAAGACAAACCGCTGGCCGGGAACGAGATCGACGGTGCCGGGGGCCATCGGACCGGTGCGCAGCTTGGGACCGGGGAGGTCCTGGAGGATCGCAATCGGCTTGCCGAGTTGCTCCTCTATCCGTCGGATGGCGGCGATGCGAGCGCCGTGCTCCTCGTGCGTCCCGTGGGAGAAGTTGAGGCGCGCCACGTTCATCCCGGACTCCGCCAGGGAATGGAGCATCTCCTCCGATTCGGTCGCTGGACCGATTGTGCAGACTATCTTCGTTCGTCGCATGGTTTGGCCTCCTCATGCCCTCAATAGCGGAGCAAGCACAGGGATCAGCACGGTCGCGCCGTCCATCAGGGCGTGCGCGGTTACAAAAGGAATCAGTCGGCGAAGTCGCAAGTACAGGAGCGCCTGGAATACGGCGAACGGCGCCGATCCCAGCGTCCGAAACGCCATGAACTTCGCGTCGAAGGTCAGAGGCATGAACGCATGCTGCATGCCCCAGACGAACGCCACAACCGCGACAGCCATGCCCGTACTTCGAGAGAGCACCTGGAAGCGGGGCAGCAGATAGCCGTTATAAGTCATCTGCTCGGTCAGCCCCCAGATGAACGGAAACACCAGCGCGCCGTAGAGGACGGCCGGCAATGGCAGGCCTCCCAGGACGTACGGTAGCTTCGGTACCCCGTACACCATCCAGCCTGCCGCATAGACGCCCCCGATAATGAACGCGAGGCTCACAGGGATGAGCGCTATGCCCAGTAGCACATCGCTGCCGAGGTGCGATCGCTCGAAGCCGACAAGATCGAACAAGCCGATGCCCTCACGACGTGTGAGCCGCCACAGCAGCGCCAGGCATCCGGCATCGATCAATGTCCCGTACACCGGCAGCCACGGCTCAGAGTCACGCCATGGAGTCGGTGATGCCCGCATGACGAAGACGGCCGCGACAACGGCTTGCGCTGCCACGGCAAGAGCTGAGCGCGCGAAGAGCATCAGCGCCGGGCCGCGCCACGCCAGCGTTCCCGCCTCCCGCCGCTCAAGAATCGCCTCGCGGGAATTCGGGTCCATCGATGGAACCGTCTCCTCGGTGCGGTTCGATCCCCTGACAATAGGAGGCGTCAGGGGATCGCAAAGCAGTACGTCCCATCCGTCCCATGGGACGGATGGGACGGATGGGAGAGATATGACCGATGAGTTACTTCTTGATGTTGTAGAATGCGCCGAGGCCACGGAAGATGGAAGTGCCCGCAAGCTCCTCCTCGATGCGGATGAGCTGGTTATACTTCGCCACGCGGTCGGTCCTCGACGGCGCGCCGGTCTTGATCTGACCCGCGTTGGTCGCAACGGCGATATCGGCGATCGTGGTGTCCTCGGTCTCGCCGGAGCGATGGGAGACGACGGCGGTGTAGCCGGCTCTCATCGCGGTCTGCATGGCGTCGAGCGTCTCGGTGAGCGTGCCGATCTGGTTGACCTTGATCAGGATCGAGTTGGCGACGCCCTGCTCGATGCCCTTCTTCAGGCGCTCGGTGTTGGTAACGAAGAGGTCATCGCCGACGAGCTGGACCTTCTTGCCGATCCGGTCGGTGAGCATCTTCCAGCCCTCCCAGTCGTCCTCGGCCATGCCGTCCTCGAGCGAGATGATCGGGTACTTCTCGGCCATCTCGGCCCAGAAGTCGACCATCTCCTCGCGGGTCTTCAGCATGTCGGACTTCCAGAAGTAGTACTTGCCCTCTTCGCCCTTCTTCTTGGCTTCGTCGTAAAGCTCGGTGCAGGCGGGGTCGAGCGCGATCATGATCTTGCCCGCATAGCCGGCCTTGTCGATCGCCTCTACGAGGACCTGGAGCGCCTCCTCGTTGGTCTTGAGGTTCGGGGCGAATCCACCCTCGTCACCGACGGCGGTGTTCAGGCCCTTGCCCTTCAGGACGCCCTTCAGGCTGTGGAATACCTCCGCGCCCATGCGGAGCGCCTCGGCGAACGAGGTCGCGCCGACCGGCATCGCCATGAACTCCTGCAGGTCCACATTGTTGTCGGCATGCTTTCCGCCGTTCAGGATGTTCATCATCGGAACGGGCAACTCGCGGGCATTGACGCCGCCGATGTAGCTGTAGAGCGGGAGTCCGAGCGACTCCGCGGCGGCCTTCGCAACGGCGAGCGAGACGCCGAGGATCGCGTTCGCGCCCAGACGGCTCTTGTTCGGCGTGCCGTCGAGATCGATCATGATCTCGTCGATGCCGACCTGATCGAGTGCATCGAGGTCGATGACCTCGCCCGCGATCTCCTCGTTGACGTTGTCAACGGCCTTCATTACGCCCTTGCCGAGGTAGCGGTCCTTGTCCCCGTCGCGCAGCTCGCATGCCTCATGCGCGCCGGTGGATGCGCCGGACGGGACCGCCGCCCGCCCCATGCTTCCGTCGGCCAGGTAGACGTCGACCTCGACGGTCGGGTTTCCACGGGAATCGAGTATCTCGCGGGCTTGAACGTGCTCAATGCTTGTGGGCATCGTTTGAACCTCCAGTGTCGTTATGGGAAGAATTCGGCGGGAGAGTCCGCCGCGCATACCGGAGAATTATAGCATCAGAGCGGGAGAATGTAAACCGACGCGGGAGGCGTGCCAGCGCATGGCGGCAATGCAGAACAAGGGGCGGGAGTCGGACTCCCGCCCCAGCTTGTTTCTATGCGCATGCTGACCTGCAGTCTGCAGTTCGCAGTCTGCGGTCTTCTCCGCCTAGTTCTTCTTCTCGATCGCCTCGGACGACGACACGCGGATGAGCGGCGTGCGGGTCTCCCCGTCGAGTTCGAGCGACGAGACGCCGGTCACGATGACCGTATCGCCGGCGGTCAGGTCGCTGAGATCGACGCTCGGGGCGAGGACCTTGATCGGCCCGGTCGATGAGCCGTCGTCCACGAAGAACTCGCGCTCGTCCGGATCGACCACCTTGCCGGCGATCTTGACCAGCAGGCCGATGTTGTGACATCCGGTCGCCGACGTGACGCCGGAGGTGCCCGCGTTCAGCGCGTCGCCGCCGAGGTCGCGGCCGAGCATGTAGAGAGCCTTCGGGATGCGCCCGATCTCGGGAGCGGCGTCGGTGATCGTCGCCGCGTCGAGGATCGCCCGCTCGCCCATCGAGTTGACTCCCAGGATTCCGCCGACGGAAACGAGCGCTCCGGCAGCGGGCCCTGCGCCGAGGACGAGGATGCCCGACGATCGATCGGTCTCCTCGATGTAGTAGCTGTTCATGAACGAGATGGTCACGACCTTGCCGAGCAGCGCGACCGGCGTCTCGTCGGCAAGCGCCTTCACGGCGGAGATCGTCGCGTACTCGGGGGCGACGGTGATGCCATCCGATGAGCCGGGCTCACTCCAGACCCCGGCCTCATTCTTCGCCTTGACCGAGATGTAGTAGGTCGAGCCGACACTCAGGCCCGGCGACGGGATCTCGATCACGGCCTCGTCAGAGGTACCCGCCGAGGTCCAGTCGACGACGTCCGATCCGCCGACCGCCGTGCCGACCGCGTACTGATACTCGGTGATGGCGGTGCTGCCGGTCGAGTACCAGGTCGCATGGAGCTTCGTCCTCGATCCGCTGTACGGGCCGTCGTCGATCACGACCGGCGTTCCCGGAGCGGATGGATCGTACTTGAATGTGAACAGAGTCGCCCACTCCGCCTCGTTGCCGGCGTTGTCTCTGGCGCAGACCCGGAGGTAGTACGTGCCGGCCTCGACCGCGGGCGGATCGTATGCCGCCTCGGTAACGACCGTGCCCTCGGTCGCGGTGTCATCGACGCCGAAGCAGACGAGGTAGTCGGCGACTCCCGAGAGCGCATCGAATGCGCCCGACCAGGTGAACGCCGGATCGGAGATGGTCGACTGCCACTCGCCGTCCGGAGCGCCGCCGGTCTCGACAGCGGAGGCCGGATTCTGCGGCTCGGTGGCGTCGAAGCGATACGGGCCGAGATCGAGCGTGCCGTTCGACACTCCCTCGGCGTTGAAGCCCTGCACGTGGAGATACCACTCTCCCTCGGCGGGCGCGGTCATCACGAGCGTGCCGGAATCCCATACCGGCTCCGCGCCCGTGAAGGCATACGTCGCCGACTGGTCCCAGGCGTACCGGTATCCGGCAACCGTTCCCTCGCCGAATCCGCCTGCCGCGTCGAACGCGAAGTCGGCGGTGTTGTACCACGTCCCGGCCGCCCGACTGCAGACGACGCTGGCGGGAGTCGGCGGCGCGGAGAGCGTCCACGCGGTGGCCGACGCCGAGCTGAAGCTGTCGAGCGAGCCGTTGTAGGCCTTGATCGAGCGAGTGTATTGCGTATTCGGCGCGAGGCCGGTCTCGTCGATCGATCCTGCGGAGCCCGTGCCGGTCAGCGCGCCGGTGACCCCGCGGATCTGGTTGGCGGCGTCCACAACCTTGAAGCCGATCTCGTTGTTCGACCCGTCGGTGAAGCGCCAGCGGATCGAGTCTGCCCCGAGTACCTCCGGGATGCCGATCGTCGGCGCGGGATGCGGCTGAGTTGCATACATGGCTACGTCGTCGAACCAGGAATCCTGGTTGACGCGGTAGTGATACCCGTAGGCGACCATGTTCAGGCCGTAGATCTCCGTGTCCGGCGTGCGGTCGAGCGTGGCGACGAGCGTGCCGTCGATGTAGGCCTTCACGTCGCCGGTCCCGCTGTAGGGCAGGAAGTCGAGGGTGAGCTTATGCCACCCGGCCGATCTCGGCTTGACGTTGTAGGTCCAGTACCAACCGGTGCAACCGGCGCCGCAGACCTTGTAGTGGCCGACGCTGTAGTACCCGTCGGAGCCGGTCGGGCCGCCGGCCGAGTAGGCGCCGACGTAGTATATCGCCTTCACGCCGCCGGTGTCGTCGATGCAGCGGACCTGAAGTCCCTGGCGGCTGTTGTTCTTCAAAGCGCCGGTGGTCGATGTGGTGAATACGACCGAGTCGGCATAGTAGCTGTAGGTGTACGATGCGTTCAGTATCGCCCAATGCCCGATCCAGATCTTGGTGGTCCCGGACGGGATCGTCCCGGAGACCGTGTAGCGGTGCCAGGCATTGTCAGTGCTGATGTTCGCGGAGTAGTCGGTCCGAATCTCCGCGCCTGCTGAGTTGAAGAACCGCACGAAGCATCGAGGCGCGGTGCCGTAGGTCTTGCCCGAAGGCAGCGGCCACTTCGCATACATGCTGAGCGAGTAGCTCTCACCGGCGGTGAAGCCGCTCGTGATCTCCTTGTACACGCCGGAGGTCCATCCGCCGTCGGACGCCTGCAGGCAGTTGCCGCTGTACCCGCCGCCGACGCTGGTGAGCGTGGCGTAGGCCGACGGATAGCTGACCCAGCCGTCGGTCGTGCCGTCGAAGCCGGTCCGGTAGTCGACTCCCGAGCCGTCGAAGAAGTACGTCTCGAACTTGGCGGCGCCGAACGAAGGCTCGAACCGATGGCCGATCAGGCATCCCTGGTTGGGATCGGTCGAATTGCGCGTCTTGAGAGAGTTCGCGCCGGAGAACGTGCCGTGGTTCTTCTCCGTCGTCAGCAGCGGAGGATACGCCCCCGGCATCGGCGACTGGATGATGTCCTCCCAGTAGTCTCTGTTGGCGAAACCATCCTCGAAGATCGGGACATTGCCCGGGAAGGTCGTCGCGCTCGCGGTGTTGGACGCGGGGGACAGGTTGTTCGCGGCGTCCCGAGCCTTCACGTAGTAGCTGAAGGAGGTGTTCGCCGGGAGACCGTTGTCCTGGTATGAGGTCGCCGATGTGGAACCGACCTCAACGCCGTCGCGGTATATCTTATATCCCGCCACACCCACGTTATCCGTCGCAGCCGTCCAACTGAGGTTGATCTGAGAGGGCGAGACGGCGGTGGCCGTCAAGCCGGACGGAGCGCTCGGCGGAGTGACGTCGGTCGGGGTGAGCGAGAAGTCCTTGGTCGTCGTCGCGCCTGCGTTGACGGTCACGGAACCGCTCGACGTGTTGAAGCCCGCGGCGCTCGCCGAAATCGTATACGTACCGGCGTCGATGTTGCTGAACGTGTAGGCGCCGGAACTGTTGGTCGTCGTAGACGGTCCGCCCGAGATGGAGACCATCGCGCCGGAGATTGCCTGGTTCGTCGCGGAGTTGCGAACGGTGCCGGTGATATTGCCCTTCGCGGCGGTGACGGTGATCGTCCACGTGATCTCGGAGCCGAACCACGTCACGCCCTCCTGGACGAGCTTGTACTTCTCGGTGTAGGTGCCGGGTGTGTTCGGAGCCTTCAGGATGAACGTGAAGCGACCGACTGCGCCCTGACCCACGCTGCTCTGGTCGACGTCGGTCGGCCTGTTGGGGCCGACCCAGTTCGTCGAGTTGTAGAACGGGCTGCTTCGGTCCTGAGGGCTCGATGTGCCGAGCCTGGTCTTGCTGTGAGTCCAGGTGCCGGTGCCGGTGTTGTTGTACTCGACCCAGACGATGGCGGTCGAACCGGCAACCATCGTCGAGGGATAGGATTGTGCCCTGTAAGTGGCGGCCCAGGTGGGAGCCGGAGGCGCGCCGGCCACGACCGAGATGAAATAGCCCCAGTCCCATCCGGAGCCCGGATCCCAGTGGTCGCCGCCGCAGTGGCAGTTGTTGGCGTCGTTATGGCCCAGAATGCCGGGAGCGCAGCTTCTATGAGCCTTGGTGATCCCCCAGCTATTGCAGATATCTCTGGTCAGGAGGCCGCACGCATCGTAGAGGCTCTTGGGGTGGCTCGATGAGCGAGCATAGCCTTCGTTCTCGATGCCGATTGAGCGCGAGTTCAAGCAGCCGACGTGCCACGCCCTGTGCTGCTCCCTCACCATCTGCCACACGCCGCCCGCTTCGGACACGACGTAGTGAGACGTGACGTTGGACGAGCAGTTCTTCATCCACGACCGCGCGCCGGCCGCCGTGCCTTCGATCGTATGGATGACGACCGTATCCTTGGACGTATTGTAGGCGTTGTAGTTGCAGGTCGGCGCGGGATCCCAGATCGCGGGACCGTAGTCGGTCGACATCGCGCCCACACCCTCATCGACAGGCGGCCTGAGATCGGACAGGTCAACCGCGCCGATATCCTGAGGAGGGAAGTAGAACCACTCGCCCTTGGAGTTCTTGAAGTCGAGGCCGGTGAGCAGCTTCTCGTAGATCTCCATGGCGAAGAACCGGCTGTTCTCCTCGTCGAGGCCGGCGTATTTGATGACCGGCTCGAGCCAGGCTTCGAGGCCCTTCGATCGATCGATCTTCATCGACCTCGCATAGGAGTCGAGGACGGCGGCGGCGGCTCGGATGTTGAGCGCCGGATCGAGCTGTACCGCCTCCGCGTCGGCGGCGTTGATCAATGCCGCGCCGACGGCAAGCGAATCACCGCCGAGCTTGTTCTGTCGGAGGGCCATGACGCCGTATCCGTACTCGATGGTCGGAGCGCCGAACCTGTTCTCGAATGCGCTGCCGAAATAGCCGAGCGTGAGCAGAAGCGGCAAGGGAACATCGTAGTCCTTGGCTGCCGACTCGAATATCGGCATGAGCTGGACGTTCCACTCCGTGGCCTTGGGATTAGTCATGGCGGCGAAGTTCGGAAAGACGCCGTCGTCCTGCGCGGCCGCCATTCCTGCCATGCAAACAAGCAGGAACATGGGGATGAGTATGCGTGGGTACTTCATGAGACTTGCACCTCCCGGGAATTGATTCGATTTGCGCGGAGGATAAACGGAGAGTCGCTTTTCGTTTTATTATACACCCGTTCGTCGGAAATCAGGCCGTTCCTTTGCTTCTGAGCGAAAATCAGGTAATATTACCGGTTGACCGCAGGCTATGGCGACGTGTTTGAGAAGGAGCTTCCCGCGGGTCGTTGAACTGTGGAGACGGGAGGGCGGAGATGGCTCTGAAGGCACTGATGATGATCGCGTCACTGGCGCTGATGTGCATGCCGGCCGCCGCGGACGGCAAAGGCCGCGCGACGATATACCCTGCGCCGGAGGGAGAACCCGCGTCCGAGGGATATGAAGTCTCCGTGAACGGGAAGCGGACGTTCTGCTACACGTCGTTCCGCTACGACACGGATTCGAAGCAGACTATCGTCGGACGCCCGGTATCGCCGGTGAGCTTCTGCTCCTTCGATCACGAAGGCCCTGTGGAAGTAGAAATCCGGTTCCTCGACGGACTGAAGAAGGCCGGCATCGATACGTCGACGGTCGTCGTCCGTCCGCTCGCCCGCAATATCAGGCCGAAGGTCGATAAGGAACGCATCCGCTTCACCATCGACAGACCCGGACCCATCACGATCGAGCCGGGAGGGAGCCTGAAGCATCCCCTTCACATCTTCGCCAACCCGCCGGAGAAGGACGTCCCCGATCCCGAGGACCCGAACGTGCTCTACTTCGGCCCCGGCATCCACGAGGTGCGGGAGAAGGACCTGAAGTCGGGGCAGACGGTCTACATCGCGGGCGGCGCGGTAGTCTACCTGAAGCCGATACCCGACGACCAGCGCACCGGCAAGCATGACGCATACGGCCTGGACGTCTACTGGACGGGCCCGGGGCTCTTCACCAGCGCCTACCAGAAGAATGTCACCGTCCGAGGCAGAGGCATACTCTGCGGGCGGAGGTCGCTGGAGCACCGACAGCGCGGTCCGCTGGTGAAGTTCGAGTTCATCGAGGACCTGAAGGTCGAGGGGATCATCATCCGCGAGTCTCCGGTCTGGTCGCTCAACATGGTCAACTGCCGGAGGGTCCACGTCCGGAACGTGAAGGTGATCGGCCACTACGTGAACAACGACGGGATCGTCGTGGGCGGGACGTCCGACGCGCTGGTCGAGGACTGCTTCTCCCACAACGCGGACGACTCGCTGGAGATCAAGGTCTGGATTCCCCAGAAGAACGTCACCTTCCGCAATTGCGTGGTCTGGAACGACATCGGCGGGAGCTTCGGGCTCTTCCACGAATGCGGGGCCGAACTGAGCAACGTGCTCTTCGAGAACTGCACGGTCCTCCATTCGACGGACGACGCCTCGGTCTGCCCGGTGGTCGGCCTGAAGGTGACGGGACAGGGTAACGTTCACGATATCCGCTTCGAGAACATCACGATCGAGCACGTCGCGTCCGAGAAGCGGCCTGCCCTCAAGGTGATCAACAACTGGGACGACTGGCACATCGGCTATCCGACGAAGCCGGGCTCGCCGTATGAGATGCTCGATCCCCCGAAGCACGATCCGCCCTACGCCGCCATCCGGGACGTCGTCTTCAGGAACATCCGCGTGCTCGGCTGCAGGAATACCGATGTCGCGCTGATATCCGACGCCGCCGCCAGCCCGATAGAACGCATCACCTTCGAGAACGTCATCATCAACGGCAGGAAGCTCGTCCCCGACGATCCGCGGATCAAGAAGAACGAGTGGGTGAGCGGCGTGACGGTGAAGTAGGACCGACAACCTCTAGGGGCTAAGCATTGGCCGACCGGTCAGCAGCCGGCCATCGGATATGTCGCCAATGCTTCGCCCTGATGCGCGATTACGAGTACGAGTGAGAGTAGGAGCAAGAGTACAAGCGGGATTCGGGAGGAAGACACTATCATGAAGATCGCCATGGTCGGGCTGCCGTTGTCGCACCCGTACACATTCGCCTCGATATTGAAGGAGCGGGACATCGAGATCTCGCACGTCTGGGACTACGAGCACCCCAAGGCCGATGAGTTCGCCCGCAAATACGGCGTGACCCAGGTGACGGACGATATCGAGACGATCGCCGACGCGGGGATCGACGGCGCGATGGTCTGCGCCAGGAACAACGAGCATGCGAAGTACGCCCTGCCGTTCATCTCCGCGGGCGTGCCGGTCTACATCAACAAGCCGATGGTCACGAACCGCGACGATCTCGACCGCCTGCTCGAATACATCGACGAACACCGCACTCCGGTCATGTCGTGCTCGTCCATACGCTATGCGCCCCCGATGGTGAAGGCGCGGGAACACGTCGCATCGGGCGGCGTCGGCGTCGTCCTCGGCGCGCACGCGGTCGCCATGCACGGCATCGAGCTCTACATGAAGTCGCCGCACAAGTGGCAGGACAACATCGAGACCGGCGGCGGCTCGATCATCAACATGGGCGTCCACGCCGTGGAGCCGCTGGTCGCCGCGCTCGGCGCGGGGATCGAGAGCGTCTTCTGCACGGCCTCCAAGCGGTTCTATGCCAAGTCGCAATCCGAAGACACGGCGGTGATCACCCTCCGATACGCCGACGGCCGGGTCTGCACGGTCGATGTCATCTGCGGGACGACCGCGCACGGGTACGAGCTGACGGTCTTCGGGAGCGAGAGGTCCCTCACCGCGAGCCTCCCCGCCGCCGACGTGCGCGAGTTCGCCGGGGGAGGCATCGGGGAGGCGGACGGCCGCGTATCGAACGGATACATCGGCCTGATCGACGACTTCCTCCGCATGTGCGACACCGGGGAGACGCCGATCCCCCTCTCGGAGACGCGCGAGATCATGCTCACCCTCCTTGCCGCCCGCGAGTCGGCGGCTTCCGGCGCTCCGGCGCGGCTCGGCTAGCCCTCATACCGCGAGTGGGCGCTGCCCCGCGAACGGTCTCGCTCTCATCCGGAGTGCGACGGCTCGACGTCGCTTTGCTTTCGGGCGGCTTGACGCCCATCCGTCCCCGGCGTGTCGAGCCACGCCTCCGTAAAGCGGTGTCAAGCTACCGCACTCCATATCTATCGACACCGCACTCCATAGCCGCCCTAACGATACCGTCAAAGAAGGCCGATGATAATGTCGGGGGAAGCCCCGTCACTATGAGGGGGCTTCCCGAACGGTTCGGGGATTCCCCCGGGACGGTTGGGGGCGCCCCTGAGATCGACAGGGGTACACCCGACCACATCGGGGCGGCCCCTCTCACGGACGGGGTATCCCCCGTCCGCGAAGTGGATATCCACCAAGCGAAGAGGGGATATGAGGGAGCGAGTATGTCAAAGGACTATGTGCCTCATGCGGATATAGAGTACAACCTATGGATGAAGCGCTTTGTGAGCGCGGTGGCGGCTCATGCCGCCGACCTGGGACTCAAGGCTCAGGACGTCGCGGCCCTGCAGCAGCATCAGGCGGATTTCGAATCGGCGTTCGCGGAGATGCTGGAGGCCAGGCGCCAACTCAGCGCGGCGACCGCGCTCAAGAATACCACGCGCAGGGAGAGCGAACGGGCGATGCGGGCGATGGCTCGACTGATCTCGGACCTTCCCGAACTCACCACCGCGATGCGGGGAGAGATGGGGCTGACGATCCCGGACGAAACGCGCGGACACCTCCACGTCGGCGACGAGACTCCGGGGCTGTGGCTGGAGGCATTCCCCGGCGCGGTCCACGTCCATTTCGGCACGCGGCCGCACAACGAGCGCTTCAACTCGAAGCCGAAGTGGGCGCTCGGGTGCAACATCTACCGGAAGAAGGCGGGAGAGTCCGAGTGGCAGTTCCTGAACTTCGAGACCAGCTCGCCGTATATCGACAGGATCGTCGGCCCTGCGTCGGACTACACCTACATCGTTCAGTATCGAGGCAAGAGGGCATCGCAGGTCGGTCAATCGTCGCTCGAAGCGACTATCGCGGCCAGGGGCGCGTTGGCGGCGTAGCCGACCGGATGTAAAGTCTACCCTTGCGTTTTCTTAACACTAATGTTACAATTGGGAACAAGCACCTGCCCAGGCAGGGGCTCCGGGCTCAGGCAACATCGGATACTGCGCCCGGACGGAGAGCAAGGAGGGAGATCTCAATGAAATCCGCAGTCAGAATTGCGCTGGCGGTGGCCCTGGCGCTCATTGCCCAGCAGATGGTCATGGGCAGCAGCATCATCACGATGCCCACAGCCGATGTGGCCCCCGTCGGAACGGTGAACGTAGCCAGCTACGTAGTGAGCTTCAACGACATGCCGGCGGGCGCTCCCACGGGGATGAACGTGCATATCGCCTATGCCGGTATCGCAAAGAACCTCGAGCTCGAGGCGAACGTCTACGACGTCAACAAGGGCGCGCCGACCCAGGAGTTCGTGGTCCTGACCTACAAGATGCTCGATGAGACCGCCACCCGCCCGCAGGTGTCCGTCGGCGTGAAGAACCCGTTCGGCGAGACCCTGGGCGGAGACGACGACGCGACGCTCTTCATCGCGGCGGTGAAGGTAGTGAAGGCCCCGGCGCCCGGCGAGCCGTTCTCCCCGGTCGTCCGGCTCCATCTCGGCTTGGGGACGAACTATCACGAGGGGATCTTCGGCGGCGCGCAGTGCCTGCTCACCCCGAAGCTCGGCGTGGCGGCCCTGAATGACACGAACGACACGCTGATCGCGGCGACCTTCAAGCCGTCGGACAAGTCGCCGACCTTCAAGGCAGGGACGCTCGGCGACCATACGTGGTTCGGGATCGACTATGATTTGAGGTTCTAGGGGAATCGTCGGTCTTCAGCCGTCGGTTATCGGCGTCGTGATGAGGCATGAAGGGTCGGGCGGATCGCCCGGCCCTTTCTTTGTCGTCCGGGATGGGGATGGTATCGGGCGGAGGGATTCGGCCATGCGGATGGCGAATATACCGATAGCAATCCTGGATAGGGAAACCCATGCTGAACATGACCAAGTCGAAACTCGCGTTATTCCTCATAGTCCCGATACTGCTCCCCTTGATCTGCGGCTGCGCCAAACCGAAGCAGGAGGAGAAGACCGTCTTCCTGCGCATGGTGGTCTGGGGCACCGCCGCCGACGAGAGGAAGTGGAATGACAAGCTCAAGGCCTTCTACAAGACCCACCCGAACGTTCGCGTGCGATTGGAGTTCGTGCCGAACGATAGGACGTTCTACAAGCTTCTGATCGCCACCGCCGGCAACAAGGCCCCGGACGCCAGCGTCGTCAGCTCGATGTGGTTCGTTCCGGCGGCGTCGAAGGGGCTCTTCGCCGATCTCGGACCGTTCGTGGCGCGGGACAAGGACTTCGATCTCGACGACTTCTACCCCGAGGTCATAAGCGGCTGGGGCAAATATCGGGGCAAGCTCTACGCGATCCCGGCGGGCGTGGATGTGGCCGCGATGTACTACAACAAGACGATGTTCGACCGGTACAAAGTCCCCTACCCCGACGAGTCGTGGGACTGGGACGACTACCTGGACGCCGCCCGCAAGCTCACGAAGGACACCGACGGCGACGGCAGGATCGATCAGTGGGGCACGAACCAGAACTGGTGGCAGTCGTACGTGTGGGCGAACGGCGGAGAGATCATAAGCGAGGACAAGACCCGCTGCCTTCTCGATCAGCCCGAGGCATACGAGGGGCTGCAGTTCATGAGCGACCTCCGCAACAAGTACCACGTCGCCCCGACCGCGAAGGACATGGCCGACATCAGTTCGATCAAGCTCTTCACCAGCGGCAGGGTCGGGATGCATTTCAGCGGGAGTTGGGCGGTCCCGCTCTACTTCGAGAAGGACGTGAAGGACTTCGTGTACGACGTCGCCCCGGTGCCCAAAGGCCCGAAGTGCAGAGCGACGTTCTACGGCGGGGCGTCCTACGCGGTGATGAGAGGCTCGCGGCACAAGGAACTCGCGTGGGAGCTGGTCAAGTTCATGGTCAGCAAGGAGTCGCTCCGCGAGCGGGCGATCAAGGAGCAGGTCATACCGAGCCGCATCTCCGTCGCAGAGTCGAACGCGTTCCTCAACCTCCCCGGCCCGCCGAAGAACAGGAAGGTCTTCCTCGATGCGATCAAGTACGGACGCAGTCTGCCCGCAGTCCCGTGCAGCGAGGAGATGAACAGCATTATCGGAAACGACCTCAGCCGCATGCAGATCGGCGAGGAAAGTGCGAAAGACGCCTGCATGCGGACCGCGCCGCGGATCACCGACATGCTGAGGTACAAGAGTAACCGCGAATAGGGATCGGAGATCGGACCTGCGCCGTGCGGGGGGAGTCCTGGGATCCCTCGGGATCGCTGATTGCGACGTCGGGGTTACCGATCTTCGATCGGAAAACCCCTCCTACATCGGGGAGGGGCTTCGACGTCGGGACCGGCATCGTCGTTCGCCGATGCGAGACCCGTCCTGCCATGATATTTGGACCGCGATGAGTACAATCGTTATGCGACTGGCGGCATTGATCCTACTCTTGGCCGTGCTGCTCTCCGGATGCTCGAAGCCGAAGCAGGAGCCGGGGATCGTCACCCTGAAGCTCATCATGTGGGGCAAGCAGGACGAGCTGACCTTCTACAACAACGCGCTCGAGGAGTTCTACAAGGACCATCCCAACATCCGGGTCGAGATCGAGCTGATCCCCTGGAGCCGGATGTTCGACAAGCTCCTCATCTCGACGGCGGGCGGTCGCTCCCCGGACGTCAGCCGCGTCGACTCCACCTACTTCACGCCCTGCGCAGCGAAGGGCCTCCTGGAATGCCTCGATCCGTACATCGAGAACGACCCGACGTTCGACATCGAGGACTTCTACCCCGAATCGCTCGAGGGCTGGGGAATGTACAAGGGCAAGGTGTACGGCCTCCCGAGCGATGTGGACATCTACGCGATGTACTACAACAAGACGATGTTCGACAAGTACGGCATCCCCTACCCCGATGAGACGTGGAACTGGGACACGTTCCTGGCCGCAGCGAAGAAGCTCACCAGGGACCTGGACGGCAACGGCAAGCTGGATCAGTGGGGCTGCGTGCCGGACATATGGTGGCAGGACTACGTCTGGCAGAACGGCGGCGACATCCTGAACAAGGACTGCACGAGATGCGCGCTCGACCGTCCTGAGGCATACGAAGCGCTCCAATGGATGTCGGACCTGCGCACGAAGCATCGGGTCGCGCCGACCGCCGCCGACGCAGCGGACATCGGCCCGCAGAAGCTCTTCACCAACGGCCAGATCGGGATGCTGATCAGCGGGAGTTGGGCGGCGGCGCTCATATTCCACAAGGAGATCAAGACATTCGACTACGACGTGGCGCCGATCCCGAAGGGCAAGCGGCGGGCGGCGTTCATGGGCGGCGCGGCGTTCAGCGTCCTGAAGGGCTCGAAGCACAAGAAGGAGGCGTGGGAACTCGTGAAGTTCATGACCTCCCCGACATTCCAGAGACACTACGCCAAGACCCAGCACATCATCCCGAGCCGGCGCTCGGTCGCGGAGTCGGGGGCATATCTCTATCTCGACGACAAGCCGCGGAACAAGCAGGCGTTCATCGACGCGATCAAATACGGCTACGTGCTCCCCAACGTGCCATGCTCCCGGGAGATGAACGATATCATCTCGAACGAGATCACGCTGGCGATCCTCGGCGAGGAGAGCGCGGAGACGGCATGCAGGAAAGTGACGCCTCTGGTGAACGATCTTCTCCGCTATGACGTAATGCAGTACGGGAGGTAAGAGCGCCTCCGCCGGTGAACTCTATGGGAGACTGCGGACGGCAGACTGCAGCGGGATGGGACGTATGGGACTCATATGACCTGTATGTCCCGGACGTCCCACGCAACCGAGAGTGAGACATGAAACGACCAATCGCAATATTGCTAGCCTGTTCATTCCTCCTGAGCTTCATTTTCGCCGGTTGCGCGAAGAAGGAGACCGAGCCCGGAGTCATCGTCCTGAGGATGACGGTCTGGGACAAGCAGGAAGACCTGGATTTCTACAAAGAGGCGCTGAAGGAGTTCTACAAGACTCATCCGAACGTGCGCGTCGAGATCGAGTCCGTGCCGTGGGTCCGCATGTTCGACAAGCTGCTGGTCTCGACCGCGGGCGGAAGATGCCCGGACGTCAGCCGGATCAGTTCGGTGTGGTTCACTCCCTGCGCGGCGAAGGGTCTGCTCGAAGACCTCGGCCCCTACATGGAGAACGACCCGACGTTCGACATCAACGATTTCTACAAGCCGGCCGTTGACGGCTGGGGACGCTACAAGGGCAAGGTCTACGCCATCCCGGGCGACGTAGACATCTACGCGATGTACTACAACAAGACCATGTTCGACAAGTACAACGTGCCCTACCCCGACGAGACCTGGACATGGGACACATTCCTCAAGAATGCCAAGAAGCTGAGCAAATGTCTCGACGGCGACGGCAAGCTCGAACAGTGGGGATGCGTGCCCGATCAGTGGTGGCAGGACTACATCTGGCAGAACGGCGGCGACATCCTGAACAAGGACAACACGAGGTGCATCCTTGACCAGCCTGAGGCATACGAGGCGCTCCAGTGGATGTCCGACCTGCGCACGAAGCATCACGTCGCGCCGACCGCCGCCGACGCAGCGGACATCGGCCCGCAGAAGCTCTTCACGAACGGTCAGATAGGCATGTACATCAGTGGAAGCTGGGCGGCCGGTCTGATCTTCAACAAAGAGATCACCACCTTCGACTACGATGTCGCTCCTCTGCCCAAAGGCAAGAAGCGCGCGTCGTTCATCGGCGGAGCGTGCTGGGGCGTCCTGAAGCGTGGAAAGCACAAGAAGGAAGCCTGGGAACTGGTGAAGTTCATGACCTCGCCGGACATGCAGAGACACTTCGCCGAGCAGAAGCAGATCATCCCGAGCCGCAAGTCCGTCGCGGAGTCGGGCGCATACCTCTACCTGAAGGAGAAGCCGCGGAACAAGCAGGCGTTCATCGACGCCATCGAGTACGGGCATCCGCTCCCGAAGGTGGAGTGCTCGCAGGAGATGAACTACATAATCGCCAACGAGATCACACTTGCCATCCTTGGCAAGAAGACCTCCAAGGAATGCTGCGAGAAAGCAGCAAAGTACGCGAACCAGATCCTGATGTACAACAGGGAGTGATCCCATTGCGGATTGTGGATTGCGGATTGCCGATTGCGGATTTGGGATTTGTCGATTCCCGTGAGGAGTAAAGTAGGCTATGGGAAAAGCGAAGATGAGCAAGATTGCGAGGAAGGAGGCCATCGAGGGCTACCTGTGCATTGCCCCGTGGCTGATCGGGTTCACGTGTTTCACGCTGGGCCCGATGCTCTTCTCGATCTACATAAGCATGTGCGACTGGGACATCATCAACGCACCGAAGTTCGTGGGGTTCGCAAACTATCAGCAGGCGCTGTTGCATGACTTCCGGTTCATCCAGTCGCTGAAGGTCACGATAACCTACGCGATATTCGCCCTGCCGATGGGGTTGGCCGGCTCTCTGCTGGTTGCGCTGCTGCTCAACCAGAACGTGAAGGGCATGACCTGGTTCCGGACGATCTTCTACATCCCGGCGGTCCTGCCCGGCATCGCGGTTGCGATGGTATGGCGCTGGATCTTCAACCCGGAGAACGGCATCCTGAACGTGTTCCTCGGCTCGAAGATCTGGCCGATGATCGGATTCCACAACGGGCTCAGCATAGAGAAGGTCGCTCTCGTCAACCAGCCTCCCGCGTGGCTGGCCGATCCGCAGTGGGCGCTTCCCGCGTTCATCCTCATGAGCCTGTGGGGCGTCGGCGGCGGAATGATCATCTACCTCGCCGGCCTGCAGGGCATCCCCACCCAGCTCTACGAGGCGGCGGAGATCGACGGCGCGAACCCAGTCCAGAAGTTCATCAAGATCACGCTCCCGATGATCTCTCCGACGATCTTCTTCAATCTGGTCATGGGCGTCATCGGCAGCTTCCAGGTCTTCACATCATCGTTCGTTATGACGCAGGGCGGACCGGCGTACGCGACTCTGTTCTACCTGCTGTATCTGTATCAGAAGGCGTTCCAGTACTTCCAGATGGGTTACGCGGCAGCGATGGCGTGGATACTCTTCATCATTATCCTGATCTGCACGCTGTTGATCTTCAAGTCCTCGAGCACGTGGGTCTACTACGAGGCCGAAGTCAAGGGCAGGAAGTAGGGAACAGGAGGAATCGGTCATGGCAACTGTGGTACGAGAAGAAAAGATACGAAAGAAGAGCACATCGAAGCGCATCGCCAATTTCATCACCTACACCCTGCTGATCTCGGGCTCGTTCCTGATACTCATCCCGTTCTACTGGATGGTATCGAGCTCGCTGAAGGAGGCTTCGCAGATCTTCAAGAGCCCACCCGAGTGGCTGCCGACTCAGCAGGTGAAGATGAAGATCGACGGCAAGGAATACGGCGTATTCACGATGTCCCAGGGCGAGGACGTGCTCAAGGTAGCGGGCGTCATCCCCATGGACCCGGCAAGTGAGACGACGGCGGTCAGAGTCATGGAGGGCGAGACCATCGGAGCGAAGGAGCTCACGGTCACTAAGACGGCGCTCACCGAGGTCCGCAAGGTCTCGCCGGTATGGGACAACTATCCGGAAGCGCTGAAGTTCATGAACTTCCTCGGCTGCCTGAAGAATACCTGCATCATCACCTTCGTCTGCATGGTCGGGCAGATCCTGTCGGCATCGATCGTGGCATTCGGGTTCGCCAGGATGCGCTTCCCGGGCCGGGACATCCTGTTCATCGTGCTGCTCTCGACGATCATGCTGCCGCCGCAGGTAACGCTGATTCCGATCTTCAAGATCTTCACGAGCATCGGCTGGTACGATACGTTCTACCCACTGACGGTGCCGGCGTTCTTCGGAGGAGGCGTGTTCTTCATCTTCCTCCTGCGCCAGTACTACATGACGATCCCGATCGAGATGGACGAGGCAGCCAAGATCGACGGCGCTGGGACCTTCGGCACGTTCACCAAGGTGATCCTCCCGCAGGCAAAGCCGGCGCTGGCGACCGTGGCGATCTTCTCGTTCATGGCGCACTGGAACGACTTCCTCGGCCCACTCATCTACCTCAGCGATCCGACGAAGCGCACCCTGGCCCTGGCGCTCTGGTCGTTCCAGGGCGAGCACGCGACCGACTGGCATCTGCTGATGGCGGCGGCGACGGTCGTCATGCTCCCGCTGCTGACCCTGTTCTTCTGCGCGCAGAAGTACTTCATCCAGGGCGTGGTGATCTCGGGGGTGAAGGGGTAGGAGGTCGAGTGACCAGTATCCAGTATCCAGTATCCAGTGATCAGTGGGGTCGCCGAGGATTCGGCGGCCCCTTCTTGTTTCTCTGCGCTCTGCCCACGTTGTAGGAGCGGCTTCCCAGCCGCGATCGCAGCTGGAAGCTGCTCCTACATGGTCTGATCGCAGCTGGAAGCTGCTCCTACGTGGCTTGATCGCAGCTGGAAGCTGCTCCTACATGAGTCCCCCCACGCTCCCACACTCCGTTTAGCGTATCGCCGTCACAGGGTAGTCTATCCGCGTAGCCATCAGTGTCCCCCCAGAGCCATGAGTGAAGGAGGTTTGGGCGATGTACAAAGTCACAGTGTCCATGCTCATCGTGGCTGTGGCAGCACTGATCTGCGGATGCCCCACGACTGCCAACGCAGACGCCGGGCAGTTCACGGGAGTGGTGGTAGGCCGCACCGGGGAGTTCCTGCAGATCAGCGTCCCTCAGCCTGTGCGGGAAGGCGCACAGTTTGCCGTCAAGCTGCTTGAGAGCGAGCGTCCGATAGCGGACGTGAAGGTGTTGAGTTGTACCACGGAGCGCCCGTACGTCGCGCTGGCGAGGGTCGTCCGCATGGAGTTCGACCAGGCTATCCCGATCGGAGTGAAGGCATACGCGGATACCGAGACCCTGGAGCTTCAGCCTCCCGCGCCACCGAAGGCATCCAAAGGCAAGTCGTCCGACCGCTTCTCGCTGCAGGCCGGTGTGTTCTACCCCAGCGAAGCGTCCGTCAGGGAGTCGACTCAGGAGTACTGGCCGTCGTACCGGCTGAACTACAGCATGATGAGGCTGGGCGGGCTCGAGACGCTGCTGTCGGTCGAATACGGAAAGGCTGAGTCCGACGCGGAGGACGGCGAAACGTCAACCGAGATAGTGCCGGTGACACTGCTCGGCAAGATCCGCCCTCTGCGCATGGGCAGCACCAGGTTCTTCGTGGCGGCCGGCATCGGCATGTACGGCATACGGACGACCTCCGTGGTCGATGGAGTGACGTCGAAATCCGACGACAGGGAGAACGGGGTGGAATACGCCCTCGGCGTGGAGTCGAGCCACGGATGGGTCGCCGAACTGCGATACCGCGACGTGGAGAACACGAATATCAAGGGATACGCATTCACGCTCGGCACGAGGTTCTAGTCAGACCGCAGACGGCAGACTGCGGACTGCAGGTCACCCCTGCCCCTCTCCAGAGGAGGAACGGCGGCAGCCTGCAGCCTGCGGTCTGCAGTCTGCCGTCTGCGGTCCGCCACCTACGTCCCCTGCAGCAACTCCATCAACCTCTCCATATCCACATGTCCGCTGACCAGGCGTTCGGCCGCGTCGATCTTGGCCGTGTCGCCGGGCCGGATCTTGACCATGAGGCTGTTGATCTTCGAGGCGGTGGTGAAGGTGTCCTGCGGCACGCGTATGACCGGTATCCGGGCGCGCTCGATCAGATGCAGGATCCGCGGATGCGGGCTGGCCGCGCCGGTGAGCACTATGCCTGAGACGCATGACTCTCCCTGCTCATCGATGAAGCAGGAGCCGAGCGCCGCCAGGATCAGGTCCTCCCTGGTGGCGGGAGTAATGAGCAGCGTGTCCCTGCCGATGTAGTCGAGGGCTTCGTGGGGAGCCATCGCCCCGATGGCGACTCGGTTCACGGTGTTCTTGAGCCCTTCGGCGCCCGTGATCAGGTCGCCCTTCATGTCGTCGAGCAACTGCTCCATGGTGGGGTTGGAGAGCACCGGGTTGTAGGGCATCACGCCGAGGACCTCCAGGCCCTTCCTGTTCAGGCCCTTGGTCACGATGGGCGCGATCCGGTCGTACTTCTCCCTCTGGATCTTGTTCACGATCACGCCGAGCACAGGCGCTTCCATCCGGTCGAAGAGCGCCTTGTTCAGCATGATCTCGTCGATCGGCTTCCCGATGCCGCCGGCGGAGACGATGATGACCTTGGCCCCGAGGAGCTTGGCGACGTCGGCGTTCGACATGTCGAAGACCGAGCCGACTCCCGCATGGCCGGTGCCCTCGATGAGGGTGAAGTCCTTGCCCTCGGAGACGCGGTCGTATGCGCCGGTGATCTCCCGGACGAGCGCATCCCGGTCAGGGTTCTCGATGTAAGCCTCGGTGAATCCGCGCGGCACGGCGACCGGCGACATGTCGGACAGATCGCAGTCCACGTGATATGTCTGCTTGACGAGGATCGCGTCCTCATCGATCTTGTGGCCGTTCACCTCGACGTAGTGCTGGCCGACCGGCTTGATGTAGCCGACCTTGTGAGTGCGCTGGAGCACGGCCGCGATGAGGCCGAGCGATGCGATCGTCTTGCCGTCGTTTTGTCTCGTTGCCGCGATGTAGATTTTCACAGTATTCAGGACTCAGGGGGTCAGAATGATCTTGGTTACGTTCGGGCCGCCGCTCAGCGCAAGGTCGAATGCCTTGCGGACGTTCGAGAGCGCCATGGTGTGCGAGATCAGCGGACGAGTCCGGATCGCACCCTCGGCGGCGAGGCGGATCGTCTCCTCCCAGCAGTCCTGCCCGCCGACCGTCCCGCGCACGGTGATCTCCCCGGATACGAGCGCATCCGGCGCGATCGGGACCGCCGCTCCGCCGTAGACGCCGACGACCACGATCCTCCCGGCGATCGCGGGCAGGGCGAACGCGTCCGAGAGCGATGTGGTATCCCCGCTGCACTCGATCACGGCGTCGAAGCCGTTTCCACCGGTGAGCTTGCGGCTCGCATCGGCCAGGCTCTCCGTCAACGGGCTTGCGACGGCGTCGGCGCCCAGACTGCGCGCAAGAAGCAGCTTGGACTCCGCGATATCGGTCGCCAGGACGAGGCCCGCTCCGGCCGCCTTCGCCGCCTGAACGACGAGCAGGCCGATGCACCCGGACCCGAGGACCGCCACTCGGTCGCCCGGCCGGACCTCCGCGCGCCTGACCGCTCGGACCGCGACGGTCGCCGGCTCCAGCAGGGCGGCCTCATCGAAGGACAGATCGCCTATCGAGTGAGTCTTACCCTCATCGGCGAGCGTGTAATCGGCGAATGCGCCGTCGCGTCCCTGGATTCCGAATTCCATGCGGTTCGGGCAGGCATTCTCGTGGCCGTTGAGGCATGCCTCGCACGTCCCGCAGCCGATCGGGTTCTCGCAGGTGACGCGGTCGCCCGGCTTGAAGCGCGTGACGCCGGGGCCGACCTCCATCACCTCGCCGGACCACTCGTGGCCGAGGATCAGTGGGAGCCTGCCCTTGCCCGATCGGTAGACGGGGTGCTCGTGGGTGTAGATCTCGATGTCGGTGCCGCAGATGCCGGCCGCCCGGACGCGCACGAGCATCCGCCCCGGCCCGGGTATTGGGTCCGGAGCCTGCTCGTAGCGGATATCGTTCGGGCCGTGGAGTCGTGCAGCGTGCATGTGATCGTCCGTATCGTCGAATTCGGCGTCGACAACGCCGCGGTCGACGTCCCATTCGGCGTTCCGGACGCGTCCCCTGAGTGGGCAAGCGGCCTAGCCGAAGAACGACTGGACCTTCCGACGGTGCGAGCCGGGCGGGAGCATGAAGGCGGTCGCGTACTCGGTGTACATCTCGCAGCCGCGGACGCGCGCCAGCGCCTTGTAGTAATCGACGTACTGGAACTTCGCGACCTCGCCGCGGAAGAGAGCGTATTTCAGGACCATCTCTTCCCAGAGCTTCATGTCTTCCTTCGTGATCTCCACGTAGACCTGGGGCACGAAGCCCTCGGCGTCCTCCCAGTTCTCGGCGTGGTAGATCGTTCCGCACCAGTGAGCGGGATCCTTGCGCTCGAAGCCGGCGATCCCGGCGTAGAACTGCGCGTCGGGAACGTTCAGCGCGGTATTCGTGTGGTCCTTGTGGATGCTCTTGACCCAGTGAGTCAGGATCACGCTCGGCTTGCAGTCGCGGATGACATCGGCGATCCGGAACTTGACCTCGTCGTTCACGGGGAGCTCGCCATCGCCGTAGGGAAGGAAGTAGACCTTCGCTCCGATGGCCTTGGCGGCGTATTCGGCCTCGACGCGCTTCAACTCGGCGTAGCGCTCGGCCGACATGGTGGGGTGGCCCTTCTCGCCGGGCGTCATGTGAAGCATCGCCACCTTTTTGCCCTGGTTCACGTGGTGGCAGAGCGCCATCCCGCAGGAGATCTCGGCGTCTCCCGCGTGGCCTCCGATCGCAAGGATATCGACTTTGTCGGACATGAAAACCTCCCCGGGAATGGAGTATCGGAGTCTTGGAGTACCGGGTTCCCAATACTCCATTGCTCCATCACTCCATTACTCCAATACCTTCTTCATCACCGCATGGCGGCGGGTCTCCTTGAAGCCGCCCTGGGTGTATACTCTCGCGGCGTCGTCGGTGGTGGACATGAACCAGGCGTTGTGGATACCCAGCGCCTTCATGCCGTGCAGGCACTTCAGCAGCAGGACCGCGCCGATCCCTCGACCGCGCTCCTTGTCGTCGACGCCGAAGGGCCCGAACCGCTCGTGCTCATGCTGGCAGAAACCGAGACACTTGCCCTGGTACATCGCCACGTAGATCTCGCTCCGCTCGAACTGGCCCATCGTCTTGCGCACCATCGACTCGCGGATGTAGCGCTGCCAGTCGCCGGGGAAACACTCCCTGAGGTGATCGAGCAGCGGGAGCGTGTGCTCCGGACGGAAAGCCTCGAAGATGAGGCCCTCGGAGACCAACTGCGCCTCCTTCTCCTTGATCCAGTCGGGGGTCTTGAGGTCCACCAGGCACGAGTCCATGCTGAGAACGGTGACCGCCACCGTGAAACCCTGCGCCTTGAAGAACTCGATCGCATCGGCGTAGGCAACCTGATCGACGCCGGGGACGAAGTAGTTCGGCGCGAAAGTGCTGACGAGGGCAACCTTCACCCCCCTGGACTGGAAATACGACCGCACCTGCTCCCAGAGCCGAGCGCCGATACCCTGGCGCCGGTAGTCCCGATCGACCGCCAGCAGCGTGATGTAGCCGCGATCCAGATCGGGCGCCTGGTCCTCCATCAGGTACTTTCGCACCATGCCGCACATGAAGCCGACGATCTTGTCGCCGTCTCTGGCAACGGGAGCGCCCTTCACATCGAAGTTCAGGTCGAGGAGCACCCTCCGTTGGAAGTTCGCGCTGGTCGTCGGGTCGGCGGTCATCTCGCGGTTGATCAGGCTGACGACACCTTCGAGATCGCCTGGCTGAAACGGGCTGATTGTGATATTGTTAGTTGGCAACGCAATCCCTCGCTAACCGAAGACGTTGGCCCAATTGTACTGCAGGCAGCTTCGGCGCGTCAACGCGATTGCGTGATTGCGAACGCGGCCGATATGGGTATACCAGCATGGCAACTACTGCTTGGGCTCCACCAGTGTGCGATATGATTGCGGCAGGCCAAGATCCCGGCATCCTCGGTCGGCTCCCTCACGTACGCTCGGTCTCGTTCGACCAGGGCATCCCCGGCAGCAGTTGGATCATCCAGGATCCTGAGGAGGACAGTACTACATGCTCGAGGACAAGAACCTCAAGTGCAAGGATTGCGGACAGGATTTCGTCTTCTCCGCGGGCGAGCAGGAGTTCTACGCTCAGAAGGGCTTCCAGAACGAGCCCGTTCGCTGTGGGCCGTGCCGCCAGGCAAGGAAGAGGGATCGGGTTGCGGCGGGCGCTCAGTTCCGTCCGCAGGGATCGGGCGAAGGCGCCCCTGCCCGGTCGAGCTTCGACAGGAACAGATACTAGAGCGCATTCCAAATCGGTCGTAGGAGGGGATTCCGATCCCACGGCGTTACGTGGGCATTCGCGGCTGGGAAGCCGCTCCTACGGGGCGGAATTGGCCTGTGAGATACGCTCTAGGGATTGCCGAACAGCCACTCCGCGTTCGCCGTGGTCGATGACGCCACCTCATCCGGCGTGACGCCCTTGATCTCGGCCAGCTTCGCCGCCACAAGCCGCACGTAGGCCGGCTCATTTCGCTTGCCCCTGTGAGGATGCGGTGTGAGGTAGGGTGCGTCCGTCTCCACGAGCAGGCTATCGAGCGGCAGCCCCTCGACCGTGCGGCGGAAGTCGTCCGCGTTCTTGAAGGTGATCGGGCCGGCGATCCCGAGGTAGCAGCCCATCTCCAGCGCTCTGAGAGCCATGTCCGTGTCGCCCGAGAAGCAGTGCAGCACCGCGCCGCGCTCCGGCATGCCCTCGTCCTCGAGTATGTCCAGGATGTCGTCGTCGGATTCCCGGCTGTGGATCACCAGCGGGAGACCGAGTTCGCGCGCCATCCGGATGTGCAGGCGGAAGATGTCGCGCTGTCGGTCCCTCGGCGAGAAGTCGTAGTGGTAGTCGAGGCCGGTCTCCCCGATGGCGACAACCTTCTCCTCGCGGCAGAGCTCAGTCAGACGTTCCTCGTCTTCCGGCCGGAACTTCGACGAGTCGTGCGGGTGAACTCCCACAGTGGCGCAGACCATCGGGTACTCGCGCGCCTGGCGGACCGCCTGCTCGCTCGACTCCATGTCAAAGGCGGCACAGATGATGCGGCAGACTCCGGCCTCCCGGGCGCGCGCGAGCACACCGGGGATGTCGCCGGCGAGGTCGTGGTGGTTCAGGTGGCAGTGGGTATCGATAAGGGCGGTCAAGGCTCTCCACCGGTCACTAGAGATGGGCAAGGTTGCTGGTCAGGAACTCGTCTACGACGGTGTTGAACTGGTCGTGCCGCGTGAGGAAGCAGAAATGCCCCGCGTCCTCGATCACCTCGAGGGAAGCGTTCGGGATGCTCTCGTACAACTGCTGAGCGCTCGCCAGGAACACCTCCCGGTCCTGCGCGCCCGCGATCACCAGCGTGGGCATTGAAAGCTCCGGGAGACGGTCGCGGAGGTCGGTCGTCCGAACGATGTGCACCCTCTGGTCGATCGTCGGCTTCGACGTCCGTGACGCCTGCCGCGCGACGGTCCTGACCGCATCGGCCGCATCCGTCATCGCCACCGTGCTCGATGTCCTCCGCCCGAAGAGTCGGGCGATCCCAAGCTTGATGGCCGTGCCGAATCCCCTGTGGAGCGGATGCTCGGCGGAAGACGTCCACGAGACCAACTGGTCCGACGAGATGTTCGGAACGGAGGGATAGGCCGAGACGAGCACAAGGGCTTTCGCCATGTCGGGGTGCTGCAGGGCGAACTCCATCGCAACGAGTCCACCGAAAGAGTGCCCGCACAGGACGGCGCTGTCCAGATCGAGGGCTGCCATGAACCGCCTCAGGTCATCGACCAGCATATCGAGCGTGTAGTCGGCGGCGCGCTTGAGCCCCCGCCGCAGGTCGTAGCTGATGATCCTGTAGCTGTCTGACAGACCGTGGAACTGGAATATGAACTCTTCCTTGAACTCGGTTATGCCTGGTATGAATATGACCGGCAGGCCGGTGCCGGCATCACAGTAGTCGACGGTAAGATTGTCTACTCGAATGGTTGTCAATGATAGACACCCCTGGGTGCTCCGCTTGTCTCCTTCCCCTCCTGTTCACTAGAATACGGAAAACCGCACCAGATGTCAAATGGTTGACTGTCTCTGTTCACCCTGACGACGGCCTCGGATACGTATACCCCTCTATCACACCGATCATGCACCGGCCCGCCTGCCTATCACCGATAAGGCTGAGTTCCGTCCAGAAAAGTTCACAGACATTTTCACGGGCAGTCATTGACGCTGGGTTCCCCGGGAAGTATAATCAGTGGTGATTGGTGGTAGAAAGTGGTAGATCGTACCACAACCGATCCGATTCTGGCGATTTTTGACCAGTTGGCAGCAGATAGTGGTAGGCATGCAGCGAAGCCTGATCGCGGAATGACAGTGTGGAGTGGAAGTCCAATGCCACGACGAACCAGCCCAACAAGATTTGTCAGCCAGATATGCGTTGAGCCGCAACCGAGAGGGCTCAAGGCCGTGTATCTGGTAGAGGCCGAAAGCGATCAGGATGCCCGCGAGCTGTCGAGACTGTTCGATCAGTTTCAGCCGATACTGCAGAGCGTGCAGTTGTGCAGGGGCAAGCTCGTGGCCTACGCCGTGAAGCTCGAAAGCGAAGACCAGTCGATACTCGACGAGATCGAGCAGATGCTGCGAGCGAATTACGGCTTCGTTATCCTCCACCGATCGTTCGATCAGTTGATCTACGACATCGTCTGCGAACTCTGCAAGGATTCCGGCAGCAAGCTGATCCCGGTGCAGAGATGCGACATCTGCAGGCGGCCGGACCCGTTCCCGGATGTCACCGTGAGCTTCGCCGACGACAACGGCGAGCGAATCTCCTCCCGCGGCTACTGTGCAACTTGCACGGCGGAGTCCGGCGGGCGGAACAACAAGGAATTCGTCATCTCCCTGCTGCAGGCGGACAGGGGCAGATTCGACGAGGTCCGGAACGTAACCCTGGTGAGAAACCGCTCGAAGAAGCAACTCGCATTCCGGATCGAAGCAGATGCTGAACATCAGTTCTTGATCGGCTAAGTTCACCTAGAGGAACGAACCGTGTTCTCGGGGGCATACTTCCATTCAGTCGATAACAAGGGACGCACCGTCATCCCCGCGAAATTCCGCGCGAGGCTGGGGGAGCGTTTCTACATCACCCGAGGACTCCACGGCTGCCTCTGGATCTTCTCCGACATGCACTGGTCCGAGTTTCAGAAGAAGCTCACTCCGCGGTCGCTTCTCGACAGTGACGCCTTGAAGCTCGAGCGCTTCTTCCTCGGCTCGGCGGTGGAATGCACTCCGGACGGCCAGGGACGGATCGGCATACCGGAGAACCTGCGGAAGTACGCGGGGATCGATGACGACATCTGGGTCGTTGGGCTCGGCACGAGAGTCGAGATCTGGTCCAACGCCAGATGGGAAGAGTTCAATAACAGCCTAACGGACGAGGTGATCCAGGATCTGGGTCAGAACCTCGATCTGGGCTGGTTCTGATAGCAGACAAACCGAATAATGGACCCCGGGTGACCGTTATGCCGTGCTCCCCTTGCGTCGGTTCCACCCGGGATTTCATATGACAGGCGGGCGGACATCATCTTCTCTCACCCACGGAAGCCAGTGTCCCCCCGCCCTTTTTTTCGTCCGGACCGCCGGAGCCAGAATGTCGCGGTGGGCAAGCAGGGATCGAATGCTGCTGATGGAGGCAAACGCATTCCGTCAGCATCGGGTCGCTGCAGCGAGTAGAACGCGACGGCGGGCGTTCCCTACATGGTATGCACCGGGGCCTAGGTGGGTAGG
>CAYXOC010000030.1:0-56272 GCA_964466715.1 uncultured bacterium
AGCGGCTTCCAGCCGCGATCGCAGCTAGAAGCTGCTCCTACATGGCTTGATCGCAACTGGAAGCTGCTCCTACAACGGATGGACCTGAGACCCTAGGCTGCTCTTTGGGCAGAGCCGACCTCCTCGCCGAGCGTGCGAGCCGCCAGCGCTCCCTCGGCCATCGCCTCCGTGACCTTCCGGGCTTCGACCGCGTCACCGACGACCACCACTTCGTCAATGACCTTCACCAACTGCTCCGTCAGATGGTTGTTCGGAGCCGATCCCAGGCAGAGCACGACGGTCTCCGCGTCGATGGCGTCGAGGCCGCGCGGCGTCTGGATGTTCACCCTGCCCTCGTCGATGCTCAGGATCTTGGTATCGGTCATGATCCTGACCCCACGATCCTGCAGGCGGGCGATGAGAAGCTCCCGCTCCGCCGACGGCGCATCGACCGCGATGTCGCCGAGCATCTCGACGATCGTGACCTCATGTCCCTTGTCCGCCAGATATTCCGCAGTCTGCGCGCCTGAGCAGCCGCCTCCCGCCACGACCACTCGACCCTTCGCAGCCGCATGCCCTTCCAGGATGTCGCGCGCGAGCAGCACGTTCTCCGACTGGATACCGGGGATGCTCGGGCGGACCGGATGCGATCCGACGGCGACGATCACCGCGTCGGCGTTCTCGGACTTCGCCATGTCGGCGGTAAGCTCCATGTTGAGCCGCACATCGACCGCCAGGCGGTCCATCTCGCTCACGAGGTAGCTCCGAAGCTCCTCCCAGCCGGACCGATATGGAGCAGCGGCGGCGGCGATCAACTGACCGCCCAGGTGGTCGGACTTCTCGTACAGCGTGACGTCGTGCCCGTAGCCGACCGCGAACTTGGCCGCTTCCATGCCCGCTGGTCCGCCGCCTGCGACGAGGACGCGCATCTTGCGTTCGGGCGGAGGCTGGACAAACTCCAACTCACGTGCGGTGATCGGGTTCACCGTACACCATGTATCGAGCTGAGCGAAGAGTCGGCTGATGCACCCCTGGTTGCACGCGATGCAGTGGTTGATGTGCTCCGGATGCCCCTCCTCAGCCTTCCTCGGCCAGTCCTGGTCGGCAAGAAGCGAGCGTCCAAGCGCGATGAAGTCGGCCCTCCCGTCACGCAGAATTTGCTCCGCCATTTCCGGATAGCGGATCTTGCCGACGGTGATCACGGGGATGCTGACCGCCGCTTTGACCTGTTCGGCCAGATAGACGAGCGGCGCGTCGGGGATAGCCATCGGCTGGATCATGAGGCCGAGCGCATACGACGCGTAGTTGCCGGCGGAGATGTGGAGCGCGTCGACGCCCATGGCCTCCAACTCCCGCGCGATACGGACGGTGAACTCCGGCTTGATGCCGTTGGGAACGAGTTCGTCGCCGGAGAGGCGCACGATGATCGGGAAGTCCTCGCCGACCATGGCGCGCACCGCCTGCACGACCTCCCGCAGGAAGCGCATGCGGTTCTCCTCCGATCCGCCGTAATCGTCCGTGCGCTTGTTGCTGAACTCGGACAGGAACTGGGTGATCAGGTAGCCGTGCGCGCCGTGGATCTCGACGAAGTCGCAGCCCGCCTCCCTGGCGCGACGAGCGCTCTGTCCGAAGGCGTCGACGATCGCTCTGATCTCATCGACGGTCAGTTCGCGTGGGATCTCGTTGATCGTCGGATCGGGAATGGCGGAAGGCGCGACAGGTTGCATACCCGAGTTCTGCGATGACGTCTGCCGGCCCGCGTGGTACAACTGCGGGCCGATCTTCGCCCCGTTCTCGTGAGCCGAATTGACGAGCCGCCGGAGACCGGGGATCGTCTCATCCCTGTGGATGCCCAACTGGTTGGCAAAGCCTTTCGCTTCCGGACTTACGTAGCTCGCCTCCAGGATCATGGCGCCGACCCCGCCCTTGGCGATCAGATCGATGTGGGCGAAGTACTTGTCCGTCACCATCCCGTCGGAATCCGCATAGTTGCGTACCATCGGCGACATCACGAGACGGTTCTTCGTCTCCATGCCGCCGATACGTCCCGTGGAGAAAAGCATGGGGAATTGCTGCTCCATGTGCTGCTCACCTCGCTGATTTGAGTGCGTTCATCGAGAACTCATTCCCGCGAAGGAGTGCAGTGAAACGAAAGAGGCGGGAGTGCGACTCCCGCACGAGTCTCAACAGTCTGTCATTCCGAGCGACGCGGACGACAATCGACGACAGAGCCGTCGATCATCGGGGCAACAGGATTCTACTGACGTGGAATCGAAACCTAGACCAGACTACCAGCGCATTCACGGAGGTCATACATGCCCCGAACCGTCATCACCCTGGCCTTGCTGGCCGCGATCTCGCCTATCGCCGTTCCCACCCTCGCCCAGTCGGATAATCCCGGCCGGCAGGTCCACTGGAAGTTCCATGCCGGCGATGTCACGGGTGGACATCGCATGCTCTTCGACGACTCCTCGTGGGAGACCGTCCGATGCGGCTACAAGTGGAAGTGCCAGGGATATGCATGGTTCAGAGCGGCCATCACCATCCCGGAGATGCTCGACGACAAGCCAACCGCCGGGCAGCCGATCGGGATGAAGTGGAGCAACCCCGGCGGGGAGGTCTACGTCAACGGACGGCTGCAGTCCCGCTACGACAACGACCATCCGGCGTTGATCCTGCTCACCGAACGCGCCCACCCGGGACAGACGGTATCGGTGGCGGTCCGCACATTCATGGGGCTGGCGGACCACTCCGAAGGCGAAGGTGAGTTGAGCGAGTCGGATCTCGTGTTTGTGGACCCCAAGCGCGTCCACGAGACCTTCCCGATCGCAGTCGACTGCGGCAAGTCGCTCGGCAAGCTCCTCCAACCGTTCGGAGGCGTGTCCCAGGGCGGCGGCATGCCCGATTACTCGCCCGAGACCGCGGCCAAGCTGAAGGAGATCGGCGTCAAGTGGTTCCGCATGGACAACGTTCTCACCAACGTTGCGAGGAAGAAGGACGACGGCTCGATCTACTACGACTGGGAGGAGTTCGACCGGCGGGTGGACTTCATCCGAAGCATCGGCGCGGAGCCGATCCTCTGCATCTCGTACATGCCCGAAGCCCTGGAGGCGTTTCAGAACACGGACCGCCATGCGCGGCCGAGGGACTGGAAGGAGTGGGAAGACCTCGTCTACGCGGCGGTTCGGCGGTGCAACGTCGAGCGGAAGGCCTACGTGAAGTATTGGGAGGTCTGGAACGAGTCGAACGCGGGATGGATCATCCCTGCGCCCGGGGAGGACCTGCTGGAAACCTACCTGAAGCTCTACGACGCCTGCGCCCGCGGAGTGAAGCGCGCAGACCCGAAGGCGTGGATCGGCGGACCGTGCAATGCCGCCGGCCCCTGGAACTCGGATAAGGGAAGCGCGTTCATCCGCGGCGAGGACTTCATGCGCGGGCTGATGGCCCACTGCGAGAAGACCGGAACGCCGCTCGATTTCATCACCTGGCACGAGTACTTTCATCCCTGGTGGACTATCAAGGACGAGGCCGAGACGACCCGACGCTATCTGCGGGACTACCCCAATGTGAAGAAGCAGGTGAAGGAGTTCATCCTCACCGAGTGGAGCTACGCATGGTGGAACGACCGGCCTCACGACCACGAGCTCGGCGCGGCGTGGGCGGCGGCATCCGTGGTCCGTGGGATGATCCCCAGCGGGCTCGACAAGACGTGCTACTTCCTGGCGAAGGACGGCGACGAGTCGTTCCGCGGCGGCTGGGGGATGCTCATGGGCGGCAACAAACCGAAAGCGGTGGCGAACGTCTGCCGGATGTTCAACATGCTCGCGCCCCGGAGGATCGCGCTCACCGGCGAGGACGACGAACTCGCGGGAGTGGCGTCGTTTGACCCGAAGACGGGACGGGTGACAGTGCTGATCGTCAACTTCGCCGACAGATACGGCGTGCGCAGGGATATCACTCTCTCCATGAGCAACCTCCCGGCACAGGTGAGAGGCGGCGTGTGCAGGCGATATCTCGTGGACAAGGACCACAGCAACATCTGGAACAACCGCGACCGGAGCGAATTGGAGGTAGTTGAGACGCTTCCCGTCGGCAAGTCGGGTATGTTTGCGCATACCTTCCGGCTGGAGTGCAACGCGGTCACACTGCTGGAGTTCGTGCAGAGGAAACACGAATAACACGAACGGGCGAATACAGGGAAACCAGCTATCCGGCATTCGAAAGCTTCGTTTCGCACTCAGTAGTCCATACTGCTGAGCTGACCGTGCACGAATACGAAACCCCAGTGGCGCCAATACACCGCCACCGGGGTCTCACAGGTCACGGATCACTGGACCGTGTTTCAAAAGTGTTGTAGGAGCGGCTTCCCAGCCGCGAATGCCCACGTAACGCCACGAATTCGCGGCTGGGAAGCCGCTCCTACAACGCTCTCTCCAATAACCAATCAGACCGCCCACTGATTACCGATTACTGACCACCGCTCACTGATTCCCCAACACCACCTTTTTCGCGGTAGTCGGCAGCCTATCGTCCACCTGGGCGAACTTGTCGCTCTCGAAGATGTTGGACGTCACGGTGACCTTGTCGGCCTTGCCGCCGAGGTAGACTCCGGGGCCGAACGCGTCGAACGTGCAGCCGTTGACGATAATGTTCTTCCCACCGGTGATGTAGACACCATACGCCTTCGGGTTCTCGAACGCCTTCTGGAACCGGCAGGCGCTGAACATCACGTTCCCGCAGTCGGATATCTGAACGATGTGGTCGCCGTTCGACTGGATGATCGCGCCGTGGACGATCACCTGTGCCTTGGGATGCTGAACCTTGAACGCGGCGGCGTGGTTCAGGTAGCTGCCGTTCGTGACTCTGAGCCGCGCGCCGGACTCCACTACGTAGCCGTACCCGCAGAAGTCGGTCGAGCAGTTGGAGAGCCCGCCGTAGGTGTTCCCCTTGCCTATCGGAGACTCGTGCTCGATGAAGAGGAAGCCGGTCTGCGCGCCGATCACGAAGCAGTTCGACGCGTGGAACTCATCGAGCCGCCCGAGCTTGAAGCCGACTCCCTTCTCGAGGAAGTGCTTGTTCGTGCAGAAGACCTCCACGTTGCGCATGGTGGGGATGTCATAGGCCTGCGTGAGAAAGACGCCGGTGTTCACCACCTCAGCCAGGAAGAGGTTCTCCAGGTTCACGCGGCCGATGTTCGACTTCCCGTCGGCCATGACGGCATCGTACGCGCCCCAGGTCTTGACGTTGCTAATCGAGACGCCGACACCCGTGAGGAGGATCGTCGGCGGGTACTTGACCGGGTTCTCCCACACGACCTTCTCGTAGCGGATGACCAGGCCGTGGACGCTGGAGGCATGGCTGCACTTGATCGCCGGGCCGTCGGTATGCGTGACGATGATGACCGGCATGGCATCCCAGTCGGCGGGGAATCCGCCGGCGGGATTGCCGACCAGCGCCTTGCCCTCGATCTCCAGGGTCCCGGAGATGCGGTACTGCCCCATGGGGAAGCGCACCGTGCCGCCATTGCCCACGGCCTCGATGGCCTTCCGGATGGCGGCGGTATCGTCGGCCTTGCCGTCGCCGACCGCGCCGAAGTCCTTCACGCTGACTTCCGCGCTGCCGGGTTCGGGAAGATCAGCCGCCCAAGCGCAGGTCAGCGTCCCCAGGATGCACAGAACAATCACCAGTATCTTCATCGATAGTTTCCTCGTACCCCGTACCCTGTTGTGCAGTTACGTCCCCAAGACGAGGCGTTCCGCCTTGTCTATCTGCTCCGACGAGCCCATGACGACCAGCTCATCGTCCTCGCAGATACGGTATTCGGCGTCGGGGCTCACGTATCCCTCGCCGCCGCCCTGTGGCTTCACTCCGAGGATCAGGACTCCCGTACTCTGCCGGATGCCGCTCTCCTTGATGGTCCTGCCGATCAACGGGGAGGATGCCGATACGGTGAGATCGCCTATGTCCATCTCGCCGTGGTCGCTTCTGACCAGGAAGTCGAGGAAGTCCATGGCCCGAGGCTTGAGCGCTGCCGCGGCCATTCGATGTCCGCCGAGGATGTACGGCGACATGACGCGGTTCGCGCCGGCTCTGCGCAGCTTGTCCTCGTTCTCTTCCAAGATCGAGCGGGCGACGATGAAGAGATTGGGGTTCAGGCCGCGCGCTGTCAGGACGATAAAGACGTTCTCCTCGTCCGATGCCGCCACCGCGATGAGTCCCCTGGCGCGTTCGATCCCCGCCGCTATGAGGACTCGGTCCTCGCTCGCGTTGCCCTCGACGTAAGGCACGCCCTGCTCGATCAGCTTCGGCAACTGAACGGGGTTCCACTCCACGACGACGTACGGCACTCCGCTGTGGTTGAAGTCCTTCACGATCTGCTGGCCCATGCGGCCGTATCCGCATACGATGTAGTGATCCGATAGCTTGGCGATGGTTCGATCCATCTTTCGCCTCCTCTGCAATTCATCGGCCGCCGCGATTCGCTCTACGGCGTGCGCGGCTGCGTCGGTAAACGGCACGAATACGAGCTCCGTGTCCGGGTAGGCGTCGCATTCGTCCAGTGAATGAGTCGTGACGGCTATGCTGCCGTTGAAACCGTGGTCCCTAATCGAGTGGATCAGGCATCGGTTGATACTGCGGTCGGGTATGGTGCTGATCACCCAGCGGGCGTCGGCGAGCGGAAGCGCCGCCGGGAACTCGAGGTCCTCGGCGTCGCCGAACAACGCATGCCATCCACGTTCATTCCAGCGCTTCACCGCCTCAGGGTCGAAATCGATGCCGAGAACACTCTGCCCGCCGTCTGCGAGCAGGCCGCCGACGGACGTTCCGTATCGTCCCAAGCCGAACAATATGATATCGGCCTTGCAGCAAATACCGTGGCCATCGCCCACCTCCCGCTCGCGTATGGGATTCTTCCGCTGAAAGATATCGAGGTACGGTGACAGCCACTCGAACAGAACCTCGCTGTAGAGGATCATGTACGTGGAGAGGCCGATGGTGATCAGGCCGACGAGCGTGATCAGCCCAACCGTGTCCTGAGCGATGTGGCCGAGCTTCAGGCCGAGCGCGGCTAGGATGAGCGAGAACTCACTGATCTGCGCGATCAGTACGCCTGACAGGAAACCCGTGCGCTTGCGGTAGCCCATCAATCCCATGATGATCATCATGATCAGTGGATTGCCGATGAGCACGAACAACGAAAGCGGAATAGCCGCCCAGACCTGCGATCCGAGCGTCGACAATTCGAGCCGTATGCCGAGATCGATGAAAAAGAACAAGAGCAGGAAGTCGCGCAAGCTGACCAGTCTCGCGCCGAGGATCTCACGGTAGTCGGTCGAGGCCAGCGATACTCCCGCCAGGAACGCGCCGACCTCTCGGCTGAATCCGAGCGCGTCGCCCAGGCTCGCAAGTCCGACGGCCCAGGCAATCGCAAACAGTACGAGCAGTTCGGCGGACCGCGCCAGCGCGCCCAACAGCCTCGGCAGGACGAAGATCATCAGCAGCCCGAGGCCGGCGAGCAGCGCCATGCCCCTTGCCACGACCAGCAGGATTCTGAGGCCGATATCGCCGCCGTTCGGGCCGAACGCGGTCATGCCGATCATCACCAGCACGACCACGAGGTCCTGCACGATGAGCAGGCCGATTGCGATCCGGCCGTGGAGGGAGTCGGTCTCCCTCTTATCGGAGAGCAGCTTGACGATGATGATGGTGCTGGAGAAGGTGAGCGCTATCGCCACGTAGAGCGCGGACAGCGGAGACAGGCCGAGACCGATCGCGATCAGGTAACCGAGCGCGGTCGTGAATACCACCTGCCCCAGGCCTGTTGCGAGGGCGACCTTGCCCATGCTGCGAATAAGGCCGACATCGAGCCTCAATCCCACGACGAAGAGCAGGAGCGCCAGACCCAACTCCGCGAGCAGATGAACCTGTTCGGTCTCCCTGACCCACCGAAGGCCGGAAGGACCGACAATAATGCCAACTGCCAGGAAACCTACGAGCACCGGCTGGCGCAAGCGCAGGGCAACGGCGCCCAGGACGGAGGCCAGTAGAAGCAGGGCTACGAATTCGTTGAAAGGACTTGCTAGAAACTCTGCGAGCATATCGACGACTATCGGCGGCGAAAAGATCTCTTAACGGTTCATTATACCCTGTCACCGGCCTCGCGGTCAAAGCCGCGAGGCCGGTAATCGCCGAGTTGCCTCGGCTCGAAGGCGCCACCGGACTATGCCGACATGCGGGTTCCACTTCACCGTCACATGGCCTGGCAGAGACATATGTATCCGCAGGGATGCCGACTATGGCCCTACCCGCTGGAAATGAAACTCTCCCTCTTCGGAGTTGGTGATTGTGAGCGTACGCCCACTGACCGTGATTACGTACTCCGTACCGACCGGAGGATGCGACGTGCCCCACTCACCGTTTGTATCTCTGATTATGCCGGTGAAACCGCCGGTAGAGCCGTCCCAGGTGTACATACCATGCTCCATTCCATCGTGACCATAGGGACTGACCGCAGGATCACTGTCCTCTGCGAAGAGGAATGTACCATCGGGGAAGAAAACTATCGCTACTACATCGCCCGCGCTCTCGGGAGACGGCGGAACGTAGGCTACCCAAGCGCCTACCAGAGCGTTCTCCGGGCTCGGCAGAACTGCCGAGAGATCATACCGACCTTCAGGCGACTGAAGATGCAGCATGGAGCCGTCCAATTGTGCCGTCACTGCTGACATCGGCTCGAGTCCCCGGACACCGTTCGTATCCACCGAATGCGAGACCCCCCAGGAACCTCCCGCTCTCGTGCTTCCAGGTGTATGTACCAATCTCCATTCCCGGCCAGCCGTCCCCGTCCGGCGTCTCATCCTCGATCTGAACGTAGTGCGAGTTGTCCAGGAATACGATCACCGCACACCTCGCCGTCAGGAGCCAGGCCCCGATCAACCCGTTATTGGTGGTCCCACGAACGATGACGGCAGGATCGAGGACACCGGGGGTCTCCGACGCCATACACGAGGCAATGCCGCTGACCGACACGCAAGTACCAACTGACGGCAGAACGGCGTAGCTTCCCATCGGATCGGCGACTGCGATCCCTGTGTACTGATCGGATTGGTTCCTCACGTTGGAGCCGTCATCGATGTAGAAGACTCGCTTGGATGCGTCGAGATGGGTGACCTTTCCCCATACGGTAGTCAGAAGTCCGATGGTATTCAGCCCCGTTCAGCTACGGGCGCCTTTCTGACCGGCGCCCGTAGCTGAGGAGTAGAGCCAGTTCGACCCGCCCAGCGCTCTACGGCAGAGGCCGACCGGCTTGACGGTTCCGGCTCCGGTCTCCTCGACGGATTGAGCGCGGACATACCGTTCGCCGACGTGCAATCCATCAGTCCCCGGTTGCCCAGGCAATACGGTGTCAATGCTGCCGATAGCCGTCACCAGCGCACCGATCCTGGAGAACGGCAGTACCCCCGATACGGCGATGGCGCCGGAGCGGTCGGTTGACTCGATGTAGAAGAACTTCTCAAAAGCAGCGGTTACTACCGCACCATCAATGGTAACATCCGCCCGTCCGGGCTCGCTTCGGCCGCCGAAACGGAATCGGCCCCACAGGAACTACCAATCAACATCAGAAACAGCAGAACGCAACACGCAATCCTCATTACCTTGCCCCTCTCTCGTCAGTGCCCGCATACCTTGGCGGAGGTCAATCGTGCCTGACGGAGCAGCCGATTGCCTGGTCTCGCGGCAACATCGTATGGATATATTGGCAGCCTGTCAACAAAAACGCCGATTTCCGGTATTATTACCGGGGTACGTCCTGTCCGTCACCCCAGTGTCGTGGGCAGATCGATGTCTCCATACCTTGACTCACAATCAACCGGACTCTATACTGGTGGCGTCTGTCTACCAGGCAACACATCTCCGGGAGGAAACCCATGTACCCGTCCGCACGCGACCATATCGTTCTGGCCGGCTGGCCCTCGATCAAGGAGGGACTGGATGCCCTCGGCTTCGACGCCGTCGAGCTCACCTTCGACCGAGACTGCTCCGTCCTTCCGATCGATGCATCCGGCCCCGAGCAGATTAGGCTCGACACCGCTGAGGGCATCGATACGCTCAGGAAACAGCTCGAAGCCAATAAGATCAGAGTGTCCGCATTCCTGATGGCGAACGACTTCGCAAACCCCGACTTCGACTTTGAAGTGAACTGGACCATCGCCGCGATCAGGGCCGCCGATGCGCTCGGAATTCCCGCGGTCCGCATCGACGCCATGATGCACGGCGAAGAGGAAGCATCGCCGGAGAAGAACATCGAGGTCTTCGCGAAGGCGATGGCTCGCGTGCTCGATGCGACCTCGGACTCCAAGGTCGATCTGGGAATCGAAAACCACGGCCATCAGGGGAACCGCCCGGAGTTCCTCGAGGCCGTCTTCGCCGCTGTCGGGTCTCCCCGGCTCGGACTCACGCTGGACACAGGCAACTTCTACTGGTATGGGCATCCCCTCTCCCGGGTCTACGAGATCATCGAGCAGTTCGCGCCTTACTGCAAGCACACCCACGCGAAGAACATCAAATATCCGGCGGAACTGCGTGAGGTCCAGCGAGAGGTCGGTCTGGAGTACGGCAAGTACGTCTCGACGATGGCGGAGGGCGATGTCGATCACAAGCGAGTCGTCGAGATCCTCAAGGCCGCCGGGTACGATCGCGATCTGTGCCTGGAGGATGAGTCGCTCGGGAAGTTCCCGCGCGAGGAGTGGCCGTCGGTGCTGCTGGCCGATGCGGAGTATTTCAGGAGCGTTCTCTAGGCAGCAGATCGTGCGGAAGGAGCGCTATTCCACGCCGATTCCCGCACAGTGATCGCCGATTCCCGCGCGGGAATCGCCAAATTCCGCGCCGAATTCGACGAATTCGACGTCGAGATCCGTGTATCCTGCGCCGCATTCGGCGTTCAAGCCGCCGAGTTCCGGACCCTCAGTCCTTGGAAAAGCATCTATCCGCTCTACGGCAAGGACCTCACGAGACCCTCGCGCGCACGGTCGGCCGCATCGGGATCGGTCGGGGCGTTGAGCACCGATTCCACCGCGCGTGAGATGACCGCCTTGTCCACGCCGGACGACTCGCAGAGCCGAAGGAGCGCGAAGTCCTCGATCCCACGACGCCATGCCTCCCAACGCCTGCCGGAGACCACGCAGCCGTTCCCGGGGTAGAAGAGCGACGGATCGTAGTGAGCGTCGGTCTGATGGCGGTTCCACGGGTCGCCGTAGTGCTGGGTCGCGCTCCAGTAGCCGATGAGCCCGTCGAGGCCCTGGGAGTAGGCATACCAGAGCTTCCATAGGTAGTGGTTGTACGAATCCTGCGCCTTTTCGTTCGCGCCCTCGCTGTAGAAGTAGAACCCAAGCGGCTTGCCGTTCGACTTGAGGTATGCGATGCTCTCCCTGGTCCCGTCCGCGCGGAAGGCCTTGAAGTGCGGGACCCAGTGGTCGGTCACGGCATCGGCGGCCTTGACCTCCTCGAGGCTCGACCCGACGCTGTCGGAGATGATCCGGATCTTCGGATCGACCTCCTTCACCAGCCGCGCGATGGCCACATACCGCTCGTCGATGCTCTCGTCCACCGGGTTGACGTAGTAATCGTCGTAGGAAAGCCCCATCTCGCGGAGGACCGAGGCCATCTCCGCCACAACCTTCTTGAACACGATGCGCCAGCCGGGACTGTCGAACTTCCCGTTGTAGATCGGGCGCTCGTTGGCCTTCTCCCAGACGTCCGTGGTGATGTAGAGTTTGCGGCCGGGCTTCCACTTCAGCGCCACCTGCTCGCGGAACCTGCTCCAGTCCATCGGCTCCAGGAGGTTGCCCTGGTCGTCGGCCTTCGGTCGGGGCATGTACCGCAGGCCGGAGATCCAGAACGTGGTGATGCCGTGGTCGAGCATAGTCCGCATGTACTCATCGACGAGCCCGCGCGACTCCGCGTCACCGAGGAAATCCCACGTGAACGCGACGGGTTTCGGCAGGTCGCCAGGCGGAGCGACGACCTCGACGACCATCTTCACCCGCCGGTCCGTCTTCGATGCGGTGAGAGGGCTGATGGTGAGAGTACCCTCGTACTTGCCGGCCTTCTCGCTCCGGAAGTTGAGCCAGATCTGCCTCGTCTCGCCCGCGGGGATGGTTATCCGACCGATGGAGTCCGGCGGCGCCAGCGCATCGGGGAACCGGCGTCCGTCGGCGGAGCGGACGAATACGGGCAGGAGGATCTCGACAGCGCCGGTCGGCATGCCACCCACCAGCACCCGCGCCGACATCGTCTCATCCGTGAGGTTCGTCACCATCAGCGCGCGGGACTCCGTCTGCCCCGCCAACAGGAGCACATCGAGCTGCTCGGTCTGCTTCTCGATGGATGACGTGTCCTCGCGGGGTGAGTAGTGCTTCCACGGCGAGGTCTCCCAGACGAGATAGTCGGGGTCGCCCATCGCCGCGCGACGCGTTCTGAGGTGCAGGTCGGCGATCGCGGATCGGACCGCGCTGAGGGATGCCTGCGCGGATGCGTAGGCATCCTCGGACATCTCGCCCGTCCCGGGGATCAGTCGCTCGGCGGCGAGGAGTCCCTTGACGGCCTCATCGGAGGTGGAGAGACCCGCGATCTTGGCCCGCAGACTCTCGACGTCCCTGCGCACCTTTTCCGCCAGGCTGCCGAAGACGATCTCACCGAAAGCGCCCGGAGCGGCGAATCCACCCATCGTGGCGATCCAACACGACAACTCCTTCGACGGCTGTTCGTCGCGGCAGAAGTTACCGAGCCAATGGTCTCCGGGCTTCGGGCATGAGACGCCGAGTTCACCGAACGGGATGCGGGTTTCCAGCACCCAACCGCCGGCGTGGGTCTGAGTCTTCGCGTCCCACTTCGGGTTGAAGCCGTAGGAGTCGTTCCCGAGCCCATCGTACTTGCCGCCTGCGGTGTTTGCGATGAACTGGTGGAAGCTCGCGCGGTCGGCCTTCGGATCGAGGAAGATCTCCGCGGCGTCATCGTCCCACACGTTGGTATCGTGGCCGGTCACCGAGGCCTTGAGGGCGTCCATGTTGCGCTCACGGCACTTGAAGGCGACGTACAGCGCCGACGTGTCGTAGAGCACGAACACCTCGGTCTGATTGCGGATCTCCGCCGACTTCATGTGGTGCTCGAACGAAGGAATCCTGCCGGCCCTTGCCCACGCGGATTCGGTGAGGCGGCCATCGATCCGGATTGATGCCTCGGTGAACGGAACGGCCACCGTCCTGGAGGGTGCGGCCTGGGTGACGGCGGAAGCGATCATGGAGGCGAGAACGATCGCGGAGATCGGGTGCATGCGGTTTTCCTCCGGCTGACAGGATGTTGGCCGCTCGGACGACCGTATCCATGATAAGCATCTTGGCCGGCATCTGCAAGGGAGGAGATCCGTTGGAGGTGAGTAGCCGGGGGGCGGCTACTCGCGGAGACGGGACATGAAACCAGCAAATGAGATCAGAATGATCAGTACCGACCCGGCAACAATCGCATTCATTAGCGTGCTCCGCTCCAGGTTGAAGCGCCGCTCAAGCGCCACCGTAGCGCCGCCGATGATGATCCCGGCGAACAGGAGCACAACCCATCTGAGCGTCGTCATGTAACCTTCTCGCTTCGTCATCTTCTTTGACTTGGGCATGATGTCTTCGCTCACATTGGAAAGTATCAGGCTGTACGATACCACATACCGCTCGGCTTTGCAACTACCGAAATGGTCCGGCTAGCGCACCTGAAAGATGGCGATGTCTCCGGTTTCGACGACCCGAGCCATCGCCGGATGGTCTCGCGGAAGCTGGTGGTAATCAGCTACATACACTATACCATGTCTGCGCACGAAATCCATATGGTGTTCGACCTCATCGGGCTCAGCGAAGAAGGTCAGCACCTGCCGGAGCTTCTCCTCGAACCGGGCCGTCTCGCCCCAGTGCCCGCAGTATACCGTCCTGCCGGTGAACGCAGGCACGAGCGATGCGAACGGCGGCTGGGCGAGGACGATGTCCCCCGGCCTCGAGTGACGACGGAGGTAATCAAGCGCGGCCAGTTCGTCTTTCGATACGAACGGCGCATGGGCGGTGGTGTGTGGCTCATTTGCGATGACGCGAGCCATATCCTGCGCCAGAAACACGACATTCGACGGAACCAGGATGACCAGGGCTGCAGCCGTCACCGCCGCCCTGCCCCGCAGCCCCTCGGTCACGGCGGCCAATCCCATGCCGGCAAGGATGCTCAACGGGATGTGCGCGCCCATCACGAGCTTCCGCTGGAACGAGATCGGCAGGTACGCCGCCGCGACGGCCATGATCACCCAGCATGCCAGCAGCCCGTAGTCGGCTCTGTTCGACATGAGACGTCTCACGCCCAGCGCGGCCAGAGGGATCAGCAGACCGAAACCCAACAGGTAGAAGACGATCGACGGCGACAGCGTCGGCACGTCCGCTCTGAGGCGGAAGACCGGCTCGTGGAGGTAGATGTACGCCTGGTATGCGGCCGACGGCATACCGATGACCGCCGCGATCAGCCCTCCGACGAGCGGCCGCGCGTTCCTCGGTCTGCGAAGGAGACTCGCCAGCGCGCAGAGCGCCCACGTCATGCCGATCGGTATGACGTCGTAGCTGTGCACGTTCCCCAGGATCAGGAGGAGCAGCCCGGCGCATACCGCATACCGCGTCCGTCCCGTCGCGCCGTGAACCTGCAGCAGATAGAGGCTGCCGAGCATCAGGATCAGTGAGAAACTGAACAGCGGGCTCAGATAGATGCTCAGGAAGGTGATCGCTTCCGGCTGCCAGAGATCGACCGACCGGTCGAACCCTTCGCCCACGGGGATCAGCCATCCGAGCCCGGCTGAGAACCCCGTCACGAGCAGGACGAGACGCCTCCCGCGGATGTCGGCGATCCAGAGCCGCGAGAATGCGTACACGAGCATCAGAAGACCGGCGCCGAAGATCAGTCTGGCTGCGTGAAAGACGACGATCAGCGGCAGATGAGTTGTCCCTGCGAACCGGCCCAGCCCATAGAACAGCAGGTTGACGCCGTGCCCGACCTGCGGCTCCGAGGTGAACAGATTCCGCGTGAAGAAGTGACCGTCGGCCGCCTGACGCATCCATGACAGGTAGACCAGAGCATCATCGACGTTGCGTGTCAGGCCGATGAACTCATGCTCCGTCGGCGCAATCGCGTATCCGAACAGATACGGAATGCTCGCAAGGAGGACGATCCCGAGCGAGACCAGCGACACCCATCTCCACTCCACGCCGCGCCTCATGGCCTGCCTCCTCGTCTGCGGAAATCGTGCGCCGCCAGACCGAGCAGCAGGAGTCCGCCGAGCCCCGCCAGGTATAGTCCATTCCGGAAGGATTGAGGCTCGAAGGAGAAGCGCACCGTGGAGCGCCCCTTCGGCACCTCGACCCCGCGCAGGCAGTAATCAACCTCGTGGACCGGCATCGGTTTCCCGTTCACGCGCGCAGTCCAGCCCGGGTAATACTGGTCCGGCAGGACCAAGAGGCCCGGCAACTCAGCGCCATGCACCTCAACCACGACCGCATTCAGGCCGTAGTCGGTGATCTCAGCATGGGCGCCTACTCCGTTTCCGTCGAGATGCAGATCATTGCCTACCAATGCCACCGTACTAGGCTCGAAGTCTCCGCTCGTCAGCAGTCGAAGCATCTCTTCATCAGACGCGCGGCGCGTCTTGTGAACGACGAAAGCCCTTCGGAAGGTCGGCTTGTTCGAGAGTAGCGCGCGGCCTTCCGTCGCGCGCGAGATAAAATACCGAACACCGAGCAGGTCCCATATCGGCGAATCCGGATTGCGGGCAAAGACCATATTCCCGTTCTCGGGAGGAGCTGAGTCGCGACCCGCGGCGGCATCGAGAAGACGTTTGTACCGCACCGGATAGAGTGAGTCGTAGCCCTGGACGTCGAAGAGCCCGTACACCGTTGCCGCGTTCGGTGGCAGGACGGCCTTGGGGAACGACCGCAGCCGCCACTGGTCGTTCAGCGGCGCTACCCGTCCGAGGTCACATGCCTTGAGCCGCTCGATCTCCTTCACAACCGGATAGACCTCTCGTCGGGATGAGAAGTGGTTGTAGCCGCTGCCGAACACGAGCAGATCGACCGCCAGCAGCCCGATCAGGACGGCTCCCGCGACTTGCGGGCTGTGCCGAGCAAGCATCATGCCGACCGCGCCAACCATCAGGAACGCCAGCGCGGTCAACAGCGGCCAGTAGATCGATGCCAACAGGTCCAGCGCGGAGATATCCGTGATCTCTCCGACGAATTCGGCGTTCACGAGAAACAGCGCAGCACCGACGGCCGTCAGTCCCGCAGCCGATCCAAGGCAGATGCCGATGTGATGCCTGCCCAACGCAAGCAGACGGTCCAGCCCGATCGAGCCGAGCACGACGACGGCAAACGTGTACAGATAGAGTACTCGCGCGGGTGAGCCTGAGTTCGAGAAGCCCGGCACGCCGAAGTACGGGAGGCGGTTGACGCCTGTACCCGTCGCCATCAGGAGCGCGAGGACGGCGATGAAGGCGAAGAAGGCGGCATTCCGACGACCCCACCCCACGAACGCGAACGGCAGGAGGAGCAGAGGCAACAATCCGACGTACCCTGAGAACTCAGCGTACTCGCCGGAGCCCCAGAAGCTGCCCTTAGTCGGATTGCCGAAGAAATCCGGCATAAGGCAACCGATGAGGGCCCTCGCCGGCATCGCGAGGGAGTTGTAGGCCCGATATCCCTCGATGGTCGGCACGGACCCTCCCCTGTGCGACAGGGAGGCCAACTCCATCGTCGGCAGAAGCTGCGGGGCGGCGAGCGTGAATCCGACGGCGAACGTGACTAACGCCAGACCGACGGCACGCACTACGCTCTTGCGATCAGTGACGGCCAGGTATATCCAGTAGAGCGCGGTCGCCATCAGCAGGTATGCCCCGATCTGTGGATGCCCTCCGAAAAGCGAGAGTGCGATCGTGGCTCCCGCGAGTGCGGCATGCAAAGCGGACCGGCGCTCCCAGGAGACGGTGACCAGGTAGAGCGTCAGAGGCAGCCAGATTCCGCTCCCAAGGAAGACCGGAAGATGCAACCAGGTGATCGACCATCCGCTGAGCATGAACGCGACGCCGCCGAACGTGGATGCGGACGCGCCCAAGCCGAGCTTGCGCAGGAATAGATGCGTGAACGATCCGGCCGCGAAGAGGTGCAGAAACGCGAGCAGGCCGAACGTCAGGTCCGTGGGCAGGACGGCGAAAAGCCAGTTCGGAGGGTACAGCACGGCCGACTGCGGACTGGCGAGGAACGGCATGCCGCACATCTGGTGGGGGTTCCACAGCGGGAGTTCGCCGGAACGGAGAGCCTTACCGAGCAGGTGGCGTGCCGGATAGAAGTAGGCGATGCTGTCCCACGTCAGCGCATTCCAATGCGCCTCACGGCTGCCGGAGTCGCCCCCACACTCCCACGGAGCCATATGCCCCAGCATGGAAGCGGGAAGCAGGACCTTGCCCGCCGCAAGCGGCCAGAGCAGGATCCCGGCAAGGACCAGAAATATGAGGAACGGTATCGCCCGTCGGGCCATCGTCACCTACCGATTGGTGCTGTATCCGAAGCCGATCAGACTCACCCCTATGCAGATCAGCAGGAGGCCGCCGACCGTTATCGGGCTGATTCTCTCTCTGAGGAGCACGGACGACAGGATCACCACCACGACGTAACTGAGGCTGATCATCGGATACGCTATGCTCAGTCGCACCTGGCTGAGAATGTTCAGCCACAGGATCGCGCTGATGCCGTAAAGTGCGAATCCCAGGAATACATACGGGGTGAATATGGCCTTTAGTGCCCCGGAGACCAGTCCGAGCGCTCCGGGCCCTCCGCTGATACCGCCGATCGAGTTCAGGCCGTGCTTGAGCGAGATCTGGCCGAGGGAGCCGAGCGCTACGTTGACGAGGATCATCAGTATCGGGACGAGTGATGGTTTTGCCACCGCGCACCTCCATAAAAGAGAAGCCCCGGACTGCTGAACGTGAACCGGCCGGAGGCGCAAGAACACCTCCGGTCGCATACACGCCCGGTCCCAGGGCTCGAATCACCTATGTTACGATGCCTAAGCTACGTTGAGCAGCTTCTTGGCCGAGTCAACTGCGCTGGCGGCATCGGGAGCATAGCCGTCCGCACCGATCTCATCGGCGTAGTTCTGCGTGACCGGCGCGCCGCCGATCATAACCTTGCAGTTGTCACGAGCGCCGGCAGCCTTGAGAGCGTTGATGGTCTCACCCATCGCAGGCATCGTGGTGGTCAGGAGGGCTGACAGGCAGACGAGGCCTGCGCCGTTGTTGACGGCTTCCACGAACTGCTCGGGCTTGACGTCCACACCCAGGTCTATGATCTCGAATCCGGCGCCTTCCATCATCATGGCAACCAGGTTCTTGCCGATGTCGTGCAGGTCGCCGCGGACCGTACCGATCGCAACCTTGGCAACGGGCTCAACGCCGGTCTCTACCAGCTTCGGCCGGAGGACCTCCATGCCGTTCTTCATGGCTCGAGCCGCGATCAGTACCTCGGGAACGTAGAACTCGTTGTTCTTGAACCGCTGGCCAACAACGTTCATTCCTGCAACGAGACCCTTGGTGAGAACGTCCTGCGGGCTCTCACCCTCGCTCAGCGCCTTCTCGGTCAACTCCTTGACTACCGGAGCCTTCCCGCTGATAAGGGCGCTGGTCAGCTCGTCATAGTTGAACATTCAAATACCCCCTATTTGTGTTCTTCCTTGCGCATTCAGGTCTCACGCATCGGCCGCGCAGCCGAACATGAGTTCCTCTGAAAACCTGTCCTGGAAGCCGGGATGCGTGGTCAGCTCTATGTATTCCACCGACCGCGCGATCTCATCGGCCTCCCGACGCATATCTATCGAGACGAGGGCAAGCTTTGCGCCTTCCCCCGCCGCGTTTCCGACCGAACGGATCTTGTCCAACGGCACTCCGGGGATCAACCCGGCGGCAACCGCGCTTTCCTTGCGCATGTAGTTGCCGAACGCGCCTGCCAGGACTACGCAGTCCAGATCGTCTTCCGAGACGTCCGCGTGCTCCATCAGCGTTCGGATGCCCGTCGCAATCGCACCCTTCGCCAACTGCACCTCGCGGACATCCCGCTGGGTGACCAAGACCGGCTCTCCGATCCCGGACTCGCCGGCAGGGACAAGTACGAAGTCGTTGCCGCGCTCACCCTCGGTGATCCGGTCACGCAGACCCTCCGAACAGGCAGGCACCTCTTCCGCGTCTACTATTCGCCCACTCGACTCGATTATTCCTGCCTGGCACATGCAGACAATCGCATCTAGCAGACCCGAGCCGCATATTCCCCGCGCAGGGGCATCGCCGACCGTGCTGTACCGGATGGTTCCATCCTCGATCCACACCGAGTCGATCGCGCCCGGAGCGGCTCTCATGCCGTGCTTGATGTGAGCACCCTCGAACGCCGGACCTGCCGCAGTCGAGCATGCCAGCATGCGGTTTTTCCATCCTAGCACAATTTCACCGTTTGTGCCAATATCTACCGCCAAGACAGGTTTCTCGGAGTGATGAAGACCGGTCGCCAGCACGACTCCGACCGTGTCCGCCCCGACAAAACCGGCGATGTTCGGCAGCACGTGGACTTTTCCGAACCGGCTGACCCGCAGCCCGAGGTCTCGGGCGTCGAGGTAGAGACTACGGCTGACGGTGGGAACATATGGCGAGACGGCGAGGTGCCGGGGATCTACTCCGAGGAAGAGATGGCTCATGCACGTGTTGCCGACGACGGTGATCTCGTACAGCGAGTCTCTCTTCGCACCGGCGCTCCTCAGGAGAGCATCCACCATGCGGTTCATCTCGACAGTGATGCCCTTCTGCAGGCGCTCGAGCCCCTTGCGCTCCTGCATGGTGTAGTTGATGCGGCTGATGACGTCATCGCCTATCCGCGCCTGGGGATTCATGGCCGAGGCAACCGATACCTGGCGGCCGGTGGTGAGATCGATCAGATACCCGGCGATCGTCGTCGTACCGATATCGAAGGCGGCACCGTAAGCGGCTGCGGTGGTGTCGCCGGCTTCGATCCCGATCAGCCGACCGGACGAGAACACGCCGGTGAAGTTGAAGGCCGCGCGTCGAAGGTCTCGTCCGACCCGACGGATCAGGCTCAACGGCAGCGAGCAGTCCCCGTCACACCCCAGGGCATCCATCATCCTCGCCAGATCGGATCGCAGATCGGTCACCGACGGCTCAGTGACGGTCACGTGGCGTTTGGCGACGGCGGGAGACAGTGAGACATCACGACTCGCACCCGTCATCAGTATCTTCGCCGACGAGAGATTCTCGGTGTCGGGAAGATGGAGCGCGCAATCGTGCGTCAGGACGGTCTGGCATCCCAGGCGGTATCCGTGGGCAATCTCCGCCTCGGTGAGCTTGGCGATCTCGTTGGGCGAGGCAGCGGGCGCGCCCTTCTCGAAGCGCACTTTGCACTTGCCGCAACGACCCTTCGACCCGCACGGAAACGCCAGGCGAACGTCGAGCGTCTCGAGCGCCTGGCGAAGGAATGTGCCCCTGTCTACGGATAGCGATTTGCCGGAGGGGTAGACGGTGATATTGACGGTATCGGTGGAGTTCAAAAGCTGGCAGCTCCGGATGTAATCAGAAGTAGACCATGTTCTTCAAAGCCGTCTCGTTCGAGGGTTCGCGGCTCAGGACAGCCTCGAACTCCGACTTGGCCTCATCCATCATGCCGAGCATGCAGTAGGTGAGCGCCAGGTCGTTACGCGCGTCAGTATTCTCCGGATCCAACTCAACGGCCTTCCGGAGTTCCTCGATCGACTCATCGAATAGACCCGAGAAGCCGTAGACAAGCCCCAGTTGTCTGTGAGCCTCGGCATGAGCGCAATCCGCACAGACCACTGCCAGGAGTTCAGCCTTTGCCTCGTCGTAACGACCCTCGGTCTTTAGCGCAATGCCCCTGTGGAGGTGCTCTTCGATCTCGCCCATCTCCTTACCCTCGACGCTGGTGCGATGCAGAGTCGGACTGCCCATCCAACTGTGCAGAACGCTGGCGCGTGTAGAGAAATGATGAATAAACAGTATTGCACGGTCACGGCGAGACATTCGCCGTGGGCGCACTGCGCCGGCAGGAGTAGGCCTTCTCCACGAAGGGCTTGCCCAAGTATATCACTTTTCCCGATCGACATCAAGCGGGCGGAGTGCCGAAGATCGCTCCCGGCGCGATCCTGGAACCGCGCGCAAACTCCGCCGCGCCCATGCGTTTCCGACACTCCGGCTGGACCTCGGTGAGCAGCACGGCGCCCTCCCCCGCGGCTACGAGTATCCCCGGACCACCGACACTCACAACCTCTCCCGGCGAGTATCGGCCGTCCGCCATAGCGGCGGAACACTGCCAGACTTTGAGGGCCGTGCCCTCGTGGAACGTGAAGGCGCCGGGGCGCGGAGAGCATCCCCGCACGCGGTTGACGATGTCGTCCGCCGGGATGTTCCATTGGATCCGGCAGTCATCCTTCTTGATCGACGGCGCGTACGAGGCCAGGGAATCGTCCTGCGGAGTCGGCGTGATGCTGCCGTCCTCCAGACCGTCGAGCGTCCTCAGAAGCAGGGGCGCTCCGATCTCCGCCAGACGCGCCTCGAGCGTGCCCGTGTTGTCCTCGGGCAGTATCTCCAACTCCTCCTGGAGGAGCATCGGACCGGTATCTAGGCCGGGGTCCATCAACATCGTAGTGACGCCGGTCCTGGTCTCGCCGTGGAAGAGCGCGTAGTGGATCGGCGCGGCCCCGCGGTACTTCGGCAGGAGCGACGCGTGCACATTGACGCTGCCGTACCTCGGAATGTCGAGCAGCGACTTTGGGATGATCTGTCCGAACGCTACCACGACGAACGCATCCGGCGACATCTCCCGGACCTGCTGCACGAACTCCTCGGCCCTGACCTTCTCCGGCTGGTAGACCGGTATGCCCGAATCGAGCGCGATCTGCTTGATCCGCGAAACATGCATCTCACGCCCTCGCCCTTTCGGCCGATCGGGCTGAGTGACGACGCCGATGACCTCATGCCGTGAGCCAAGCAGCGACTTCAGCGTCGGCACGCCGAACTGTCCAGTCCCCATGAAGAGGATGCGCATCAGCTACTCCTCTGGCTCGTTGTTGGTCACGTACTCCAGAGTATCCGGCTCGACGCGGTCTATGAAGAGCTTGCCCTCGAGGTGGTCAATTTCGTGCTGGAAGATGCGCGCGAGGAATCCCTCGGCCTTGATCTTGACCGACTTCCCCGTCGCATCCATGCCCTTCACGACGACCGTCTGAGCTCTCTTGACCTCGCCCTGCAACCCGGGGATGCTCAGGCATCCCTCGGGACCGATCTGCTCTCCCTCGGCGCTGATGATCTTCGGGTTGATCAGTATCCCGGGCCCACTGCCGTCATCGTAGACGAGAATCTTCTGGAGCACGCCGACCTGGTTGGCAGCCAATCCGGCGCCGTGCTCGGCCTTCATGGTAGCCGTCATGTCGCTGATCAACGTCTTGAGCGAGCTATCTACCTTGGGCACGGACTTCGCCTGCTGCCTCAGTATAGGGTCGGGGTACTTAACTACATCGCGAACAGCCATTGGAATCCCTCATGCGGTGCGGCGGCATCAAAGCCGCTCCGTTACTCAGCTTTTCCCAGATTTCGAACGTATTATAACATCGTGATCGGGTCAACGTCGAGGGACAGACCTGCTCCCCCAACGCCGCTCCGTTCGATCACACTGCTGACAATCGCCCGTATGCCTGACCCACCCCTGTCGCGAACGACGAGATGGTACCGATACAGACCTCTAAGCTTGGCAAGAGGGGCCGGCGACGGGCCCAGGACATCGACACCCTCAGGCACGGAGTCGCGCAGCAGATCGGCCAGGATGTCCAGGCGCTCCCTGGCCGCATCGCCGATAGGATCGCCGGCCGTGATGTTCACCAGACGCGAGAACGGCGGGTATCCGAGCTCGCGGCGGCAAACGATCTCCTGGCCGTAGAAGCCTAAGTAGTCCTGGCGCGCGGCGGCGCGAACCGCATAGTGTTCCGGCGAAAACGACTGGACGACGACCTCTCCCGGCAGTTCGCCGCGCCCGGCCCGTCCGCTGACCTGCGTGAGCAGTTGGAACGTGCGCTCGGCCGAGCGGAAATCGGGGATGTGGAGCATCGTGTCCGCGCTCACCACGCCGACGAGCGTCACGTTGTGGAAATCGAGTCCCTTGGCGATCATCTGAGTGCCGACGAGCACGTTCGCCCTGCCCTCGCGAAACGCATTGAGCATCTGCTGGTAGGCGTTCTTGCGCGTCGTCGTGTCGCTGTCCATGCGGAGCACCGATGCATCCGGGAAGACCTTCCGCACTTCCTCCTCGACGCGCTCCGTGCCGAGCCCGAACTGCCGGACGTGGATGCCGTCGCACTGCGGGCAGGTTGTCGGAGCGGGCTGCTCATCGTTGCAGTGGTGGCATTTCAGTATCTTCCGCGCCGCGTGGTAGGTCAGTGAGACGTCGCAGTGGGCGCAGCGAGGGGTGTATCCACACCCACGGCAGAGGATGAACGACGCATATCCCCTGCGGTTCACAAAAAGGATCACCTGCTCACCACGACTCAGGCGCTCGGTCATCTTCTCGCGCAGGAGTTCGCTGAAGATGCTCTTACGGCCCGCCTCGAACTCCTCACGCTGATCGACAATGCTGACCTCCGGGAGCGGCCTGTCCTCGATACGCCTGCCGAGCACCGCGAGACTGATCTCTCCCGACGATGCGCGGTAGAAGCTCTCGATCGAGGGAGTCGCGCTCCCGAGTACCACCGACGCCTCGGCCTCCCGGGCGCGTTCCTCGGCGGCGGCACGGGCGCTGTACCGAGGGGAGTGGTCCTGCTTGTACGACGGCTCGTGCTCCTCGTCGACGACGACCAGCCCGAGGTTGCTCACAGGGGCGAAGACGGCGGACCGCGCGCCGAGGACGATCTTCGCCTCGCCGCTCTCGATCCTCCGCCACTCGTCGTGCCGCTCACCGACCGAGAGCCTGCTGTGCAGGACCGCCACCTGGTCGCCGAAGCGCGACTTGTAGGCCTCCAAGAGGTGAGTCGTGAGCGATATCTCCGGCACCAGATTGATGCAGGTCTTCCCCCGCTCCAGGACATCGGCGATCGACTGGAGGTAGACCTCGGTCTTTCCGCTGCCCGTCACGCCATAGAGAAGCGTCGTCTGCGGAGTGTCCGCGTCGAGTCCCTCGCGGATCATGGTGATCGCGTCGGCCTGCTCCCTAGTGGGAGTCCGTGGCTCCGAACGCACCACGCCCTCGATCTTGAACGGATCGCGCCGCACCCATACCCTCGTCTTCTCCGCGAGCCCTTTCTCTATCAGCGCCTTGACCGGGCTCGACGAACTGCCGGTCCGACGGAGGATCTCAGCCTGGCGGACCGGATCGCCCGCATCGCGTAGCTCCTTGAGGATCGCCGCCTGCTTCGGGGCACGGGACTCGATCTCGTCCAGCGGAAGCTCGTCCAGGTCGTCGGTGATTCGGAGAGCAAGCGCGCTCATCGGCTTGGCCTTCGGCAGCTCCAGGATACGCAGAACCTCGACCACTCCGCGATCTCGCAGTTGGCGGAGGACCGTTCCGAAGCCACGCAGCTTCGACTTTGCCTTCAGGACATCGGGATCGGCCTCGCCGCCGAGGGACACAAGCGACTCCACGAGCTTCTTCTGATTCGGCGATGCCGAGGAGACGTTGTCGATGCTGATGAGCCTGACCGTCGTGGCGACGGAGGCGCTCATGACTTCGGGAACGATGGCGCGGATGGAGTGTCCCAGGGAGGCGATGTACTCTGCCGACATCCACTCTGCGAGGCTGATGAGTGGGCGGCTGAGGGTGCAGGCATCGGGGACCGCCGCCAGGATGTCTTTGATCTCCACGCCCGGCGGCGGAGTCTGCGTAAGCTCTATGACGTAACCTATCAACTCGCGGCCGGCGAAGGGAACGGCCACGCACGTCCCCTCGCCTACTGAGTCCGCAAGTTCGTCGGGAACGCGGTAAGTGTAGGGCTGACTCAGCCCTGGTGCTTCCGCGTCTACGACTACATTAGCATACAACTACAGCCCCGCCTCTTTCCGCAGGATCTCGGCCATATCGGTCTCTTCCCACGGCACGTTCAGGTCGGTGCGGCCGAAGTGGCCATAAGCCGCCGTGCCTCGGTAGATCGGCTTGCGGAGATCGAGCTTCCGAATGATCTCGCCGGGAGTCAGGTCGAAGTACTTGGTGACCAGGTCAGCGATCTTCTCGTCGGAGACCTTGCCGGTGCCGAATGTTGCCACGTTGATCGAGAGCGGCTGCTTCTCGCCGATGGCGTATGCGATCTGAAGCTCACACCGATCAGCCAGACCGGCAGCCACCACGTTCTTCGCAATGTAGCGCATCATGTATGCGGCCGAGCGATCGACCTTCGTGGGATCCTTGCCGCTGAATGCGCCGCCGCCGTGACGGGCCATGCCGCCGTAGGTGTCTACGATGATCTTCCGGCCGGTGAGACCGGTGTCGCCCTTCGGCCCGCCGATCGCAAAGCTTCCGGTCGGATTGACGAGATACTTGGTGTTCGCATCGAGCATCTCGGCGGGCAGCGTAGGCTTGATCACGCGCTCGACCACGTCCTCGAAAATGGTGGTCTGAGGCACGGTAGGCTGATGCTGCGCGGCGATGAGCACCTTATCGATGCGGACCGGCGTGTAGCCGTCGTACTCCACGGTGACCTGGCTCTTGCCGTCGGGACGCAGGTAGTTCAGCGTGCCGTTCTTGCGGACGGCGGCCAACTGCCGGGCAAGCTTGTGAGCCAGCATGATCGGCATCGGCATCAGCTCGGGAGTCTCGTTGCACGCGAAGCCGAACATCATGCCCTGGTCTCCCGCACCGCCGGTATCGACGCCCATCGCGATGTCGGGCGACTGAGCCTGGATCGCAGTCATGACGCCGATCGTGTCGTAGTCAAAGCCGTACTTCGCACGCGTGTAGCCGACTTCCTCGACTGTCTTGCGGACGACTGCCGGGATCTCGACGTAGGTGTTCGTCGTGATCTCGCCGGCCACCAGTGCCAGCCCGGTAGTCACGAGCGTCTCGCATGCGACGCGGCCCATCGGATCCTGTTCGAGGATCGCATCCAGAACGGCATCGGATATCTGGTCGGCCAGCTTGTCCGGATGCCCCTCTGTGACGGACTCGGATGTAAACATATACCTGTTCTTGTTCAACCCAATCCTCCAAACCGCCTGCTCTCGCGCAGGACGCTGTTATGACGCGCTGGACTTCCCCAGCGCTTCCCTAACGCAATCAAGAATCCTGTCCGCCACAGCAGACTTCGGAAGCTTCGGAAGCTCCTCCTGGCTCTCCTTGCCGATGATCGTTACCTGATTCTCATCGGCGCCGAAGCCTATGTCGGAGCGCCGGACATCGTTTGCCACGATGAGATCGGCGTTCTTCGAGGAGAGCTTCTTCCGCGCGTTCTCGATAAGATCATCGGTCTCCGCCGCGAATGCGACCAGTATCTTACCGTCTTTTTGTTTGCCGACTTCGGAGACGATATCTACCGTCGGTACCAGCTCCACGGTCATCTCCCCGGCCTGCTTCTTGATCTTGCTGTCCACCGGCGACTTGGGCGTGTAGTCCGCGACCGCCGCCGCGCCGATCACGACCTGCGCATCAGGGAGGTGGACCATCACCGAGTTCAGCATCTCCGCCGCCGTCCTCACCGGGACTACGTTGACGCCCGCCGGCACAGGGAGCGACGTCGGCCCTGTGACCAGCGTCACCTCTGCCCCGCGCTCGGACGCCGCCTGTGCGATGGCATATCCCATCTTGCCCGACGAGCGATTGCAGATGTACCGCACGGGATCGATAGGCTCCTGCGTCGGTCCGGCGGTCACCAGGATCGACACGCCTGCCAGATCCTGTTTCCGCTCGAGGGCACGCACGACCTCCGCCACGATGTCCTCCGTGGCGGCGAGCCGTCCGACGCCGACCTCCCCGCACGCCAGGTGTCCCTTCTCGGGACCGACGAACCGATAGCCGAGTGACCTAAGGGAATCTACGTTGGACTCGACGATGCGGTTCCCCCACATCCGGCAGTTCATCGCCGGAGCTAGGATGACGGGGCATGTCGCCGCCATCACAGTCGTGGAGAGCATATCGTCGGCGATGCCGGATGCGATCTTGCCGATGATGTTGGCGGTCGCCGGAGCGATCAACATCACATCGGCTCTCTCGGAGAGTGAGACGTGCTTGATCTCGTATTCCTTGGGCTCGTCGAAGAGGCCGGTGATCACGGGGTTGTTGGTCAGCGCCCTGAACGTGCCCGGGCCGACGAACCACTGCGCGTGCTCCGTCATGATCACGTGCACATCGGCTCCGCGCTTGACGAGCGTGCTGCAGATGTCGGCGGCCTTGTATACCGCGATGCCGCCCGTGACTCCGAGGACAATCGTTTTTCCGCTTAGTATGTCAGTGGTCATAATGGGTATTGAGAGCGTATATCAAAAGCGTTGCAGCAGCGGCTTCCCAGCCGCGAATGCCCACGTAGCGCCACGAATTCGGGGATTGGAATCCCCTCCTACGAGGCGGAATTCGACACGAGAAATGCGCTTGAGTAACCAGTAATGGGTAAGGAGTCATCCGGAGCGGGTTTCACCTTGCTCCTTACTCCTTACTCCTTATCCTCGACCGCTCAGCGACGACGATGGCGTGCAGCTTATTCACCGCCGCATCGATCTCGTCGTTGATGACAAGGTAATCATACTTCGGGATCTGCTCGATCTCCTTCCGCGCATCCTGAAGACGCTTGGTGATCGCCGCCTCGGTGTCCGTATACCGTCCGCGCAGACGATGCTCTAGTTCCTCCAGCGAGGGCGGACCGACGAAGATCATCACCGCGTCGGTGACCTTCTGTTTCACCAGCAGACCACCCTGGACGTCGATCTTCAGCACGACATCCTTGCCCTCCTCACGCATCTCCTGGACCTGGCGCAGAGAGGAACCGTAGAGGTTGCCGTGAACCTGCGCGTACTCGAGGAAGTCACCACGATCGATCATCCTGCGGAAGTCTTCGGTGGAGACGAAGTTGTAGTCGACTCCCGGCCGCTCTCCGGGTCTGGGGTCGCGAGTCGTGAACGTGACCGATCGATGGATGCTCGGGCAGACACGAGTGAGCCGGTCCAGCAGCGTATCCTTGCCGACGCCCGACGGGCCGGAAAGAACGATAAGGAGGCTCGGGCGATGCTCAAGCAGTTTCAGGTTCTCCGACAGACTCACTTCCCGGCTCCCGGTCGATCAAGCACCCATGCCAGGCAACCCGACCGAAGCTTGATTGATGTGGGATTATAGCACTTCAAGCCCATCAGTGTCAAACCGAGCGCACCGGCGATCGTCACCGCTTCACCGCGTAGACATCCACGCCGCTGGTGAAGTAGACCGTGCCGTCGGGCCCGAGAGCGACGTTTTCCACCTTTCCGGGCGCTTCGGCCACTCGCTCCCACTTGCCGGTCGCCAGGTCGAGGGCGATAATCGAGTTCTCGTTCGCGTAGATCAGCCGACCATCGGGAGCGGACGCGATCGAGTGGCAGGTCTGCACCGGGATGTCATCGGGGATGCCTTCGACCCACTTGAGGCTCGCGGAGTCGAAGATGCGCACCTTGCCCGAGCCGGTCACCGCCACGCGCCCCAGCCTATCGCTGCATCCGAGCGGGCGGACGGACGTTGCACCATCGTAGACCTCCTTGTAGACGATCTCCCTCGTTGCGAGGTCGATGACACCGAAACCGGCGGACTCGTCCTTCTTACGAGGGAGGCCGTTCCCGGCGAGCGACGTACCGATGTAGAGATACTTCGAGTCGACGGCGATCCCCGCCATCGCCTGCTGCCCGAGCGGGTTCTCGATCAGGTCGGTCTTTTCCGTGGCGGGATCGGTTATCGAGATCGCGCCGCCGTAGGCGCCGTACTTCGCCATCCAGCCGGTGTAGAGCTTCCCGTCGGGGCCGCAGACGGTCCCGCCGATCGGACGGATGTATCCCTTGCCGGCGAGATGCGCTATGACGCGCGGGTTCTCGTTGTCCCACTGGTTCCACGGCTTGTCGGCGTTGTAGCGGACGATATCACCGCCGGCGTAGGCAACCGCATAGACGTTCCCGCCGTGGAAGGCGACGTCATAGACCTCCCCGCCGCCGTCGCAGATAGTGCTGGTGTTCGTCACCTTCTTCGTGGCGGGGTCCATGAACCAGAGCGTCTGGCCGAAGGTCGGTCCACCCCACAGGCGGCCCTTCTCATCGACGCGCAGGAAGTGCGATTGGCGCGGCGCGGACTCGCCGGGGATGCGCCTGAGGTTCAGCTTCGTATCGCCCGGCTTCATGACGAAGTAGTCCTGGCCCCGGACACCGAGCAGGTTGCCCTGCCGATCGTATGCGAGCACTCGGCCCCCGCGAAGGTTGATGTCGGCGATGAGCTTCAGATCCTTGTCGCCGTACTTGTAGGTGTATCGACGGTTCCCCTGATAGAGGACGAGCAGATCGTCGGTGCTCACGTATGAATCGACGTTCCATGCGCCGTACTCAGCAAGAGGCGTCGGGAACGGCGCGGGCACCTCGTAGAGTGTGCGGCCCTTGAACGCCTTGCCGCCCGCGAGGAAGTAGCCGTGCCACGACACGCCGTTCAGCACGCCCTCGATGCTCTTCGGCACGGGGATGAAGTCCTTCTTCGCCGGATCGAAGATCATCGTCGTATTCTTCTCCTGGCCGAACTGGCAGAGGATGCGCCCGTCCGGGAGAGCTGAGACGTACCGCAGGTACATGTTGGGAGCGGCGGGAGCGCCGAGGTCCTCGACTTCATAGGTATCGAGATCGAGCGCGCCGAGCTTGCCGCCGCCGTAGGTGCCTCCGTAGACGCGCCCGTCACTTCCCAGCGCGAGGTTCCAGATGTAGCTCTCACCAGGGAACTCGGAAACCTTGATGAACTCCATCTTGTTGAGGTCGAATACCATGAACCTGCCGTCGTAGAAAGTCCCGACCACCAGCCGGTCGCCGGGAACCTCGTTCAGCGCCCACGATCCGGCTCCGGCGGGGGCACGGTAGATCTTCGCGGAATTGGTCTCGGGGTCGATGAAGATCAGTTCGGCGCCCGCGTTCTCGTTCATGTTGCTGAGGACGAGCATATCACGGCCGGTGGCACGATCGACAACGACGCGTCCGGCAAGCACGTTCCGCGCCTGGCACGGCTGGCCGAGGTGAATGACCTCGGCGGAAGCGCCGGCAGCCAGAGTCAGTGCGGCAAGGGCGATGAGAGCGGTGGTGTTCAACATAGGTCTCCTTCCTATGATTCATCAGGTATCTGCAGGTTCTGTGCGCGCTCCAAGAGCTGTTCGGGTAGCGACTGGAAGCTCTCGGCGATCTCGGGAGCGCCGAACGTGTCATGAAGCTGGCCACCGATGTCGAAGATGATCGATTCGAATGGCTGGGACAGATCACCCCAGTGAGGCCATCCGTTGTCGCTCATGCTCAGATCGACAAACAGGTCGGCTGCACGGCAGTTCGCGTCCGTGCGCCCTTCCGCCGTCACAAGAAACGACAGAAGCTCGACCAGCGCCTGCTTCAACAGTACGAAGTTCCAAGGGCGGTCAACCATGCGGTTGTCCAGCTCTCTGAGCAGCGGGAGCAATTCGGGCGAGACCTCGCGGTTACGGACGGCGCTGTCATAGCGATACGCGAAGCTCTCCGGCATCCTGTCCATCCTGCTAATCCTTGTTCAAAGCCTGCGCGGCGGTGTATGCCTGGGTTGATTCGATCGGGACGTCGTTCAGGATCGATGCCTCGCGGGCAATGCGCATGGACTCCTCGAAGGCAAGCTCACGATCCATCAGGTTCGGCGGCCCTACCAACCCCTCGAAATTGGTGCGATAGATTCGGCTCAGCACGTCCGTCGGGAGGGCGATCCCCCGCATGATCCCGTCCTCGGGCGGACCGAGCACGAAGTCCGCGCCCTCCGGAACGCGGAACTCGTCGGATGTCGAGAGCCAGCGCGTGATGACACCGAGCCGCTTGCGGGCCTCGTCGTCGGTGTGGTCGCTGCAGATATCCGTGCCGAGTATCAGGCGGTCCTGGTACTTGAGGAAGAACTCGCGGGCGGCATCCGGGTTCCTCGACATGTTGTAGAACATCTCAATGCCCGGACAGACGTCGAGCTTCACGTTCGGGTATTGATCGAGCAGCCGGGACGCGCGCGGCAGGTCCGCGGACAGGAAGTAGAAGTGCGCGAAGACGATGTTCAGATCCGGATGGCGCTCCAGGACGTTGCCGACCTCGGAGTAGAGCTGCTCCTTCGGAATCCATGTCTGATCGTAACCCCATCCCCGCGACTTCGCCCAACCGGGCGTAAGCTCCGGGAACCAGAACTCCTCCGGGTCGTTGACGTGCCAGACGATCGGCACACCAAGCGCCTCCACATGCTCGAAGTACTCCGCAAAGTACGGGCCGTCGATGGGGAGATCCACCATCCGGCGGTGTGTCGGCTTGTTCTCCAGCATCTTGATGCCGTCGCAACCGATTGCGAGCAAGCGATCGACCTGCTCGACGAGGGACGGCGTCTCGATCTTCCCGTCGCTCCAGTAGGCCGAGTGATCGAGCCCGCCGAAGACATAGAAGTTGCCGGGGTACTCGACCTTGGCGGCGAAGCCGGAGGGGTTGTGGTTGATGACCTCGCGGCTGTAGATGCAGACGATGTTCATCCGCTCGATACCGAGGGCGGCCCGGATGCGTTCCATGCCGGCGCGCTGGTCGACATGGCGGATGTGGACGTGTGAATCGATGATGGGACGAATGGAACTGATGTTACTCATGGGACTTGCTTCGACACGGTAAACGTGTACTCTCCTGCTTTCTCGATGACGAACGGTGCGCGGCCGCTCGTGGTCGGCCCGGCGGTTACACCCGGTGGGAGAGCCGCCTTGCCGTTCACGAGAACGCTCGACTCGTCTGACGTCACCGGGAGCGAGACATCGGCGATCATGCCCTGGGGAATCGCAACCGTCATGCTGAACGACTTGCCGATGATCTTCCACTCGGTCTTGATATCGCCGAGCGGAGTCGGGACCGTTCCCCTTGCCCATCGGAGGTCGCCGATGTTCGGAGCGATGGTCGCGCGTTTGAACCCCGGCTCGGCGGGGCGAACTCCAAGGATGTAGGCCGGGAGATGCGTCGTCGGTGCGGAAGCCCAGCCGTGGCAGAGCGAGCTGCCGGTGTTCCAGTGCTCCCAGAAGGTCGTCGCACCCCAGTCGAGCATCACTCCCCAGTTCTTCCGCATGTAGTCGAGCGACTCCTGGATGTAGCCGTTGTGCAGAAGCGCCTGGAGGTAGTAGTAGGCGAAGTACGAGCCCGCGGGGACTGCGTTCTTCGCCGGGTCCATGCAGTACCGAAGAACGTCCTTTCGGCGTGCATCGGGAGCGATGTCATACGCCGCGACGAGACCATTCACCATCTGGCTGGTACGCGGCGAGAAGGCCTGCTTCTCCTCGGACCAGTATTCGGGATACGCGCCGCGCTCGGGATCGTAGAGCCGTGTGTTGATCGCGGACTTCAGCACCTCTGCCATCCCCGCATACTTCTCGACGCCTGCAGGGTCCCCGGCTATGCGCGCCATGTTCGAGGCGTGAGTGAGCGTCTCGTAGTAGAAGCAGTTCAGTGCCGAGACCGTGCCCTCATACTCCTGCTGAGTCCACTCGATGAACATCCAGCCGGGGACGTTGCTGATCAGTCCGTTCTTGTCCCGGAACTTCTCGAAGTAGCCGATCAGCTTCTCGACCTTCGGGTACATCTCCTTCACAAGCTCGGCGTCGCCGGTGTAGGTGTAGTAGTCCCATATCGAGCCGACCCAAATCAGGCAGAACGACGGGATGTAGGAGTTGAACACGCCGGGGTAGAAGCAGGCGGTCCGGCCTTCCTCGTTCTGCGACTGGCCGATCTGAATGATGCCCTGTCGCATGAGCTTGTGGTCGCCGAACGCGTAGTAGTTGCTCATCGCCTCGATACGCGCATCGCCCCACCACTGTGTGCGCTCCCTCCACGGGCAGTCGGTGTAGGCGTCCTCCATGTTGAGCTGGACGGTGTACGCGCCGATCCGCCAGATGTCGTTGAGACGCGTATCCGAACAGGCGAACTCACCTTTCCACTCGACGGGATAGGTGTTGAAGTTGACGCTGACCGACTCGACCGTCACCGGCTCGGTGATGTTGCGGAAGTCGATCTGCATGTACCGGAATGCGCGCCGGTCGAAGACCTCCCATTCCTGCTCGCCGGGCTTCATGATGTAGCGGTCGGCGTAGTTGACGCCGTGGCGATGGGGGTTCACGTTGCCGCCTTCGAGAAGCTCGCCGTAACCGAGGTCGATCGTCCCCGTACCCTTGGTCGAGACGCGGATCTTCGGCATGCCGGCGACCTCGCGCCCGAAGTCCAGCACGAGATAGACCGCTCTGCCCGTCGCTCGCTGGTCGGGAGGCAGCGGATAGACTGTGCAGACGCCCTTGCCGTTGTTCGCGGCCCGCCACTGCTTCCCGGCCTCCGATTCCTTCGGCCCACGGGGATTGATCGGCTGGGCGAAAAAGAGGTCCTCGACGTTGGGGCGCAGGAATAGCGCCGACGTGTTCGCGGCAAGCTTGTTCGGCTCAGGAGAAGGAGTCTTCACTTCGCGAGACATCAGAGGCGCGACGTGGTTCTCCGCAATCTCTAGGCCCGAGGGATCGGCGATGCCGACCGCCACGACGCTCACGGGGTAGATCTCCTTCTCATAGAGGAAGGGGATCAGGCGCGCGGTGAGGTTCGGCCACGGAGCCGTGCCCGCCTTGCCGATGATGGTCGCCTTCTCCCACCTCGAGTCGTCGAACCCGACGTCGGTCCAGCCCGCGATCGCTTTCTTGGCGTCGTAGACCTCGTAGAACTCCTGCTGGATGGAGATCCGCGGGATATCTCTGAACCAGGCATCCGCGGGCTTCACGCGCCAGGAGCCGTCGGACAGGATACGCATGGTCTTCGTCTCAGACGAGGGTGGCTGGATATAGGAGACCTTGCCGTCGAAGATGAACCCGCCGCGGCCGAGGTGGTAGGTGAACGTGTCCGTGCCGTAGTGGTGGACCAGAGCGGCGATCGAGTTGCGTCCTTTGCGGAAGTCCTTGGTAAGGTCGTAGGTGTCGTAGTGCTGCCAGCGCGGATCAGAGCGTACCGGCCCTCGGCCGACCATCCGCCCGTTGATGTAGAGCTTGTACCGACTGTCGGCGGAGACGTGAACGACCACCTTCATCGGATCGGAGGGGAGGTTCACTTCCCGGCGGATGTACATGTAGCTGTTGACAGGCTGCCGGGGCCCGGAGTCCCAGATCCAGGCGGCGTCGGCGGTTATCATCTGAGCCCTCTCTCGTCATGGTACATGTCATTCTTGAGCGGCGCGGCGATGCGTCGACGACAGAGCTATCGATCATCCTCCGTATCGCTCATCGGAATCCTCGCACCGTCAGCGCTGAGTAATCCCGACCGTCCTTCGATACGCTTCGCTACTCAGGACTGACGGGGTCCTGTGTCCAGGGGAACCCACCCGAGACAACTGCGCTTGCTGCGCAGTAGCATGCTTGGGATTACAACGTTGGATCGCAGGCGTTAGTCTGTGAGTTCGCGGAGTTGTCTTTCGATGAGGGCTACGTGGTAGACCTCTTCCTGCACGATATCCTCGATCTTCTCCCTGCCGAGCCGTTCGGGTACCAGACCCTTGACGCTCGTGTAGAAGACGACCGCATCCTTCTCCCTGTCGAGCGCAACCTCCAGGATGTGACGATATGTGGGGTTCTGGCAGAGCATCTCATCGGGCTTCGTCTGCGAACTGAAGACCACCCGATCGGCCATCGCCTTGAGGTAAAGGCCGATCTCGTTGTCAGGATCGAAGACCGTCGGCTGCTTCTCGCCGGGAGCCAGACTCTCGCGCATCTTCGTGAAGGTCTCGACGTGAGATGCCTCCCAGTTGGCAAGATCGGTCAGAAGCTGCTTCTGCTGTGGATTGTCGACGCAGTCGGTGGCAGCGCTGTAGAACTCTATGCCGTTCCGCTCTATCTGCTGCGCGATCTCGAGGATCTCATCTGCACTGAACTCGTTGGACATGGTAAGCCTCACTCGGGTGATTGTCGTTCCGTCGCAAGTATACCATGCGGTGGGTATGATCTCAATCCCCGGAGAGCACGACGCGCTTGATGAGGAAGCGCATCCCGGCGCCGGGACACGGATCGATGCGCAGGCGGAGGAGCGGAGTGCCCGTCTTCTTCCAGCAGATGATCTCCGAGACATCGAACGACGGGCCGCCGTCCATCGGCCACTCGACACCCGCGGAGGCGAACGCACAATGCTCGGGCATCAGACCGGTCGCCCAGAAGACCTCCAGCCTGCGCCGGTCCACCTGGTCCTCGCCGCCGAGCATCTTGCCCTCAATCGTGATGCGCTTGATCTGATGCATCGGGATGCGTGTCTCCGGGAGCATGATCTTGGGGTCGCTGCCGGTCGTCTCGAACCACGTGCCCTCGGATGTGCGCTCCTTCACCGCGATGGCGTCGAGGCCGACGGTGTCGAGCGAGATCCCGCCCTTGCTGAAGTCGAGGACATACGGCATCTTCACTTCAGGGACATCGAAGCTCTTGCCGACCGGAGCCCACTTCGGCTTCTTGCTCGGCCACGGCTTCGATTCGTTCTCGGCCGCCACCTTCAGCTCATCGGGCGTCAGCACGCTCCACGACGCAATCTCCTCCGCGCTCGGGAGCGCCTCGTTCGGCGACTTCTTCCCGAGGACATCCGCAAGCGCCCGGAGGTAGCCGAAGCCATCCTCTTTCGACGGCTCGATGCACGCGCCCTCGCCCCACTCGTTCCATGCCTCGACCATCATCACCGGCGAAGCGGGGTTCACCTGCTCCATCGCGCCTCGGAGCATCCTGGCGAACGATTCGGGGTTGCAGCCGATGTTCATGAACGCCTTCTCAACCCCGGCGCGTGGTCTGTCGTCCCAGCCGGGGAACGTCGCCGGCCAGTACGGAAGCCCTGCCTTCTCGGATGCACGGCGGAGACTCGGGTAGTGGCAGTCGGCGAGAATCTCGGCGAGATCGGGATACGGCACGGCAGGGGTGTCCCAGGTGACGCTCGGCGGGCGCATCCAGCAGTAGGTGTAGGCTGTGAAGGCATCGAAACCGAGGTCCTTCAGCATGGCGATGTACTCCGGCGAATTGCTCGGATAGACCGCCACGAGGTAGACTCCGGGAAAGCCTTTCTCCTTCGCACGCTGACGCATCGCGGCGAGCGCGTCTTTGGCGGCATCCCGGCCGCCGAAGCTCATGAACTGGTCGATGTCGTAGATCATAAATACCGGCCGTCCGTCGATGCGAAGGTAGTTCGGCCGATGGAAGTAGCGAGCGCAGAGGAGGTCGGTCATCTCAAGGACCGCGGACTTCGACTGGTCGAGCGGCTTGAGCCACCATCCGCCGCCGTGGTTGCACCAGTGGATGCAGAACTTGATGTCGCCCGCCTTCTTCGCCTGGAGGAATCCGCGATCGAGCGACTCGTAGAGGTACTCCTGCCCGGCGTTGTAGTACCAGTCGAACGCGATGAAATCAATGCCGTGGGTGGACATCCAGGGGATGTAGTAGCTCCAGAGGCGCGGATCCGCATCGTTGTAGAAGCCGCATACGGCGCGTGGTCTGGCGGCTTTCATGATCGCAGTCCGCCATTCGCTTGGCTCGCCCTCGGGGTTCCGAAAAGCGCGATACCATCCCGGGAAGTAGTAGACTCCGACCATGGGCTTTACCTCCGCAGTGTGGGCCGCGCTGCAGGCGAGAAGGACGGTGATGCCGACGAAGAGCATTCTCAGACGGGTCATGCTGGTCGCTCCGGCTCATTCGCTGCGGGCTTCCTCACGGTCTTGCCGGCAGCGACGGGGGCGTCGATCACGCTGTAGATGTAGACGATGGCAAATATGACGCCCGTCACCTGGACGACACCGTTCGTGGCATAGAGGAAGCTCTGAAGATCGGTGATGCCGGGAGGATAGCCCTTCTGCAGCAGCGCATAGCTCAACACGAAGAGCAGGAACGAGCCGAACACGATGGCGGCCTTGAGCATCTCTCCGTTGTAGAACTGGCCGAGACCCGGAACGAACGCGCTGATGAAGGCGACGACCGGGCTGCGCTCCCTCGGCGCGTACTTGTGGGGGTTGAGCAGCATGTCCTGGGCAATCGCTTTCTCCCGCTCCCGCTCGGCGATCTCCAGGGTGACCTTGGCGAACTTCTTCTCGAGCGAGTCCTTCCCGGGCGCATATTCGAGTGCCATCTTGTACTCCGCCAGGGCGGCGTCGAGCTTGCCCGAGTCGTGGAGGGCGTCGCCGAGCATCTCGCGGATGACTACGTCCTTGGGGTTGAGCGCCAACGCCTTCCGGCACGTGTCTTCGGCCTCGAGGAGTTGGCCCCTCAAGCGATGCAAGTTGGCCTTCGCGAGCAGGCGTTCGAGTTCGCGCTCGCGATCGAATCCGGGAACTTCCGTCATCTACGCGACTCCTGCTTCCTCGGGAGACATCGGCGGAGGGCTGCCCTTCTCGGCTCCGCTCCAGTAGGCCTCCAGGCGGTAGAACTCCCTCTCCTCCGGCGCAAACACGTGCACGATGACGTCGCCGTAGTCGAGGAGCACCCAGGTGGCGTTCTCATATCCCTCCAGGCGCTTGCTCTTGATGCCGTTGTTACGGAACTTCTCGATGACGGCATCGGCGATCGTCCGGATGTGAACGTTCGAGTTGCCGCTCGCTATGACGAGGAAATCCGTCATGATGGTCCTGCCGCGGACATCGATGCTGACGGGATCGACCGCCTTCTTCTCGTCCATCGCCTCCAGTACCAGACCGACTTTCTCCTCGGATGTCATATGGTTTCTCTCCCGTTGATCGGCTACGTGCCGGATATCGTGGCCGCATAGTCCTTGCCGACGATCAGCGTCACGTCGGCGGGGGCGGCTTCGTCCTGTTCCTGTCTGACCACCTGAGCGCTCACCAGTGCGGCGATCTGCTGTGCTCCGTCCTCACTACTGTGGTGGCTTATTACTTCGCTTGAGACGTAATCGGACCTGTCGGCGTTGCCGATTGCCTTGACCTCATAACCCTTCTCCCTCAGCATCTCGGCCGTATGCGCCGCGGCGCCCGCGATACCGCTCCCATTGAGCACCTGAACGGTCGGCAACTCGGCGCTTGGCGGGAAGAACAGCTCCTGAACGACCTGACCGACCTGACTCATATCCGCGATCCAGTAGCTTATCCCACCGATGGTGTCCGGAGTCCCCGGCAGGGTGGCCATCTCGATGCTCGCGAAGTCGAGCTCTGATGAGAACTTCGCCAGATGGAGCATGTCCTTAGGGCTCATATCAGTCTTGACGTTCTTCAGCACGGCGTCGATGGTCGCGGGCAGCTTCGGCAGATTGGCGGGTTCGAGCGCCTTCTTCGCGAGAGCCTTCAGGAACTTTTGCTGGCGCTGGATGCGGGTGATATCGCCCATCGCATCGTGGCGGAAGCGGACGTACTGCATCGCTTTCTCGCCATCGAGCAACTGGGGACCCTTCTTGAGATTGATGTAGAGTCCGCCGCGCCGGTCTGTATAGCGCATGTTCTTCTCGACGTCGATCTCGACACCGCCGACCGCATCGACGGTGCTCTTGAACCCTTCGATGTTGGTGACGACGTAGAAGTCCGGACGGATGCCGGTCAATTCGGCGACGATGCGGGCCGTCTCCGTCGGGCCGCCCTGCGAATAGGCGGAGTTGATCTTGGCGTACCGCCCGTAGCCGTTCAGATCGACCCTGGTGTCTCTCGGGATCGAGAGCGCGGCGACGTGGTTCTTCTCAAAATCGAACGAAGCCAGGATGATCGTGTCCGAGAGCCCTCGGCCCTCCTTGACTCCGGTATTGTCCTCGCCGAGTATCAGGATGCGGACCACCGGCATTCCGTTGAACGGCTTCTCGAATACCTCACTGATGGCGAAGTCCATGCCGGTCTTCGAGAGAGTATACCCAAGGAACGATCCGAGTGCGCCCGCAGCCAGCAGGCTCACTACGACCAGGATGATCATCCCCGTACGGCCCATGCCGCGGTTGTCGGACAGTATTCTGACTATGCCTTTCCTCATGTTCCGTTTTCTAAGGTGTACAAACCGTGCTTGCGGATGTATGCTTCCACACTGCCCGGCACCAGATACCTGATGGACTTGCCGGTCGCGACTCGACGCCTGATTTCCGTCGCCGAGACGTTTATCTCGCGCATCGACAAAACCTCGATGCTCGACATGAACTGCGCCGGGAGCAGGCGTTCGAGCTCGGACAGATCGAAGCCGGGCCTCGGAACGGCCACGAACCGCGCCAACCGAGGCAGCGACTCAGCCTCGTACCAACTCTCGATGTCGAGAATCTCATCGGAGCCGGCTATGAAGTATATTTCCACCTCGGAGCCCATCGCACCTCGAAGGGCGCGAATGGTGTCTACGGAGTACGACGGCCCGGGCCGCTCGATCTCGAGACGGGATACCTCGAAGTACGGGTTTTCCGCGGTTCCGAGCAGCGCCATAGCATATCGGTGCTCAGCTTCCGAAGTCGGATGGTCGGCCTTGTGAGGGGGCTCACCCGCGGGCATGAAGATCACCCGATCGAGGCCGAACGCCGCGCGAGCCTCCTCAGCCGCGACCAGATGAGCCATGTGCAGGGGATCAAACGTTCCCCCCATTATGCCGATGCGATTTTCGTTCGTCATACGCTTGTCGATGCCCGGACCGGCGACACGGCCTGAGCGCATTTCACAAGTCGAATACCGCCATGTAGGAGCGGCTTCCCAGCCGCGAATGCCCACGCAACGCCACAGGTTCGCGGATCGGAATCCCCTCCTGCAGCACTCTTGAAATGCGTTCTAGACGCTCGGTACGAGGTTGTCGCGATGGATCACTTCGTCGAAGTCCTTGTAGCCGAGGATTCCCTCTATGTCCGAGCTGCGCTTGCCTTTGATCCGCTCGATCTCGCTTGCACTATAGTTGACGAGTCCACGGGCGATTTGGTTTCCCGCCTGGTCCAGAACCTTAACCAGATCACCGCCGGAGAAGCTCCCGGACACATCCGTGATCCCTGCCGCAAGCAGGCTCTTGCCGCCCTCGCAGATCTTCTCCTTCGCACCATCGTTCACCGTGACGCTGCCCCTGGCAGCCGCGCCGAACGCGATCCAGCGCTTGCGGCTCCGGAGGGTCTCCGCCACGGGAAGGAACTTCGTCCCGACCTGCTTCCCGGCGAGGATATCCGCCAACACGTTCGGCCGCCGCCCATCGGCGATCACCATCGTGACCCCCGAACTGACCGCGACCTCCGCCGCCTCGATCTTGGTCCGCATGCCGCCGGTGCCGCTGACACCGTGAGTACCCCCGGCCAGCGCATGGATCGCCGGGGTGATCTTCTCGACAACCGGGATCACGGACGCCGACTTGCACTTCTCAGGGTCCGCGTCGCAGAGGCCGGGGATGTCGGAGAGAATGATGAGCCATGCGGCCTGCAGCGACGATGCCACGAGCGCCGCGAGGTTGTCGTTGTCCCCCACCCTGATCTCATCGACGGCGACGGTATCGTTCTCGTTGACGATCGGTACGGCGCTGTAGCTTAGGAGAGTGAGCATGCAGTTCCGCACGTTCAGATAACGCTTGCGGTGACCGAAATCGGCCTTGGTGAGCAGCACCTGGGCGACGGTGGTCTTGTGGCGGGCGAAGAGATCGGCATACATCTGCATCAGGAGCCCCTGGCCGATGGCCGCCGCCGCCTGCTTCTCGGGGATGGTGCGCGGACGCGTCGTCAGATCCATGCGCTCCATGCCTGCGCGGATGGAGCCGGAGGTTACGAGGACAACCTCGTAGCCCTTCGACCTCAGGTCGGCGATCTGCGACGTGAGGGATGCCAGGTATTCGCGGTCGAGACAGCCGCTGCGGTCGGTGAGCGTGCTCGATCCGACCTTGATGACTATGCGCTTGAGTCGTTTGGTCATAGGGACAGACCGCAGGCAGCAGGCTGCTGACTGCAGGTTCCGGATGAGTCTTGCTGCAGTCTGCAGTCCGCAGTCCGCAGTCTGGTTATTCTACCTCATCCTCGGACGCGTAGTCAAACTCGATAGCTCCTATCCTGACCGTGTCACCGTTCTCCACCCCTTGCTCCACGAGTCTCTTGATGACTCCCAGGCGTTCGAGCTTGCGATGGAGCCTCCGGACCGCCTCGTCGCTGTTCAGATTCGCCATCGCAACGGTGCGCTCGATGCCCCTGCCCTCGACAACGAACTCGTGATCAGCAACCTTCTTGACCTCGAAGCTGCGCTCATCGAGCTTGTCGGGAGCTATTCGAACGATCTCCCGGGTCTCCGCAGGCGTGGGAACGATCTTATCGAGCTTCTGCAGTTCATCGCTGAGGAAATAGATCAGCGGCTGTACACCCTCGCCGGTTGCGGCCGAGATGAGGAAGACGTGGTACTTTCGGTCCTCCAGTGTCCTGGCAAGCGGCTCGGCGGTCTCGCGCGCTCCGGGAACGTCGATCTTGTTGAGAGCGACGACTTGCGGAAGCTCGGCGAGCATCGGGCTGTATAGACGCAACTCGCGGTTGATGGCGTCGAAGTCCTCGGCGGGGTCGCGCCCGGTGAAGCCGGAGACGTCGATGATGTGGACCAGGAGCCGCGTGCGCTCGACATGGCGGAGGAAGCGATCGCCGAGCCCGGCGCCGGCGTGGGCGCCCTCGATCAGGCCGGGAATATCCGCCATGACAAACGAGCGCTCCTCATCGACGCGCACGACTCCGAGGTTCGGGACGAGCGTCGTGAAGGGATAGTCGGCGATCTTCGGTCGGGCGGCCGACACCTTGGCGATCAGCGTGGACTTGCCGACGTTCGGGAAGCCGATGAGGCCCACATCGGCAAGGAGTTTGAGTTCGAGACGAAGGTTGCGCTCCTCACCCGGCTCTCCGTTCTCGGCGATCCGGGGGGTCTGCATCGTCGGCGTGGCGAAGTGCTGGTTGCCGCGTCCACCGCGACCGCCTCGCGCGATCACGAACGGCTGACCCTCCGTCACCAGGTCGGCAAGCAGTTCACCGGTGTCGGCGTCGTAGACCTGCGTCCCGACGGGAACGCGAAGCACCAGATCCTCGCCGTTCTTGCCCGTCATGTTGTTCTGGCCGCCGTCGCCGCCCTTCTCCGCCTTGTAGCGCCGCTTGTAGCGAAAGTCGATGAGCGTGGTGAGACGACCGTCGGGTACCAGCACGACGTCGCCACCCTTGCCGCCGTCGCCGCCGTTAGGCCCCCCGCGCGGGACGAACTTCTCCCGCCGAAACGCGATGATGCCGTTTCCCCCGGCTCCCGATTTGACGCTGATTTCAACTTCGTCGACGAACATGGCGCACCTCTTGCAGCACATGCCTCACAGGCCGCATGGGTCGCATGGGGCACATACTGCCAACCCCACAAACACAAAGGGCTCGATTATCGCAACGGACAATCGAGCCCCCGATGATTCTCTAGGAGCTTACTCAGCAACCGGATAGACGCTGACCTTCCGGATCTTGTTGCCCTCGAACTTGACGATGCCGGCAATGAGAGCATACAGTGTGTCGTCGTTGCCTCTGCCTACGTTGTTGCCCGGATGGATCGGCGTGCCGCGCTGGCGGACAAGTATGCTTCCGGCTTTGACCCGCTCACCGGCGAACTCCTTGACGCCAAGTCTCTTGGACTTGCTGTCTCGTCCGTTCCGCGAGCTTCCTACACCCTTCTTATGTGCCAATTGGATTCACCTCCAAACAAACCCTGGGAGCGCGGGTATCCGCACCCGGAGATCCCACGACTAAGCTGCGTACTCGATCTTCTGAATCTGAAGTCTGGTGAGCGGCTGCCTGTGACCATAATGCCGCTGAATGTTCTTCTTCGGCTTGTACGTGAAACCGATGACCTTCTTGCCGAGATCGTGGCGGAGCACTTTCGCGGTGACCTTCGCACCCTCCACGGTGGGCGAACCGATCACGGCGCCACTGTCGGTGCTGACGAAGAGAACACTGTCGAGCTCGACCTGATCGCCCTCGGCAACATTCAGCTTCTCGACCTCGACGATATCGTTCTCGCGAACCGTGTACTGCTTTCCGCCGGTCTTGATGATGGCGTACATATCTGGAGTTCCTTTCAAACGGCCGGGCAACCGGCAAGATTGTGCGTAGTCAGAAAAAATCCGACGTATGTTACCACTTGTCGGAGCAGTTTGTCAAGCATCCGGCGAGAGGCTTGCTGGCATATTCACCAAAAAGTGCCGGGGATCTTCCACGGCACCTTCTCATTATACCACGAATCGGGCCGTTTGACCAGTCCGCGTGCGCGCCTGCCGGATCCGCAGCCGGCATGAAGAGCACCACACCGATAGCCCGCCATACCGGCAGTCTATGTGCAAGAAAACCATCGCACGCTTGCCGTATCGCAAGAAGGAGAACCGACTGCCGATGTGGAATATACCTTAGTAGGATTGATAGGCAACCCACGGAGGGGCTCCTGGGCCGAGTCTTGGCTCGGCCGTAAGCTTTGTCTAGGAGTCGGTTTTGGCCACCAACAGGACATCTATGTTCTTCCATCACGTCGTTTCACTTATCATCGCCTTCGGGCTGGCATGCACGATCCCAATGCCCGCGTGCGCCGAGCCCGCGGCCGGTGATGCGATCCCCGCATACTCAGCCATCGATGAACTCGCGCTCAAGACTCCGGCCGAAGCGGAGACATCGGTCGAGAGCCTGGTGAAGTACCTCACATCCGGCGCCAGGAACGATCTGGAGAAGACCCGCGCGATCTTCCGCTGGGTGACCGCAAACATAGCATTCGATCCGTCGGCGCTCGGCGCGACCAGCCCGCAGAAGGTGGATGTCAACCAGATACTGAAGGAAAAGCGAACGATCTGCATGGGCTACTCCGAGATCTTCTACATCCTCGGGAAGGCCGCCGGCCTGGAGGTGGAACGGATCGCCGGGTTCGCGCGAGGGTTCACCACCGCCAACGGCTCACCGTGCAACAGTCCCCCGAACCACGAGTGGAATGCGGTCAAGATAGACGGCGAGTGGAAGCTGATCGACTGCACCTGGGGAACGGGCTACATGGAGCCGGGGCCGAAGTTCGTCAAGCGGTATGAGGAGTACTACTTCTGCACGCCTCCGGAGCAGTTCATTTTCGACCACTACCCCGTGGATCCGAACTGGCAGCTCCTGCCGAAGCCTTTGTCGTGCCAGGAGTATGAGCAACTCGCAATACTCAAGCCCGCGTTCTTCAAATATGGACTCGGTCTGGACAGCCACCATCAGCCGAACCTGAAGGCCACCGATCCGGTCGAGATCAGCTTCACGGCGAAACAGGACGTCATCATGCTGGCCCAGCTCACTCGCGGCCAGGAGCAGCTTCCCCGCTCCTACACGTTCGTCGAGAAGGACGGCGACAAGATGAAGGTGACCGCCGCGTTTCCTCAGTCCGGCACATACACCCTCCGCCTGTTCGCCAAACCGAAGACGAGCACCGGCACGAACTGCGAGTGGGTAGCGGAGTATCGTATCGAGGTGGACTCGCTCCCCAAGCCGTGCGTGTGCTTCCCGGAGAGCCTTACGGCGTTCCTGGAACTCGACGCCAAGCTGATCGCCCCGCGCGTCGGCAAGCTCGAGAGCGGGACTACTCAGCAGTTCCGGGTAGCAGTCCCCGGCGCCAAGGTTGTGGCGGTGATCTCGGGCAAGAAGTGGGCCTACCTGCAGAAAGCCGGCGACGTCTTCGAGGGACCGGTCGAGGTCACCAGCGAGCCGATGCAGGTGTGCGCGAACTTCGGCAACTCCCGCGAGTACCAGGTGCTGCTGACCTACAACAAGACGACGCCGTAGACGGCAGACCGCTGTCCACACTACGAAGGACACAACCCCCTTCACGCCTAAGAGGTATGCGATGCGGTATCTCCCCTGACGACTCCCGTCGTCAGGGGAGATACCGTATCCACACATACGCTTAGGGAGAGGCCGTGAGTAAAGATCACCCCATGCTTCACGAAAAGACCGAGGAGATGCTGCTCCAGAAATGCAAGCAGCGGCATAACGAGTTCGGTCAGTACCGCTACTGGTCGCCGCGCAGGATCGAGAGCATCCGATACCGCGAGACGACCGCTTACGAGAAGATCGATCAGGCACTGAAGGCGTCCGGCTGGAAAGACATCAAGGTCGGCGACGAATGGGCCGGCGACGGCCAGTTCGCCTGGTTCCGCATGCAGTTCACCGTGCCGAAGGAGTTCGACGGCAAGACGCTGGTAGCCATCCTGCGGTTCGGCGCGGGCGGATGGAACGGCGGCGAGGGCTGTCTTTTCATCAACGGAGTCCCGTACCAGGGGATCGACGCCAACCACACCGATGTCGTCCTGGCCAAGAAGGCGAAGGCCGGAGCGAAATACGACCTCGTCTTCGAGTGCGTCTCGACGCCGGTCTGGCAGAACATCAGACACAAGATCAAGCTCGAGCAGGCCGATATTGCGTGCCTGAACTACGACGTCCAGGATTACTGGTACGACCTCGGATTCATCACTTCGATCGCCGAGCAACTCCCCTGGGGCAGCCGGCGACGCGCGACGATCGTCCGGGCCGCCAACAAGAGCGTCGATGCATTCGACTTCGAGGCCGCGAGCTTCGATGCATTCTCGGAAACCGCTAGGAACGCCAGGAAGATATTGGCTCCGCTCTACAAGAAGCCGGCCGAAGCCAGCGCGCTGGAATTCGCTTGCGCCGGCCACTCGCATATCGACGTTGCGTGGCTTTGGCCGTACGCCGAGACGATCCGCAAATGCTCGCGGACATTCTCGACCGTCGACCGACTGATGGACGAGTATCCGGACTACCTCTTCACTCAGAGCCAGGCGCAGCTCTACGAGTTCACGAAGGACAACTACCCGGAGTTGTACGAGAAGGTCAAGAAGCGCGTGAAAGAGCGCCGGTTCGAGCCGCAGGGAAGCATGTGGGTCGAGGCCGACTGCAACATCTGCTCCGGTGAGTCGCTCGTCCGCCAGATCCTGCTCGGCAAGACGTTCTTCATGGACGAGTTCGGCATCGAGACAGACGTGCTCTGGCTGCCGGACGTCTTCGGCTACAGCGCAGCCCTGCCCCAGATCCTGAAGAAGTCGGGCGTCGACTACTTCATGACGATCAAGATCAGTTGGAGCCAGTTCAACAAGTTCCCCTACTCCAGCTTCTACTGGGAGGGCATCGACGGTTCCCGCGTGCTGGCGCACTTCCCACCGACCAACGACTACAACGCGCGGATCCGCCCGAACCAACTCCTGCCCGGCGCGGATGCCTACCGGGAGAAGGACCGATCGGATATCGCGCTGTACCCGTTCGGCTACGGCGACGGAGGCGGCGGACCGACCAGAGAGCATCTTGAGCACATGAAGCGGGCCGCCAACCTGGAGGGAGTGCCGAAGTGCACCCCGATGTGGGCCGCCGACTTCTTCAAGCAACTCGTCAAACGGAGTGAGGACCTGCCCTCCTGGGTGGGCGAACTGTACCTCGAGTACCACCGAGGCACGTACACCACTCAGTCGCGGAACAAGCGCGCCAACCGCAAGTCGGAGCATCTGCTTCGTGACGCCGAGATGGCCGCCGGACTGGCGTGGGCGATCAAGGGCCTTAAGTACCCGCACGAAGAGCTCACCCGCACGTGGAAGACGGTCTGCAAGAACCAGTTCCACGACGTCATCCCCGGCACGTCGGTCACCGATGTCTATAAAGATACGGCGGTCGACTACGCCAGGATCGCGGATACCGGCGTGAAGATCAGAACCGCCGGACTGGAGAAGCTCGGCGGGAAGACCGCTGAGGCCGAGACCATCCGCGTCTTCAACAGCCTGTCGTGGACACGCTCGGACGCGCTGAGAGTGCCAGTGCCCGGGAAGGCGAAGTCGTGGCATGCCGAGACCGAGGATGGTCGTCCCCTGCCCGCTCAGCCCGCCGCCGACGATCCGTCGATGTTGTGGGTCCAGCCGGACTCCGTCCCGGGGATCGGACTCTCAAACATCAAGCTCGTGAAGGGCGCTCCCAAGGACTCGTCGAGCATCAAGGTTGCGGAGAACGGCCTAGAGAACGACCTCTACCGCATCAAGCTCGACAAGGGCGGCGCGATCACCTCGATCTTCGACAAGAAGGCGAAGCGCGAAGTGCTCCCGAAGGGGCAAAAGGCGAACGTCCTCCAGATCTTCGAGGACAAGCCGCTCGCCTTTGATGCATGGGACATCGACTTCTACTACCGCGACAAGGGCACCGACATCACGGATGCCGCCGAGATCAAGGTCGAGGATGCCGGTCCGGTCCGAGGCGCCCTGAAGATCGTTCGCAAGTTCGGGTCGTCGACGGTCGAGCAGCGGATCGTCCTGTGGGCATCGAGTCCTCGCATCGACTTCGAGACTCGGGTCGACTGGCATGAGAACAGGAAGATGCTGAAAGTCGCGTTCCCGGTGGACGTCCATGCGAACTCCGCCCGGTTCGAGATCCAGTACGGCAGCGTAGACCGTCCGAACCACTGGAACACGAGTTGGGACTTCGCGCGCGTGGAGGTCGCCGCTCAGAAGTGGGTCGATATGTCGCAGTCGGACTATGGAGTCAGCCTGATGAACGACTGCAAGTACGGCCACGACGTGCACGAGAACGTCCTGCGCCTGACCCTCCTCCGCTCGCCGAAGGAGCCCGATCCGACCGCGGATATGGGCGAGCACCTCTTCACCTATTCGCTGATGCCTCACCAGGGCGACTGGCGTGACGCCGAGACCGTGCGCCGGGCGTACGAGCTCAATGTGCCGATGATCGCGTGGGCAACCGACGGCAAGCCGGCGGCGTCCGGGGCGATGTTGAGCCTCGACGCGCTGAACGTGGTGATCGACGCGGTGAAGAAGGCCGAGCGGGAGGATGCGCTCGTCGTCCGCATGTACGAGTGCCACGGGATCGGGGCGGAGTGCCGCCTCGACCTGGGCTTCAAGGTCGGGAACGCCTCGGAGTGCGACCTCCTCGAGCGCGACCAGACCAAGCTGAAGCTCGATGGCAGCAGCCTCTCGCTCAGCCTGAGGCCGTTCGAGATCAAGACGGTGAAGCTGAGCCGATAGACATGAGGCGGATGCATCTGGTCGTCTCGTCAGGATACGCGTGGACAAGTTGCGTTCGCCCCGGGCAGGCGTTGAGAGGCGCCGCGCAGATGTCTTTCGTTCGGCATCACGGTGCTGGTATTGGAGGGCGATGATGGCTGATCATGGTCATGACTCGACAGCGACGGGCGTCTCCGTCCGCGAGTTGAAATGCGAGTACAGAGTCGATCCCCTCGGGGTCGACGTGACCGCGCCGAGGCTCAGTTGGATGCTCGAGTCGAATGAGCGAGGGCAGGTCCAGACTGCGTATCAGGTGCTCGTCGCAAGCAGCGCGGAAGCCCTGGCAAGCGACACCGGGGACATGTGGGACAGCGGGAGGGTCGAATCCGATCAGTCCGTCCACGTCGTCTACGCGGGGAGACCGCTGAAGTCGCGCGAGTCCTGCTACTGGAAGGTGCGCGTCTGGGACAAGGACGGGAGGGCTTCCGACTGGAGTCCGCCCGCCTTCTGGTCGATGGGCCTGCTCGATCCGTCTGACTGGAAGGCCAAATGGATCGGCCTCGACGAAGGTGACCAGCCCGACTACCTCGCTGATGCGCAGTGGCTGCGGGTATCCGACGAAGCCCGGTTCTTCCGCAGAACGGTCGTCATCCCGGAGGACGGTGAGATCACCGCCGCGCGACTCGTCGTCGGCACGAACTGCGCGTTCTCGGCCTACGTCAACGGCAAGCCGCTCGTCGAGGGGACGAGGACCGCTTTCGCGCCGAGCCTCGAACTGGATGCCGAGCCTCATCTGCATGCCGGTGTCAACACGATCGCCATATCCGTGGAGCCTGGTCAGGACGACCAGGCTCCACGCCTTATCTGCGCCTTGTCGGCCGAGTTCGAGAGCCGTGAGCCGGTCGTGCTCAGGTCCGACGCAGCCTGGGAGGTTTCAGACCGCCTGGACGGGGAATGGTCGCCGGCGGAGGTCCTGGGCCCGAACGACGGATCGCTGTTCGACCGCGTGCTCGGAAACGACTGCACCAGACTCCCCGCGCGCATGCTTCGGCGCGAGTTCGACGTCCACCGGAAGATCAAGCGGGCCACGGCCTACATGTGCGGCCTGGGATTCTCGGAGTTGTACCTCAACGGGCGCAAGGTCGGCCACCGTGTGTTGTCACCCGGCCTCACCGACTACCGGAAGCGCGCGCTCTATGTCACCCACGACGTCACCGACGAACTCCGCCAGGGACGAAACGCGGTCGGAGTCATCCTCGGCAACGGGAGGTTCTTCGCTCCGCGCAAGGTCGCCTGCTTTCCCGCCGTCAACTTCGGCTTCCCGAAGCTGCTCTTCCAGATGGAGATCGAATACGACGACGGGACCGTCGAAACGGTCGTGAGCGATGACTCCTGGAAGCTGACCGCCAACGGTCCGATCCGGGAGAACAACGAGTACGACGGCGAGGTCTATGACGCCCGGAAGGAGATCGAGGGCTGGAACGAGCCGGGGTTCGTCGAGGATGCGAACTGGCAGGCCGCGAGACTCGTCGAAGCGCCGACGCCCGCGCTCAACTCCGAGATGGCCGAGCCGATTCGCGTAGTGGAGACGGTTCGCCCGGTGGCGATCACGAGCCCGAGCCCCGGGGTTTACGTGTTCGACATGGGCCGGAACATCGCCGGCTGGTGCCGCCTCACGGTGAAGGGGCCGGCCGGGACGAGGGTTCATCTGCGGCATGCGGAGTGGCTGCTCGACGACGGCAACCTGCGCGTCGACAACCTGCGGACGGCGAAGGCCACCGACGTCTACATCCTGAGCGGCAAAGGCACGGAGGTCTACGAGCCGCGCTTCGTCTACCACGGCTTCCGACATGTGGAGGTGACCGGATTCCCCGGCGCTCCGAAGCTCTCCGACCTCGAAGGCAGGGTCGTCTGCGATGCGCTGGACCGAGCGGGCGAGTTCTCCTGCTCAAATGCGCTGATCAACCGGATCTACCGCAACATGTATTGGGGATTCCTCGGCAACTACAAGAGCATTCCGATGGACTGCCCACAGAGGGATGAGCGGCAGGGATGGTTCGGCGATCGCTGCGAGGTGTCGAGGGGCGAGATGTACATGTTCGATACCGCCGCCTTCGACACCAAGTGGCTGAGGGACATCCGCGATTCCCAACTCGACGACGGCAGGCTCCCCGACCTCGCGCCCGCGTATTGGTCGTTCTACACCCAGAGCATCACGTTTCCGAGCATCCTCGTAGACATGGTGGGATACCTGCACACCGAGTACACCGACACGCGTGCGATCGAGACCAACTACGATTGCATGAGGAAGTGGATCGATATGGAGATCGGCCGGCTCGTGGACGGGATCATGCCTCCCGATACCTACGGCGACTGGTGCTCGCCGCCTGAGCGTCCGGAGCTGATCCGACAGGGTGTCTTCAGCCGCGCCACCAGCCCCGATCTGGTCTCAACGGCCTGGTTCTACCACAACCTGAAGCTGATGGCCCGCCACGCCTCGATTCTCGGCAAGAAAGACGACGCGGGACGATTCATAGAGGTCGCGGACCGGATCAAGGCCGCATTCAACGCCAGGTTCCTCGATGAAGCGACAGGCACCTACGACAATGGCTCGCAGACGTCGAGCATCCTCCCGCTGGCGTTCGGACTGACGCCCGACGAGCAGAGGCAGCGCGTCTTCGAGAACCTGATCCGCAACATCTGCGACGAGACCGACGGCCACCTCAGCGTGGGTCAGATGGGCTGCAAGTGGCTGATGAGGACTCTCACGGACAACGGGCGGCCCGACGTGGCGTACCGCCTGGCGACGCAGACGACCTACCCGAGCTGGGGCTACACGATCGAGCAGGGCGCAACGACCATCTGGGAGCTTTGGAACGGGGACGTCGGCAATCCGGGGATGAACTCGCTCAACCACGTGATGCAGATCGGCGACCTGCTCCTCTGGCTGCACCACTGTGTCGCGGGGATCGCTCCTGATGAAGAGCGCCCGGGGTTCAAGCACATCGTCATGAGGCCGCTCGTCGTCGGCGACCTGAAGTCCGCCAGGGCGCAGCGGAAGTCCATGTACGGGATGATCGTGAGCGACTGGAGGATCAGCGGCGAGACCTTCGAGTGGCGGATCGAGATCCCGGCAAACTCGACGGCCGCGGTCTACGTGCCCGCCCCTGACCCCGACAGCGTCCTGGAAGGCGGAGAGCCGGCAAGCGGTGTGTCGGCGGTGAAGTTCCTTCGGATTGAAGGCGGTCGGGCGGTGTTCGAGATCGGATCAGGCAGCTACGTGTTCACGTCGCCGATCTGAATCTCGACGGCAACGACCCTACTCTCTCGTGCTACTGATCAAGGATCATCTGAATGGCCTCTTTGAGCTTAGGAACGTCCTTCTACACGACGTTCCATACCTCGTCATGGTCGACGCGGAAGTAGCCGTGAACGATCGCGTGTCGCATGGCAGCAATCGCACGCCAGGGAACCTCAGGGTGCTGGGTGCGAAACCCCTCGGATAGCTGACTCACGGCTTCACCGATGATCTGGACGTTGTACACCATCCATACCTGGATCAGCTCGTCGTGCTCGTAGTCGGACTTGTCGATGCCGGAGTACCGTTCGATCTTCTCAATTGCCTCCAGCATGTCGAGCAGCCGTGCGTGGTCGTCTCTCACAGTGGGATGGCCTCCCGAAGGATGCGCTCTCTCACCCGCTCTTTGAGCATCTTCTCAGGCGCGACATCTACCTTCCGGCCAAGCAGTTCCTCCAACTCGGCAATCATCGCGCCGTGCTCAAGGAGACTCGTCCCGGGCTCGAACTCGACCAGGAAATCGACGTCGCTCGTCTCGGCCGCTTCACCGCGCACCACAGAGCCGAACACACGCACGTTCCGGGCGCCGTGTGCCTGCGCGATGCGGAGTATCTCTTCTCGTCTGCTTTCCAGAAGCTCTCTCATGTCCATGGGATGTCCTCCAGGCAACTCCACGCTCATTATAGCCACACACAACGCGATCTGCAACCAGTGTCTTGAAAGACGCAGGAGTTGGACTTCTGTCCCTCAAACATAAGTGGTACATGGGGCAGGAGTGCGACTCCCGCCCCAGCCGAGTGCAGGCTATCCCATCCCCTGAAAGGAAACGAGATACATGAGATTGCTGCTGCTTCTACTGACGATCATCGCGTTGGCGGCGACGGCGCAGGCGGCCGATTCGAACAAGGGACGGTTCGTGCAGGACCGGTTCGTGATCAGCTTCTGGGTCGATCCGCCCGCGAACGAGATCACCGACGCCCGGTACAAGGAGATCGCCGACGCGCACTTCAACGTGGTTCATGGCGCGTTCGGACCTGCGACCGAAGCGGACTTGCTCAAGCAGATCGAGCTGTGCAAGAAGTACGGGCTCAAGCTGATCGCCAAGAGCAACCTCACGCCCTTCGAGAAGCTGCCCGACGACCCGGCCGTCTGGGGTTACCACCTCGTGGACGAGCCGGGCATGGGCGGCCTCCCGGACGTCAAGGAGAAGGTCGCAAAGGTCAGAGAGCTTCACCCCGGCAAGCTGGCGTACTTCAATCTGCTCCCCGACTATGCCCCGCTGACGTGGATCGGGGCTAAATCCTACGACGAGTACATCGAGCGGTTCGCCAAGGACACCGCCTGCGACGTGCTTTGCATGGACTACTACCCGATGATGACACCGACGGCCGACGGACGGGACGGATACTGTAACAACCTCGCCGTGATGCGCAAGTGGTCGGTCGAGTGCGGCATCCCGCACTGGAACTTCTTCAACACCATGCCGTTCGGCCCGCACCACGATCCGACCGAGGCGCATCTGAGATGGCAGGTCTACACCTCGCTGGCCTACGGATCGAAAGGCGTGCTGTACTTCTGCTACTGGACTCCGGGTAAGGGCGCAGGCGGCGGCGGTGAGTTCCCCAAGGGCGGCGCGATCATCACCGCCGAGGGAGTCAGGACGCGCCACTACGAGCAGGCCAAGCGGATCAACTTCGCGCTGAAGAACCTCGGCCCGACGCTGATGAAGCTCACCAGCACCGACGTGATCCGCATCAAGCCGACCGACGACCCGGCCAAGGCGCTCGAAGGATCGCCGCTCAAGGACATCAGCAAGGGCGGCGACTACCTGATCGGCGTGTTCAAGCACCAGTACGGCAAGCGCGCGGTGCTGATCAACAACTACGACCACAACTACACGTCGTGGCCGACGGTCGAGTTCGCCGCGCCACTCGATAAGGTCGTCGAGATCGACAAGTCCACCGGCAAGCGCATCCCGGTCAGGGACGACTCGCCGGAGATGAAGGGCCTTCAGCTCTCCCTCGACGCCGGCGAGGGTCGGTTGTTCCTGCTGCCTTGACGGGCCTCCACGGCGGAAATGCAGACGGGGCGGAGGATCTTCCCCCGCCCCGTTCGAGTATCGTGTAAGCCGGCCTCCTAGTGAGTCAATATAGGCTTGATATCCGACTGACTTCTTAGGCGAACCAATGGGAGCAGCTTACCATCAATCCTCTCGCAGGTAGATATCCCGGTAACCATGACGTAGTCCCACCCAGGCTCAGGGTCCACGTCACTCGGCAGCACGCACTTGACCTCGGCGCCCGAGCCGTCGTCGAGGGTTATCGTGCGCCGCATTGTATCGATGGATACGACCCTGCCCCAAGTCGAGATCAAGAGCCCGATATTGTTCGGATGCATGCTCGGAGCCAGATACGTACCCGTCTCCCCGATCCTGCGCCTGGTAACCCAGACTCCTTGCTGGCGGCCTAGACTCCCGCCGCCCACAGACGCGGTACTGATCCCAAGCGGCCTTACCGTGCCGTAGCCGGCATGGGTGGCTGCAATGGCGCTGAGGTAACACTCACCGTTCGGGCCAATCTTCACCTCACCGGACACATCAGCAGTCATACCGACATCCAACTGATGATCAGGGCTCTCCACTCGGATGCCGGAAGCCCGGTTACGAACCTCGGCATAGAAGCAGTCGGGGAAGACTGCAGTCACGACCATGTCGCGCAACGTGAACTTGGCGCCCTCTGGGACTGTCTTGAGATACTCAGAACCGATGACATCCGGCAGCAGGACGAACGCCGTCTGCCAGGGAATGTCACCGTACCCCAGCACACACTTCTCGTCCTGAAAGCGTACGAGCACGTGGTACCTTGCCGCAGGCGCGTCGGCGGGCACCTGCCAAAGCCACTCCACGACCTTGCTGCCGTACGTGAAGTTCACGGGTATGTTCTGACTTGGAGTCATCGCCTGGCTGTCGTAAATGAGACCGTTACTGGTGTCCTGGTCAGTATCAATCCGGAGCCTGGCCTTGATGCTGGCTGTAGGACCGGTGTTGTACGCGTAGACACGTATCCTTATCGACTGGCCTCGCACGACATGGTTGTTCACCAGAGGCTGGTTCGTTGCCGCGTCCAGATATTCGATTCGGCTAAGATATATCTTCGCCAGAGGCACATCCGGGTCGTCCAGATATAGCGGACCGAAGAGGAAATTGTGAGTGTTGCTCGGGACGAAATCGAGAACGGTCGCGTTGCTGATACCCAGCCGCCTCAGTGCCCACTTGTCGGCACAATCCTGATCCAGCTCACCAACTGTTGCCAAGCCGGCGAAGTAGCCGCGTTCTCGCGCCACAGACTGAACCTGGCTATCGTACAGGCCGTAGGGATAGCATATGAACCTGCAGCTCTTGCCAAGGCGAGACTCTATGGTCTGCTTGGAGCCGCCGAGCTCTATCGGCAAATCCCATGGCCTGTTGGCAGATACATAAGCCAAGTTCGGATGGTTGTGGCTGTGCGACTCGATGTCAATCCTGCCTGAGTCGTGCAACTCCTGGATCTGAGGCCACGTCAGCATGTTGATAATCGGGTTATTGTCCTTATCCCAAGCATTGGTTCCACCCATCTTGTTCGTGGCGATGAAGTAAGTGGCTTTGTAGTCTATGGCCGGGTCGGCAAGAATGGGAAATGCGTCTGTGTACCAGTTCTCGTACCCGTCATCGAAGGTGATCACTATGGGCTTCTCAGGAGGGATCTTCAGTCCGGCGCGGTAATCCATCAAGTCTTGGAGAGTAACGCTCGTATACCCGTAAGCCTTCAGTGCCTGCATCTGCTGCCGGAACATATCAGTCTGCACGTAGTTGCTAGAGTAGACCACGGGGCCCACCTTGTGGTAGTAGAGGATCGGGCAGCGCACCGGTATGGGAGGCAGTATCTCGATACAGTCCTGCCTCAGCATGGAGTCGGCCCATCCGTTGCCGTCCAACTGCCAGGTCACGTCGTAGCTGCCCGACGCCGCGAGCGGTGGAAGGTTAATCAGGAACTGGCGGTAGTACCAGTCAGTGCCTGCACTGATGCTGACCTCGGTGGCGGGTTCGGTGCTGTCTACCACTTCGCCGTTGGGCCCGGTCAGCACTGCTCCTAATGATGCGGTAGTGCCGGACTGGCTCTGAATCCTGTATCCAAGGGTAATGGTAACCCCATCCCTCGCGCTGGCTGCAGATACACTGGCATCCACGATGGATGCTTCTGCAGTCTGAGCACTAGCTGTGCTCAAGCACAAGCTGCACACCATAAGGGACGCCAGGACGAACCGGATCATCATCTGCTTCATATAGTTGTTCATGGTGACTCATCCTCCTGCAGAGAAGGTGACTGGATTCACTCCATCCCATAATACTCGGTAGGAATGCACGGGGTACGTATGGCCGTCTGTAAGAAATGTGTTCACTTCGAGGCGGACCTCCTGGCAGTCCGTTCTTCAGTGTGTCCTTACCCGGCCAGGCAGAACCGATTGTGGCAGGGAGAGCAAGCGTGCTCTTAGAGCGGGCAGGTGAAAGGCTGGAAGGAGTATCATCCGGCGTGCCGGATGCAATCCGTAAGGACGCCGCGACCGAAGCCAGCCTGCCAGAGAAAAGGATTACCTTTCGCTAGTCCTTAGCTCTCTTACACCACTGGCTAGTCCTTGCCTTCTTGTAACTTATACCATGGAACGCCAGTTTTGTCAAGCCATATTGTGCCGGAG
>CAYXOC010000031.1:0-54488 GCA_964466715.1 uncultured bacterium
ACCGCGCCATCAGCGCGAATACACCCCAGCCCAGGTATTCACGCGTGTAAGCGGCATAGCGCTCCGGTTCCGATGTCAGTCTGGCTCGAACCTCTCCCGCTAGTTCGTCGTCGGGATTGGCCTCAAGCCATCGGCGCATGGTGAGCCATTTGGCCGCCTCGTATCTGTCCCAGCCGTCTTGGTCAGCCAAAACCATCTCAACGACATCGTAGCCAAGGTGGCCGAAAGACGCGAGAAGTTCCGGAAGCAGGAGAAAGTCAGAGATTGAGTTGGCCATATCTCCCTTGACAATATCGTCGGTCGACGGTAGCCGCCGCCAGTAGGGCTCGCCGATGAGGATGATCCCTCCCGTGTGCAGACTTCGCGCCAGAAGCTCGATGGCGCCGGCGACTCCCCCGCCGATCCACGTGGCGCCGACACAGGCTGCCACACCGACCTTGTCGTCCGAGACGTATCCGGAAGCATCGCCATGTATGAACTTGACTCTGTCGGCAACGCCGAGTTCCTCAGCGCGAAGTCTCGCTTGCTCGGTGAACAACCGGCTCATGTCGATCCCGGTGCCGGTAATGCCGTAGTCGCGAGCCCATGTGCACAGCATCTCCCCCGAACCGCTGCCGAGGTCGAGCACTCGAGTCCCCGTTTCCAGGCGCAGCGCCGCGCCGAGAGTGGCGAGCTTTTCGGGTGTGAACGGGTTATGAATGCGGTGAGCACTCTCGGTGATGTTGAAGATCCGTGGAATGTCCATCTCGGGACTCCTTATGGGCGCAGATAGGGGCGGGCGTCTCGCTCCAATGCGTGAATGATCTCAGTGTAGTTGAGGCTGGGAACCTTGGTCAAAGGGTAAGTTCCTTGACTACAGCACCTTTGGGGGTAGGATAATCATCCAGCGGTTCGAAGTATAGCTCCACAGCTTCGCGGATGTTGGTCATCGCTTCCTGGATGGTGTCGCCTTCGCTGATGCATCCCGGCAGCGCCGGCACGATAGCAGTGTATCCGCCTTCTTCACTTGGCTCCAAAACGACCTTGAATACCACGCAGGCCTCTGACTTTCGAATGGTGTTGTTGGTGGAGGCGCGGGGACTCGAACCCCGGTCCAAAGAACAGCGCACACAGGCATCTACGAGCGTATCCCGCGATTTGGTTCTCGCGCTTCGGTCTCCCACGGGCAGGATACCTCCACGCCAGCTCGATTTAGTGTCCCCTCAGGCTCCCCGAGCGAGGTCCCTTGGGTAATCCGGCATTAATGACGCCTGGCTCCGATCCGGCCGGAGGGGATCGGGCAGACGGGCTACTTAGTTATTAAGCGGCCAGTGCGTAGCTGTTTGTGCCGTTTATAGGCTTCCCGCTTTTAACGAGGCCAGCGGGTCCTCGGCGCGCAACCCATGCTGCTGTTTCTCTGTCGACTCCAGTCGCCCCCACGTGATGCGTCCGCGCAAGATCGAGGTCGAAGGGAAGGTATCAAGGTGCGATACGCGGACTTTTCTACACCCGTATTATACCCGAAATCCGGCCTCCCGTCAATGGATTTCGAGCGCCGGCCTTTCTCGTACTCCTGCTCATACTCATACTCAACAGCCCGGCAGGAGATATGAGCCCCATACGTCGTATTGTACGCTGAGTCTTGCGCAAATGTCATTCTGACAGGAAAAGTGCCGTGACCAACACAACCGAACGACGTGTCCTCGAGGGCGTGCCGCGAATCCATTTCTACGAGGGTGGACCGAGATGCCCGGAGGACGTCCCGTTCCCGTCCGCCGTGCGGGCCTACATGGAGTACATCGGCGACGATCTCGGCTGCAAGCACACGAAGTCGCCGGCCTCGATCTCGGGGTGCGACTGCGCGTATGCCAACATAACGGGCATCTCGGGCAGCGCGTTCTTCCTCTCATGGGGCCGGGGCTGGCAGACGGACAACGCCGCGCTTCACTTCATGTCCGACGACCCCGGCGCTCCGTACGAGAGGACCTTCAAGGCCCTCGGATATGACTTCGACTGGATCCGCAAGGACGAGGCGGAGATGCGCCGGTACATCGTCGAGTCGATCGGCAGAGGCCGGCCGGTGATAGCGTTCGGCGTCGTCGGACCGCCGGAGCCGAGCCTGATCGCCGGTTACGACGAAGGCGGCGATGTCCTGGTCGGCTGGAGCGTCTTCCAGGGCATGCCGGAGTTCAACGTAGGCGTGGAGTTCGAGCCGTCGGGGCACTTCCGCAAACGCAACTGGTTCGAAAGTACCGAATGCATCGCCCGGATCGGCGAGAAGCGCGAACGCCCGGCGCTCGATGAGACCTACCGCGACGCTCTCCGCTGGGGCCTGCAGGTCGCCCGCACGCCGGTGACCTACGGCACTCGCCCGAACGGCCTCGCCGCGTACGATGCCTGGGCCGCTGACGTCCTGCGGGACGAGGATCTCGCCACCGACGACATGGCGGTGCTTATGGAGCGGTACATGGCGCACTTCATCGTGGTCGGCATGGTGGCGGAGTGCCGGTGGTACGGTTCGCTCTTCCTGAACCAGGTCGCGCGCCGGATTCCCGAGATGGCGGATGACCTGGCGAAGGCCGCCGAGTGCTTTGTCGCCGAGCATGACCTGATGTGGGCGGTCTGGGAGTTCGCGGGCGGCAACGGCGTTTCAGAGGTCCACGCCCGCAAGTTCGCGGAGCCGATTACGCGTCAGAGGATATCGCCGCTCATCCGCCTCTCGCGCAAGCTCGACGCCGAGGCCGCCGATCACATCGAGCGGGCTCTGAGTAGATGAGCGGATTACCGATCTGAACGGCGGAAGTCGCAACGGGGAGAGACCCGGATATGAGTAGGTCGGTGCTCTACCTTGCTGTCGCGTGCATCCTCCTGGCGGCGAGCGCCCGGGCGTCGGAGCATGTCGTCTGGCAAATCGGGCGGTCCGGCACCGACTACGCGGAGCTTGCCATCGCGGGCGATGTCGGCAGGTACCAGTCAGCCTTCCCGCAGGGCGTCACCTTCCGCGTCGGCCAGGATGATCCCGCCAAGGATTGGCCGTTCATCCACCCAAGCCCCAGCGATGTGGGGTGGGCCGGCGAAGGCACGCATCCTTTCACGGTCCTTTTTCGATCTCCCGGAACAGCCAAAGGGCGCATTCACGCTGACCATCGACTACCCAGTACGCGACTTGAGAACCGCTTCTACCGCATCGAGCTCGATCCGGTCACCGGCGGCAAGGCGCTGATCATCAAGGGTTCGGCCTACAACACGCCGGAGTGGACTTCCGAGATCCGTACTCCGCGACGACGAGAAGCGCATCGACTTCATCGACAGCATCGACAAGAAGGAGACGATGGATAACGAATGGGGCTACTACGCGTTCCCGTTCCACTTCGACAAGCCTCGCCTCCATATCGAGTTGCCCGACGGCGTACTCCGTCTCGACACCGAGACGCTTCCCGGCGCCTGCATGGAGTGGTGCTGCCTGAACGATAGGCTGACTGTCAAGCTTCCCGCGAACGGCCTTGCGACAGTGTGGTCGATGTCCCGTTAGCGCTCGAAGTAGATCGGGTTCGTGAGCGCGAATACCACGCCATCGGCCCTCTGCACCTCAAGCCGCACGTAGGATCTGCTCAGCGACGCCTTCACCGGCACCGAGTACTCGATCCGGGCGAAGGTCCGGTCGATCGGTATCTTCGTCTCGCCGTCCTGCCACACCAGCCGGAGGGTCATGTCCTTGCCGCCGACGACGCGGACCTGCACGGGCACCGATTCCTGATTCCCGATTCGGACGGTATCCCCCGGCAGCGCCGACGTTCCCGGCACGGAGATGTAGGGCAGGGGGCCGCTCTTCTGGTAAGAGATGAAGACGTGTCCCTTCCGGATACCGTCCACTATCGCCTCCCGGGACAGGTTCTCCGCCCATACCCAGGTGAGCACCTTCAGGTTAGCCGTCTTCGCGTGCGTGTCGGTCCCGCCGACACCGGTGATGCGCTTTCCGGATTTCAGCAGGCTGTCCCAGAGGTCGGCCGCCTGGCGATCATCCGCGCCGAACCAACCGCCCTGGAAGATCTCCATCGAGTCGGCGTTCGTCCATTCCTCGGGCGGGAACGCCCAGCCCATCGGGGCCTTCGCGAACGGATGGTTGACGCTGAACAGCGCGCCCTCGCGGTGGACCTTCTCGATCAGCTTCGGCAGCCGCCCGTCGCCGGGGATCATGCGCGGGTCGTACCAACCGCCCGGCTTCGCGCCGATCACGTTCGCATGGCCTGAGAGAGTGGAGATCTCTTCGCCGGCAAGGAACAGCATGTTCGGATACCTGGCCGCGACCTCGGGGAAGTCGAACTGAGCGGTCATGACATTGTGGTCCGTGTTCACCATGGCATCGTAGCCGGCCGATGCGTGGAACGCCGCCACTTCATCGAGCGTGCCCTGGCCGTCGGAGTGTATCGTATGCGTGTGCAGATCGACGGTGTACCAGCCCGGTTCGTTCCTGATGATCGGATCGTACGGCACCTCCGGCATGGAGTCGAGCCGCGGACCGTCGAACGAGAACGTGATCGTGTATTTGTACCTGATGCGCTCCAGGTCCTTGCTCTTCCATCTGAAGTGCTGGGCGATGTGCCATCGTCCGGGCTGAATCGGTCCGTGATAGAACTGCCGCGTCGTGGTCGCCTTGTCCGCCGTGATTACGATCGGGTCTGTCTGCCACTCCTGGCAGCCCCGGAACCCGCTATATGGGAAGCCGATCCCGCGCGCGTCGAAGAGGTATGTGCACAGCCCCAGTCCACCCGGCGGCTCGATGCTCATATCGCGCTCGATGGTGAGCTTCGTCACGCCCGGCGGCACGTCGAACGGCAGGTAGTAGAACGAACCCATGTTGTAGGCGCAATCCTGGGGTTCACGCCGGCCCTCGATCACCACCGACTGCGGCGGCTGAGCGAAGAGCGGCGCGGATATCAGGATGAGCGCGATGATGGCGACAAAACGTAGATTCCTCAATGGACCGATCCTTTCGTCTCTCAGGTGATGGTGCTGCGCTATCGTTCTAAGCGAAGCGGGGAATCCGGCGGCCGGATTCCTCCCCGATGATCGACGACTCTGCCGTCGATCATCGTCCGTGTCGCTCCTAAGAGACCTCGCACCGTCAGCGCTGAGTAGCCCCGACCGTCCTTCGATACGCTTCGCTACTCAGGACTGACGGGTTCCATGTCCCGGGAAGTCCACCCCGCTAGCCCTGAGTAGTCCTGAACTCCGACTGCACTTCGATACGCGCTGCTACTCAGTGTAGTCGGAGTTCAGGACGTATCGAAGGGCGGCCTAGTTGCACGACCTCTGGCTAGCTCTGGCCGTCTTTCGATACGCTTCGCTACTCAGGACTAGCGGGTACTATGTCCCGGGGAATAACCACCGCCAGTCCTGACAGGGCTGGCGGGGTTTCCACCCGATACAACTGCGCTTGCTGCGCAGTAGCATGCTCAGAATGACAGGCTGTTCCGGACTGACCTGAGACTCATTAGGAGCATTTCTCCTCTCAAGTTCGGCGTAGGCGGAGCGTATTCCTCGTGTCCACCTATGGACACACGATGAGCAATCGGCTACTCTAGTGGCAGACCGAATGCTGGGAGGGGCGGCATGATCGAATTACCGGAAGCATATACCATCGCACAGCAGATCGCCGAGACGCTCAAGGGCAAGGTGATCGAGCGGGGAGTCCGCGGCAACTCGCCGCACAAGTTCGCCTTCTACAACCGCGAGCCGGAGGAGTACGAGTCGATCCTCAATGGCAGGACTATCGGTGGGGCATATCAGCTCGCCAACATGATCATGGTGCCCGCCGAGCCGGACTTCGTGATCGGCCTCGGGTGCGGCGGCGAGCGGATACTCTACCATGAGAACGAGAGCACTCTGCCGAAGAAGCACCAACTCCTGCTGCAGTTCACCGATGGTACGTATCTGTCGGTCTCCGTCCAGGGGTGGGGCGCAGCGCTGCTGCTCGAGGAGTCGGAGGTCGAAACGCATCCGTTCTGCGGAGGGCGCGGACCGTCACCGCTGAGTGACGAGTTCACGCTCGACTACTTCCTGGGCCTCTTCGGCACGCTCAAGGAGAATGATCCCGCGAGCGCCAAGTACTTTGCCATCACCAAGCCGGGAGTCGCCGGGATGGGGAACGGCTGCCTCCAGGATATTCTGTTCAACGCGGGCATCCATCCGCGCCGGAGAGTGATCAGCCTGTCCGACGACGAGAAGCGGGCCTTCTACGAGGCAATCAGGACCACAGTCCGCGAGATGACCGATCTCGGCGGTCGGGACTCGGACTACGACCTGTTCGGCAGGCCGGGTGGATATCGGCGCATCCTGCACAGCAAGGTCGTCGGCCGACCGTGCCCGAAGTGCGGTACGCCGATCGAGAAGACCGCGTTCCTCGGCGGCGCATCATACTTCTGTCCGACTTGCCAGAAGTAACGGGTATACTGCCGATGGAGGTGTGCCGTGTCTCAGAGTGAGGTAGTCGCCATTTTCGCCGTGCTGATGATCCCGGGATTCCGGCCATGTTCCTGGTGGCGGTCGTCTTCGGCTTTGTGGACTACTGGCAGCGCCTCTTGCCCTGGGAACTGGCGGTGCTCTTTGTCGTCGTTCTGCTCTCCGTCCTCACGGATTTCCTCTCGGGCCTGATCGGAGCGAGATACGGCGGAGCGACTCGCCGTGCCGTCCTCTGGGGGCTGGTCGGATTCGTGATAGGAGTCCTTGCCTTTCCGCCGCTCGGAGGGTTCATCGGCCTCTTCGTCGGCGTGCTCGTGGCGGAACTGAGCGCCGGCAGGAAGCAACTCCAGGCTCTCAAAGCCGCGACAGGGAGCCTCCTGGGCTCATTCATCGGCATGCTTGCAAACCTGTTCCTCGCCATCGCATTTCTCGTACTGTTCATCATCTTCGCCCTCCACTGATTGAAGGGGTTCCGCGCTGCCGTCTGGTATACTAGCACAAGACAATACTCGTTGAGGAACCGGATGGTGGAAAGGATTATCATCGCACCGTACGACCCGGAATGGCCGGAGCTGTTCCGGCAGTTGGGGGCACGACTCCGAGAGGCGCTCGGCGATGTCGCCCTGCGGATCGACCACATCGGCTCGACCTCGATCCCCGGCATGGATGCCAAGCCGATCATCGATGTGCAGATATCCGTGGCCGCCCTCGACCCGGTCGATCCGTTCCGCATCCCGCTCGAATCCGTCGGATTCGTGTGGCGTGCGGACAACCCGGAGCTGACCAAGCGCTACTTCCGTGAACAGCCGGGAGCGCGCCGCGCGCATATCCACGTCCGGAAGCACGGGAGTTTCTCCCAGCAGTTCCCGCTTCTCTTCCGTGACTATCTGCGGGCGCATCCGCAGGAGGTGCCGCCTTACTTCGCGATGAAGTATCGACTCGCCGAGCAATACGGCGAGGATCGGGAGGGCTACACGATCGCCAAGGGCGACTTTGTGTGGGCCGTCGTGCGGAAGGCCGACGAGTGGGCGCAGGATATCGGCTGGGAGCCTGGTCCGTCCGACGCATAGAGAATGGAGAGAGGTTGGGATGACAGATCATTCGATTCGTCTGCTTGTTATTGCTGCTTTGGTCTTGCTGGCATCCGCGGTGACGGCCCAGAACGCCCCTGCGAAGCCCGTGCTGCCGCCCGCGCCGGAGGGAGTGATCATCCACCCGGACCTCCCGTACCTGGAGCCGGGACGTGAGGAGAAGCTCGATCTCTACCTCCCCGCCGACCGTCCTGAGGGCGTCCGCTCGCCTGCCATCGTCTTCATCCACGGCGGTGGATGGGTCGGCGGCGACAAGGCGGAGACCCGCGCGTTCAACTACGGTACGACTCTGGCGAAGGCCGGCTACGTGTTCGTCAGCATCAACTACACCCTGGAGCGGGGGAAGTGTTGGCCGACGAACGTGCGCGACTGCAAGAACGCCGTGCGCTGGCTGCGCGTGAATGCCGACAAGTACCAGGTGGATGCGGACCACATCGGAGTCGTCGGCGGCTCGGCGGGAGGGCACCTCGCCCTCATGGTCGCCTACACCGGCAATGTGCCGTTCCTCGAGCCGGCGTCACCGTATCCGCTCGTGTCGAACAAGGTGCAGTGCGTCGTGAACCTGTACGGCATCACCAATCTGCTCACCCGTCAGAAGACGGATGATGACGGCAATCCGACCGGTGTGACCTACACAACTCAGGCGCTGATGACGAAGACGCGCGACGAGGATCCCGATGCGTGGAAGCTGGCATCGCCGGTATATCATGTTTCGAAGTGGAACTGCCCGCCGACTCTCACCCTCCACGGCAAGGCGGATGCGACCGTGGACTACGAGCAGGCGATCGAACTGGCGAAGAAGCTCGACGAGCACGGAGTCGAGAACCAGCTCCTCCTGATCGAGGGAGTCGGCCACACGTTTGACCTTCAAACATGGAGGAAGAAGCCGCTTCCCTACGACCTCCGCCCGATCGTCATAGGCTTCTTCGACAGGCATCTGAAGAGGAACTAGCCGATGCGCTACATCATCCTGGCGCTTCTCCTTATCTGCTCCGGGGTGTCCGCTGCCCCTCCGAAAGCCGTCATCCTCGACGACGGGCCCTCGGTTGCTGATCTGCGGAGCCTCTATCGTCAGGCCGGTTACTCCGTCGCGCTGGTGAAGGAGGCCGACCTGGCGAACCTCCGCGCGCCGGACGTGTCGATCTTCGTCGTCCCACCGGAGGCCGTCTTCCCACCGAACGGGCGCAGGCATCTCCACCGCTATCTGACTGAGGGCGGAAACCTCGTCGTCCTCTCCCCGCGCGCGTTCGACTACATGCCGCGGCCTGTCGATCCGATCCCGGTCGTCGACTTCAGCCGCGAGGATGGATACACGATCAGCAGGCCGGATACCGCCTCATCCGAGGTGATCGACATCCCCGCCGATCGACGGGCGGGCATCCGGCTGTGCTCCGAGTTCATGGCGCGCGGAGACCTCTCCGTGAGCATTTCCCTGGCGCAGCATCGCTCCGCAGACCGCGACATGGTCTGTGTCAAAGCGAAGGGCGACTACGACATCGACGTCCTGATGCTGACTCTGGAGGACGAGGGTGGCGCGAAATACGTCGCCTTCACCGACCTGACCCGCGGCTGGAAGGACTATGCCATCCCGATGGCCGACTTCGCCCCCGTGAGCGAGGACGCGGATGCGCCGTCGATCGATCCGTCGAAGGCGAAGATGCTCACCGTCTCCGCCTCGACTCGTGTTGTGTGGAAGGGCGCGAAGGGATACCTGGCGGTCGGCCCGGTGTCGCTGGCGAAGTCGAGCCGCTATCCCGGCATGACGACGTCGGAGGCGCTGAAGTGGCGGGCGGCGTGCATCCGCACCAATGCCGTCTTTCGCGACTGGGCGATCGATCCGTTCCTGGACACGCGCAGACTCGTGAACCAATCGCCGATCAAGGTGGTCGAAAGACAACCCGTGTTCAGCGGCGATGCGGGGCATGTGACATCGGCCTGGCTGGTTCCAGGCTTCCCGGCCTACAGAGCGTTCGAGTATGGCAAGGTCGAGGACATCATCAAGCTCACCGAGTCCCGGCGTATACCGTTTCTTCAGGCAACCGAGAACGGCGTTCCGGTGACCGTGGCCGAAGTCCGCACCTTCAGCGATGGACCCTATCGCACCGCATCGATGGTGCTCATCGGCATCGAGGGCGGTGACTATGCCCCGGGCGCTCGCCTCGGCAAGATGCTCATCGCCGCCAGCGACTACGTTGTCAGGACGCCGAGGATACTGAAGACCACCGCGATGACGACTCCGTCCGATGTGTCTCCGACCAGGCTTCTCTGCCGCCTGACGATCCTGAATCCTCTGCCCGCACAGACGGTCGGCAGAGTCGATGCCGGTTTCAGCCGTCTGAGGGACTCGCGGACCGTCGTACTGCAGCCCCGCGAGCTCACGGAAGTCACCCTGGATCTCGGGGAGATGACCGGGGACCGGTACGAGCCCTGGGACGCGCGACTGACCGCTGCGGGCCGGGAGGATGTCATCGGTGACTATCAGAGCGCCGAGCGGGCGCTCATTCGAGCTGCGAAGTATGCGCTGGAGCTGCAGAAGCGGCATCGTGACGGCCGGTTCAGTCATTACTTCTTCAGCGACATCTACACCGCTCGCATGCTGGTCCTGTTTTCGTACTACATGAGGAATGGCAACGTGTCCGAGTTCAACCGGGACCTCCTTGTCGGGCTGACGCCTGATGATTTTGCCGACGCCGGTTTCCGGTTCTGCGATATGATTGCCTCGAAGCAGACGCCGGAGGGCGCGATTCCCATAGGATATTCCGATCATCGAGGAGATATGTTCACGGCCGACGACGGCACGATCGTGATGGGAATGCTCCAGATAGCGTCTTGGCTCGGGATGAATGATCCGCGATCGAAGCGATATATGGATGTCGGCAGGAAGTACTTCGCGTTCCGCGAGTCGATGTACATCACACCGGAGAAGTCCGAGCGTCTCCGGGAGCAGTACGGTCGTGGAGCGAAGGGCACGGACGCCGGGTTCTACGGTGTCGGTATCCTCAGCACGGATCTGTTCACGGAGGGGCAGGAGGTGTGGCCGTCGTTGGCCGTCGAGGAGCGAGGCTTTCAGTGGGTCCTGCCGGTCTCCATGGGCGCAGTAGCCGGTCTGCGGCTTCTCGATCAATCGAATCCCGACTACGCCGAGGTCGTCCTCCGGGATGCCGCCGAGATCGTGGAGAAGGACTATCCGGTCAGCAAGTCGAGCCATTTTCACTTCGAATGCCTCTATCCGATGATCCGGGCTGTTCCCAGCGCCGAGTTGCGTGATAAACTTATCGGCAGGGCGGAGCGTCTCATCCCTTTGATGCTCGATAACCACGACGGTCTGCTGCATTACTTCGAGGGGCGTGGGGCGCTCAACTGGCTCAACCTCATGCAGTATCAGCGGGATATCGGCTACGATTCCCGCGTCGAGGCGCTGAAGCGGGTGGGCGTCTGGAATCTCTGCTCGGAGAGCTCAAACTACTCGATCCGCAGCATGATCGAGCAGTTCCCGATGACCACGTTCGGACCGCCGATCGGCGCATATCGGTGCATCTCGAACGCGGCCATGTTCCTGATGGAATGGCACGTTCCCGAGATCACGATGCTCAAGGGCTGGTACTAGAGCGTGTTTCCGTAGGAGAGGGGATTCCGATCTCCGAACTCGCGGCGCTACGTGGGCATTCGCGGCTGGGAAGCCGCTCCTACAATGGTTCTGCAATGCGCGCTAGGACGCAGACTGGAGAATAGGCAAAGCAGATGGAAGAACACGGACAGACGACAACGGAATACACACCCGAAGAACAGATGGCGGCCGCCGAGCAGGAGTGGGAGCGCAGGAAGCCTAGAGCGTCGAGCGCGCTCGGAGGGCTCGCCGCGCTTGCCGTCCTGCTGTTCAAGTTCAAGGGCATCATCCTGCTCGTGCTGGCGAAGGCGAAGCTCCTGATCGTTCCGCTGAAGTATATGAAGTTCGGCCAGATCTTCACCACTTTCGGCAGTATGATGTTCTCGGTCGTGATCGATGCCATGATGTGGGGCTGGTGGTTCGCGGTCGGCTTCGTCATGCTGCTCTTCGTGCACGAGATGGGCCACGTCGCCGCCCTCCGCGCGAAGGGGATCAAGGCGAGCGCCCCGATATTCATCCCGTTCATGGGCGCGGTCATCGGTATGAAGGAGATGCCGAAGGATGCGAAGTCCGAGGCCGAGGTCGGGATTGCCGGGCCGCTGCTCGGGACGCTCGGCGCGTTTGCCTGTCTGCAGATCGGGCGGATGACGGGCATGCAGTTGTTCGTCCGGCTCGCGTACGTCGGCTTCATGCTGAACCTCTTCAACCTGCTGCCGGTCCTCCCGCTCGACGGCGGGCGTGTGATGGCGGCCATCTCGCCGAAGGTCTGGCTCGCGGGCCTGGTCCTGACGGTGCTGCTCTTTCTCTGGAGTCACAGCCCGATCTTCCTGATCCTGGTGATCCTGTCCGTCGGTCGCATGTGGCACGCCATCAAGTCGAACCCCGAAGACCTCGACTACTACAAGGTCCCTCGGGACGTGCGCATCCGCATGACGCTCCTCTACTTCGGCCTGGCGGGTTACCTCGGCGTGATGCTCATGCAGCTTCGGCATCCGTAGGCTTTGGCGGACGGATACTGACGTCTCGTCGGATTCGGTGGTATAATAACTGACACACACGAACCGCCTGGGGTGCCTGAATGGACAAGTACGAATGGGACAAGATGTCGCCGAAGGCGCGTGAGAAGTACCTGGAGATCATGCGAAACATGCCTCCGGGGAAGAAGATGCGACTGGCCATGGAGCACAACGACGCCGTCCGCGAGTGGGTGAAGGCAGGCATCCGTGCGAGGAATCCCGGCATCAGCGAGGAGGAGGTTCGCAGGGAACTGATCAAGCGGATCCTCCCGCCCGACATCGTGAAGAAGGTGTACGGTTGGTAAGCGCGACCGAGGCATACCGCAGGCTGCTGTGCAGTTGAACGAGTCCGGGATCGAGTACATGATCGTCGGCTCGTTTGCGGCTGCTCAGCACGGCCACATTCGCACCACCCACGACATTGACTTGGTGGTATCGCCTGACGCCCTCGGAGCGGCAGTTGACGGATGTGCAGGGAATCCTTAGTCTGCATCGAGCCGGCTTGGATTGGGAATACATGCGCTGCTGGGCAGAGCGTCTGGGTATCGACGACTTGCTCGAGCAGGTGAGCGAGGAGATATGAGCGATCTGATAGCACCTTGGACGAAGGAACACGAAGACTACCTCCGCGATGAGTCCCGACGCATCGGGACCGCCGACTCGATCTCGTTCCCGACGAGCGAGGCCGAGGTCATCGAGGTTGTGAAGGCCGTGCGCGCGCAGGGAGGAGTGATCACCACCCAGGGCGCTCGGACCGGCATCGTCGCGGGCGCGGTCCCTCATGGTGGGCATATCCTCAACCTCAGCCGCATGAACAGGATCGGCGAGGTCAACGGCGACTCGATCATCGTCGAGCCCGGAGCGATCCTCGACAACATCCGCGAGGCAATCGAGGGATCGGGCCTCTTCTTCCCGCCGGATCCGACCGAGAGTACCGCGTCGATCGGCGGGATGGTCGCATGCAATGCATCCGGCGCGCTTACCTTCCACTACGGCCCGACTCGCAATTGGGTGCAGGCCATCCGCATGGTCACCAGCAACGGCGACGTGATCGCCCTCCGCAGGGGGCAGTGTGTGGCTCGGGGACGCTCGTTCTTCCTCACGACCGAGGGCGGCCGGACGATCAGCGGCGACCTGCCGACCTACGCGCTCCCGAACGTAAAATCCGCCGCCGGATACTACGTCGCAGACGATATGGACATGCTCGACCTGTTCATAGGCATGGAGGGCACGCTCGGCATCATCACCGAGATCGAACTGAAGCTGATTCCACGCCCCGGCGCGATCAACGGCCTCACCGTCTTCCTGCCCGACGAGGAGTCGGCGCTCAAGCTCATCCGCATCCTCCGCGAGGAGTCGGAGGTCCGTCCGGTCGCCATCGAGTTCTTCAACCACGATGCGCTCGACCTGCTTCGGCGCATGAAGTCCGAGTCGTCGGCGTTCGAGAAGATCCCGGCGCTGAAGCCGGAATTCCACACGGCGATCTACACCGAGTTTCACGCCGACAGCGACGAGGAGATCGAGGAGCCGATCATGGCGCTCATGGAGTCGATCATGGAACTCGGCGGGAGCGACGAGGATACCTGGTACGCGACGAACGAGCGCGAGCTTGAGCCGCTGAAGGCATTCCGCCATGCGACTCCCGAGGCCGTGAATTTGCTGATCGACCGGCGCAAGCGCGACTGCCCGGAACTGACCAAGCTTGGGACCGACATGTCCGTCCCGGACGACCGCCTGGAGGAAGTCATCGCCATGTACGATGCCGACCTCGCAGCGAACGGTCTGGAGTCCGTGGTGTTCGGGCACATCGGCAACAACCACGTCCACGTGAACATCCTGCCTCACAGTATGGACGAGTACGACAAGGGCAAGGCGCTCTACCTCGGTTGGGCGCAACAGATCGTGGGGTGGGGCGGCTCCGTTTCCGCCGAGCACGGGATCGGCAAGATCAAGGTCCCGTTCCTCCGCATGATGTACGGCGACGAGGCCGTCACCGAGATGCGGGCGCTCAAGTCGATCTTCGATCCGGACTCGATGCTGAATCCCGGCGATCTCTTTTAGGCCGTCGACCTAATCATACGAGGCTGCCATACCGAGCGATGCGGACGATGATCGACGACAGGAGTCGTCGATCATCGGGGAAGAATCCGGCCGCCGGATGCTTCGCTCAGTACGGCAGTGTGCGTAGCCCAGGCGGAGAAGCGTCACTACGAGCCATATCCGGTACCATCGGTGATAGAGCGGGTATACTCATGAGGAAACGCAGGCAGACTCGGGAGCGGTCTCTGATGTCCAGGATCACCGGCTGGGTGCGCGCCAACGCAAACAACAACGACTTCGTCTCGGATCAACGCGCCCGGGTCGTGCTGGTGACCGACGTCGTTGCGCTCGTATCCCTCATCGGCCTGCTTGCGACCCATGGCCTGCTGCGCGACGAACCATACAGCACACCCACTCTAATCGTCATCTACCTGGTCATCGCCGGCGCCTCGGTCTCCTTGCTCCTCCTGCGGTTTGTCGGCTACCACCTCGCCTCGCATACGACGGTTGCAGCCGCCATGCTCGGCGTCTGGTTCCTCAACACATGGTATGCGGGAGTAGCCGGACCCAAGACCGACACAGTGTATCTCGTCGCCGTATCCGCGCTGCCGGCGCTTCTGCTCGGCCGGGTGTGGATGATCGTCTACGGCGCGGGCACGCTTCTGGTCATCAGCTACGTAGCCTCTGTTCTCGGCCGAAGCGGTGTGCTTGACCACGGCATGGTGCTCGATTACCTCGTGGACAGCAGCCTGGCCGTTGTATTCGTCGTCTTCTTCACGTTCATCATCTCCGACATTTACAGTCGGGCTCTCAACCGGGTGCGCAGGCTCCTCGACCGCCAGCAGCGTCAGAACGAGGAACTCGTGCGCATGAGGGAGCTGTGCGAGGTGAGCGAGTCGCAGAAACGCCAGTTCTACCGCGACACTATCTTCAGCATCACGGACGGCAAGCTCTCGATCTGCGATGTATCCGAGATCCGGCCACTCGTCGCATCAGCCGACGTATCGTTCGACGTGCTCGACGCCGCGTCCACCTCCGCGGTCAGGCATGAGGTCAGGGAGTATCTGGAACGGCAGGGGCTCACCGGCGAACTGCTCGACAGCTTCGCCATTGCCGTCGGGGAGGCCATCACCAATATGGTCAAGCACGCGAACGGCGGGCGGGTCTACGTCGGTAGATCGGAGGATTCGGTCTGGGTAGCCTGCGAGGACCACGGTTCGGGCATCGAGTCGCTGACCCTACCGAGAGCCGTGCTTCTCCGCGGGTTCTCGACCAAGCCGTCGCTCGGCCTGGGCTACTCCGTGATCCTGGAGGTCGCCGACCGCGTGCTGCTCAAGACCGACGAAACCGGCACCACCGTCGCGCTTTTCAAGCGTGTCCACCCCGTGCATCAGGACGTCTCCATCGGTCGCCTGCCGGACACCTGGACGTAGGATCGGGAGTCGCAGGTCGCCGCTCCCCCGTGGACGGGTTGGTGGAGGTGCGAGCATTGAACATCGCCTTCACCATCGGATGGGCTGCCGAGTTGACAGTGAGGGCGCTATCCAGGAACCGGGTGCGTCGCTTCGGCTCGGTGATGCTCGGTGCTCTATATATGCTGCCCGCACTGCTCTGCGCGGCCGTGCTGGGGGCGGCTGCTTCTCATATGCTGACACACATGTGTTGCATCACTGATTACTGTTGAACCGATCATCCTCCATGCGGTAGAATGTCCATCAGTGTTTCACCCGGAGGAAGCTGATGGAGACAACCAGACTCGGACGCACCGACCTGCAGGTCACACGTACCTCGTTCGGCGTGCTGCCGCTCCAGCGCTGTGACATGGACGAGGCCGCGCGCATCCTGCGTCGGGCATACGATGCCGGCATCACGTTCTACGACACGGCCAGGATGTACTCGGACAGCGAGGAGAAGATCGGCCGCGCGCTCTCCGACGTCCGCGACAGGATCATCATCGCCACCAAGAGCGGCGCGACGACTCGCGCCGGCCTGATGGAGCATCTCGAAACCAGCCTGAAGAACCTGCGCACGGATTACGTGGACCTCCTCCAGCTTCACAATCCTCGGGAGCTTCCCGACCCGGACGACCCTGATTCCTCCTACGCCGGCCTGCTGGTCGCCAAGCGGAAGGGGATGGTCCGCCACATCGGCATCTCGAACCACCGGCGCGACATTGCCATCGCCGCCGTCGATTCCGGCCTCTACGAGACGCTCCAGTATCCGATCAGCCACCTCTCGTCGGACGAGGATGTTGCCCTTATCGAGCACTGCAAGTCGGCTGATGTCGGTTTCATCGCGATGAAGGCGCTCTCCGGCGGGCTGATCACAAACGCGCGGGCGGCGTTCGCCTTCTTCCGCCGGTATCCGACCGCCGTCCCGATCTGGGGCATCCAGCGGATGTCCGAGTTGGAGGAGTTCATCGCGCTGGAGGCCGATCCGCCGTCGCTGGAGGAGATGTGGCCGGTGATCGAGAAGGATCGCGAGGAGCTTGCGGGCGACTTCTGCCGGGGATGCGGCTACTGCCAGCCGTGCCCCGCCGACATAGCGATCTCGATGGCAGCGAGGATGTCGCTCCTCCTCCGCCGAATGCCTTACCAGGGCTTCATGACCGACAAGTGGCACGAGCAGATGCATCGGATCGAGCAGTGCACCGAGTGTGGCCACTGCCGGGCGCACTGCCCCTACGGCCTCGATACGCCCGCGCTGCTGAGGAAGAACCTGGAGGATTACGAGGCGTTCTATCAGGAGCACAAGTGACGAACAACGGATGTCAGAACGGATGAACGGATGGGATGCGTCGTGGAAGGCAACGTGCACTGGTATCCCAGTCGTCGTCTTCGGACATGGTCGATCCTATCCGCTTATCCGTTCCAACATCCGTTGACCGACCCGACTCCGTCGCCGATCCGGACGGCGATGGAGTCGCCTGTGATCGTTGTACGGGCCGTGCCTCCGTGCCGGCCTGACGAATCCTTGAACAGGAGTATGAGTATGAGCAGGAACGATTGGGAGAATCCCCAAGTAGCGCACATCAACCGCCTTCCCGGGAGGGCGTACACCTTCCCCTACCCGGACGAAGCATCGGCGAAGGCCGGGGCGTCGCCCTGGGTCCAATCGCTGAACGGCCGGTGGAAGTTCCACTACGCCGAGACGCCCGCCGAGGCCCCGCAGACCTTCTTCGAGGAGGGCTTCGACGTCAGCGGCTGGGACAGCATCCCCGTCCCGTCGAACTGGCAGATGCAGGGCTACGGGCGCCCGCACTACACCAACGTCCAGTATCCCTTCCCGGTCGATCCGCCCCGAGTCCCGACCGAGAACCCGACCGGCTCGTACCGCCGCGACTTCTACGTCCCGGATGACTGGGCCGACCGCCAGATCTTCCTGCGGTTCGAGGGAGTAGACTCGGCCTTCTACGTCTGGGTCAACGGCAAGATGGTCGGATTCAGCAAGGGGAGCCGCATCCCTGCCGAGTTTGACGTAACCTCGCTCGTCCGCCCCGGGATGAACACCATCGCCGTCCGCGTCTATCAGTGGTCCGACGGCTCATACTGCGAGGACCAGGACATGTGGTGGCTGAGCGGCATCTTCCGCGATGTCTACCTCACCGCCGTCCCGAAGACCCACCTCTGGGATGTGAAGGTCACCACCGACTTCGATGAGTCTTACGCCGACGCGACGCTCAACCTGAAGGCGAAGGTGCACAACTACGACTCGAAGGCCGCCAACGCTATCCTCGACGTCGCGCTCCTCGATGCCGATGGTAAGCAGGTCGACGCGACGAGCGCTCCCGCGAAGCTCAAGGCGAACGGCGAGGCGCAGATCGACCTCTCGATTCCCGTCACCGGCCCGAGGAAGTGGTCGGCCGAGGACCCGTACCTCTACACCGTGTTTCTGACCCTGAAGGATGCGAAGGGTGGGGCAATCGAGACCACGCCGGTCAAGGTCGGGTTCCGTCAGGTGGAGATGAAGGGCGGCAACCTGCTCGTCAACGGCGTGCCGATCATCTTCAAGGGCGTCAACCGCCATGAGTTTCACCCGGACCTCGGCCGCGCCCTGACGACCGACATCATGGTGCAGGACATCCTCCTCATGAAGACGCATAACGTAAACGCCGTCCGGACGTCGCACTACTCGGACGACCCGCGCTGGTACGACCTCTGCGACTACTACGGCCTGTACCTCATAGACGAGTGCGACCTCGAGACCCACGGCTTCGGCCAGCAGCCGGGATGGAGGGGCAATCCGGCGAACAACCCCGAGTGGGAGGACGCCCTCGTCGACCGCATGGTCCGCATGGTCGAGCGCGACAAGAACCACCCGTCGGTGATCCTCTGGTCGCTCGGCAACGAGTCGAACTGCGGGTGCAACCACCATGCGATGGCCGCGAAGACCCGTCAGCTCGACAGCCGCCCGATTCACTACGAAGGCGACTACCAGCTCGAGGTTGCGGACGTCTACAGCCGGATGTACGTTCATCTGGACGACGTCATCGCCATCGGACAGGGCAAATACAAGGACTGCCCCGACCGCTACAAGGGGATGCCGTTCATCCTCTGCGAGTTCTCGCACGCGATGGGCAATGGTCCCGGCGGCCTGCTGGAGTACGTCGAGGCGTTCTACAAGTACCCACGCCTGCAGGGCGGCTTCATCTGGGAGTGGATCGACCACGGAATCCGCACGCATACGTCCGACGGCAAGGAGTACTTCGGCTACGGCGGAGATTTCGGCGACGTGCCGAACGACGGCTGCTTCATCTGCGACGGCCTGATCTTCCCGGACCGCAAGCCGAGTCCCGGCCTTATCGAGTACAAGAAGGTCATCGAGCCGGTCAAGGTCGAGGCCGTGGACCTGGGCATTCCCTCTGGGGGAGAGGGTCGGGGTGAGAGTGCTCCCCTCCCTGCGAGCGGGGAGGGGCTGGGGGAGGGGTCTCCCCGCCTCGGCAAGTTCGCGATCACCAACCGCTATGACTTCATCGGCCTCGACCACCTCGCGCTCTCGTGGACCGTCACCGCGGACGGCGAGGTCGTCAAGAGCGGCGTCGCCCCGATTCCCAATGTCAAAGCCGGCAAACGCGCGCGCCTGAACCTCCCGTACGAGGTCCCGGCGGTCGCTCCCGGCGCGGAGGTCTACCTGACCCTCTCGTTCACGCTCAACCGCGACACCACCTGGGCTCCGCGCGGCCACGAGATCGCCTGGGCGCAGTTCCGGCTGCCGTCCCATGTGTCCCATGTGTCCCATGTGTCCCATGGGTCCCATCCGTCCCACAGTCCCATCACCCTGGTGGACACCGCCAACACCATCCGCGTCTCGGGCGTCGATTTCGAACTCACCTTCGACAAGATCCGCGCCGTCATCGCCGACTGGACCGCGAACGGCCAGCGCCTCATCGAGACCGGGCCACGCCTGAACTTCTGGCGAGCGACCACCAACAACGACCGCTCGTGGACCAACGCCAAGCCGTGGAGGGACTCGTGGCTCCACGACCTTCGACACCGCACCGACTCGGTCGAGGCCGAGCAGATCAGCCCGTCGGTCGTGCGCATCACCGCGAAGACGCGCATCGCCCCGCCGATCATGGATAAGGGCTGGGAGTGCGAGTACGTCTACACCATATCTTCGCTCCCTCTCTGCAACGGGGATTCCACCCAAGCACTCCCTCCCCGTGGTGGGGATTCCACACAGACACACCCTCCCCGTGGCGGGGAGGGCCGGGGAGGGGTCGAGGTGCTCCTCGAAGTCCACGGCGTCCCCAAAGGGGAGTGGCCTAAGACGCTCCCGAAGATCGGCTTGCAGATGACGATTCCGAAGACGCTCGATCAGGCCACATGGTTCGGGCGCGGGCCCGGCGAATCGTACGTGGATACCAAGCAGGCCGGACGCTTCGGACTCTGGAAGATGAGCGTCGATGAGCTGCACACGCCCTACGTCTTCCCGCAGGAGAACGGCAACCGCACCGACACCAGTTGGGTCGCGCTCACCGACCTCGGCGGCTCCGGACTGATGGCAGTGGGGATGCCGACGCTCGACTTCAGCGCAAGCCGGTTCACCACCGCCGACCTGGAGAAGGCGACGCACGCCTACGAGCTGACGCCGCGCGACTTCATCGAGCTGAACCTCGACTACAAGCACAACGGCATCGGCTCGGCATCGTGCGGCCCCGGTCCCTGGGAGCACTACCTCCTCCGACCGGAGGAGTTCCGCTTCTCGATCAAGCTGAAGCCGTTCAGAGGCTGAGTCATGGCTGGACAGGAAACAGGGCCATGAAGAGAATCAAGGTTGATCTTGGTGAGCTAGCGTTTGCACTCGAGAACTCCAGTCCTGAGGCCCACAACTACCTGGATACGGAGACCGGCGAGATCATCGTCCTGATTGGATGAGTGGCTTGATCCGGTTGCCGACTTCCTGGATGGGACGCGTGCCGGTCCCGAAGATCGGGCGTCCGACTTCGAGGCATGGCTTAGTGACGGTAGTTGGGGGGGCAACGAGGGGTTTCTGCGATCCGCCTTTGACATCCTGACCGGCGGCTCGCGATACATAGGGGTTCCTGCCGCTGACTCGAGTGAGGCCTATGAAGATATGCAGGAGTTCGCCGGATTAGTCGAGGATGAGCGAGCGCAGCAACTGCTGTTCTCCGCGCTGTCCGGCCCGAAACCGTTCCGGCGGTTCAAGGACGCCCTGGAGCGCTATCCGGATGAACGCAAGCGCTGGTTCGCATTCAAGGACGAACGGCTCAGACAAAGGGCGCTAGACTGGCTGGAATCAGAGGGCTTGTCGGTAGAGAATCCGACTCAAGACTAGCAGGGAGAAAGCAATGGCATTACCGGTAGCAGTTCGAAAGGATGTCGAGTCAGTTCTCGGCGAGTACTGTAGGAGGCAGTCTTCGGGCCAAGTTCGCATGAGCTATGGTATCCGCGGTAGCAGCGTGACACTCTACGAGGAACAACCTTCCTGGGATGGCCGAGGCGACTGGTCAAAGCTGGGGATCGCTCAGTTCCGGTATGAGGACGGCGAGTGGACGCTCTACTGCGCTGATCGAAACAGCCGCTGGCACCCGTACTTCGACGCGGACTCTTCACATGACATCCAAGACCTGCTGGACGAGGTTGACGACGACCCAACAGGCATTTTCTGGGTCTGATGGTCGAGTCCGTGTCGCCGACGGACTGCAGGTAGAACAGCTCAATGACGTACCGGATGCACACCATCGCCGAGCGGCCGGAACTGCTGGCCGAGGTCAACCGCATCAGTCCCACGATCTGGCCGGAGTTCATGAGCCACGACGAGGTCTGCAACCGCTTCTGGCGCTTCCTCTTCGAGTGCTTTGCGGAGTACCAGGTGGTCTTCTGCAACGAGGCCGACGAGGTGGCTGCAATGGGTCACGCCGCGCCCTTGGAGTGGGATGGGGTGGAGGCGCATCTCCCGGAGGGCTGGGACGCCGCCATCGAGAAGGCCGTGCGCGACCACGAAGCGGGGGTCGCACCTACGGCGCTCGTCGGGCTGGCTGTCGCGGTCGTCCCGGAATACCGGTCGCAGGGCATCGGCGCGGATGTCGTGCGGGCGATGAAGTCCCTGGCGGCGACACGCTCTCTGCTTGGACCGGTGATCCCCGTGCGCCCTGTCCTGAAGTGCGAGCATCCCGACGTTCCGATGGAGGAGTACATCACCTGGCGCAGGGACGACGGCCTGCCGTTCGACCCCTGGGTCCGCCTGCACGTCCGGCTCGGCGCTCGCATCTTGCGCGTCGCCCCGCGTTCGATGGTCGTCCGGGGCACCGTCGAGGAATGGGAGCGCTGGACCGGCATGCGCTTCCCCTCGTCCGGTTCATATCCTGTTCCCGGCGCGCTCAGCCCGGTCACCATCGATCGTGAAGCCGACCTCGGTGAGTACATTGAGCCGAACGTCTGGATGCGGCACTGAGCTTCCCCCGCGATTGCGTTCCCCCTCTTGTCTGCCCTCACGAGTATCCCGGGTCATCGAGGCCCTCGGATGGGTACTACTCCCATACAACTCCGAAGGAGAAGAACCGATGGAAGCAATGAGAGAAAGGACCCCCGAATCTCAGGAGATGATGATGCCTACGCCCCGGAAGGAGCATGAGTGGCTGCAGAGACTCGTCGGTGAGTGGACCATTGAGGGCGAGGCCTCAATGGGGCCGGACCAGCCGATGGCGGGCTTCAGCGGGACCGAGAGCGTCCGGTCGATCGGCGGCATCTGGATCGAGGCCGAGGCGCGGGTGGAGTCGCCGGACGGCGCCGTCGGGACGAACATCCTGACGCTCGGCTTCGATACGTGGAGGGCGCGGTTCGTCGGCTCGTTCATCTCGTCGATGATGACGTACATGTGGTCCTACGACGGTGAGCTCGACCCGAGCGGTCGGGCGCTGAACCTGAACACCGAGGGTCCGACGATGGCTCCCGAAGGGAACATGGCCCGGTTCCGCGAGGTGATCGAGTTCGTGAGCGACGACCACCGGACCTGGACATCGTGGACACAGGCCGACGACGGCTCGTGGCAGCAGGTCATGAGGTCGGACTACCGGCGTAGGAAGTAGACTCGATACGCGGATCGCGCTAGTCTTCGATCCTCACCCGGCGGATTCGGACGTTCGGTCCCGCGGAGAGGAGTTGGAGGAGCGCATGCGTCCCGGCGGCGAGGCCCTCGTCGGTCGCGGCAACGATGGAGATCGTGTCACCGACCATCAGCCGGTAGCCCTGCTCGCCGAACGAGAGATCGTCCGTGATGCTCAGGGTGACGTCCGCCCGGCCTTCCAGGGCATTCGAAACCGATGGATCGAACCCCTGCTTCCGAAGCTCGCAGGCGAGCGTCCGAGCGGCTCTCTTCGCGGCCGGGATGTCTACGCCCGCGGCCTTGATCACGAGAGCCACCTTCGGCCGGTAGCTTCCCGCGAGGATATTCACCTTGCTCGGCGTCGGGTCGAGCACAGGCTTCCACGATCCGGCTTCCGCAGCCGATGCCGCGAACACCGGGCACGCGAGCATCACCATCACCTTTAGGTCGAACATATCGGTTGCGCTCCTCTACGTCAATCCGTTCGCAGTCGAGGGCGGGCAAGCGTGCCTCCCCCGAACAGGATGGTGTTCGACACGGCGGCCGGTTTCACCTACGGCGAGGCAGGGCGACTGGAGTGTTGGAGTATTGGGAACCCAGGACTCCATCACTCCACCACTCCATCCCCACGCTCCCTCACGCCGCCCGACGATAGGTCGCCTCCAGGAGGAGCCGCTGCTCCGCCGACGCGATAATCTCTCTCGTGTGGAGGATCGCATCCGGGTTCACGGAGATCGACGTCGCTCCCCACTCGACGAGCTTCTCGGTCAGTTCCGGATAGACCGACGGCGCCTGGCCGCAGATCGAGCTGGTCATCCCGAGCCGCCTGCAGCCCTCGATGATCGCGCGCATCGACTCCATCACGGCCTTGTCCCGCTCGTCGAAGAGCGGCGCGACCTTCTCGCTGTCCCGATCGACGCCGAGCACGCACTGCGTGAGGTCGTTCGATCCGATCGAGATCCCCGTCACCCCGAGCGCCGCGTAGTCATCAAGCCGGTAGATGATCGAAGGCACCTCCGCCATCACCCACAGCTCCATGCTGCCCGGCTCGGTGGACATCAGGCCGACCTTGTCCACCAGCTTCTTCACCTCGACCATCTCCCAGAGCGTGCGAGCGAACGGGATCATCAGGTGGACGTTCTCGAAGCGGTATTCCGTGCGAACTCTCTTCAGCGCTCGAAGCTCCAACTCGAACAGGTCCGGCTCGCTGACATATCGGAACGCGCCCCGGTAGCCGATCATCGGGTTGGACTCCGTGGGCTCGAACTCCTCGCCGCCCTCCATGTTGCGGTACTCGTTCGACCGGAAGTCGCTCGCGCGGAAGATGATGGGTCGAGGGTTGAACGCCTGGGCGAAGGTACGCAGGCCGTCCGCCAGCTTGTTCATGTATTCCTCACCGCGCCCATCCTTCATCAGCTTGCGAGGATGGACGTTGTTCGTGATCGATAGGATCATGAACTCCGCCCGCAGTAGCCCGACTCCATCCACCGGCATCGCGGCGACCTCCTGGGCCATGTCCGGCTCGCCGAGATTGACGTAGAGCTTCGTGCCGGTGATCGGAGACGGGGGCGGGGCGGGGCGAGCGGGGGAAGGGGCGACCGGCGCCTGCTCCATGACCCCACGGTAGACGACGCCTTCGCGGGCGTCCACTGTGACCTTCTCGCCGTCGGCGATCATCTTCGTCGCGGTGCGGGTGCCGACGATGCAGGGGATGCCGAGCTCTCGGGAGACGATCGCCGCGTGGGCGGTCATGCCTCCCTCGTCCGTCACTATCGCCGCCGCCTGGCGCATCAGCGGCACCCAGTCCGGCGCCGTCATGCGGGTCACCAGGATGTCGCCCTTGCGGAAGCGGTCCGCCTCCTCGATGCTCCCCAGGATGCGCGCGGTCCCGGATGCGATGCCCGGCGACGCCCCGAGCCCCTGCGCGATGGTCTCGTGCTCCTCCTCAGTCGGGCGCGTCTCGACGGGCGGCTTCATCCGCTCGAGGCCGGTCACCGGTCGCGACTGGACGATGTAGACTTTGCCGCCCTCGACCGCCCACTCGATGTCCTGAGGGCTGCCGTAGTGGTCGTGGATCTTCCTTCCGAGCCGCGCGATCTCGCGGACCTCGTCGTCGGTAAGGGAAGGGGACTCCGCCTGGTCTTCGGCAAGGTCTCGCCTTTCGACGCCACCCTCCGGGCCGCGGACGTTCATGAACTCCTTGTGGGCGATGATCCTCTTCGCGATCTCCAGCGAGTCTCGCCTCACCTCGTAGTGGTCGGGGCTCACCGACCCGCTGACGACCGCGTCTCCGAGGCCGAACGCGCCCTCGATCACGATCACGCTCGGATCGCCGTTGGTGGGATTGACGGTGAACATCACGCCGGCTTTCTCGGAGTTCACCATCCGCTGCACGACGACGGCGATGCTGATCCGCTCCTCGGGGATGTTGTTCTTCCTGCGATAGAAGATGACTCGCGCGCCGTAGAGCGAGGCCCAGCACTTCCGGACCGCCTCGATCAACTCCGCGCGGCCCTTCACATTCAGGAACGTCTCGTTCATCCCGGCGAACGACGTCTCCGCGGTGTCCTCCGCGGTGGCCGACGACCTCACCGCGACGAACGGGTCCGGCTCGCCTGCCTCGTCCGCGAGCCGGGAGTACGCCTCGCAGATGGAGTCGCGGATTTCCGGCGGCATCTCCGTGTCCATCGCCCATCTCATCAGTTCGTCCGCGGCCTCGCGGAGCTGCTCGGTGTTATCGACGTCCAGGCCGTCGAGCCTCTCGATCACGGCCCGGCGTAGGCCGGTCGCGTCCAGGAAGCGGTCGAAGGCGTCGGCGATCACGACGAATCCGGGCGGCACCGGAATCCCTGCGCGGGTCATCTCGCCCAGGTTTGCGCCTTTCCCGCCGGCGATCGGTACGTCGGCGCGCGACAGCGTATCGAACCAGCGCACGTTGGCGTCGGACGGTATCTCCTCCGCGGCATGTGCCTGGGTGTCCATCTCTTCCTCATCAAGCGTTGCACGGGTCTCGTCCATTCTGGTAACCTCCGGAGTGTTCGGCATTCTCAGTTGCCGTGTACCCGTGCCGTTTGCTCCGCAAAACGGCAGCCGGATGGGGTGGGCGGGTAATGGGTTCTCCACGAACGTATGGTGCGCTCGTTTGTTGTCCGCACTTGCGCCGGTACGGCGGACGGTCGGGGTGGCTCCGCAGGCAGCCTCACAAGCGGATCGGTGACCTTGGCAGGTTTAGATACCATCGGTATTGGGCATCGTAGAGTAGGAAATGTGAATCGAGAGGAGGTGGACAATACCTTGGCAAAGGCAAAAACCCCACAGCCTATGCCCCAGAGGGCTCGCAAGGGCGGTTATCGCTCCGATCAGAACATGGACTTCAACAGGTCACAGAGCATCGAGGAGTTGACAGGCGGCCGCATCAAGAAGAAGAGCAGATAGTCCAACATCCGGCAATAGTGCTCTTAACCATACCCATTTTGAAAGCGGACAGGTATCTACCCGTCCGCTTTCGCAATTCAACCGGAAACGCTCGCCGGTCAAGGCGCCCTATGCTCCGAATGCGGTCGATCCGCCCCGCAACCGAGCCGCGATCTCCAGCTCCAGGGCGCTTATCAGCGTGTCATAGGTGTTCGCTCCGCTGACCCCGGTGTGGACCTGAGCGCTCACCTCGCGCAGCATCGTCTCGAGCCGATCGGATTCGATCTCGTCCGATGCTTCGCCGAGCCATTTCCCGATGATCCGTTTCGCTTCGTCGCGCCTCAAGTTGCCCGCCTCCTTTGGGATCGTGTCTCTACGTACATACCCACGCGGAGGCGACATCGCGCCAGGGTTCTGCTAAGTTGGATTCTCGCGCTGTGTCATTCTTCGCTTTGCTTCTCGGAAACCCACCCCGCCAGCCCTGAGTAGTCCCGAGTTCCGGGTAGCGGGTTCCTATGTTCCGGGAAGTTCACTCCGGCAGCCCTGAGTAGTCCTGAACTCCGACTGCACTTCGATACGCTCTGCTACTCAGTGTAGTCGGAGTTCAGGACGTATCGAAGGGCGGCCTTGCTCCACCAGATCTCCGGCTAGGCCCGACCGTCCTTCGATACGCTTCGCTACTCAGGACTGACGGGTTCCTGTGTCCAGGGGAACCCATCCGAGACAACTGCGCTTGATGCGCAGTAACATGCTCAGAATGACAACCTCGAGGGATCCGGTTAATCGCGCGCTAGTAGCTGGCGTCGAGCTGTTCCTGCCAGAGAACCTTCCTGAGGGCCTTCGCGGCGTCGCCGGTGATCTTCTGGATCGTCGCGCCCGCGAGGTCGGCATCGTCCGAGGTCGGCTCGATGATGATCTCGTCCTTGATCTGCACGAACTTGCCCGTGATGCTCGTCTTGACGTCGCGCATCTGAGCCCCGGCGAGGAATGCCGCGTCGAGCTTCTTCGCCACTTCCTCCGCCCTGGCCTTGGCCTTGACCTTGCCGGAGTCCGCAAGCTTGATGATCGGCGTCCCCGCGACCAGTATCTCTACCGACTTGGGATCCTTTTCATCGTCGGGCTTCAGGGTCACCGTCAGGAAGCTGGTGACCAATCGGCGGTTGACCTTGATGCCGTTCTTTTCTATCTGCCGGGATATCAGCTTGGCCCTCTCATACGACGGCGGGTGAGTGCGGAAGATGCCCCAGTCGATGTACGGCTTGCGGACCTCGTCTCTCGCCAGCCGCTCCATGAACGTAAGCATGCCGACCGGGTTGAACTTGCCGAGCATCATGTACTCGACCGCCGTCCTGTCCGCGTCTCGCTCAGCATCCTGGCCGTAGGCGCTCATCTTGGCGATCCTGACGAGGTTCGCGCCGTACGCAAGTTCGCCGACCGCCTCTCCGCCGCCCAGAGCGTATCCTGCCAGCACCGCGATCGCAAGGGCGAGCATCTGCTTGTTCTGCTGCTTCACGAGCTGCATGACGTGGTGGTGCGATGCATGGGCGATCTCGTGGGCGATGACTCCGGCCAGTTCATCGTCGGATTGCACGTAGTCGAGCAATCCCTTGTTCACGTAGATATAGCCCGCCGGAAGGGAGAACGCGTTGATATCCTTGTCGTCCACGATCTGGAAGGTGTAGTTGAACGGGGCGATCTTGGAGCTTCCGTAGGATGCCGGCACTTCCTTCTCCAGCGCAACCTTGGCCAGCCTGTCACCGATCGATTGGACGCGCTTGACGAGCTTCTCGTCGGTGATGAACTTGCTCTGCTTCGCCACCTCGGCGGCGCCTTCCTTGCCCATCTCGATCTCGTCCTTGAACTCATCGCTGCAAAGAGCGGCGGAGGAGGCGAGAACGAGCATCAGGACTGCAAGCGCCATCGCGAGACTGACGCGCGGAGCGCGGCGCGTGATCTGGATGTTGGCATGGTGGAACGACATCGGACAATCCTTTCTCGTGAGCGCCGAAACGGAAGACTCCCCGAGCACGCCCGGGGAGTCGCTCTATTTATGCAGACGTTCAAGCGGCACGAGAGGTTTCACAAAGTGCCGTGCAGGACCGTGCTACTTCTTCGGATGGAGGATCTTCTCTCTGTACTTCGCGTAGTCGAACTTCGGGCTGTTCGCGCCGTCGTGGCACTTCCGGCACGTCGTCTCCGATACCGCGCCGTAGCCCTTGTCGGCCGGTCTGCGCAGGTGAAGGATGCCGGGACCGTGACACGACTCGCACTGTACGGAGCGCAGATACGGGGTCTCCGTCTCCGTCGTGAACCCGCCCTTCGATCCGTATCCCGTGGTGTGGCAGGATATGCAGTCCGGGTTCATCTTCCCGTTGACGTCTCTCTTTGCGAGGTCTTCGAATGCCTGGGCATGCTTCGTCTTCTGCCACGACTGATGGATGGACAGGTGGCATCCGATGCACCTCTGCGCGCCGACATACGGCTTGGGCTCGTTTTCGAGACTCAACTGCGAACCGGGCTGCGGAGTCGTCCCGGTAGGGGTGGACATGCTGGTCTGGTAATACTTGGTCACGGCCGCTTCGGTGTCGTTGATCAACTTCTCCATCTCGGCGTCCTTCCCCATCTTGTCCGAGAGAAGGTCCAGAGTGCCGGACGCGGATGTGATCTTGCCGTCCGCATCTATGTCGAGGATGAGCTTGCCGACATACTTGCTGCTCCCCTTGCAGTGCATGAGAATGGTATCGCCCACGCGCTCGAAGTCCGTCGGAGTCGGCGACGGATGGCTGCCGAGCACCACGTGGATGCCCTTGACCTTCTCCGCGAACTTCTTGGCGTCCTGATACCCGGAATGCGCCAGCACGACGAACAGGTCCGCCTTGCCCTGCAGCTTCCCCACGAGCTTGGTCACCGTCTCCTCCGGCGGCAGCACTTCGACGCCCAGGTCCTTCGCAAGCATCCCATGGAGGGTGACGTTGCCGATGACTGCAATGACCGCGACTCGCAGGCCGCTCGGAAGCTTCTTGATGATGTACGGCTTCGAGAGCAGCGGCTTCTTCGTGGTCGCGTCCACCACGTTCGCACAAATCTGCGGGATGCCGGCCTCCTCGAACGCCGATTTGCCCATCTGCTTGATCAAGCGGACGTCGAGCTCGCCGACGCCCACGACATCATAGCGCATGTAGGGCAGGGCGACGGTATACAGGCTAAGTTTGATCTCAGCCGGCTTGCCCATGCCCGGCACGAAATCGCCGAGATCGATAAGCATCCGGTTGGGAGCGGAAGGCGTGGCCTGCTTCAGGTATGTAGCTCTCTTGTGGACCCCACCGAGGTCCTCTTTATCGTGTCACCCACATGTTCCCTTGTAGCCTGCCCAGTCATCACCGGTGAAGAAGATGGTGAACTGGTGGGGAGTGATCTTCGTCTTGCCCGCGAGTGAGCGGGTGGCCACGATCCCCGACGTGACGACGATCACGCCAAGCAGGAACGCTGAGAGGGCTGCTCTGTAGAATCTGGTCTTCATGGCATCACCTTGTCCAGGGCGATCGGCCCATGGGGGGCCGGCAAATCATCGCCGGAACACCACTGTCTATTGTACACCTAATGCGCCGCTCAGGGAAGCTTTTTTTGCACCCGGCCGCCTCCTGCATGCTTTTCCCCCTTCCGAAGCGCTATCGTAGCGCCGGATTGCGTACATACGGCGACCCGTCGGCGTCTAATACTCGGGAGAGGCTGCGGTTCGAGCCTGCCAACCTGACGTTGCGAACACCGAGCCATGTGTTCGGCTGCTCCCAACCCGGGAGCCGCGGCCTGTCCCGACTCTGCGCACAGGGGCCTGGGAAGCATCCCGTCTCCACCATAGCAGTATGTGCCCATATCGGGAAGGAATGAACCGCGGGCAGGTCAAACTCTGAGACATGAACTGTCCTTCCCCCCTGGCAGTATGGAGGTCTTCGTGATTACCAGATCGGGATTATTCGCCATCGTCATGATTCTATGTCTCTGCGCCGTCGGCTTCTGCCAAGGACAGGCCGACAAGCCTAAGCCCGAGTTTCGAGCGATGTGGGTCACGGCCTGGGAGAGTTCCCTGCTCACTCCCGCTCAGATCGACGAGACTATCGAGGTTGCGCGGAAGGCCAATCTGAACGCCCTCATCGTCCAGGTCCGAAAGGCCGGGGATGCGCACTACAAGTCGTCCTACGAGCCCCGCGGAGAGAATCTTCCGGACCCGAACTTCGATCCGCTCGCGTACATCATCAAGAGAGCCCACGCATCCGGGATCGAGGTCCATGCCTGGCTGAATACCTACAAAGTTTGGCAGGGCTCGAGGCCGCCCAAGAACCCGAATCATGTATTCCACAAGCATCCCGAGTGGCTGAACAGGAATGATAAGGGCGAGCTTGCCAAGTCCGGCAGCAATTACGGCCTCGATCCGGGGATCAAGGAAGTCCAGGAGTACACCCACAAGATCTTCATGGACATCGTCAAGAACTACGACGTCGACGGCATCCACTTCGACTACGTGCGCTACTGGGATCCCTGGTTCGGCTACAGCGATCTGGCGGTTGCCAGGTACAAGAAGGAGACCGGCGCCAAACATACGCCGTTCTACAACGATCCGCAGTGGTGCCAGTGGCGGCGCGACCGTGTGACCGATCTGGTCCGCCAGGTCTACGAGAGCGTCAAGGCTACCAAGCCGTGGGTGAAGGTCACCGCCTCCGTCGTCTGCAGCCAGGCATGTCCCGAGAGATGGCAGGAGAGCCACCCGTACAATATGCTCCTCCAGGATTGGGAGCGCTGGCTCCACGACGGTATCGTCGATGCCGTCGTCCCGATGAACTACAAGACTTCTCCCGAAGAGGCCGAGCTGTTCGCCCAGTGGACGGCGGCGATGGTGAAGTGGAGTCACGGCAGACACGCCTACAACGGCATCAGCGTGCGTACCATCGAGACTTACACCAACCAGGTGAAGATCAGCCGGGAGAAGGGCACGCAGGGCGTCGTGGGCTTTGCGTTCAACGGCAGGAACCGCGGCGCGTTCGCTGAGGGACTGCGCGGAAGCGTCTACAGCGAATGGGTCCCCGTTCCCGAGATGCCCTGGAAGCCGGTCCGAAAGAGCGGCGGCCCCATCGTCTCCACCGATCCCAAGGTGTTGTACGACAAAGCCATAACCTTTGCGAACAGCAATGACTTCGATACGGCGATCATCCTGCTGAAGCGGGCGGTCGAGAGGGACATGAACTTCAAGGAAGCCTACTTCCGTCTCGGGCGCTGCTACCTGCGCAAGAACATGAAGAACGAGGCCGCCGAGTACTTCAGGCAGGTGCTCGAGTTGGACCCGAGCAACAAGGAGGCGCAGGAGGAATTGCGTAAGATAGCGAGCTAGGAATCCTGAGCGTATTCCACCCTGCGGGAGGGGATTCCAATCCGCGAGTTCGCGGCGTAGAGCGGGCATTCGCGGCTGGGAAGCCGCTCCTACAAGGGTTCGGGAATGCGCTCTTGCATAGGTCCGACGCATACGGCCGGTCGGATGTGTCGGACCATCAAAGCAGAACGGGGAAAGCAGTCGGGGCGGGGTCTCGGATCCCGCCCCGACTGCGCCTAAGGAATCTCAGGTGATTATGCTGCGGTGTCATTCTGAGCATGTTACTGCGCAGTAAGCGCAGTTGTTTCGGGCGGGGTGGGTCTCCCGGAACATAGTACCCGCTAGTCCTGAGTAGCGAAGCGTATCGAAGGACGGTCGGGACTAATCAGAGCTGACGCTGCGAGGTCCCTTAGATGCGAAGCGAGGAATGACAGGCTGTCTCAGACTTGCCTGAGACTTGCTAGGTTACAACCTCGGCGGAGCGCCGACCTCGATCCTCTCGGCGTCCACGGCCTTGTCGGTGACTTTCCCCTCGATCCATACGCGGTCGCCGCGCTTGAGGTCCTCGAAGTCGCGCTCCCTGCCGCCGTACCATATCTTCGCCCGGTCGCAATAGACCCTGCGGTCGCCTGCGCCCGTGTCGATCACGAACTCACGCTTGCGGTAGTCGATCTGCTTGATCGTACCCTGGATGCTGCGGTAGTCCCTGCGGTCGTAGTCGCGCCCGATGCCCCCGCCGCCGACCTCGATGCGCACCGGCACGAAGGTGGACTTCGACCACGTGCCCTCGACGTAGACTATCTCGCCGGCCTTAATGTCGTGTACGGAGATCGTCCTTCCCATGCGGCGGACCTGCGCGTCCTTGGGCACGTCGATCTCGATCGACTCGCCGAGCCTCGGATTCCATCCGGTCGGCTCCACCCTGATCTTCCGGCTGAGCCAGGAGGTCTTCCTGACCACGCGCCCTTCGAAGCTGTCGTATCGGCCGTTGCTCCAGCCTCGGTCATCCCAGCCGTACCCGCCCATGCGGATCGATTCGGCCACGATCTCGTTGCTCCTGGTGCGGTAGCCCTGGATGCTGACGGCGTCGCCCTTCTTCAGCCCGCCGATGTCGATCCTGCGTCCGGTCGCCCCGACGATGTCGGTCTCCGGCAGGGTCCGGATCTTCTGAGTCTTGCCGTCGGTCGAGAGCTCTATCTTGCGCCCCTTCACATCGACCTGGCGGATCGTGCCGTAGAGCCGCACGTTCCCCAAGCGCTCGTCCAGCGGCTGTTCCTTGCCGTATCCGTAGATCACGCGCGCCTCGAGGACCGATCGGCCGTTCTCCCGGCCCTCGATCCTCACGATGTCGCCGACATCGATGTCGTTGATGTTGCGCTTCTTCTCGCCCTCGTAGATCAGAGCGCCCTTGCACAACACCGTGTAGTGGCGGTGAGAGCGATCGTATATCTCCAGCGTCTGGTTCTTCTTGTCCTTGGCGATTATCTTGCCGACGACACCGGGGCCGTCATCATAGTAGTAGCCGCCGTCTCTGTCGAACTGCGCGAACAGAGCGGAGGGGATGGTCAGTAGAATGACGAAGCAGAGTAGCTTGGCCAGGTTCTTCATGCGGGCACCTCCTGAGGGGAACTTCTGCTCCGCATTGCGCGGAGTGGTAGTGTATACGACCGTCAAAGGCAGGAGGTTTCACATATCGGTCTCGGCGCATCGGGGAACGCTCGGGAAACGCATTTCGCGCAACAATCCGGGCCGGAATATCGTATCATACTGTAGACGTTTCGATTGACAATCCCGCCGCTGGCTAATAAACTGGAGCTATCGGAGGCGATACGCGCAGGATGCATACGATAAACAGACCATTACGTCCCAGAGACCGCAACATAGACATCCGCATGAGGCTGCTCGGCGTGCTCGGCTTCATGCTGCTCGCCGGGTTGTTCTTCAGCGTCGGAGTTTTCTGCATAGGCCCGCGGCTGAGGTCGGTCCAACCGCAGCCCGACAGCTCGCAGACCGCGCCGCTCTACGCTCCTCGACAGGATTTCGAGCGGGCCGCCGAAGCGGACAAGCCCGAGGAGAACAAGCCGGACCTCAAGCTCGAGGTCACCGAGGCCGACGGCGCCGAGATCCCCGAGGCCGACGGGACGATCGACGGATCGACGCCCGATGTGGTCGTCGATCCGAAGACCGACGGCAACAGCATGACCGTCACCCTCGAAGGCAGGGACAAGACCGACGAGGCGCGCGCCGAACCGAAGCGCCCGACCACGCCTTCGACGGCCGACAAGCCCGCCAAGACCGGGACCGCTTCCGGCGTCGAGAAACCGAGGGCGGCTGCGGAGAAGCGAAACGTCACATACCTGGTTCAGGCCGGTTCCTACGCGAACAAGTCGAACGCGGACGACCTGGCAAGGAAGCTCAGGGACGAAGGCTACCGCCGCGTCACGGTCAATGAGGTGCAGGCGAAGGACCGCACGCTCTACCGGGTCCATGTCGCCGAGTACAAGACTCGGGAAGACGCCGACGAGTTGGCGAAGGACCTCAAGGCGACCGGCTACACCCCCGCGGTCATCGAAATCATCAGATAGCCGCCCGTCCCCGCGTCCCCGTGCCATAAAACCCGCTACTCAGGACTGGCGGTTCCTATGTCCCGGAAAACCTATCGTGTCAGGACTGATGAGCCCCGACCGTCCTTCGATACGCTTCGCTACTCAGGACTGACGGGTTCTAGGTTCCGGGGGGAGAACCACCGCTAGACCATGACCATCCTTCGCTACTCGTCCGCGGGTTTCGGTGGAAAGAGCTTGCCGGCGGTGATGTCGCCGAGGCAGGAGTTGCGGCCATTCCGGAGGGGCGCGCCGCCGTCGTCCTTGCCGTCCGGGCCGACGCTGTAGAGCAGGTAGCCGTCCGACGTCACCTTGTACTTGAGTGGGTCGCCGGTGAACTCGTCCATGAAGACGAGGCTCGACGGCTGCACGTCCGCGATGGAGGCGGGATACTTCCCGTCCTCGAGGTAGTCGAGCCGGAGCGCGATCATCAGCTTCAGGATCTGCCCCTGCGTCGCGAAGATGCTCTTCCGCGTGAGGATACCGGCGGGCGGCGCAAGTATGAGCGAGAAGGCGCCTTCGGGGTCGGCCGGAGGCTTCCGCAGGTAGAATGGTTTGGACGACTCCGCCCTGTACCGGCGCATGTAGGACTGGTATTGCTCGATCGATGTCCCTCCGCGGCTCATCAGTCGGTCGATCATGGGGGGCAGGGGCTGCATCGGTTTCCCGTCGGCCCCGTTCACCTTGCCCTGTCGCTGCGCCTGGAGAAACATCAGCCCGAGGACTTCCTCTCCCTGCAGCACCTGGCCGAACATCGGCTCGCGCATGTCCGCCTTTCGGAGCTCGCTCAGGACGTACAGGCACGTCGCCTTGTCCATCTTGCCGACGATCTCCTCCAGACCGGCGTATCCGTATTCAGACATGCCGGCCCCGAGCGTCCAATGAACGAGCCAGCCGCCGGTCGGGACCATTGCGCCGAACCGCCGGGCGTCGAGGAAACTCTCCGCGGCCCCACGGTAATCGCCCCGCGAGGCCTTCAACTGCCCGTCGAGACGGAAGAGCCCGGCGCACCGGCGGAACTCTCTCAGGTAAGGCCATTCCTCGTCCCAGGAGTTCGGGCGGGGGGTCATGTACGCCTTGCCGAGCGCCTGCCGGACGATCTCCATCGCCTCGCGGTTCGATTGGAGGAGCGCGCGGGCTTCCCGGCGGTCGTCGGCGGACAACTTGTCGGCCCGGTCCGCGTCCTTCAGCAGCGAGACGGCGCGGAGGCAGTCGTCGAAGCCGTTGTCCGCGGGCATGGCGGGCGCGGGCGGGATCGCTATGGGCGGCAGCGGGCGTCCGAGGAACAACTTGAGGCCGAGGCCGGCCATGGCGATCACCATGACCACCGATCCGAGTATGATGACGATCTTGCTGTTGCGCAAAGTCTATCCTCCCGGCAGAAGCTTATCACATCCCTCGGGCGATTTCCAGGGGTGCCGGGGGTTGTAGTGCTTCCAGACCATCTCCGCGAGGGTGCGGATCGCCACATCGCCCTCGTTGTTGTGCGACCAACTCGTGTCCTGCTGCTCCTTCGTGTAGATGGTGAGGACATACTGCCCGCCGGGACTGTTCACGACCGCCACGTCCGACCGCGAGCGGTTGAGCGCGCCGCTCTTCGCGCCCGCATGGACATCCGGCGGCACGGAGCAGAGGATCGCGTTGTCCCAATACTGGTGGGTAAGGATTCGGAGCATCCTATCGCACGATGCCTTGCTGCCCGCCTTCCCATCGACTATCAATTCCATCAGGCGGAGCATCTCGTTCGGCGTCGTCATGCCGAGCCCCCATTTCTGCTGGAGCGGTCGGAGCCCGAGTTCGTCGCACTTCTTGCCGTTCAGGAGGCGTGTGACCTTGAAGCCCTTCGATTCGAGCCAGTCGTTCACGTTCTTCTGGCCGAGGTGCTCGCGGAGGAGCATCGTCGCGGTGTTGTCGCTCACGGTGATCATGAGGTGGACCCACTGGCAGAGGGGGAGCTTCGTGCCCTCCTTGAAGTAGTAGGCGAATCCGCCGGCCTGCCGGTCCTCCATCAACGGTTGGACCTCGATGTCATCGTTCCAGCCGACCTTGCCCTGTTCGACCTGATGGAGCGCCTCGCACATGATGGCGGTCTTGATCGTGCTGGCAGTCGGGAAGGTCTCGTCGCCCCGGAGTTCGATGCGCTCGTCGGGCTTCCCGCGGAAGTGGAGGCTGTATCCGAGCGTGCCGTGGAATCCCTCGGCCACCTTGTCCATCCTCGCCTTCAGTTCGGCGAGCGTCTCGGCGGACGCGGGGATCGCGCATATCAGGATGGCGGTCAGGAATGTGATGCAGAGTTTTCGCATGTGGGTCTCCTTGTCACCTCCGTTTGTATACGATCAGCGCCGAATCCGGCTGGTTCGGCAGCGTCACGACAATGCCGGTTTCCATCAGCTCCTTGCCGGTGCGTATCTCGCCGAGGACGCTGTATCGCGCCGCCGGATCGAGGCCGTGGAGTTTGAGCCGCGCCGACTCGTAGATGCTGTTCGGGCGACGGAATACCTGCACCATCCCCTCGCCGAGGTCCGGGCGGTCGAACTGCCAGGCCATCCAAACGTCGTTCTCCGCGCTGTACGGCGTGAGCGGATAGTAGTCGCCGGAGTAGTACGGGTTGATGCTCTTCCACTCACCGATCAGCCGCCGGACCGCATCCCAGTCGGCCTCGCGGTTGCGCATGTCATAGCAGGCGTTGATGTACGGGCACATCGTGCTCCGGAAGCCGTATGCGTCGAACTGGTTGATCCCCGTGCCGTACGCCGGAATCCATGATGCGATGCCGTAGGTATGGCACTGCTGGCTCGTCGGCTCCAGGAGCCAGTCGCTCCGTAGGAGAGGGACCGCCCGACGGAGCGTCTCGATGTCGTTCCTCCGCCCGCCGGACGCGCAGGTGTCGATCAGCATCTTCGGATGCCGCCGCCTGAGCTCGTCCCAATACGCGAGGTAGCCGGTGACGTGATGGTTCTCGGTGATCCCCTGCCGGTCCTCCGCGTCGTTCGCGCGCCAGTAGGAGAGGGGGTCCACATTGAAGTCCTGGCGGTAGAGATCGATGCCCTCGGACTTCAGCAGGCCGTCCACGTGGTCGGTGAGCCACTTCCGAGCCTCCGGGTTGCCGAGGTTGAGGAGCTTCTGCTCCCCGTCCTTGCCGAGCAGCCATTCGGGATGCGTCTCGTAGAGCCACGTACCGGGCGTGACTCGTTCCGGCTCGAACCAGACGATCGACCTCACTCCCTTCGAGTGGGCGTGATCGGTGATCGAACGCAGGCCGCCGGGGAATCGCTTCCTGTCTACCTCCCACGTGCCGGTGTTCGGCCAGCCGGACGTGTTCGGATACCAGCCGGCGTCCATCCACCAGTAATCGAGCGGCAGCTTCTCCTCCAGGTAGCGGTCCACGAAGAGCTTCTGGCTCGCGTCATCGGCGTTGATCATCTCGGCGAACTGGTGCGAGCTGCACGCCGCCATGTGAGGGGTCGGATACTTCCCGGCGGGGTAGGGGGTGTTGTGCGCGATCATCCACTGCCGCCAGACGTTCTGCGAGCGGATGCGGTCGCCCTTCCAGAACTGCAGGACGACGAGCGGCGACCGGATCTCCTCTCCGGGATGGAGCCGGAGGTGAGTCAACTCCTGCCCGCCGACGACGCGGAGGCCGTTCGCCTGGTCGCGGCTGAACTCCGCCGCCCATTGTCCGGGCCATCCGAGGACCACGATCACTCCCTCGCCGGGCCACTCGATGTTGAAGTAGGGCAGGTCGCTGTTCGTCGGACGCCCGCCTGATGTGGTGATGCGCTTTGTCGCGCCGGGAGCGAGCACGTCTCTGAAGGGTCGATAGTCGGTAGGGGTGCATGGGCTGCCGGTGTTGTGGTTGAGCGCGAACTCTCCCTCCGCGTTGCGCCGGAAGGTCACGTCGAGCGCCTGGATCTTCTCCAGGATCGGCGTGTCCGCCTGCCCGGTATTCTTGAAGTAGACCGTCCACTCGATGGTCGGGAAATCCTTGTATTCGATGCCGACCCACTTCACCTGCAGGCCGGTCTGCGCGTCGGTCCAGATGGACGTGTACTGCACTCTGTTCGAGTCGAGCTTCTTCGCGCTCTTCTCGGCCTTCCATGCCTTGAGCAGGTCGGCGGATGGCTTGCCCCCGTAGACGAACGAGAACGGCGCGTCGGTGGAGTACGTCTTTGCCGCGTCCGAGATGATCGGCAGGTCGCCGAGCCGGACGGTCTCTCCGTTCGCCAGCACGACCTTCGCATCGGCCCAGTCGGACTGATCGCACGCGATGCCGTCGCCCGCGTCACCGACCTCCAGCGCGAATTCCGATGCGCCGCCGAGATCGACCGACACCGGCGCGCCCGGCATACCCTCGCGCATCACGCCGGAGTTGTACTTCTCGGCGCCGTCCACTCTGACGGAGAAGACGACGCTCCCCCGCCCCCCGGAGGTCTGTTCGTTGCTGTCGACGCCGACTACTGCGCTGAACGACTTCGCCGGTCCGGGCAGGCGGACGATCACCTTGCTGACCGCGTGGCAGTAGAGCCCGCGCGCGTACTGCTTGCCGGCGATGTTCATCGGCTTGCCGTTCCGGGCGTTCCTCTGCACCGGATCGTTGTTCGCCAGCACGATCAGCCCCGGCGTCATCGGATGCTTCTCGACCTTCCCCTCGAACCGCGCGGACGCCCACATCCGGGCCTCCGCCATCTCGTCCTCTCGCGGCGTCGCGGCATTGAGCGAGGTTGCCATCATCAGCACCACCATTCCTGTTATTATGCGGTATGTCGTCATATCGGTGTTCGCCGTCCTTCCAGGCTCTGTTATACACCCCGGACGCTCGTTTGGCAAGGAGCAACCACGTATGTGCGCAGGGAACGGGCGCTGTCCCGTTCCGCTGGTTGCAGATATCCGCCCACGGAACGCGGCGGCGGGCGCTCCCTACATGGCATACCCGAGGGCTTCGGTAGCGCTGTTCGCACAAACCGCGGACTCTGCTTCCGAAGCATCCAATCAATCGCGGACTGGAATCCGCTCCTGCAACTTGACCTCGTCACGCCCCGCACCGTATCATGGACCCACCATGTCTACACTCGTCCCATCCACCATATCGCTGTTGATCAAGCCCGCGGGCCCGGACTGCAATCTCCGGTGCACGTACTGCTTCTACCGGCAGAAGTCCGGCCTGTTCCCCGGTAGCAAAGTCCACCGCATGACCGACGAGACGCTCGATCTGACGATCTCCCAGGCGATGGACGCCGGCCGCGACCTCGCCATGTTCTCGTGGCAGGGCGGGGAGCCGACGCTCATGGGCCTCGACTTCTTCAAGCGCGCCGTCCAGCTTCAGGGCCGGTACCTCCGTCAGGGGCAGATCGTCTCGAACGCGCTCCAGACCAACGGCACGCTGATCGACCGCAAATGGGCCGAGTTCCTCAAGGAGTACAACTTCCTGGTCGGCATCAGCCTCGACGGGCCGTCCGGCATCCATGACCACTACCGCAAGGACGAGAACAAGGCGCCGACGCACGCCCGCATCCTCCGCAACCTCGAGATGATGCTCGATGTCGGTGTCGAGGTGAACATCCTCACGCTCCTGAACGAGAAGAACGTCAAGGAGCCGGATCGCGTCTATGAGTTCCTGCTGAAGACCGGGGTGAAGTACTTCCAGTTCGTGCCGTGCGTCGAGCCGGGTCCGGGCGGCAAGCCCGCGTTCTTCTCGATCACGCCGGAGGAGTACGGCGATTTCCTCTGCCGGCTCTTCGATCTCTGGCTCGACAGCTCGATGGACATCTCGATCCGCGACTTCGACGACCTGATGATGCTATTCCAGGGCCAGCGCCCGAACACGTGCATATGGGGCCCGAGGTGCGGCATGTACGTCGTCGTCGAGCACACCGGCGACATCTTCCCGTGCGACTTCTTCGTCCTGCCGAAGTGGAAGCTCGGCAACGTCCATGAGACGACGCTCGGCGAGGCGTTCCACTCGGACAAGCTCCGCGAGTTCGGCGAGGAGAAGGTGAAGTTCGCCAAGGAGTGCGAGGAATGCGAGTGGGTCGGATGGTGCCACGGCGGATGTCTCAAGCACCGCCTGCTGATCGGATGCGCGTCGCCCGAGCAGACCTACTTCTGCAAGTCGTACAAGCAGCTTTTCGAGCACAGCAAGTCGGTCCTCGATGAGATCCGGGCGGAGGGAGACCAGTGGCCAGTAATCAGTGACCAGTGACCAGTGACCAGTCAGGACCCACTCTGCCCACCGATCACCGGATCAGGCTGTACACTAACGGCATCGCCGGAGCGTCTAAAGGTTAGTAGCCGTGTGACCCACTGCGCAAGGAGGAACGCCTGATGATTCGTGCTGCTTTCCGAGGTACGGCGCGGGAGCACCTGATTGCTGTCGCCCTCGCTCTTCTCGTCGCCATCTGCTGCCTGCTGCTGACCGGGGTTCCCGCCCACGGTGCGGACCAGGCGGATGGTTCGGCGATCAGGGCCTACAACCCCTTCAACGACCCGAAGCCCGCCGTCCCGGCGGAGATGCTCTCCGACAAACGTCTCGACCGCAAGGTCCGCGTCTCCGTGAAGTCGAAGGGCCTCAATCAGTTCCTGGCCGACCTCAGCGCGAAGACCGGCGTCAAGCTCTCCGCCGATCCGAAGGTCCAGGCCGAGCGTCCGATCATCTGCTGCAACGGCCGTTCCCTCCGCGATCTGCTGACGGAGATATCCGGGCTCTACGGCTACACCTGGCGCGCGGTCCCGGACAGGGGCGGATACCGGTATGACCTGTTCGAGGACGCGCCGCACATGAAGCTGCGGACGGCGCAGTCCCGGGAGAGCGCCCGGAAGGCGAATGCGCTCCTACTCGAGTTCACGAAGAAGTTCCGCACTCTGACGCCCGATGACCCGGACGTCAAGAAGTTCTCGTCGTTCAGCAACAGCGCCTATCAGTCGCTGTTCGGCGCCTACGGCAAGCCGATGGCGGCCCTGATCTCGAATCTCAGTGACGACCTCCTCGCCCGCGCGCTGGAGGACGACGGGGTGAGCGTCGCCTACTCCGAACTGCCGTCAGCCGCGCAGACCGCGATGGTGGACTGGATCAAGTCCATCGGCGAGCAGAGCAGGCGGTGGCGTTCCGATCAGCAGTCGTCCCCTCCGTCCGATCCGGCGGCATTGACCCCGACCAAGCTGACCATCAGGCGCGCGGAGGGCGTCTCCTCCGGAATCGCCCGGTTCGAGTTCAGCGTCAGTACCGCCGGGGAGAGGAGTTTCACCACCCAGTGGCCCTCGTGGCAGATCCGGGCAAGCGATCTGTTGACGCTCGCGGGGATGCACGCAGAGGAGGATTCCGCCGCCCAGCCATTGCCTGACGATGTCACCATCAGCCCGGCGATCCCCAAGAACCGGCTTTGGCTTACTGCCGCCGATATCCTGCAGGCGATCGCGGACCAGTCCGGCAGGGACGTTATCTGCGACTCGAATCCACAGGACCAGCAGCCGCTGATGTCCGGCATTCCGCTCGGCGCGCTCGTCGAGCGGCTCTGCAGGGAGTACGGATACGCCTGCCACGCCGATGACTCCATGCTGCGGCTCAGGCTGAAGGAATGGTACGTCCGAGCCCAATCGGAGGAGCCTCCGGCCAAGCTGATCGAAAGCTGCTGGAACGACGTGGAGAAGTCCGGCAGGCTCAGCGTGTCGAATCTGGTCGCGCTGGCGAGCCTCCCGCCGAGGCAGATGGCGTGGTCCGGGTTCCGCGACATGCCCGGCTCCAGAGACGCGCTCAGGTCGCCGCTCGCGTTCAGGCTGTGGGCGGCCCTGAAGGATGCGAAGGCGTCGGCGGAAGGCATAGCCGTCTCCAAGCTCCCGGACGCGCAGAAGAAGCTTTTCGACGACTGGTATGCCTCGCTCGGCCTGTCGATAGCGCCGGAGAAGCTCGCCGGGGCGACCGTCTCCGTGACCACCCAGCGAGCGGAAGGCGCATTCGGCTCCGGCAGACAGGGGTCGCAGTTCGAGTACGATCAGATCAACCTCAAGGCCGGCGACGAGGAGCTGTTCCGGCAGCCGATCTATCTTTCCGCGCCTCTCAGCGACGAGGACCGCAAGTCCCTGATCACGGCGCGCAAGGCCGAGTCCCAGGCCGACATCATCAAGGTGCTCGACTAGTGGGGGAGGTTGTGGGTTGCAGGTTACGGGTTATGGGGAACCCCACAACCCGTAACCTGTAACCCATAACCCATAACCCCACCAGTTACTGCGGCGGCTGCTCCGGGGTGGGCATGCCCATCTCCTTCATCACCGCGATCGCGTCCTGCTTCAGGATCTCCTGCTGCTCGGGCGTGATGAACTGCATCGCCTGCATCTGCATCCTCATGAGCGCCTGCCTGTCCGCGGGAGGCATGGAGAATATGCCCTGCATCTGCGTCTGGACGATCTGGCCCATCGTCTCCGGGTTCTTCATCAGGCTGCGAGTTGCCGCGAGCATGTAGTTCGGGTCCATCTGCTGCATCAGCCCCATGCCGTCCGCCATCGCCTGCTCGCGCTCCTCGGGCGTCATCTTCATGAACAGCTCCATCGACTCCCGCTGCAGCGCCAGGTACTTCTCGACGTTCGATTCGGCCTTCTCCTTGGCCTTCTTCGCGGCCTTGTCATTCGTGATCAGGTAGAGCGGCACCATCCCCATGTCCTTGCGCATCGCCGACGGGACCGCATCGACCACCGGCTTCTTTGCGATATGGACCAGGTGCTCCAGCGTCGAGGTCTTCTCGATGATCAGGTCGGGGAACTTGAGCCCCTCCATCAGCCGCAGGGTCGAGGCGAGCGTCTCCGGATTCTTGAGCAGCGGCGAGTCCACCTTCACGTAGATCCGTCTCCACGCCAGGTCGCCGGCCTTGCAGATGACGCCGAGGGCATCCTCGACCGACACCTTATCGACGTTGGCGGTGATCTTCACCTCCGCGGTTTTCTCGAGCAGGATGCGCACTCCCGCCTGCTTGCAGATCTGGTCGGTCGCCTCGCTGACCTTCTTGTCGTCTACCGAGAAGCTCACGAGCTTCGGGCTGTCCGCGGCCGACGTCTCCGGCTTCTCCGCCTGGGCGAATGCCATCGATCCCGGCACGAGTATGCACAGCAGTATTGCGAAATACCGAATCATTGCTACCTCCTTGGCGCAGGTCGTGTCCACTAGATTTAGACTCGCGAGGCACTGATATTGTTGCGGAAATCGTAGGGCTTTTCCTCTGGTTCCCATCATGCCCATCCTGTACTTTTCTTGCTCACGCCGACTTTCCTGCAGTCAGCAGTCTGCCGTCTGCAGCCTGAGCGAGCCACTTGCCACAGCCGAACCATTTCCGGTAGAATGTCACCGGAGGATGATCCATGGCTCTGGCAAACCTGTACGTTCAGTTCAAGCAAGATCCCGAGGCCGAGAGTCTCTTCGATCAGTTAAGAGAGCTCGGCTATAATGTTGATGGAGTGCGGATCGAGCGCGTGATCCGCCTCGAAGGGGATATGGACATCGACAGTCTGCTTCCCCTCCTGGTGAACCCGATCTACCAGACTTCATCCCGACAGTCTGCGCTCGACCCGTCTGAGGGACCGATCGTCGAGATCGGATACCAGCGGGCCGTCACCGATCCCGAGACCCCCTCGATCTTCGACGGCGCGGCAGCTCTGAGGGTCGACGGCCTCGAGTGGGCCAGGCTCAGTCAGCGATACCAGTTCATCGGCGCGACGCCCGACGAGGCGAAGCGCATCACCAAAGAAAACCTTTTCAACCCCATCGTGCAGACGATGATCGAGAGTGAGCATCCCTGGGACTCTCTCCGTCCGCACGGCACTCCCGACCCGGTGAAGAGCGTCTCGCTCGTCGGACTCTCCGACGATGAGCTCATGAAGCTGAGCAGCGAAAGCTCCTGGTACGCGCCGCTCTCACAGATGAAGGCGCTCCAGGCGTACGAGAAGAAGATCGGCCGCCCGCTCACCGATGCCGAGATCGAGATCACCGTCCAGTCCTGGTCCGACCACTGCTATCACACGACGTGGCGCAGCCTCAAGCTCCTGGAGAAGCTCCAGGCGGCGACCGCGAAGATCAACCATCCGGCGGTCGTCTCCGTCTTCAAGGACAACGCCGGCGGAATGAAGTTCTACGACGGCCAGGTCGTCCTGATCAAGGGCGAGACCCACAATTTCCCATCCTCCATCGCCACGTTCGGCGGAGTCGCCACGAAGCACGGCGGCGTGATCCGTGATGCGATCGGCTTCGGACGCGGCGGATATCCGATCGGCGGCTCGACGATCATGGGGACGATGGATCCCCGCATGAAGGCGGAGGACGTCCCCGGCGGAGCGCTCCACCCGCGCGTGATCCTTCTGGAGTCGATCCGCGCGACCAGCGCCTACTGCAACCCGATGGGCATCCCGATGATGCACCCCATCTACCGAATCCATCCCGGCTACCCGAAGTGCCTCGCGCTCGGCCACACACTGGGCATCATCCCCGAGAAGTATGCGCTGAAGGATGACCCGAGGCCCGGCGACAAGCTCGTCCTCTTCGGCGGCCGCACCGGACGCGACGGCATCCACGGTGCGACCGCCAGTTCCGCCGAGATGACCGGCGAGACGATCCACAAGGAAGCCGCCGCGGTCCAGATCGGCCATCCGATCACCGAGCGGAAGTTCATGACCGCCGTTCCCGAGCTGCGAGACGCCGACTGCCTCCGCTCGCTGACCGACCTCGGCGCGGGCGGCATATCCTGCGCGGCGGGTGAGATGGGCTCGAAGACCGGCGTCCGGCTCGATCTGGCGAAGGTCCCGCTCAAGGACGAGAGCCTCGCTCCGTGGGAGATCCTCCTCTCCGAGTCGCAGGAGCGCATGGCCGCCGCCATCCCGCCCGAGAAGCTGGATGAGGCGCTCGAGATCCTGCGCAAGTACGGCATCGAGTGCGCGGTGGTCGGCGAGTTCACCGATACCCACAAGCTCAACGCGGTCTACGGCGACCAGACCGTCGCCGATATCGATATGCGCTTCCTCTGGAAGGAATGCCCGATCGACCCGATCGAGGTCAGGGAGCCCGTCCGTCCTGTCAGTCCCGTCCGTCACATCGGCCCCCGGACCAGCGACGAGTGGCGCGATGCCGTGGACAAGGTGCTCTCGCACTTCCACTGCTGCGACCAATCGCGCGCAGGCACGCGGTTCGATTCCACCGTCCAGGGACGCACCGTCATCGGCCCGTACGGCGGGAAGAACGGCCGCATGCCGACCAACGTCTTCCTGAGCGCACCGCTTCGAGGAAAACCATACGGAGTCGCCACTACGCTGGCGTTCAACCCGTTCTACGCGGAGATCGATCCCGCCGGAATGGCGAGGCTCTCCACGATCGAGGCCATCGCAAAGGCGGCGGCGGTCGGTATCAGCCTGGACGACATCGCGCTGTGCGACAACTTCTACACGCCGAAGATCCGCCCTGAGAGCGCATGGGAACTGAAGGAGATGGTCGAGACCATCGCCGAGCTTTCGATCATCTTCTCCACGCCGTTCATTTCCGGCAAGGACTCCAGCTCCGGCACGTTCAAGTCGGACACCGGCGAGTTGATCGACGTCCCGAACACGCTGGTCGTCTCGACGCTCGGCCGGATGCCGGACGTCCGCAAGGCCGTCACCAAGGAGTTCAAGCAAGCGGGCAACAGGCTGATCATCCTCGGCAGGCTCGATCCCGAGCGGCTCGGCGGATCGGTCTATCTCGATGCCTGCGGCGAGCGCGGCGACAAGCTCTCCGACTGGGGCCAGGAGTGGGCGAAGGACGTCAAGGTGATGTACCAGCGCCTGCATAAGGTCTATTGGAATGCGGATTGCGGAATGCGGATTGCGGAATCCCAAATCCGAAATCCGAAATCCGAGTTCCCAAATCCCATTAGGTCTGCATCGGCGATCGCAGAGGGTGGGGTGTTCCTCCGCCTGTTCGAGGCCGCGATGGGATCCGGGCTCGGCGCGCGAATCGATCTCAGCAAGTTCCCCGAAGGCCGCGCTGACGGCAAGCTGTTCAGCGAGGCGGTCGGAGCGCTCCTGCTCGAAGTCGATGCGTCCGTCGATCCGCTCCAGTTGTTCGGCGGCCTGCCCTGGATCGAGATTGGGCAGGTGACCGAATCGCCCGAGCTAGTCGTAACCGATGCCGGCAAGGACGTGTTCAGCGCGTCGGTAGCCGATCTCGTGAAAGTCTGGGAGAAGCCCTTCGCGGAGGTAGTCGGGTAATGCAAATCCGAAATCCGAAATCCGAAATCCGAAATGGAAAGCCCGTTGTTGCCGTCCTCTACGGCCCGGGCATCAACTGCCACGAGGAAGCGGCGTTCGCCGTCGAGGCCGCCGGCCTTGACTCGAAGATCGTCAACCTCGAGACCGTCCTGAAGGGCGAAGACAAGCTCACCGACTACCAGGCGATGATCGTTCCCGGCGGATTCTCGTGGGGCGACCACCTCGGCGCGGGCCGCGTCTTCGGCGTGCATCTCACCGCGCGGCTGACCGACCAGCTCAACGAACTCGTCGAGACCGGCAAGCCGATCCTCGGAATCTGCAACGGCTTCCAGATCATCGTCGAGGCCGGGCTGCTCCCCGACCGGACCGTCGGACGCCGGACCGCCGCTCTTCTGCAGAACCGGTCCGCGCGCTTCGAGAGCCGCTGGGTCGAGCTACTCGTCACCGACGGCGACAGCATCTGGACGAAGGGCCTCGAGGGCCGAATCCTCCGCATGCCGGTCGCGCACGGCGAAGGCCGATTGTTCCGCGAGGATGGCAATGGATTCCGCGCCTGCCTCTGCTACGCAAAGGACGGCAATCCGACCGAGGAGTACCCGGCGAACCCGGGCGGAACTCCGGGCGGCGTCACGGGCATCTGCGACTCGACCGGCCTGATCTTCGGCATGATGCCGCATCCCGAGCGGGCGACCCTCGACTGGCACGGCTCGGCGGATGGAATGGAGCTCTTCAAGAACCTGGCGAGGTATTTGAGGGGATAGAATCGCTGAGACACTGAAGAACTGAGAAACTGAAACACTAGATCGCTGAGATAGCGGAGATATGAGACGCTGAGGAAGTTGTTTTTTCAGCGTCTCGTCATTTCAGCGTCCCAGCGATTCGGTATGTGAGGAGCACTGAAATGCCAAGTAAGTACGACTCATATATCCGCACAGCAAGCTGACCGGTCGCATTCTCGCCTGCTGCGTCGAGGTTCACAAGGTGCTCGGTCCCGGCTTCGAGGAAGTGTTCTACCAGAGGGCGCTGGCGAGAGAGCTTCAGGCCGCGGGTCTTGAGTTCCTCCGCGAGCAGTGGATGGATGTCACCTACAAGGGCGAGTGCCTCGGCAAGAAACGAGTTGACTTCATCGTTGAAGAGGTTCTCGTCGAGATCAAAGCCAAGGGAGCGCTGGAGGACGTCGATAAGGTGCAGACTCTCTCCTACCTCAAGGCATCCGGCTACGAGGTCGGTCTCCTCGTCAACTTCGGCGGCGTCACTCTCGAAGTGAAGCGGATTGTCAACAGCAAGGATCATTGAATCGCTGAGGTGACGGAATCGCTGAGACGCTGAAAGGCTGAAACACTGAAGAAGACCTGTCTTCAGTACTTCGGCATCCCTGCGCGATTCGGTTTTTCAGCGTTTCAGCCCCTGAGCGTCTCAGCGATTCAACCAACCTTCCTGCACGCATACCATGGCTTGATGTCGCGGTGGAAGTAGCTCCCCAGCGCCGGCGCCTTCATGAAGCTCCGATACCTCGACTCCGGGACGCCCGCGTACTGGTAGACTCCCCCGCTTCCGAACTCTATCTCCAACACCTTTGCCTTCGCATCGTATCCTACCGATACGATGGTTGTCGATGTAACCGCCTTGCGTCTCATTCTGGCCTCCATGCCGTCTAGTATTCCTGAATTATATCGAAGGATGGTGGTGCATGCAACCATGCGCCAGGCGTCTGCAGGGCGAACGCATCTCCTGTGTAGGAGGGATTTTGCGATCCCTTAGGATCGCTAATCCCGACGTCGGAGTTAGCGGACGCAAACCGTCCGCAAAACTCCTCCTACATGGGCAATGATGGGTAGATAAGATCCGTTCGCCCTGAGGCGTCTGCGAGCGGCCATCATTGCGCTTGACAAGCCTCCGCGTTCTCCCTATCCTGTCCACAGATCAATCCCGGAGGCCAATCATGCCAACTTGCGTCGCATTTGCCCTGGCAATCCTATTCATACTATCGGTCCCTGTCCATTCCGCCGAGCCGCCCGTGGGCGAGAAGGGCGTGTACTCCGTCACGAAGTTCGGCGCGAAGGGTGACGGCAAGACCGACGACACCGCCGCGTTCCGGAAGGCGCTCGACGCCGCCGCCAAGGACGGAGGCGGGATCGTATTCGTCCCGACCGGCAACTACGCGATCAAGACGCACCTCAGCATCCCCGACCACGTCACGCTCGAGGGTGTCTTCACGGCTCCGACCGCCCGCACCCAGTACAAGGGCAGCACCCTCCTCGCGTTCGAAGGCAAGGGCAAGGCCGACGGCGAGCCGTTCATCTTCCTGCACGCGAACTCGACCCTGAAGGGTATCACCGTCTTCTATCCCGAGCAGGACAAGACGAATCCGGTCCCGTATCCATGGTGCGTGCGTGGGGCGGGGGACAACTGCTCGATCATCGACGTCCTGCTCTCGAACCCCTGGCAGGCGGTCGATTTCGGCACGCATCCCTGCGGTCGGCATATGATCCGCAACCTCTACTCCCAGCCGCTCCACACCGGCATCTTCGTGGACAAGTGTTTCGACGTCGGCCGGATCGAGAACGTCCACCTCTGGCCCTTCTGGGAGGCGACCCCGGCGATGGAGAAGTTCCAGACCGGCCAGGCGACCGCGTTCATCTTCGGTCGGACGGACTGGGAGTTCGTCACGGGCTGCTTCTGCATCTGGTACAAGGTCGGCTTCCACTTCACGCAGTTCGCGGACGGTCCGGGCAACGTCGTCATTACCAACTCCGGCTCCGACATCGGCCCGACCGCGGTGCTCGTGGAGGGCTCGCAGGGGCATGCGGGGCATGTGTTCACGAACTGCCAGTTCATGGCGAACGTCGAGGTCAGGGAGACGAACACGGGGCCGATCAAGTTCAACAACTGCGGCTTCTGGGGCATTCCGACGACCACCACCCAGGCCGACATCAAGGGAAGCGGACACGTCTTCTTCAACCAGTGCCATTTCGCCTCGTGGGATCAAGCGGGGAAGGGGAGCCCGGCGATCCTTGCGAACGGGAACGGCCTGACGGTGAACGGCTGCGACTTCATGGAGGCGAAGAAGCACATCGTGCTCGGCCCGGACTCGAAGGCGTCGATCATCATGGGAAGTCGCTTCCGTGGCGGGATGCAGATCGAGAACAACTCCAAGGGCAAGGTCGAGATGGGCCTGAACGTGGAGGAGTAGGGAAGGCTATGGGTTAAGGGTTATGGGTTATGGGTGCTAGGGAATTCCAACACCCATGACCCTCTATTCCCCTTAGATCTCCGGTACGCGCTGGATCTCCGGGTCCGTGAAGATGTCGGCCTCGTCCCGGCTGCGGGTCGAGAACTCGGAGACTACGGCGCCCTCCGGCCCGGCCTGGAACCAGTGCAGGGTATTCGGGAAGAGCGTGTACTGGTCGCCGGGGTTGAGCACGATCTCATGCCAGACGGTGTACCACTCCTCACGCCCCGCGGGAGCCTTCGCACAGGGATTCGGGGTCGGATCGCCAGGTACGTAGAGGTAGACCTTGCCCCATCGGCAGCGGAAAGTCTCTTCCTTGCCGGGCTCTCCCTCGATCGGCGGGTGCCGGTGCTCAGGGCAGGTCTGGTGCGGGAACATCACCAGTTCCTTGGCGCATACCCGGTCGGTATTCACGTACACGACGATCTCGAGCCCGATGCTCTCCAGGTCTCCCAGCCCGAAATCGGCAATCTCCATCTGCTCGACTTCATCCGGACGTAGCGCGATACCGGCCTTGTCACAGTACTCCTTCGCTCTGGCGCGAGCGGCCGTGATCTGTTCCTTCGTTAGCATTGCCTATCCTGTGTACTCCTGCTCAGGCTATTGTTCGGCTAAGGCGGATTCTTGCGCAGTGTCATTCCGAGCGAAGCGAGGAATCCGGCGGTCGGATCCTTCCCCGATGCATCGTCCCTGTCGTTCGGAAGGACATCGCAACACGATTCCGCGGATCTCTTGGGTAGCGAACCTCTGCCGTGAGTGGCATCATGATAGCAAAGCGCTCACGTGCTGTCAAACGCGCACGGCGGCGTGCATGTGCCTGTAGACCTGGTAAAAATACCGGTTTTGTTTACTTTGATTGACACCCCGGACGACCAGATATAGAATGACTATGGGAGCATTGGGCGTGGGCCGATAAGGCTGGCGCCTGCTCGAAATCTCGTCCCTCCGATCTCGGGAAGTACCGCGCAGATGTCGTCTCTCTCAGCAGGTTCGGTTCTGCACGCTGGAGCCGCATCCGCAGTCACTGTAGTTTTTCCGGTACTACCTGAAGTAGGTGGGGCGATCTTGCCGATAATCGGGCTAATGGACCTTACGGGTGCTGAGTTCTCGGCTCTGATTCTTCGCAATCCGCGGTAATGGACGCGGCGCCGCGCAGTGGAGTGTAGCACGGAGGGGATCAGACTTCGGTACACCGCCGATACGGCAATCCGTTTCAGATCGAAAGGGAGGATTTCGTTTGAAAAGGCGCGTTATGATTTGTTTCCTGGCGCTTGCATTGCTGGCGATCCTGTCAGTGCAGGCAGCCCATGCGACGGGCGAATTCCGGGCCTACTGGGTCGATGCCTGGCACCAGCCGGGTATCTGTACCCCCAGTGAGACCACGGCCACGGTGAACTACCTCAAGTCGTGCAACTGCAACGTGATCGTCGCACAGGTGTCGAAGGTAGCGGATTCCTATTTCACATCCAGCTATTTCCCCAGGGCCACGAATGTGCAGCCCGGCTACGACGCCCTCGCCGACGTGATCACCAAGGCGCACGCGCAGGGTATGGAGGTTCATGCCTGGGTGTGTGTCTATCGCTGTTGGACGCAGCAGAACGATCCGCCGTGGGAAGACCATGTCTACAAGCTTCATCCCGGCTGGCTCAGCCAGACGAACACCGGCGTCAAGTTCGCCGGAAATGAGAGCTACCTCGATCCCGGCAACCCGGCGGCGATGATGTGGCTGGTCAATGCCTTCATGGAGATCGTCAACAACTACGACATCGACGGCCTTCAGTTCGACCGGATCCGCTATCCGGGAACGGACTGGGGATATAACGTCACGGCCGTCGGTCGCTTCAACAGGGAGTACGGGCGCACCGGCACCCCGAACAGCGGCGACCCGGTATGGACTGCGTGGCGCAAGGCGCAGATCAACGCGTTCGTCAAGCAGATGTATTGCAAGATCATGGCGGTCAAGCCCCACGTCAAACTGGGCGCATCGGTATGGAAGACCGCTGCCACCGGAGCAAGAGACTATCTCCAGGATTGGAGTGCGTGGACTCAGGGCCACTACATCGATTACGTGTGCCCAATGAACTACACCGGTTCCCTCAGCACGTGGAACGCCAACAACGCTGAGAACCAGGGTAGCGCTTTCGGCCGCCACGTGTATCCGGGACAGGACACGTGTGGAAACGGCGGGCCTGCTACGGCCTCTCAAGTCTCTGCTGCCCTGTCCAGCGGCAACCCCGGTGTCTCCATGTTCAGTTACAACTGCTCTACCTCCGCCCATCGAGATGCGCTGGTCTCCGGTCCGTTCGCGGCGCCGGTTCTGACCGCCGACATGCCCTGGAAGAGCGCGCCCACCAAGGGCATCCTCATGGGTACGATCAAGACGACGAGCGACGTACTGCTGTACGGCGCTCAGGTAAGCATCAGCGGCACCGGTCTGTCCACTACGACGGACGGTACGGGCTTCTTCGGCATCCTGGACGTCACGCCGGGCACCTACACGGTCACCATATCCAAGTGCGGATACGTGACTCAGACCTTCACCGGCGTTACCATCACGGCCGGAGCGGTCACCACCCAGGACGCTTGGCTCGCCCCGGATGGAGTCCCACCTGTCATCTCGAGCGTGGCGTCGTCCAACATCCAGGCCACCAACGCGGTCATCACCTGGAACACCGATGAGGTGTCGAGCACTCAGGTCGAATACGGAACGACTACGGAGTACGGCAACCTGACGACAGAGAATACTCTGCCGGTCACGAGCCACTCGATGCAGTTGCTCAACCTGACGCCGAACACGCTGTATCACTACCGCGTGATCTCGAAGGACTGCGCGGGAGCGACCGCGGTTTCCGGTGACTACACGTTCACCACCGCCGGCTACGACGTACCGGCTGACATTATCAAGGACGACGCGGACGCCAGCGGCGTGAACTTCTCCGGCGGCTGGATCACCAGTTCCTATGCAGGTCAGTGGGGTTCGAGCTACCGGTACTGCTCAGGGACTGTTCAGGGCAAGTACTGCACCTGGACTCCGCATGTCATAACAGCGGGCAGCTACAGCGTATACGCCTGGTGGGTCGCCGGTTCGAACCGAGCCACCAATTCTCCGTTCTTCATCCAGTGGAACGGCGGGTCGCAGACCGTCAACGTGAACCAGCAGATCAACGGCAGCCAGTGGTTCCTGCTGGCCTCCAACAAGCAGTTCTCCGCGGGATCGAACGGCTATGTCCGGCTCACCAACAGCGGCGTCATGTCTGACAAGAACGTCATCGCCGATGCGATCAAGCTGGTATCTACCGGTGACTACGAGCCGCCCACCACGCCGACCAACCTGCGCGTCACCACGGTGAGCACGAACCGCATCGACATGGCGTGGGACCCCTCGACCGACAACAAGGGCGTTTCCGGCTACTACCTGTATCGCGGCGAGGCTCGTCTTGGCTCGTACACCGGTACGAACGGCTACAACGACGGCCTGCTGGCGAATGCCCAGTACGCCTACACCGTTACTGCCTACGATACCTCCGGCAACGAGTCGGCCCCGAGCAACGTGCTCGAATGCTACACGCTCCCGCTGCCTCCCACGACGTCGAACGTCGTCTGCGACAGGAGTACGGATACCTGGTACAACACCGGCCTGTTCAGTTTCTCGTCCACCGACGGGTTCGGAGTCGGACGCAGGCAGTACTACCGCGTGATGTGGGACACGAATCCGACCTACACGTTCACCGGCGGCGAGGAGCAGTGGGGCGCCGACGCATACACTGCATCGTGTCAGGATTCCGGCATCTACTACCTGCACCTCCAGAGCTGCAATGGCGACGGAGTGCCGAATGGAACGCTCGACCTGGGGCCGTTCATGTATGACAACTCCGGCCCCGACATCACCGTCACGGATGACGGCGCGTTCACCCACGTAGGCGGCCAGTTGCACGCGACGTGGACCGGCGCAGATCCCGAGTCCGGCGTGACCGAGTATCAGTACGCGGTCGGCACATCGCCGAGCAACCTGGGATCGGTCGTTCCGTGGACCAGCGTAGGGACGAATACATCGGTCACGACCTCCGGGCTGACCCTGACCGCCGGCACGACCTACTACTTCGGCGTGAAGGGTCTGAACGGCGCCGGAGTCTGGAGTGAGCCCGCCCTGTCCGACGGTATCACGGCCGCGAGTGTTGCGAACACCATCGCGGAGGCGAAGGCTCTGCCCGACGGCACGACGGTCATCCTCCAGGGCAAGCAGATGAGCGCCGCATTCGGCACGTTCTGCTACCTGACCGAGTCCGACCGAAGTTGCGGCATCCGGGTCAACGCGGCATCGCCCGCGGGTCCGTCCGTCTTGGACGTCGCAGGTGTTCTGCAGACGATCAACGGCGAGCGCGTACTGGCCGATGCGCAGGTCATCCAGGAGGCGGCGGGCAGTTGGCCGACCCCGGTCTTCATGCCCAACCGCGAGATCGGTGGCGGAAGCCTCAACGAGTACACCCCGGGCATCACCGGAGCGTTCGGAGCTCACAACCTCGGCCTGCTGATCACGACGACCGGCAAGGTGACCTTCGTCGACTCGGGCTTCTGCTACCTCGATGATGGCTCGGCCCTCGACGACGGCTCCGGCCACATCGGAATCAAGGTGGAGACTACGCGGTTCACCACCGCTCCGGCACAGAACCAGTACCTGAAGGTAACCGGCATCAGCGCCGCGGAAGTCGTCGGCGCGAACACGATCCGCGTGATCCGCCCGAGAGGGGACAGCGACAAGGTGCAGTACGTGCCCTAGTCGCCCCCGGACAACCGACTGATACAAAGACAGAAGGGGTGGAGTCAACTGACTCCACCCCTTTCGTTATCTACCTGACCGTAGGAACAGCTTGTAGGAGCGGCTTCCAGCCGCGAAACCACCC
>CAYXOC010000032.1:0-8734 GCA_964466715.1 uncultured bacterium
GTGCCGGAGAAGCTTGTCTCTGCCCATGCCGGTGTGGTAATCTCTCATGTACGCTCGACAAGGAGGTAACTGATTGAGATTCACCGTTCTACTCGTCACCGTGCTCGTCATCGCATCAGCCACATACGCGAACGACATGCTCCCGCTGCTCGACAGCCTTCCTCAGTTGAAGGACTTCAAGGCGATGCGGGCATCGAGCGCCGATCCGAACTGGCAGAACGGAAACGCCGATGCCCGCCCCATTCCGCCGGGCCAGACGCTCGTTCTCGCCGATCTGAAGGGACCGGGACGCATCACGCACATCTGGTTCACCATCGCCGACAACGAGAAGTTCTACGGCAAGAAGCTCGTGCTGAAAATGTTCTGGGACGGAGAGAAGACCCCGAGCGTCGAGTCGCCGCTGAACGACTTCTTCTGCGAGGGACACGGGCTCGACTATGAGGTCAACTCGCTCCCGATCCGCGTGACGGCGGGCGGCCGGGCGAGGAACTGCTACTTCCCGATGCCGTTCGGCAAGTCAGCGCGCATCGAGGTCACCAACGAGGGCAAGGAGCCGGTCCACGCGTTCTACTACTACATCGACTGGCAGAAGCTGGAGTCCTTGCCCAAGGACACGGCCTACTTCCACGCGAAGTACCGCCAGGAGTTCCCGTGCATCGGCGGCAAGGACTACCTGATCCTGGAAGCGCTCGGCGAAGGGCACTTCGTCGGCTGCAACCTCTCGATCCGCTGCCACGAGACTCAGTGGTGGGGCGAGGGCGACGACTTTTTCTACATCGACGGCGAGAAGGAGCCGAGCATCAGGGGCACGGGTTCGGAGGATTACCTCTGCGACGCATGGGGCATCCGCAAGATGGACGGCCTCTTCTACGGCAGCCCGTTCAACGAGGGTTGGGACGACATCTACGCCCGGACAACCGCCTACCGTTTCCATATCATGGACCCGGTGCCGTTCAAGAAATCGCTCAAGATGACGATCGAGCACAAGGGCGCCGGACCGCTTCCCGACGGGTCGTGGAGCGGCTTCAAGGAGCGGTTCGACGACTTCTCGAGCGTGGCGTACTGGTATCAGACCGAGCCACACGTCGAGTTCTTCAGAATGCCGCCGGTGGAGGAGCGGCTTTACAAGTCGAACACGATCGAGATCGAGGGTGAGTCGCTGATCCCGTCGGCGGAGGCGAGCGAGTCGGACATCCAGGCGCAGGACCTCGGAGGCAGTTGGAGCGGCGGCAGGCAACTCTTCTACCTCCCGACGAAGGAGGATGCGTCGATCAGCGTGAAGTTTTCCGCGCCGTCGGCCGGCCACCACGAGATGTGGGTGAACCTGACCAGGTCATGGGACTACGGGAAGTATCAGATCCTCCTGGACGGGAAGCCCGTGGGCAGACCGGTCGATCTCTACGCGCCGGATGTCACTCCGCCGGTGCGGGTGAAGCTCGGGCGGCAGGACCTCTCCGACGGCGAGCACACGCTCACGTTCAAGTGCGTGGGGCGGAATGCAGAGTCGAAAGGGGTCTACTTCGGCCTCGACCTGATCGAGCTTCTGCCCGTGAAGTGATGGATTGACCGCGCAAGATCCAACTGCTATACTTCCATCACTGATCCAGCAACCATGAGGTTGATTGAGATGAAGGAATACGAGGTTTCAGCTCTGATCGTAAGGGAAGACGACTGGTACGTGGCCAGATGTGTGGAACTGAACGTGACTTCCCAGGGCAGGAGTGTCGAGGAAGCCAAGGCAAACCTGAAAGAGGCCGTCGAGCTCTATATCGAGAGCTTCGGCACAGACCGACTTCCATCCGCTGAGCAAGAACCATTCTTCACAACCATCAAGGTGGCTGCCTGACATGCCCAAGCTCCCCGTGATCTCGGGAGAACGCTTAGTGGCTGCCCTCAAGCGGGCCGGCTTTGCCGTCGTGGGCCAGCGGGGCAACCACATATCCCTCTCACGGACTTCCCACAGGCGAAACCTTCCGCACTGTGGGCCCACTACACCGCGAACTCGCCTCAGGAACGCTCATGGATATCCTGCAGCAATGTGGGCTTACCAAGGACGACCTAGCTGCCCCCATCCGGTAGTACTCGATCCGCCGCTCGTGACAGCGGCGAGGTGAAGAACGCCGCTACGAAGACGCCCATCACGGCCGCGCCGAAGATCATCGGGTAGACGAGGCTCGACTCCGCCAGGCGGCCACTCACAAGTGAGCAGAGCGCGAACCCGATCTGCGTCGAGAAGACCGCCGCCCCACCCATCATCCCCAGATGCTCCGGGAAGACATGGCTCAGATGCGCGAAGTAACTCGGCCACATCGCCGAGAACGCGAGTCCGAAGAGGAAGAACGAGACCGCCGACGCCGCGTATGTCGTGAAGACTACCGACGGCCACACGAACACGAGCGAAACCCCGCAGAGCGCCATGGCATGCTTCGAGCTCAGACGGTCGGAGAGCGCACTGGATGCGAACCGCCCGGCGATCATCCCTGCGAGGAAAATCGAGAGCAGGAGGTTACCCTGCGTGGCAGTGAAGCCGCGGACCTTCTGGCCGAACGCCGGAATCCACAGAGCAACGGCAATCTCGCTCCCCGCTACCAGCGCGAACCCCGCGACCGCGACCCAGAATGCCAGCCCGGGATGCGAGTCACCGTGCTTCCTCCGCCCGACCGACGTGTTCCCACCCGCGCGGTAAGCCATAGAGGCCGTCACGACGAGCATGACCGGAAGCGCCGCCGCCGCGAGAAAGCTGTTCCGCCATGCGCCATAGAGGAAAAGCGACGCCAGAACCGGTCCGGCAAGCTTCCCCATCGCGTTGAAGCCGTGGAGGAGCGCCATCCCTCGCTGTCGATCCGGCAGCATGTGCGTCGCCAGTGCGTTCGACGAGCCCATGAACCCCGAGGCCGTGAAGTAGCCGGCAAGGCCGATCACCGTCGCGTATACCCCCGGCGCCAGGCCGATGACCGCCAGCGCAGTGATGACCATGACGAGCGACAGGAGCATGTTCCGCAGCGCGCCGATCCGTCCGCAGACCCATCCGCCTACCAGACCGCCGATCGTTCCTCCGCAGACCATGCTGATGCAGATCAGCCGCCCCATCACCTCGTGCGACAGCCCGTATGCCTGCTCGATGTTCAGGACGTTCGCCGGGAGCAGTCCGGCGGGTATGATCCCCATCGTGAATCCCGCGCCCAGCACCGAGATCATGAGGGGGATGCTCGGCCGGCCGGTTCCGCACCTATCGTCCACTGGACTGAACATCCTTGTAGACAGGATCGGTCTCCATCATCACGCGGAGGACTTCACGGCGCATCGAATATTCGCCACCCTTGTCGTCCGGATAGACGCGGTTGGTCAGGAAGACGAGGAACGTGCCCGACAGCCGGTCGAAGCGGACGTATGTCCCCGTGTAACCGGAGTGCGTGAACACCGCCTTGGCAAATCCACGGTTGAGCTTCGTCGCGGTCGGAGGACTGAGCGCGCGCCCCCATCCCGTGCCGTGGATCCGTCGTACGGAGAGCGGCACCTTGTTCGTCGCCATCAGATCGATCGTCTCCGGCTTGAAGTACCGCTTGCCCTCCCATGTGCCGTTCGAAAGGATCATCCGGCAGAAGACCGAGAGATCGTTCGCCGTCGAGAACAACCCCGCGTTCCCGCCGCAGAACACGCCGTCGCTCACGTAAGCCGCGAGCGGATCGTGTACCGAGCCTTGCAAGTGCGTCTTCCCGCCGACCGTCGGCGCGCAATACGTCTTTTCGCCTGAGCTGAGGTAGTACTTCGTGTGCGTCATGCCCAGCGGCCCGAATAGCCGCTCCTGGAGGAACTCGCCCTGCGACTTCCCGGCGACCTCGTGATTGACCCTCGCCAGCGTGAGGAAGTTCAGGCACGAGTAGACGTAGCCCTCGTTCGTCTTGTACTGGAGCGGCAGAGAGGCTATCAGCCTGATCAGCGCGTCGTACTTCGACTCGCCCTCCTGACGGATCGCCTCGGCCTTCGATGCGCTGGTATACGAAGGCAGGCCGGATATATGCGAGATGAGGTGGCGAAGCTTGATCTCACGCTTGCCGTCGGTGTCGAAGGCGGGGAGATACTTGCTCACCGGGTCATCGAGGCTCAGCTTGCCGTCCTGCATGAGTAGCAGCGTGGCGGACGTCGTACCGACCGCTTTCGAGACGGATGCGAGATCGAAGATGGTGTTGAGCGTGACAGGCGGCGAATCCGGGTCGTAGGTGAGGCGTCCGTAGGCCTTCGCGTAGAGTATCTCATCCTTCGTACCGATGACGAGGGCAACCCCCGGCGCGAGGCGACGCTCGATCCCCTGCTCCACCGCGCGGTCGATCCTGGCTTTCGCCGCGTCGTCGAGGACGGGAGCGGCCGCGCCGACGAGCAGAGTGCAGATCATGAGTGCGAGAACAATGGTGTATGTACGCATGACTTCGATTCCACCCTTCGCCCGGACGGATGATGTGCGTGCTCCGGGCGCCGAGGGAAATGTTCGCCGCGCGCCCCGTGGAATCCTATATCCCAGCCCGATCACGCCCTCGAGTCGATGCCTCGGGAGCGGAGTTCGCGGTTCGGATACACCGGGCAGAAAATGTACGGTCGGATACGCATGTAGGAAATACCGTCTTGTCAAGTTGGCCGTATCTCCTACACATCGACATCTAGGCCAGCCTCGAGGCCACTTCCTCGAGCTGGTCCATGATCGGGAGGCTGTTCGGGCACTTCGGCTCGCACTCGCCGCATCGGATGCAGGCATCAGCGCGCTTGCAGGCCTCCATCGCCGCGTACTGCGACCTCGCGTAGTCGGTCAGGCCGTAGACGCGCGCCATGTTGTAGAGGCTGAAGTTGCCGGGGATATCGACCCCCTGAGGACAGTCCTTACAGTACCCGCAGGTCGTGCAGAACTGCTTCCCGAGCGCCGAGAACTCATCGAGGATTGCCTCCATGCGCGGGAAATCGTCCGGTCCGAAGCCGCTGAACGAATTGGCGGTCTCGAGGTTCTCCCGGAGCATCTCCATCGTATTCATCCCGGAGCAGGCGGTGCTGATGTCGGGGTTCGCCATCACGAACTGGAGAGCGGCGGCCGCCGTGGACTTCGCGCCGCCGGGGATCACCTGCTGGAGTTGAGGCGACGGGCTGCCGAGCATCCCTCCGGCGACCGGGCACATCGCCACGACGCCGACTCCCAATTCACCGGCGCGCTTGATCGTCTCCGCGTAGGAGCGGTTGAGCATACTGTAGGGGATCGTCAGGCTATCGAAGATGCCGGTCTCGATGCACTTAGTGAAGTTCTCCGGCGTATCGTGGCCGGTGAACCCAATGTGACCGATGATGCCCTCCGTCCGCGCCTTGTCGAGAGCCTTCAGAGGACCATTCTGCTTGGTGAGAATCGGCATCTTGTCCCACGAGAACCAGCCGACCTGGAAGAACTCGAGGTAGTCGACACCGAGGATCTCCATCTGGAGATCGATCTCCTTCCGGTAGCTGTCGGCGGTGGTATCGGCATTGACGCCTGCCTTGCCCGAGACGATCAGTCCGCGGCTGCGGTTCTTCAGGCCGAGCGCGGTGAGATGCTGGCACTTACCGTTGATGTACCAGCGCGTAGTCTCGAAGTAGTTGATCCCGGCGGCGATGGCGGAGTCGACGATCTGTTCCGCCACCTCGGGCTGGTCTTCGGGAAAACGCATACACCCCAGTGAGAGCACGGAGACCTTCAGGCCGGTCTTCCCCAGATCACGATACTGCATGTTGTTTACCTTCCTTGAGACGTGTGGGAGGCGTCTCCAGTCGGCGATGAAGCGTAGAACACCGAGAAGCGTCCTAGTCGCGCAATCGATCGCCGTCAGAAGTCGCCTCCCACAACCGTCTTACTACGTACTACTTACCCACGGACGCGAGTCTCACGTAATCGAGGCCGAACATGTAGGCCTTGATCGCCTTGTCGTTCGCGCCGATGATCTCGACCGTGAGCCTGTGGTTGCCCTTGGCGAGGTCCATCCTGCCCAGCGAGACCTCGCCGGATGGGACCACGCCATCGTTGTAGAGATCGAACGGGCCGGCAATCTTCTGGCCGTCGAGGTAGAACTGCACGACGCCGTAATCGGCGGCTTTCGTCATCATCACAATGAAGTCGTACTTGCCTGACCTCTTCACCGGCACCTCGAGCTCAAGCTTATCGCCCGGCTTCGCCTGAGTCCACCAGAGGTGAGCGTCGCCGCTCCACTTCCCGCCGATGAACTCCAGCAGGCTCTGCTTGGCCGGATTCCCGCCGGTCTTGCTCAGAACCTTCAGGCCTTCGCCCTCGATGGCTCCCGCAACTTTGTGGACCTGGGGCTCGACATAGAAGTGCCTGTCCGCAACGGGAACCGGCTCGGTGTAGGGATCGATACCCCTCGGATCGAGGTACCAATATGCCGTGCAGGCGTAGAGAGTCGGCCGGTGATTCGGGAAGTACTTCTCGATATACCCGTCGAACGACTTCCGGAACGGAATGTTGTCCGCGATATGCCAGCGGTTCACCGATACGTGACCGACGTTGTTGCCATCATTCCTGGTCTGATTGTGGTACGCATGCTGGAAGAGCTCAGGGCTGCACCAGGCATATCCGAAATAGTCCTCCGACCCGGTGCCGATCGTCGAGGGGAACGTCTCGCCGTCGACGAAGAACTTCTCGTCGCCCTCGCCCCACCAGTTGCCGCGCGGGTTCCAGATCTCCAGCTGGACGCCGAGGAATCGTCCGGTTCCCTGAGTCTTCACTATCGGCCAGTCGATCCAGCGCTCCGGCTCGGACGGAAGGAACGCATCCCGATGCCACTTGGCGTGGAAGCGTCCGAGTGTCTCGATCGGACGGGTCAGCGGTGCGTGGCCGACGACAATCGTGCCGCTGAACGTGCTCTTCCCCTCGTTCACAAGCTCGACGACCGCGCTCTTGGCGAAAGGCATGTACCAGTAGGAGTACATTGCGTCGCCGGTGATCCCCAGGGGCAGCGACTTGTACTCGTTCATGCCGGGGCCCGTGCCGAAGAAGTCGCCGACCGGGCACCACACGCTCGGATCCTTCTCGCCGTCCCATCTGATGCGGATGGAGACATCGCGCAGCAGACCCTGGGGGTCCATGCGGTCGAGCTTGGCGGGCCTGATCACCCTGCCCGAGGCATCGGTAGCCCGGATCTCCGGCCAGAGCCAGATGTCGGTGATGGCACGCGGCCCGGCGATCTCAGCGATCTTGACGCTCTCGCCCGCGCGGATCGCCACCTTGCCGCCCTCGCTATCCGCTCCGGGCCTGCGGCCGGCGGGGTCCGAGCCGAGACCCTTGCGGAGGAAGCTGTCCGCCTTGCCCAGCGCCAACCTGTCCTCGATCGACAGGTCGCGGGTGAAAGTCGGGACCTTCGTCCCCTCGGGGAATGTCGAGTAGACGAACTGGTAGTATGCGCCCCACCCCTTCTCCAGCACGATCCTGCACGACTTCTGGAAGGGAATCGGGACGTAGTTGTTCCACCCCATGGCTACCTTGTGGACGAGCCCAGGGTACGTGAACGGATCGCTCTTGCCGTCGAAGTATCCGATGAACGGCAGATCGACCGCCGGAGTGGCGGATCCATCGAGGTATATCTTGACGTGCCCCTGCTCGGCGCGCGCGGACCAGATGCGCCAGATGCATCCCGGGCCCTTGATCTCGCCGGCGATGAGGTTCTCTCCCTCGACCGCCTCCGCGCCGCCCCAGTCGCCGTTCGCGTCCCAGCCGACATACTTGCCGGTCGCTTCGTCATACCGGCTCGCGCGGTCGTAGCTCGAAAGCTGCGCGCAGGTCTCTCCCTCTACGGGAAGGACCGCCAGGCCCTCCAGGTCCGTCAGCCGGCTGACGAGATCGGCGTAGGTGTACGAACTCGCCGCCATGCAGGCGTTGCATGCCATCAGCGTCACAGCGGATACCAGCCAGAGTCTTCTCAACACGGACACCTCCCTATTACCAAACCAGGACTATACGATAGGTTGTTACGCGGGTACCGTTCTGATTCCTCTCAGCCCGTCGCATTCGCGATTGACAGTTAGAGCTATTTCGGGGTATAATAGCTCTAGATCGTGTTTCACTGGAGGACGGAACGATGCGAGTGACTGCGAAAGAAGCGAAGGACAAGTTCGGGGAAGTAATGGCCGCCGCGACGCGGGAGACGGTCGTGATAACCAAGTACGGCAGGCCGGAGACCGCGATGATCTCGGCCAGTCGGTTGGAAGAATTGGAGAGAGCAGAGGATTCGTACTGGGTGTTGCAGGCGAAGCTCGGACAGGCAAGCGGATACATCGGGACCGAAGCCAGTGAGAAATTGCTCGCAGAGATGATCAGCCGTGATGAAGGTTGACTTCACGAAGCGAGCATCCGATGCGGCCCGGAGACTACAGCCCAAGCCGGCCAGGCAGATAGCCGCCCGGATCGCCAGGCTGCAGGTCGATCCGTATCCGCAGGACTGCAAGAAGCTGCACGGATCGGACCTCCTGCGCGTGGATTCCGGGGAGTACCGAATCGTGTACCGGGTATCAAAGGAGTCCAATCCCGAAACGGGCCAAGACGAACCGGTGCTCAGCATCGATGCGATCGGCAAGCGCAACGATGACGAGGTATATCGAAGGATCAGGCGAGGCGATGGAGGTTGACAGAACCGCATCTGATCCGGTATAGTTAGTCTCGATACAGAACCCATTCGGCGGCCAGGTTCCGCGAGGAGCTTGGCCGTTTTCGCGT
>CAYXOC010000032.1:8834-53957 GCA_964466715.1 uncultured bacterium
TCGAAGGTCACGGCGGTCCACCACAACGGCGTCAAGATCAACATCGTCGATACGCCCGGCCACTCCGACTTCGGAGGCGAGGTCGAGCGCATCCTCCGCTCCGTGGACGGCGTGCTGCTGCTTGTCGATGCGTGCGAGGGCCCGATGCCGCAGACACGGTTTGTGCTGAAGAAGGCCCTCGAACAGAAGCTCAAGCCGATCGTGGTCATCAACAAGATCGACCGGCCGGGCGGACGCCCGTGGGAGGTTGTGGACGAGGTGCTCGATCTGTTCATCGAGCTCGGCTGCCACGAGGACCAGCTCGATTTCCCGTACATATTCACGTCGGCGGTCGGCGGATACGCGGTAAGCGATCCGGTTGATGAGCCGAAGGATATCGAGCCGCTGTTCAAGATGATCTTGGAGCATGTTCCTCCCCCCGTCGCCGAGTTGGACAAGCCTCTGCAGTTGCAGATCACGAATCTCGACTATGACGATCATCTCGGCCGGATGTTCGGCGGCAAGATCCTCCGCGGCACGGTCTGGCGCGGGGAGCAGGTCGCCATCATCAAGCGCGACGGTACCCGGGACACATTCGCCATCACGCGAGTGTTTGTCTACGATGGACTGAAGCGCATCGAGGTCGAGGGGGCATCGGCCGGCGAGATCGTGCTGCTCACCGGTTACGCTGAGGTGCAGATCGGCGAGACTATCGCCGACGCCGAGAATCCCGAGGCGCTCGACCTGATCCGCATAGATGAGCCGACGATCTCGATGGACTTCATCGTGAACGACAGCCCGTGGGCCGGCCGGAGCGGCAAGTGGGTCACGATGCGGAATATCTCGAACCGCCTCGACCGCGAGACGAAGGTGAACGTCAGCCTGCGAGTCGAGCCGACGGACAGCCCCGACACGCTCAAGGTGTCCGGACGCGGTGAACTCCAGCTTGCCATACTGCTCGAGACGATGCGCCGTGAGGGATTCGAGGTCGCGGTGAGCAAGCCTCGCGCGATCACCAAGGAGATCGACGGCAAGCTCTGTGAACCGATCGAGGAATTGACCATCGATGTGAACGATGACTCGCTCGGCACGATCATGGAAGAGGTTTCCCGTCGCAAGGGCGAGTGCATCCATATGTCCAAGGACGACGGCGGTATCAATCGCATCGTCTTCGATATCCCGACCCGCGGCCTGATCGGGTTCCGCACGGAGTTCCTCACATGGACACGCGGTCTCGGCATGATGTCGCACACCTTCAAGCACTACGGGCCGCACAAGGGTGACATCGTCACTCGCACGCGCGGAAGCCTGGTAGCGAAGGAGACCGGCCGTGCGACAGGGTACACGATCGCCCAACTCCAGGAACGCTCGACGTTCTTCATCTCCCCCGGCGATGAGGTCTATGAGGGACAGGTCGTAGGCGAGAACTCGCGTCCCGGCGACATGGTGGTCAACGTGTGCAAGGCGAAAAAGCAGACCAACATGCGCTCTTCGACCGAAGACGCGACCGTCCTGATCACCCCGCCGAGACTCTTCACGCTCGAACAGGCCCTCTCGTGGATCGGCGAGGATGAACTCCTCGAGGTCACCCCGGACGCGCTCCGTTTCCGCAAGCGCATCCTCAACGAGACCGACCGTATCCTCGCGGAACGACGCGCGGGGCGGTAGCAGGCGGTAGCCAGTAACCAGTGACCAGTATCCAGTATCCAGTATCCAGTATCCAGTAACCGGTGATCGGTAAGGTGTTCCACTGGCAACTGGCTACTGCCTGCTGGTTACTGGGTACTGCTTACTGCTTACTGCTTACCGGCCACTGGTCACCGATCACTCCTCCGCGTGTTCCATTTCCAGCATTCGGGAACAATCACCTCAGAACGAGTATGGAGGTGCGTTCCCATGGTGGATACGATGAAGGCAGCGGTCTACCGGGGCGTCAACGACATCAGGGTCGAGGAAGTGCCGATCCCGAGAGCGGGCTACGGCGAGGCGATCGTCAAGGTAATGCTCACCACGATATGCGGCACGGACATCCACATCTGGCGCAATGAGTACCCCGTCGCGGAGGGCAGGATCGTCGGCCATGAACCCGCGGGAATCATCCACGAACTCGGCGAGGGCGTCGTCGGCTACAACGTCGGCGACCGGGTGATCGTCGGCGCGGTCACTCCGTGCGGCACGTGCAGATCGTGCCTCAGCGGAGTGTGGTCGCAGTGCGTCGGCTACGACGACAAGTGGCAGCCGATCGGCGGCTGGAGGCTCGGCAACTCGATTGACGGTGTGCAGGCCGAGTACTTCCGTGTCCCCTATGCCCAAACCAACCTTGCGAAGATCCCCGACGGCCTCACGGATGAGGACGTCGTCCTCTGCACCGACATCGCCTCGACCGGCATCTCAGGCGCCGAGGCCGCCCCGGTGCGGGTCGGAGACACGGTCGTCGTCTACGCACAGGGCCCGGTCGGCCTGCTTGCCACCGCGGGCGCGCGTCTGATGGGCGCATCCTTCATCATCGGCGTCGATTCGAACGAATCGCGGCTCCGCATGGCGAAGCGCATGGGAGCCGATGCGGTCATAGACTTCAGCCAGCAGGACCCCGTCGCGGAAGTGAAGCGACTCACCGAGGGCCGGGGTTGCGACGTAGCAATCGAGGCGCTCGGAAAGCAGGAGACCTTCGAGAACTGCCTCAGATCCGTCCGCCCCGGAGGCACGGTATCGAGCCTCGGAGTCTACGCGCACGACATCATCACTCTGATCGAGCCCTACTACTACGGGATCGGCGACATCAAGATCGTAAGCACCCTCTGCCCCGGCGGCAAGGAGCGCATGAATCGACTGATGAGCCTCGTGAAGAGCGGCCGACTCGACCTTCGCCACCTCTGCACCCACAGATTCACCCTGGACGATATCTGTGAAGCGTATGAGTTCTTTGCCTCCCAGCAGAACCATGTCATGAAGGTGGCGGTGTACCCTGGGGCTACTCGTGATCAGATCGCGCAGCTCGAGCCGGCGGAATCCGAGATATGCCCTATCGAGGCAGAAGAGGAAGAAGAGGAGCCGCTCGGTATATTCTGCTGAGGAGCACGGTGGTGGCTCCATTTAGCCCTCGTCTTGCTCGATGATTCCCGAACGTTGTCGTCCTGAGCGAAGCGAGGAATCCGGCGGTCGGATTCCTCGCTTCGCTCAGGACTGACGGGTTCCTGTGTCCAGGGGAACCCGCCCGAGACAACTGCGCTTGCTGCGCAGTGACATGCTCAGAATTGCACTGCACGGGAATCCAACCTGACAATGCGCCAGGCATCTGCCGACACGGCTATTACGGGCCTAGAACAAGCTCAGCAATACGGCAGCTCATTGACTAGCAGGGCGCTATGTGCTATCATTGCTGAGCAAGAAAGGAGACCAAGTGTCGGCGGACGTAGACGATATCAGCCGCTTGCTCGAGAGAATCCACCAAGACCGCGGGTTCGACTTCACACAATATCGCGAGAACACCGTCCGGCGGCGCATCGGCCGCAGGATGACTGCGCGGAACTGCTCCGACATCCCATCATACCTTCGCCTGCTCGACAGTGACCATGGCGAGTATGACCTTCTACTGCGCGACCTGACGGTGAAGTACACGGAGTTCTTTCGCGACCCGTTTGTCTTTGGTGTGCTGCGAGAGGGAGTACTGCCAGACATCCTGAGCGGCAGGGAGTTCGGCGGCCATCTGCGCATCTGGAGCGCCGGATGTGCGACCGGGGAGGAGGCATACTCGCTCGCGATCCTGATCCGTCAGATGCAAGCAGGCGGGGAATGCCGATGCCCGACCACAATCCTCGCCACCGATATCGATGAGGCTGCGATCCGAACCGCTCGTGCGGGCAGCTACAGGAAGCACATGCTGCCGACCCTGCCTGACGAACGGGCGATGAGGTTCTTCTCCGACGACGGCGCCACCATCGAGGCGTTGCCGGAGATCAGGGAGATGGTCTCCTTCCAGGTCCACGACCTGCTGAGCGACGACGAGGAATTGTGGGCCGAGCATACGCCACACCGGCATTTCGACTTGGTACTGTGCAGAAACGTGCTCATCTATCTGAAGCGGCTGGCCCAAGTCAGGCTGCTCGACAGACTCGTGGACACGATCGGGCCCGGAGGTTACCTGGTCATCGGGACCGGGGAGAGCATCCCGGATCACTTGAGAACCTGCCTGGAGCCCCTGGATCGGCAGGCAAAGGTTTACAGACTGGCCCAAGGTTCGGCTGAGGGGTAATCGACCTATGTCCATCAAGCAGCGTCTCACCATGGGATTCGGCGCGGTATTAGCGGTTACTGCGCTGGCAATAGCGATTACCAGCCAGCAACTGGCATCGATGCGCCTCGCAGCGGAGAGCATAACCACCACGCTCAGCCCACAGGTAGCGGCCGCCAATGATCTGGCGGTGGCAGTGGACACAAGGGCCACTTCATTGCGCGCATACGCACTGTCCGGAGAGCGACGGTATCTGGACAAGTACAAGACTTCCTTAGCCGAGTCACAGACCGCTCTGGCTGATATCCGGCGCATACCCATGAGTCCGGAGGACGGCGAACTCATCAGCAATATCGACCGCAACATCGTACGGATGCGCCAGGAAGAGACCGAGATCATCCGTCTGGTAGGCGATGATCAGCTCAGCACTGCCTCCCGACACTACTACGCACACCTTCAGCCTCTTGCCGATCTTGCTATCGCCTCCGCACATGAGCTGGCGACCATAGGGCATGACCGCATCCTCGCAGCGGCAGACGAGTTCCGTAGGACGAGTAACCGTATGGATCGGGTAACCCGACTCTCTTTCCTGGCTGCGCTCGTACTCGCGCTCATCTTCATCGTCGCTACCGTTCGATCGATCAGCCATCCCGCGAAGACCATTGCACTCGCTGCAGGGGCCGTGGCAGATGGAGATTACGACAAGGCGTTGGCGCTCCGAGGGCACACCGATCCGCTCAGCGATCTGGCCGAACCAAAGGACGAGCTGAGAAGGATCGCTGTTGCGCTTGGCGACATGGCGCGCGTCCTGCAGCGCAGGGAGAAACGTCTGACCGCTCATGCGAGCCTCGGGGAGAAATGTTCGTCGAGCCTCGATATCGACTGCCTGCTGGACGGCGCCTTGACTGACGTGGCCGAACACACCGGTTCGCAGTTGGCGGTCATCTATCTACCTGAGGACGATACGTGGCGGGCACACGGTGTCTACGGCATCTCGAAGGCGGAGGCCGAACTCGCCGCTGAGGGACAGGGCGGCATGGTGGAACAGGCGGCGAAGAGTGGAAAGCCGATCGTATCAGGCGATATCCCTGCGGACACCAGGTTCATCATCAGTCCCGGATTGGGCAAGGCGCTGCCGAGATCCATCGTCTGCATGCCGATGAGGGTGGAGAACCGCACTCTCGGTGTACTGGTCTGCGCATCTCTGTCGAGCTACGATGATGACGCAATCACACTGATCGGCGACTCAGCCGCTCAGATCGGCATCGCCCTCAGCAATGCCCTGAGCCACCGGAATATGCAGATGCTTGCGGAGAGCCTGAGAGCGGCAAACGAGCGACTGGATGCTCAGAACGAGGTACTCCAGGCACAGAACGAGGAACTGCAGGCCCAAAATGAAGAGATCCAGGCGCAGAGCGAAGAGATCCAGGCACAGAACGAAGAGTTGGCCATCCAGCGCACCGAACTGCAGGAGAGCTACGCCCAGCAGCGATCGATAGCCGAGACACTCCAGAAGGCGTTTCTGCCGGATCTTCGCCCCCGCATCGACAACTTCGAGATCGCTCACCGCTATCTCCCGGCGCAGAGCGAAGCCCTGGTTGGAGGAGACTTCTACGACGTGATCGAACTTGCCGAGGGTATCCTGGGCATAGTGATCGGCGATGTCAGCGGCAAGGGAATCGGCGCGACGATGCACACGGCGATGGCAAGGTTCATGATACGAGGCATCGCCCTCCAGGAGCCTGACCCGTCAGTAGTGCTGAGGCGGCTCAACGATGCCGTCGCACAGGCGGTCCACTCCGAGGTGTTCATCACCCTGTTCTACGGCGTGCTCGATACAACGACGAACAAGCTGACTTACGCAAACGCGGGCCACGAACTCCCGCTCCTGCTCAGGTGCGACACCGGCGACTGCGTCCGTCTGGAGAGCACGGGCCAGCCGATGGGGATATTCCCGAACGCCGTCTACGAGTCCAGGACGATCGAACTCGCAGATGGAGACGCGCTGATACTCTACACCGACGGCATCACCGAAGCGAGACACGAGAAGCGCTTCTTCGGATACGCCGGCCTCGAGACGAGCGTGGCTGATGCCCGCAGCCTGCAGGCCGATGATATGGCGAACGCCATCATGGCCAGAGTGAAGGACTTCACCGGCGGCGGCCTTGGGGACGACGCCGCCCTAGTGGTCATCAAGGCGCCGAGGAACGGCTGACCATGGATGAGACTACTCTGCAGATCCAACTGAATGACGGCTCCAAGCCCGTCCTCCAAGTCTCGGGTGAACTCACTGTCGAGAACTGTGACGGGTTTGCGGACCTGGTCGGCAATGCGCTGGGCGGAGACGGCTCCACGCTCGCGCTCGATCTGGTCGGCCTCGACTACGTGGACAGCAGCGGATTCATGGAACTCGTAAGGGCCGCCAAAGCAGCCGCCGGCGCAGGATCAACGCTGTCGATCGTCGGGATGCAGCCGCAGTTCGGCCATCTGCTCCGCGTCACCGGGCTCAAGCACCTCTTCGTGATCGATACCATCATCCCTCAGGAGTGGATTCCGGCCGCTCGACCCACGATTCCCGTACCCGACTGCGTCTTCTCTGTAGAGAACCGCGGTGACTGCTGCCGAGAGGTAAGACGAAGAGTGTGCGATTTCGCCGCTGGAATGGGGTTCGCCGAGCCGCAGTTGTCCGAGATCAAGATGGCTGTGGGTGAAGCGATCGCCAACGCCGTTCGGCACGGAGCCGGCCCCGGTGACAGGATCGAGGTCCGGTGCAAGGACTCGGATGGGATACTCATCGTCACGATCTCGTATCCGAGCGCCTGGTTCGATCCGGACAGCGTACCCACGCCGGATATCGACTCCGGCCCGGAAGGCGGCATGGGCATCTACTTCATGCGCCTCGTGATGGACCGCGTCTGCTTCGGTTTCCAGGACGGGCGCGTCACCGTTACCCTCGAGAAAGCACTCCCCGCCCAAGAATAGCTGGAGCGTGTTTCATAAGTCGAGTCTCCCCATGTAGGAGCGGCTTTCCAGCCGCGAATGCCCACGTGACGCTCCGAATTCGGGGATTGGAATCCCCTCCTACAACACGTTCCGAGTTCCCCGCGCGACTTCACCTCCTGCTGCTGTTGTTGATATTTGTGGTCACTAATAGACTCCGCTTGACAAATGTGCTAAAATGTCTCGCCGGACTATAGGCCGGGAATGATGTGCTCTCAGATCTGTCGCCGTCCGGGCGAGTCCATCCTTCCGGCATTCTAAACCGCGCAAGGTTGAGTTGTGGCTCCTCGCGAGCCGGAACTTTCGAATACACTTATCAGGGGGCTTATAACCGAATGGTACGGGAAAAGGCACAAATCAAAGTCGTGGGTGTCGGCGGCGGAGGAAGCAACGCGATCAACCGCATGATCGAGTGCGGTGTATCGGGCGTGGACTTCGTGGCAATGAACACCGACGGACAGGTACTGAAGACGTCTGCCGCTGAAGAGAAGCTGCATCTCGGCGAGAGCCTGACGAAGGGTCTCGGCGCAGGAGGCGATCCGGAGATCGGACGCAACGCAGCCGAGGAGAGCAGGCAGGAGATCAAGAAGTCGCTCGAGGGTTGCGACATGGTGTTCATTACCGCTGGAATGGGCGGCGGCACCGGAACCGGTGCGGCAGCGGTAGTTGCTCAGGTCGCACGCGAGATCGGCGCGCTCACGGTAGCGGTAGTCACCAGACCGTTCGTCTTCGAGGGCCCGAGACGGAAGCGCTCCGCGGATGCGGGCATCGAGTCACTCCGTGAGGCCGTCGACACGATCATCGTGATCCCGAACGACCGACTGCTCAACGCATCGGAGAACACGGCTTCTCTGCTCGACGCGTTCCGCATGGCCGACGACGTGCTTCGCCAGGGCGTGCAGGGCATCTCCGACATCATCACCATCCCGGGCATGATCAACGTCGACTTTGCCGACGTTAAGTCCGTCATGTCGAACGCGGGAACGGCGCTGATGGGCATCGGACGCGCTACCGGCGACCGGAGAGCGGTCGAGGCGGCGCAGGCTGCCATCGCAAACCCGCTCGTCGAGGCGAAGTTCGAGGGCGCCAAGGGCGTTCTGCTGAACATCACCGGCGGCTCAAGCATGACTCTCTCCGAGGTCAATGAGGCGGCCGAGGTGATCTACCAGGCATGCGACGAGAACGAGGCGAACATCATCCTCGGCACGGTCATCAACGACAGAGTCGATGATGCGATCCAGGTGACGGTCATCGCCACCGGGTTCGATGAGGCCAAGCTGAAGCCCGAGAGCCGCATGTCCGAGAGCAGACGCATGCCGGCACGCGTTGGAGCGGCTGTCGAGGACGACGACATCCCGGATTTCCTCCGGAGACGTTAGCCTGCACAGACTCATAGTGAGTACTCTTGACGGCCGGTTGCCCGCTTGCAGCCGGCCGTTTTCTTCTGCCACAGCGAAGGAAGTCCGAAGGCCGGCCGTGTACTCTGTATCATGAAGCTCCCGGAGATAGACAAGTTTGTCCAGACGATCTAGCCGGCGACAGGGATGGTGCTCCTGTTGCCTTGTGATACTCTTGGTCCTGATAGCCGCGGTCGCCGCCATAGCGTTCGTGCTCATGAACCGGGATGACCGTGGTTCTCGTCGTGTTCGCGACGACCGCCCTGCCCCGCCCTCGGGTGTTCGGCTCGTCGAGATCGATCTCGACAAGGGATACCGCATCGAGCCGGTCATGGCGAGGGACCGGGCGGAGGGCGACATATTCCCCGAGATGATGACGCGCCTCAAGCCGTATGCCGCGATCAACGGCACGTTCTACGATGAGAACAAGCGTCCCCTCGGCGATATCGTGATCGACGGCAAGCTCGTCAACCGCGGCCACTACCGGACGGCGATCGCCGTCACTGAGGACGGCAAGGTCGAGTTCCGCCACCGCGCTCGCGGTCGGTTCGACTGGGATGGATACGAGGCCGGTCTCGCCGCCGGGCCGAGGCTCGTTCACGAGGGAAAGATCGCGCTTGATCCCGTGGCCGACGGGTTCAGCGCGAGGAGTGCGACTCTGGAGGCCGTGAGATCGGGAGTCGGACTCACCGCGGACAACCGGCTGCTCATGGCGACTGTGACCAGGCCGATCACCCTGCAGGAATTCGCGGAGATCATGCTCGACCTCGGGGCGGTCGAGGCGATGAACCTCGACGGCGGAGGGGCGTGCGCGCTCTACCTCGACGGTGAGATCCTCACACTCCCCGGCCTCCCCATGGCGAACCTGCTGGTCGTGTACAAAGAGTGATGAGTGATGAGTGAGGAGTGAGGAGTGAAAACCGCCCAGTCCTGAGTAGCGAAGCGTATCGAAGGACGGTCGCGGCTAAGCCAAGGTTGGTGGAGCTAGGCCGCCCTTCGATACGTCCTGAACTCCGACCACACTGAGTAGCAGCGCGTATCGAAGTGCAGTCGGAGTTCAGGACTACTCAGGGCTGGCGGGGTTATCTGCCGGGACATAGGAAACCACTACTCAGTGAATACGCAGTTCAGGACTACTCAGGGCTGACACGGTGAGTCTGCCGAGACATAGCAACCCGCTAGTCCTGAGTAGCGGAGCGTATCGAAGGACGGTCGGGATCACTCAGGGCTGGATGGTCTTGTCAGGGTCGATGGGTTGTCAGGGCTTGGGAGCGTCCTTGAGTTCGCCGGGCATGTACTCGTAGAATGTCGCTCCGCCCGGCTCATCCATGAGTCCGCCCTGCCCCGCGCCCGTCACCGGACATGCCTTGCCGTCTCGCACAGGATCCGCCCAACGCTCGAACCACGCATCGAGCCGCCTACACATCTCCTTGACGATCGACCTGCATCCTGCGTCCGACACGAGGTTCATCTGCTCGCGCGGGTCCTCCGCAAGGTGATACAGCTCGTTCGGCCCGTCGGGGTAGCGGTGGACGTACTTCCACTCCTTCGTCCGCACCATGCGCACCGGACCGTACTCATCGAAAACGACCACCTGCTCGCGTCTCTCAACCGGCTCGCCGAGGAGCAGTGGAGCGAAGCTCTTGCCCGGAAGCGTCCCGGCCTGCGGGTTCTCGATACCGAGGTAGTCCAGCAGTGTCGGCATGAAGTCGTACTGGCTGAGCATCTCAGAGCAGACGATCCCCTCCGGAATCCGACCGGGATGCGACATGATGCATGGTATCTTCACCGACTCCTCGAACATGTTGAGCGGCCTGGTCCCGTTCCCCTTGCCGTAGACCCCGTGGTGGCCCATGCACATGCCGTTGTCGGCCATGGAGACAACGAGTGTATCCTCGCGCAGGCCGTGCGCCTCCAACCAATCGAGCAGCCGGCCGATGTTCGCGTCCATGGCGGTGATGGCCGCGAAGTACCCGCTCAGCATCGCCCGCCGCCTCTCCGGGGTGTCGGCGAACCGCTGGACCTTGCGGACCCACTCCGGCGGGACTTCCGCGCTCGGCACGGAGTCGAACGGGCAGTTCTCGTAGTAGTAGTCCCAGATCTCGGCTGGATGGTTCTCCCTGTTCCAGGGCGAGTGCGGAGCGGTGTAGTGGACGCTGAGGTAGAAGGGGGCGGACACAACCCCTCCCCAGCCCTCCCCGCCACGGGGAGGGAGCACGTGGGTGGACTCTCCGCCACGGGGAGGGAGTGCTTGGGTGGGGTCGCCCTGCGACGATGCCCACTCATCCAGAAACCTCAGCGCGTTGTCGGTGATCACATCGGTAACGTAGCGTGGCTCCTGGTACGCTTCGCCGTCATGCACCATCGGCGCGTTGTAGTACGGGCCGCCGCCCTTCGCGTGAACCTCCCAGAAGGTGAACCCTTTCTGCGGATGATGGCTGTCTCCGAGGTGCCACTTTCCGCTGAGCCCGCAGGTGTAACCCTCAGCGGCGAGATAGTCGGTGTATCCGGGCATCCCGGCGAGATACTCGATCAGCCGCCCGTTGTCGTCGGGCTCGTACTTGGCGATGGTGTCGCCGGTCCGAAGCCAGTCATGGACACCGTGCGCGGACGGAATGCGCCCCGTCACGATCGACGCCCGAGCGGGCGAGCAGACCGGCGATGCGCAGAAGAAGCTATCGAAGCGCATCCCCGACTTCGCCAGGCGGTCGAGGTTCGGGGTGCGGATCTCGGTGTTCCCGGCGCAACCCATCGCCCACGGCCCCTGATCGTCGCTGAGGATGAAGAGGATGTTCGGACGTCTGGCTTTCATATCGGCTCCTTTCGGCAGTGCGGGGGATATGTGGTGTTGGGTGACGGACGCGGACCCCACCTCTTGCTCTTACTCCTACTCCCAATCCTGCTCGGCCGTTCGCTGTTCGCCATCGGACCTTCGATGATCGATGCTCGCCTCCTCCCACCGTTCACTGATCACTGACCGCCGGATTCCTTCTCCGCGAACTCCCTCCTAAGCTTGTCGAGGTACTCCAGCTTTCCGGTCTTGGGATCATGGTACTTCCAGAAGAACCGGCCGTTTGCACTACTTCTTTCAGCCTTCTCGTATACTAGCTTAGCTTTCAGCGCTTCAAGCCGGATATCCTGCACTCTGTCGGAGAGCAGGCAACCGCCCGAACCCGCAGGCATCTCGGAGGTGGTCACTCCCCCCGGTGTTCGGTGGTACTGCATCTGCGTGAGTGGGCACCTCCTCTCACGCTTGCCACGCTCCACCATGCATTGATCTCCTCGTTCGATGCTCACGGGCCGGCACAGCGCGTGATCGACTACCGGCGCAAGGCAGATTCGGCGGTCGCGGTGGGACGAAACAATCGCACGGGATGTGGCGTACATATGAGCAGGCTGCCTGTTGCCTCGATGATTCGTTTTTGGTAGAATCGTCGAAGTCTGGAGGTAACGATGAATCGCGCCACCGCGAACTGGCTCTTCTACACGCCACTGGTGATCATATACGTTCTCTTCGTCCGCACCGGTTTCACATGGGGATCAGGGCCGCTTGACGCAGCGGTAGACATGCTTGGGTTCATCCTCGCCCTGGTCGGCGTCACCATCCGCATCATATCCAGGGAGTGGAAGCCCGTGCACAAGCCCAAGGGTCTCGTCACATCCGGCCCCTACTCCGTCGTGCGCAATCCGATGTACATCGGCAGCTTCCTGATCGGGCTCGGATTCTGCGTCATCATCGGAAATCTGCCGTTCCTGGCGTTCTACACGGTGTCCTACATCGTGATCCATGCGCTCGTGGTCAAGCAGGAAGAGCGATACCTCGCCGAGCAGTTCCCCGAGGAGTATGCCGAATACCGGGCCACGGTACACGCGTGGATTCCGTCGCCAAGAGCGCTGATACGTGAGCTCGGCAACAAGAAGGGGTTCATCTACTCCTGGCGCCGCGCCACCGCCAGGGAGCTCGACCCGCTCTGCGGCGCGCTCGCGGGCTCGTTTGCGCTCGAAGCAAGGGAGGATTACCTCGTGCAGGGCTGGAGTGTGGCACAGATGGAGATCACCGTCTGCCTCGCGCTCACCGCTCTGGTCATCGCGGCGCGCATCATCTGCTCGATCGGCCCCGTAAGGAAGTACCTCGTCTCGCACTGAGCCCTCGTCAGGAAGTGCGGGCCGATACGCAGGCAACAGGCGTTCGCACATCGCCCCCTGTCACACTCCGTGCGGGGCGCGCTTCGGATATGGAGTTGCGCTATCCGCCGGGGGGAGCGAGCGCCGCCCTCAGTTCGGCCGAAGCATCGTCTTCGGCATGCACGAGGAGCACATCCCCCGGCCGCAGTACGGTCGAGCCGGTCGGAGTGAACGTCCGACCTTGCCGGTTGATCAGGAGTATCTGCACATCCTCGGGGATTCCCGCCTCGACAATCTGCTTCCCTGCCACGCGCGAGCCCTCGGGGACCTCGATCTCGGAGAGCATGCAGATGATGCAGTCGCCGACCTCCAGAACCGTCGGCTCGTCGCCCGCGACCGGCAGCGGAGCATCCACCCCCAGGCGTCGGGCCACCCACGGGATACTCGATCCCTGAAGAAGAGCCGACGTCAGCACGATGAAGAACACGAGGTTGAACATCGTCTCCGACTGCTCCAGGCCCGCCACAACGGGAAAGGACGCAAGGACCACGGGGACTGCTCCGCGCAACCCCACCCATGCCACGAGCGTCTTCTCCCGGATGGTCATCTTTGTGAAGGCGAGTATCAGGTAGACGGCAATCGGCCGAGCCACGATCATCAGAAACGCAGACACAGCCAACCCCGAACCGATCACCGGCAAGAGATGTGACGGAAAGACGAGGAGCCCGAGCGTCACGAACATCGTGATCTGCATCAGCCATGCGATGCCATCGTGGAAGCGGACGAGGCTCCTCTTGTGGATGAAATGTCGGCTGCCCATGACCAGCCCGGCAAGATAGACGGCGAGGAACCCGCTTGCGCCGAGAATCGCCGTCGCGCTGTACGTGAGCAGTACCAGCGCGAGGGTCAGCACCGAGTACAGGCCGTCGTACTCGAGACGGAGCCGATTGACGATGTAGACCATCGCCAGACCCGCCAGGTAACCTATCACCCCACCGAGGATCATCTGTCTCAGGAACAGCAGGGAGAAGGCGAGGCCGCCGTTCATGGGATCGCTGATGATGTAGATGAAGCTCAGAGTCAGGAACACGGCCATCGGATCGTTGCTCCCCGATTCCAGCTCGAGCAGCGGCTTCAGCCTCCCTTTCAGGCTCACACGCTTCGAACGCAGGACCATGAATACCGCAGCGGCATCGGTCGAGGAGACGATCGAGCCGAGGAGCAGGCCCTCCTGGAGCGTCAACGGGGTAACGGCGCCGGCGAAAACGCCGAGCAGTATCGCGGTGACGAAGACACCGAGTGTGGCGAGACCGACTCCGGGGGCGATCACGGGCCGTACAGCTCGCCACTCGGTCTGGAGTCCTCCTGCAAAGATGATAAGGGCCAACGCCACGACACCCACGGACTGCGCCGCTCGGGGATCGTCGAACCGGATCCCGCCGGGACCTTCGGAGCCGGCGAGCATCCCCACGAGGAGGAAGAGAAGCAGCGCGGGCACACCGAGGCGAGCCGATATCCTGCTGGCGACTATGGCTGCCAGGATCAGCACAACGCCGATGAGTATGTATGGCTCGATGGTGCTTGCCCAGGGAGGCATTGGCGGACTCCTTAGCCGGTATTGCCGGTCAGTTCGGTGGACACCCTGTCTAGAGTATACCCAGGCGCGACCGGCGCTTGACCCCCGCAGGCCCCACACGTATACTGAGGGCAACGGATTACTCACGAATCGAGGGACCGCCAATGCTCAGATCCACCGCAAAGACGTTCGCAGTGATCTTCGCGCTTGTCATCCTAACCGCCTCCCCTCTCCGCGCCGAGGAGACGCCGCGCATGTTCGACTGGACGACGCTGCCCGCTCTCCCGAGTCCGCTCTCCGGTCAGTTCGCCGGGACGTCGAACGGAGCGCTGATCGTCGCCGGCGGGACGAACTTCCCGGTGCCGCTCTTCGAGGGCGGCACGAAGGAATGGTACGATTCGGTCTACATCCTGCCCGAGGGCGAGAAGAAGTGGCGCAAGGTGTTCAAGCTTCCCCATCCGATCGCTTACGGCGGGTCGGTCTCAGCTTACGGCGGGCTGATCTGCATAGGCGGAGGCGACGCGGAGAGGCACTATGCCGACGTCAGCCTGCTGCACTACCTGGGCGAACCTGGTTCCAGGCACGGACAAGACGTTTTGCGAAGCATGCAGGTCCAATACGTCGCTCATAAGGACCTCCCTTCGCTCCCGGAGCCCCGTGCCTTCTGCGGGGCGGCTCTGCTCGGCAACACGATCTACCTCGCGGGCGGTCAGCTTGGTCCGAAGTCCACCGAGGGGATGAAGTCCGTACTCACGCTCGATCTGTCCGGTAGGAACACGAAGTGGAAGGCGATCGAACCGCTGCCGGGGCTGGGCAGAATCCTGCCGGTGGTCGCGGCGCAGGATGGCGCGGTCTACGTCTTCGGCGGGGCCTCGCTTCATGCCGGTCCGGACGGCGAGGCGGTGAGGACATACCTGACCGACGGCTACTGCTATCGGCCCGGAAAGGGATGGGAGCGGATCGCCGATCTCCCCGCTCCGGTGACCGCCGCTCCGAGCGCGGCCTACGGTCCATCGCACATCCTCGTCTTCGGCGGCGATGACGGCTCGCTTGTCAACCGAATCCAGGAGCTCAAGGACAACCATCCCGGATTCGGTCGCAAGGTACTCGCCTACCACACGATCACCGACACCTGGGCTCACCTCGGCACGCTACCGAAGGGGCTCGTCACGACCAACGCCGTGCAGTGGGAGGGCGGAATCGTGATCCCCGGCGGCGAGGACCGTCCGGGCCACAGGTCATCGGACGTCTTGAGGGCGACCGGCATGAAGCCGAAGGGTCACTTCTTCCCGCTCGACTACGGCGTCCTGATCGCCTACCTGCTCGGGATGGTATGGATCGGGTTCGTCATGGCCGGCCGCGAGAACACCACGGACGACTTCTTCCTCGGCGGTCGGCGAGTGCCGTGGTGGGCGGCGGGGCTCAGCATCTTCGGCACTCAGCTCAGCGCCATCACGTTCATGGCCATACCGGCCAAGGTCTACGCGACCGATTGGGTCTACATCCTCGGAAACATGTGCATCGTGCTCGTAGCGCCGCTGGTGGTGTTCTTCTACCTCCCGTTTTTCCGGCGGTTGAACGTCACGACGGCGTATGAGTACCTGGAAAAGCGGTTCAACCTCCCCGTGAGGCTCTTCGGCAGCGCATCCTTCATCCTCTTCCAGGTCGGGCGGATGGGGATCGTGCTCTTCCTGCCCGCGATCGCACTCTCGGCGGTAACGGGGATCAGCATCACGACATGCATCCTCCTGATGGGCGTGCTGGCAACGCTTTATACCGTCATGGGCGGGATCGAGGCGGTGATCTGGACCGACGTCGTGCAGGTGATCGTCCTGATCGGCGGCGCGATCCTCAGCCTGATCTGGGTACTCGCGGAGACCGGAAGCGGGATCGGCGCGGCGTTCTCGACGGCGATGGCGGCGGACAAGTTCCATACATTCAACTGGACTTGGGACATCACGACTGCGGCCGTATGGGTCGTCGTCGTGGGCAACATCTTCAGCAACCTCGTGCCGTATACCGCGGATCAGGCGGTGATCCAGCGCTACCTGACGACGAAGGACGAGAAAGAAGCAAGAAGGGCGGCATGGACGAACGCATGGCTTTCGGTCCCCTCGGCGCTGATCTTCTTCTCGGTCGGCACCGCGCTCTGGCTCTTCTACCGCAGTCACCCCACCCACCTGAGCCCATCGCTCTCAACGGATGCGATCTTCCCGCTCTTCATCGCCATGGAGCTTCCGGCAGGGATCACGGGGCTCGTGGTTGCGGGGCTCTTCGCGGCGGCGATGTCAACGCTCGACAGCAGCATGAACAGCGTCTCGACCGCCCTGGTGACCGACTTCTACCGCCGGTTCAGGCCGAACGCGCCGGACCGGAGATGCCTCAACCTGGCGCGCTGGCTGACCGTGATCCTGGGCGCCGCCGGAGTCGGGACTGCCTTGTGGATGGCGAACAGCGGGATCAAATCGCTGTGGGACGCCTTCATCACGATCCTCGGGCTGACAGGCGGAGCGCTCGCGGGGATGTTCGTCCTCGGGATCTTCACCCGGCGCGCGCACGGGACTGGGGCGCTCATCGGAGCGATCGGAGGGGCAGCGGTGCTCTACTTCGTGCAGAGGAGCGGGGCCGTCCATTTCTTCCTCTATGCGGCGGTGGGAATCGTCGCATGCGTGACGATCGGGTACGTCGCCAGTCTCATCATCCCGTGCAAGAAGCGCGACCTGAGCGGGCTCACGATATACACGCTGAAATCACCCCGATGAGGCGCCGACAATAGTAGTGTGTCTTCGGGACCCGTGACAAGTACCTCCAGGGCTCTATCCAGGGAGGGAACTTCGATGAGCAGATACCGCTCGATTCCATGCTACGTCATCGCCGTTGTCGTTTTCGCGTGCGTATGCAATGATGTCTGTCTGGCACAGCGGGACAGGTTCGAGACCTCCGGACCATCCCCGGTTCCCAATGCCGGAAGCGCCGATACCTGTTCTCGAAGAGCGAGGTTCCCAGCGCAGGCCGCGTCCGGAAAACCCTATCTCGGCGTTGAGATAAAGGACACGTCACGGCGCTCCAGGACACGAGGAGCCCTTGTCGAGGCAGTCAACCAGGGCTCTCCCGCGGAGAAGGCCGGCGTGACGAAGGGAGGTATCATCACGAGTCTGGACCGCAAGCCTGTGACCTCCGCTGCGCAGGTTACCGAACTGGTCGCCGGATTGAAGATCGGCGTCGATTACCCGATCACCGTGGTTCGGGACAGCAGCACGATAAACCTGACGATTCGTCCCGAAGCCCTTCCGGCGTCGAACGCGAACGACATTGCCGATGCCCCGCGCCCAGAAAAGGGCCGCTCGATATCAACACGCTGAAGTACGCGCTCATCGACCCGAAGACCCGTGTAGTCACCTTCATCGGGAAGTACGATCCGGCCTACAACACCGGTCCGATCCCCTACGCGGACCTGCTAAAGGACGTGCTGGAGAACCCCTACCCCTCGCTCTCGATCGAGCCCGGCGAACAGCAGAAGTCGCATCTTGCCCAGGTGGACAAGATGATGACCGCCGATATAAAGAGGATGGACGATCCCGGCTACTGCAGCCAGTGGGCTCAGAAGCTGGTGAACCTCCTCCTCTACGATAACACCGTGCAAGCGGACAGCAGGCGTTTCTTCGCGAACTGCGCCTCCGCCATGGGGGTAACCGGTGAGGAATTGAGACGGCTGTATGCCGCCGCCACGGGGAAGATGGAGTTGCCGACCGCGGAGGCCTTCGGCACGATATCCAAGATGATGCGGGGAATGGGATCGCCGGGCGCCGCAGACGGGTCTGCGGCTCTGGGATCGGGAGGCACCCCCGACGATATCATCGGGCGCATGGCGAAGGCGTTCGGTCTGCTTCCGCAGTACGAGGAACTGGTGAGGAAGCGGGATTCCGGCGCCATGTCGTACGACGAGTGCAGAAACGCTGGGATAGTCCTCACGATATCGGAGTTGTGCAGACACCTGGGAGCGCCGGAGAGCGGCATTCAGAGCCGGCAGAACTCGGACGCGATTGTGGACTATATGGGCGAGCAGATGAATATCTTCATCAGCCAGAGAGCCGGCGCGAAGATGCTGAACGGCCTGGTCCTCGGGCCGCAGATCATAGCTTAGATCTACAACTTCCCCGTTCCTCAGTCCGAGGTGGTGTACAAGAACGCAGAGCCGGGCTCCCGGCTTGGGGATGTGCTCTTCAGGGCTGACTACCGCCTGAAGAGCGTGTGCACCTTCCCGGATGCGCGTGAGAAGATGCCGGCCCACCTGACGGACCTGGAGTTCAGCCGGCGGGAGGAGGCAGCGCGCAACTACGAACCGCCTGCCGGTGCGGGGGCGCTGGTCGGACACAGGCTGGTACCCGCGGACGTGAAGATGTGGGTCTCTCCCGGCGGCGATGTCGTCGAGTTCCAGGACTCACGCGTGAAGGTCCTCGGCTGGGTGATCGACACGGTGGGCAATACCGACAGCGCCGCCAAAGAGTTCATCGAGTCGGTCACGCCCAGGTACGCCGACTATCTGACTCAGCACTATGATGAATACGCGGCGGTCTACCCCGAGTGGCACAAGATGTCGGAGCTTGCCAAGATCGTCGCACTTGAGCGCTGGGCAAAGAGGAACAACTACGCGATCAAGGTGGAGAACGCTACGGATGAGAAGGTCCCATATCCGAAGAGCGTGCAAGGCTTCTGGAGCATGGTCTTCCAGGTAGACGAGAATGCCGGCAGCCTGGTGCTCGTCGCGCACGGCGGCGCCAGCTTCTCGCCCGAGGAGGGCGAGGACTGGATAAAGACCCAGCCGGATGTCGAAGTCACCTCAGACGTACTGAAGCAGTTGGCCGCGAGCGCGGTACTCGCCAAGCAATCCGTGAATGCGGCGGAATCCGGCGACCTGGAGGCCGCGAGAGACCTGGCCGAAAAGAGCGCTCTCGCCATGACCGGCGAGATTGACCTCACGGTTCTGCCGACACTCGACGGGATGCCGAGTCCGAGCGACCCTGCATCCCACGCTGCCGCAACTTACGAAGTGATCAATCAGGCCAGCGACTGCCTGCATCAGATGGACACGGCGCAGAAAGACCTTGCACGCGCCCAGCAGATTTCCGCGACGTCGCCTGATGAGGCGAAGAAGCTCACCGAGCAGGCTACTAAGGCTCAAGATGAAGCACAGGCGAAGTTGAAGCGCATAATGGACGGCATCTCGACATACACGAACAACCCATCGCGGGCGGGAGACATTGTCGTGGCGCTTCAGAGCGGCACGGGCGTAGTCATGCCTATCGGTGGGAATACGACCCCGGGCACGCCTGCCGTACCGTCTACGCAGAATACGACGACCACTCCGGCAGATCCCAAACTCGAAGACTGGCCGGCGAAATGCTCTAGATGGCTCGCCGAACTTGATCAGGTGAACAAGCAGATCGAATCCACCCGCACGGTGCTGCTCAAGCTGAACGCCTCCATCCAGTCGGACGGCAAGCTGTTCGAGGAGTGGAGGGAAACAACGAAAGGTATGCCGAAGCGGTACGGAAGCTGACCGCCAGAATGCAGAAGTTGGTGGCGCGGCAAAAGGAACTCAGGCAGAAGATAGAGGCCGGCGAACTAGTGGAATACGCCGCGCTCTGAGCACAGGTAGTTCATTCCGATTCCGCACGTGATCGTGGAGAGGCTCGGTATCGCCGAGCCTCTCTTTCGTTTGTGAGCCCGACGGTCTTGCAACAAACGACGATCGACCGCATTGACTCTGCAGTCTCCCGAGCGTATACTACCTTCAAGCAATATGCTACCGGAGGCTGGTTCATTGTCCACTCACATACTCGTACTGATTGGGCTCCTCATCCTGGCAGGAAACCTCCTCGCCGGCAGTTCATCTGTCCGACAGACCTGGGAGGACCCGGAAAAGATCGTCGTCTTCGAGTCCGGCAAGGGCGGATACCATACCTACCGCATCCCGGCGCTGATCGTCACGAAGAAGGGCACGCTGCTCGCATTCTGCGAGGGACGGAAGAACGGCAGGGGCGACTCGGGAGAGATCCACACCCTCCTCCGGCGGAGTTTCGACGGCGGCAGGACCTGGGGCCCGGTGCAGACAATCGCGGTCGATGGGCCGAACACATTCGGCAACCCCTGCCCGGTCGTCGATCGGGACACGGGCACAATCTGGCTCCCTCTGACGCACAACATCGGCGAGGACCACGAGAGCGAGATCAAGATGGGCACCGGCAAGGGCACTCGCACGGTCTGGATCTGCAAGAGCGACGACGACGGCGAGACGTGGACAACACCTGTCGAGATCACCGCATCGACCAAGAAGAAGGACTGGGCCTGGTATGCGACAGGTCCGGGTGTCGGCATCCAGCTCAAGAGCGGCCGACTGGTGATCCCGTGCGACTACGCGATCCTCGGCACGCGCAACTACGGCTCGCACGTGATCTACAGTGACGACAAAGGCGCGACGTGGAAGATCGGCGGCGACGTCTTCCCTCAGTGCAACGAGTGCCAGGTGGTCGAACTCGAGGACGGCTCGCTGATGCTCAACATGAGGAGCTACAAGGGACAGAATTGCCGCACGATAGCCGTCAGCACGGACGGCGGACTCACCTTCTCCGAGGGGAAACCCGATGAGACGCTGGTGGAACCGGTCTGTCAGGCATCGTTCCTGAGATACACCGAGTCGAAGACTCATGGCAAGAGCCGTCTGGTCTTCTCGAACCCGGCGAGCCTCAGGCGCAACATGATGACGGTCCGTATGAGCTACGATGAGGGCAAGACATGGCCGGTGATGAAGCTCCTGGACCCGCGGTTCTCGGCCTACTCGTGCCTCACCGTGCTGCCGGACATGGATATCGGGCTCCTCTACGAGTGCGGACAGAAAGACGCCTACGAGACGATCACCTTCGCGCGCTTCGGCCTCGACTGGCTGACGGACGGCAAGGACAGGATCCGGTGAGCAATGAACAGTCAACAGTGATCGGTGGGGGCGAGGCTCGACGCCTGCATTACGGCTGGGTCGTGCTGGGCATGGGCACGCTCGTGGTCTTCGGAGCGCTGGGGCTTGCACGGTTCGGATACTCGATCGTGCTTCCTGCGATGCAAGCCGGACTCGGCATGGACAACACCCAGGCGGGAGCGCTTGCCACCGCGAACCTGATGGGCTATCTGGTATCATGCGTCATCGGCGGCGCACTGGCCTCGCGTTTCGGCCCTCGGGTGGTCATCGCATGTGGACTTGCGCTGGCGGCCTTGTCGATGGTGATGACAGGACTGGCCGGGGGCTTCGTCTCCGCGGCTGTGTGGCGGGCTTTGACCGGCATCGGGAGCGGCGCGAGCAACGTGCCCGTGATGGGTCTGATGTCGTCCTGGTTCGCCGCGCGTCGTCGGGGCCTCGCAACGGGAGTGGCGGTCGCCGGATCGTCGGTCGCGCTGATAGTCACGGGACCGCTGGTCCCGCGCATTCTGACCGTACAAGGCGCTGACGGGTGGCGCACGTGCTGGTTCGTTTTCGGCGGCGCAACTCTGGCGCTGGCGGTGGGAGCAGCCCTCCTTCTGCGCAACACACCGTCCGACGCGGGGCTGAGACCGATCGGCTTCAGGCCGGACGATCAGGCTCCCTCCGGCCCGAGCGGCTCAAAGCGGCTGGCTGATGTCTACAACAGGCCGATCGTCTGGCTCGTGGGCCTGGTCTACGTCGCGTTCGGCTTCTCCTACATCGTCTACATGACCTTCTTCACCAAGGTCCTCATCACCGACGGCGGGTACACGCAGGCACAGGCCGGGCAGCTCTTCATGACGATGGGCTGGTTCAGCCTGCTGTGCGGTCTGATATGGGGCTCGGCGTCCGACCGCATTGGCCGCAAGAGCGCATTGGCGATGGTCTACATAGTGCATGCAGTGGCATTTGCCCTGTTCCCGCTGTGGCCGACCTCAGTCGGATTCACCATCTCGGCGATCCTGTTCGGGCTCTCGGCATGGAGCATCCCGGGGATCATGGCGGCGACGTGCGGCGACCTGCTCGGGGCAAGGCTGGCGCCGGCCGCCCTGGGGTTCATCACGCTCTTCTTCGGCATCGGTCAGGCGGCCGGGCCGTCCGTGGCGGGGGCGATGGCGGATGCGGCCGGATCGTTCTCGACCGCGCTCTGGTTGTGCGCCGGTGTGGCCCTGCTCGGAGCCGCGGGCACTGTCCTTCTCCCTCTGAAACGCCACGCGCGCTAGCCGACCTCGTCCTTATCTCCAATCCCCATTGCTCCAACACTCCACTACTCAATTCTAAACGTCGTCTCGCCTTCCCATTTCTCTCCCGGCAAGAGGACAGGCTTCGTCTCGATCACGCCGGTCTCCACGCAGACCATATGGACGTACTCGTCGTCGCCGAAGTCGGGCATGCGCTGGGACTTGGCGATCCACGGGTTCCAGACCACCACGTCCGGCATGTCCGTCTTCGAGATGCCGATGGTCCGACCGTTGCCCTCCTCCGCGACTCGGAGGGAGTCGGGCGCGTTCGGGTAGACGCTGTCGGTCTCGGCGGCGAATCGGATCTCCGGGCGGGACTCGACGATCCGCGCATTCTCCTGCAGGGTGTCGACATACGTCGTGCCCTGGAGGCCGACTACCGCCGTCTTCGTGATATCGGCCACCCGAAAATAGGTGTGGAGCGCCATCATGAAGTCGAACGGCTGCTCGCCGGTGTTTGTGACCCGTGCACCGACGGTCAGCGCATTCTCGTCCAGCAAGACCCGGAGGCCGAGCGTGAATCGGTGGGGCCAGAGCGCGAGCGTCTCGGCGCTCTCTCTCATCTGCAGGTCGATGTTGACGATGCCGTTGTCCAGTAATCCACTGCACACCAACTCCCACTCCGACGTGCGGGCGAACCCGTGCTGGGGGAGCGGTCCACGTCCCCCGAACTGCGGAAAGACGACGGGGATGCCCCCGCGTATCGGCTTGTCACTCTGCCACCAGGACTCGCGGCTGAGAAAGAACAACTCGTCGCCGGTAGCGTTCTTCCATGAGGTAATGTGCGCTCCGTGCAGGTAGACCTCACAGCTTGAGCCCGATGAGTGGGTGAGCACCGCCTTGGGGAGGCCGCCGTTGCCCTCGGCGATGGTGACGGCGTTCGGTATGCCGAACTGGTTGTTCAGTGTATCGATCATGGTATGAAACCTCTGCGGAAACAGCGTGAACAGGCGCATGGATGGTCGCACCGCCTGTTCCACTATGTTCGTTACCCGGACGGGAATCCCTTTCATCAAAGGATGCGCGGATGCCCACGGCGAATGCTACATCACTGATGGCGCCGTAGGAGCAGCTTCCAGATGCGATCAGGCCATGTAGGAGCAGCTTCCAGCTGCGATCGCGGCTTGGAAGCCGCTCCTACAATTAGATCAATCGCGGCTGGAAGCCGCTCCTACGACACGGCGCCGGACAGGCAACCGATATGACACCGACGAGACGCGAGTTCATGAAATCGATGCTGGGCCTCACGGGGGCGCTTGCACTGGGGGAGACGAAATTGTCAGCAGAAGCAGTGGCGAAGAAGCCGAACGTCCTGTTCATCATGTGCGACCAGATGCGCGCTGATACGATCGCCGCGCTCGGGAATCAGCACATCTATACGCCGAACTTCGACCGATTGGTGAAGCGAGGGATCACCTTCACCCAGGGGTACTCGACCTGCCCGGTATGCGTCCCGGCGAGATACACCATCCGCACGGGATGCGAGCCTCCCACGACCGGCGTCTACGACAACAGCGCGGCGAACATCGTCGAAGGCCAGGCGCCGACCATGGAAGGGCGATGCGGGAAGTACCTCGCCCGCACGATGGGCGAGTTGGGATACCGCACCTTTCACGTCGGCAAGTCGCACACTCATCCGAGGTTTGAGGATATCGGGTTCGACGTACACCTGCGAAGCGAGGAGCTGTACGGTTCGCCCCAGGACCGCGAACGGGACGCCTATGCCTCGTTCATCGCCAGGGAGCATCCGGAGTACGACTGGATCGAGGCGCTGATGGGCGAGCGCACGGAGATGTATTATCAGCCGCAGATGAGCCCGCTTCCGGCGCATCTAGGCGTCGAGGCTTGGGCCGCCGACCGGACTATCGAGCTGATCGAGGCGGGCGGTGACAAGCCGTACTTCGGTTTCGTATCGTTCATCGGCCCGCATCCGCCGCTTGCCCCGCCCATCCCGTTCAACCGCATGTACAATCCCGACCGCATGCCGAACCCGATCAGGGGCGACATCGCCATCGATCACATGGACGAGCAGATTCCGTGGATGAACTACGTCATCTGGGCGGAGGACATCAATGATACTCAAGCCCGGACGCTCAAGGCGCGCTACTACGGCGAGATCACTTACATCGACCAGTGCCTCGGCCGGATCCTCGATGCGGTCGAGGCGAGGCCGGATGCCGACAACACGCTGATCTGCTTCTTCTCCGACCACGGCGATCACATGGGCGACCACAACGCCTGGCAGAAGGAGACGTTCTTCGAGGCATCGTGCCACGTGCCGTTCCTCTTGAGCTGGCCGAGCCGCCTGCCGAAGGACACGAAGCGTGAGGAACTGGTGTGCCTGACCGACCTCTTCGGGATCGCCACTCATGCCGCGGGCCGCACGGACGTCCGGGAGGGCGTCGACGTGCTGGGGATCGTCGAAGGGAAGGCTCAGCCGAGGGAGTATCTGATCGGCTACCACTGCCATCCGGAAACACCGTGGTTCAGGGTCATGGTGCGCGAGAAGGACTGGAAGTACATTTTCATGGCGAACGGAGGGCGGGAGCAGCTCTTTAACGTCACCGAGGACCCGAACGAGCTTCATCAGCGACTGACCGACCGGCCGGACGTGGCGGACAGGCTCAGAAGGGTCGCGATCGAGGCTCTGTCAAGACCGAACGCGGATCGGGCGCTCCACGGAGGCTCGTTACGCAGCGTGGAATATCGCAAGAGGCCGGCGAAGAGGATCCAGCAGTTCGATAGGTCTCGAGGGGTGAACGGGTTCCCGGAGCATCCGGCGGATGTGCTCAAGAAGGGCTAGGCTCCCTGCTCTTCCTTGTCCCAGTTGCGGGCGCCCTTCGCCGACTTGTAGAGGCTGAGGATCTTGACGGCCAGGTCCTTGTATTCCCGAAGGACGCGCTCCTGGTTGGAGGCGACCCAGCGCACATCCTCGGCAAGCTGGTTCAGGAGGTCGGCGTACTTCCTGATGTCCTCGGGGTGACTGTGGAGGAGCGTCTTGATCTCCTCCACGGCGCTGGAGGCCATCTTGGGGTCGGGGCCCTGCGGCATCGGGAGGCAGGCGGCGACGACATCGACGACAAACTGCCGGTACTCCTCCTCGCGCTTCTGCATCCGAGAAATCATGTAGAGCGCATGGTCGAGCAGTTGGTCGAACGTATGAGGGTCGGCCTCGACGGACTCGGGGTTGTCTCGGAGAGTGCCCTTGATGTAGTCCACGCAGCCGCAGACGTCGCGGAACTTGGTGACGCCCTCCTGAGATGCATCATCAGCGGAGACAAGCTGCATGCCGCGGTAGGTTTCCTCGTAGCGAGCCTTTGGGAGTTCGATGACCCCGCCGTCCTCGAACATGATGAGCGGCGGCTCGTGGTGCCCGCGCTTCTCGATGTGCGCGGCGCCTTTCTCCACCATCTCGATGACCTTCTCCACATGCGGCGACGGCGGCAGCCACCGCCGATTAACATCCAGGATTTCCTCAGGTGTGCGGTCTGACATATCCGGACTCCTACGGTCGTCTCACTGTGACTTCCCGAAGTAGGATGGCCTTTCTGGGGCCATCGGCGGTCTCATGCTTGAAGTGCGAGTAGGCAAGCAAGAAGCTGTCCGGGCCGGTGGCGAGCAGGCTGGTGTAGCCGCAGGTATCCAGGTGTGGGTCGGTCTCGGTGACCGGTACCATCTCGAAAGGATCGGTCCACTTCTCGCCTTTGCCGTCGGTGCAGAAGCGCACCTGCACGCCCGGGCGGCCCGATGCGAGCACCAGCACACCGTTGTCGAGGCGCAGGAGCTTCGGGAGGACTCCGTTCGGTGTGAAGGCTTTCGGCTTCGACCACGTCCGGCCGTCGTCCTTCGAGCGGCTGAGGTACATCGGACCGATGCCCGCGCCATCGGTGGTGCGCATGACGCAAAGGAGCGATCCGTCGGCCAACACCTCATACGCCGGCTCGGTGAAGCCGCCGCGCTCGTTGCCTCTCGGATCGGCCTTCAGATCGGGCTGATAGAGGATGCGCCCCTGGATCGTCCAGCTTCGTCCGTTGTCGGTCGAGCGGTAGAAGAAGACGTTGCCCTTCGGGTCCGCCTTACCGTCGTCGAGCAGACGATAGCCGGGGTAGATACCCGCAAGCGCCGAGCCGTCGTGAAGGACGTGCATGTCGCCCCACCAGACGATCGGGAAGACGTCGTAGATCGAGTATCTCAGGGCGAGCGGATCATTGAGAGCAGCGTGCTCGGTCTTCGCGGTGTCGGAGCCCTTCGGGAAGCGCTTGATCCTGATGGTCTGGAGCTTCGCCGGGAGATCGGTAAGCTTGTACATGGCCAGCTTTGGCCCATAGGGATCCTTGCCGTCACTGACCGGAGTCGGGAGCTTGAGGTCGGCGAGCTTGTACGGCCTCGGGGTCACAACGCTGACACGATCACCGTTCGGCAGAAGGAGTCCAGAGACGCCCCACTTACCGGTATGCGCGGTCCAGGTCTTGCCGCCATCGCGGGAGACAGCGCAGCCGTTGGGGAGCCCGTAGGCCCTCGCCGAGTCCTCGTTCGTGCTCCAGGACATCACGAGCGTGCCGTCAGCCCATCTGCCGATGCCGGGGAACTGATACGGCCCCCACTTGTACTCCTTGTCGGCGACGGTGATGATCTGCGGCTCGGCGAACTGCACCGATAGCGACAGCTTGCCCCTCCGCTCGTAGTCCGCCGAGTATGCGCCGTATGCCTCGATCTTCTGTTCGTTCATAGTAGTCTCCGAGTTGGCCGCCGTCAGTCCGGCGAACAGCAGGATCGCCTGCAGGATTGGCATCAGTCGTCGAATGCTCATAGTGCTCCCTTGCGGGAGAGTGAATCTCGGACCAGAGCCGTGTACTCCCGCATCTTCGGCTCCAGGGTGCTCGCAATGTCAGTACCCAGCATCATATCCCACTCCCGCGCCTCCTCGAAGAAACGATCCACCGACGTACTGCATGCACGAAGCAGTTCGGCAGACTCAGTACTAGCGGGCAGAGTCGCCTGTAAGGAACCGAGGAACTCGGCAGCCAAGCCGTGGACCTGGCGGAAGTGCCCGGCCTCGAGACCGAGGCGGATGCAGGCAAGCTCGATGGTCCGGGTGCGGACGGCCTCCAGGTAGTGAATCGCCCTCCACTGCCGGCCGCGCAGGAGCGCCTGGCCGCAGTGCATGATGTGATGCCATATGCCGTCGGCTCGGCGCCGGTGCTCGCGCATCAGATCCGGTGGCTCCCTGTTGGCCCACGTGCGCTGCATGATCTCCTCGATCCGGCCGGAACGGTCGAAGGCAACCTTCCAGCGCTCCCGTTCGGCGAAGAGCTTGCTGATGGCGACGAACCCGGCATCGAGTTCGAGAAACCGATCGAGGAGGAGGGCATAGAGGTAGCTGCCAGGCCCGTAGATGACCTCGGAGCAGTGAACAACGGGGAGTAGTTCATCGAAGCGCGTCCGCCAGTCACGGAAGACGGTTTCAGCGTCCTCATCGGAGGCCACGATGCAGATGTCGATGTCTGAGAGGTCGTCTTCGAAGCCGACCGCACCCGAGCCGACGACGAGCACGCCGATGATGCGCTCATCGGCCTCCAGCGCGGTAAGGATGCGATCGAGCGTCTCCTGCCTGGGCTCAGGGGTGAAGCAGCCATCCATGCGGACAGGATATCAGCGCCGGGGTTCTCAGTCAAGGCATCAAGGCTTGTGTACGGCGAACTGGGCCGTCAGTCGACATTATTGCCAGGTTCCTGGTTGGTCATCGAGCCGAACAATTGAAGCCATCCAACCATGAGCTCGTCGGCCCAGGTCCCGGACTTGCGGCATTCGTCGATCGTCTTGCCCCAGTAGAACCCGATCCATCCGGCAGCGTGCGGTTCGGACTTGAGGAGGAAGTCGCCAAGCTCGTCCACGGGGCAATGCATGGGGTATGTCTCCTCGATGACTACCGGCTTCCCGACGCAGAAGCCCTTCAGCAGGTCGATCGATTCGCCGATCTTCCCGCCCTCGGGGTAGATGTGGACGCAGAGGAAATCGACCTCCGGCGCGACGGTCCTGGGCTCGAAACCGGAGGTGAGGCCCGGCTTGTCGAGACTCCAGGGCAGGAGGCCGACAGTGATGAGGTGGCGCTTGTCATGCTTGCGGATCGCCGATACCATCGCCCGCAGCCAGTCGCGCGCAATATCGGTGCGCTTCCGGTCGCCCTGATCGAGGCCGATGTGCTGGACGTAGTAATACCCGGCGAACGGCTCTCCCAGCCAACTCCCGGGCTCACGGCATCCGGCGGGAGCGACCGGCTCGTTCATGATGTCGTAGCAGAAGACACCGGGACGATCCGCACACCACTTAGCAACCGCCTCCCAGAAAGCTGCCTGAGCGCGCCACCGGTCCTTCTCGGAAAGCGTGTCGTACCACTCCGGGATGTGCTCCTTCTTGTAACACGCGAGACCGGTGATGTCGAGGTAGAGGCCGAGGCTTTCGGCAAGGACAACGAGACGATCCAGACGTTCCAGCGCCTTCTCGTTCGGCCTGTCGGGACCTAACATGAATCGGCCGAACTGCAGGTGGATGCGCACGACGTTCGCACCGAGGGCCTTCATCTCCGCGAAGTCCTCGCGGACCGTCGTCCACTCGGCCTCCCAATAGTCTTCGAGGAGCCGCCCGTTGTGGTCGCGGTCGTAGTTGAACCCGCGCGGAATGAACGGCTTCCCCGATAAGGCGAGCGCGAACGACTTCCCGTCCGGCCCGATCTTCACCCAATCCATCTGCTTGCACTCCGCCCCGCCGATCGAAAGCACCAGGACCACCATAGCCATGATGCGCGCTGCTATCTTCATTGCTGTTGGCCGCCTGCTGCTCCCTGGATCTGCTTCCAGAGCGCCTGGGCGAACGGCATCATCTCGCCGCGAGGGAAGCGCTTCCGGAGTTCGGCGAGGCTGGCCTCCGCGTAGTCCTTGTGTCGGTAGACGTTCCAGTAGCAGTACGCCATCCGGAAGAGCGCGTTCTCAGCCTCCATCTCGGTGGGTCGAGTCTCGGCGATGAGCTTGTAGACCTTGATCGCCTTGTCATGCTCATCAAGGCTCTCCAGTTGGCGCGCAAGCCTGAGAAGGTGCACGGACTGGTAGATGCCGGGATCGCCGTTCAACATCGTGAGATAGCCGTACACCACCCACGGGTCTCTCACCACGAGTTCCGGCCCGAGCTTGGCGATGGCGGCTGCGACCACGGCCCGCTTCCCTTCGCGGATAGCGGATGGGATCATCGCTCGCAGGACTTCCATGTTGTCCGGCTCGGCCTCGAGCATGCTCTCCAGCGCGTAGAACGGCATGTACTCGAGCTGCTTCGCATCGGCGTGGACCGCTCTCGCTTCCGACAACTCCGCCGTGTCGCGCTTGACCCGCATCAATGCGCAGAGGACGGCGCCGGCAAAGCCGCCGCCGACGTGCGCGAAGCTCGCAACTCCGCCGCTCATATGCTCCATCCCGCGTGACAGACCGCTCCAGAGATCGAGCAGGATGTAGATGGTGATCACCCAGTGAGCCGCCACCTCGAACACTCCGCGCCAGAACCACCAGATCCAGTAGAAAACACAGACCTTGCTGAACGGGAACGCGAACCAGTACGCTCCTGCGATCCCCATGATGCACGCCGACGCGCCGATCACCGGCTGGTTCTCACCGAGGAACGTGACGTCGAGCAGCGCCTGGGTGAGATCGCCTACGAGACCGGTTGCAAAGTAGACCGCAAGGAACTTCGGTATGCCCAACCGGTCCTCGACCGCCGGCCCGAATATCCACAGGAACAACATGTTGCCCAGGATGTGGAAGACGTCTCCGTGCAGGAACGACGATATGAAGAAGTTCGCGAACGGCGCCTTCCAAAGCTGGAAGGCGTAGGCCCTCACAACCTCATCGCGGATGAACAGGTAGTACTCGGTCGTGGCGAGGTAGATGATGAAGTTGGCGGCGATAGTGCTGATGGTCGCGTATGGAAAGCGCGCCGGTGGGTTCTTCACGCGGTATGGGAGTAACAAGGTGTTCCCTCCATACGGCAGAACCAGTGCGCGGCCAGGTCAGACTCTCCGTTCCAGCCCAACAGCGCAGCCCGAAGTTCTACATAGGCCGAGGGCGCCTCTCCACAACAGAACACCGGGTGATCCGCCTGCCGTCGTCTATGCATGGATATGGGCAAGGCTCACGTTGTCGAGGTTGCTTTCCACACTTGACAGGTGATGTCCTCCAACGGTCACCTATCTATGTTCCATCGAGCCTTGTATATCCGGTGTCCCGGAAGTAGGATCGCCCCCGACGGGTTCAGCAGATGGATTCGCCCCGCCCACCAGTTGGGACTCTCGGCCTGAACGTACACCAGACGCCCGGTGATGGGATTGAGGTCGAGGCTCTTGGCCGAGTACGCCCTGGGGAGCAGGTCGTGCGGCTTGATCTCATGCGTATCCCTGTCAAAAAGGAAACAGCGCGACCAGGCGCTGACGGAGAGCATCGAGGTGCCGGGGACCGGATAGAGATCATGGCCGCCGCCCTCGGGGAGCGGGTATATGCCGGAGACCTCGAGATGCGGCGAGTCTGAATACCAGCGCCTCAAACGGTATGCCCTGATCTCCTTGTCGCCGAGCGCCCAGAGAGTATGGCGCTGCCTGTCCCACACAACGCCGTGCGCCGAGACGAGGTCGGCGGCGTACAGGATCTTCCCCGGCGACTTGCCGTCGAGCACGACCACCTTCGCTGAGGTAGACGCGGCTACAACGATGCGCCCGCCGGGGAGGATATCGGCCGAGTGGGCATAGGGCACCACCGCCCAGGACTCCGGCTTCCCGGAAGCACGATCCACGAGCGCAACACCTCCGCCCGAACTGGTGATCAGGATCTTGCTGCCGCCGCGGACCGGCTTGCACTCATCCGTAGTGCCGAAACGCTTCCCGGCGTCCTCGGGGATCTCGGGATGATCGGCGGCCTTCCAGGTCCAGAGCTTCTTCGGCGGCGAATCGGTGGATGCGGCATCGATGATGTAGACCTCGTTCCAGCCGCAGACGATGAGCTCGGAAGACCCGGCGCAGGGGATTGCCAGGCATATGACAAAACACAGCAGGATCGTGATGGTTCTGTGGATCATGGCTTACTGAGCAAGTATATCACAAACAGCGGCACTCGGGAGACGTCTTCCGGATCGGGAGACTGCGCCGGCCCCTAGTGAGCCGGAGACGTCGCCGACTTCATCGAGCATCCACGGATCAAGCGTGCCGACACGATGCGGGTCCTTTCGCTCGTTGGCAAGGCCAATCCATTCCACTCAATCCGTGGCCCAGCCCCTTGTGGGCGTCGGGATTGATCATGCCCGACCGGGACGAGCCCATAGGCTACGCGGAATGTGCGGTGCTTTCGATGAGACTTACGCACACACTGCCTTGCAGCGGGCTGATAGGCGGCATGGCCCAACGGCAGGTAGCCAGCAAATATACCGGTTTTTCGCGAGCGCTGTTGACTAGATCAAGACGGCGATGTAGACTTGATCCATAGAGCTGCTACTCACCGGGTGGACTGCGCCCGGCCGACTGGGTCCATTCCAATCAGTATGCGTCTGGTGGGCTCAGGAGATAGCGGTCAACGGGCGCCAGCCCGTATCCCCCCTCGAGAGGGAAGAGAAGGAGAAACAGATGGCCAAGTTTTCCAAGACACTGCTGTTTGTCGCACTGGCAACAGCCGTCCTGGCCGGTACAGCTAGCGCCGGCTGGGTCGAAGATTTCGAGTATGCCAATCAGGCCGCACTGGAAGCCAACTGGCAGCCCATGTCCACAACACCTCTGGCATGGGCCACCGACAAGTCGGTATCACCCACTCACTCGCTCAAGCAGAGTACAGGAGCTGCGGGAAGCTACAGAGCGATCGGCGAGGACATCGCGATCGCTGACCTGAACTTCGGCTTCTGGTTCTATGATGGCGGAGCCGCGCTCGGACGCACCTGGGGCGCAGTCTACAGCAAGGCCGGCGGCGCATGGGACGGCTCGCTGAACAATATCTTCATGATCGGCAAGAACAACAGCACCCAGTCCACGAAGTACCAGGGCCGCATCGTAAACGGAACAGGCGCCGGCTACTTCATGCTGGATGGGGCTGCAGATCGAACGGTCGGCTGGCATTTTGCTCAGATCCTCGGCTTCCCGGATGGCAGGGTCGAGTGGAGGATCGACGGAGTCGTCGGTGCGACCAAGTACCCCAACAGAGCTGACAAGTTCAACTTCGTGTGCCTCGGCTCGAACCTGAGCTCGGCTACCGAGATGTGGTTCGACGATGTCAGCATCAACCCGGTAGTCCCCGAGCCGAGCAGCCTGCTCGCCCTCGGAACCGGACTGTCCGGTCTGATCGGATTCGCAATTCGCCGCAGGAAGTAATACCAGACGCACGACACCAGACATGCAAGAGCGAGGACGCCAATCCTCGCTCTTTCTTTTTGCTCTACGGCGTGGATCGGCACGGTTTGCGTTCGCAGGCTGCGGGGAATGTCCATCCTGACATGGACCGATTCCCTGAGACAGCGGATATCGAGACTTCTACCGACGACTACGCAAGCCGATTCGCGGGCCGTATCGGCGAGTGGATGCTGCAGGTCCAGGAGCAGGCGATGCTCAGGATGCTCGCGCCCTACCCCGGCGCATCGGTGCTCGACGTCGGCGGCGGACACGGGCAGTTGACGGGCGTACTCCTGGATAACGGCTACCAGGTAACGGTGCTCAGCAGTTCCGAGGAGTGCAAGGAGCGCATCCGGACCTACGTCGACTCGGGGCGGATCGACTTCCACGTAGGGAATGTGCTCGACATGCCATTCACCGATCGAGCCTTCGACGTGGTGATCAGCATCAGGCTCCTGGCGCACGTGTCTCGCTGGCCGGAGTTTCTGGCGGAGATGGCGCGTGTGTCGGACAAGGCGGTCGTCATCGACTACCCTGAGGTACGGAGCGTCAACTACATCGGCCCGCAGTTATTCCGGCTCAAGAAACGGTTCGAGGGCAACACGCGGGAGTACACTTGCTTCCGGGAGCGGCAGATCTTGCGTGTGTTCGACGAGGTCGGATTCCGGCGGTCGGACTGCGTGCGACAGTTCTTCCTGCCGATGGTGCTCCACAGGATGATGAAGAGCCCGCGGGTCTCGTCCGCCGCTGAGAGCATCTTCCGGTTCGCCGGATTGACCCGCCTCTTCGGCTCACCGGTGGTCATCAAGACGGAGCGGAGACAGGACTCCCCTGAGGAGAATACCCGTTTCCGCCGATAATGCGTAGTACCACGAGTGAGCACACCCACAAGCTACCTAGCTTACCGCACCGCCACTTTGGTCTGACGTGAATCCAAGTGAAAGAGAAAGCCATGTTTTTGACCCCCAAGAAACACGCCAATGCAGACGCGGAGGTTCACGATGTGACAGAGGGACTCCTCAGGGAGCAGAACCGATGGTTCTGCTCCTCTGCGCGGACCCTCCTCTACCTCCTCAAGGCCTCTGCGCTCGATATCAGCGACATAGATGTCGATGCGTTCAGGAAGCGCATAGACAAGCTGGTCCGTCGCGCCGAGGAAGGCGAAGCGCCACGAGAATGGAACCGCGCGCTCGAAGCCGATAATCCGTTCCTGCTGAGCCATATCGACCGACAGAAGGAATACCTGCAGACCGCAGAGTCGGAGCTCAGAGATGTCATCGAGTTCATGCACAAGAGCCTGCTCGGAGTGATCGGCGAAGGCGACGTATTCACGGGCAAGATGCACGAGAGCAGCCTCCGCATGCAGCAGATTGCCGGCCTGGAAGACATCAGGCGGATCAAGGATGAACTGAGGGCTGAGATACAGCAGATGAGACAGGCCATCCGCGATAAGGAAGCCCAGGACGCGAAACGTATGGAGGCGCTTTCCAGGGAGATAGGCTCGCTCAGATCCGACCTGGAAGAGGCGAAGCTCGCGTCGATGACGGACCAACTGACAGGCGCCAGCAGTCGACTTTGCTTCGATCTTGGCATCGAGCGCTACCTGGAAAGGTATGTGCTGTCCGGCTCCAGGTTCTCGCTGCTCTTGTGCGACCTCGAGGATTTCAAGAGGATCAACGACCTCTACGGCCACCGGGAAGGCGATTGTGTGCTCAAGGCGTTCGTCCAGGAATGCCAGGCGCTGATCAGGCCCAAGGACCTTATCGCCAGATACGGCGGCGAGGAGTTTGCCATCGTGCTCCCGGGCGTGTCACTCCGAGCGGCGCTAAGGAAAGCGCAGAAGATCTGCTCACGGGTCTCTTCAAATAGATACCTGGTCGAGAACAAGCAGATCAGCGGCGTACTCGCGTTTACGGTCAGCATCGGGGTAGCGGAGGTGCGGCGAGACGATACGCTGGAAAGTCTGATGGACCGCGTGGACAGATCGCTCTACATGGCCAAGCGGACTGGAAAGAACCGTGCCGTGAGCGAGCGGAGTCTGTGCAATGAAGACAGCGGACTGAAGGCTGCTTAGTCGAAGTATGACCGGCGCCTGTGACCACGCGTGAGCGGGATCAGGCTCCGGTCATTTTGCCATTATGGCTTCGGTAGCCGCGACCGGGCTGACCCGTCCGATAGCAGGCAGGATCTCGCATGCCGGCCCGAAGCTGAACCTCCGCAGAAGGCTCCGAAGCTTGCCCTCAGTGGAGCCGAGACGCCAGTAGTGAGGAAGGCCCAATCGATACGGAAGGCTGATCTTCGGCTGCTTCGGGTCCAACTCCCACGGATGCACGTAGACTACCGCCGGATAACCCTGATTGTTCAGCATCTTCACTGCCTTCCGCACGAGAGCGCGCGGGAAGAACCTCAGGTAGAACCCACCGAACATCGGCACGTTGCGGCCGAGGATGCTCAGAGTAGAGATCGGTATCTCGACGAGTTCGTTCTTCGCATTCCGAAGAATGTAAGGCGCCCGCGGCGTGGTGGTCCAGTCGTACCGATAGTGACGGATCGGGAATATGCTCGTGTCGTATGACAGCCCATGCTCGGCGATGATGTCGAGCGCCCAGAGCGAATCATCGTTGATCGAGAAATAGGCGGCGCGATGGCCTATCACGCTCCGGCCGATGCAGTCCTCGATCAGCTTGAGCGAGCGGCTCAACTCGTCGGCGAACTGCGCGGGAGTCATCTTGAAGATCAGCGAGTGAGAGTAGCCGTGCGTGCCGATCTCATGTCCGGCGTCCGCGAGCCTGCGGACGATCCTGGGGTTGGTCTCGGCGATCTTGCCGAGGACGAAGAACGTCGCTCTGGTGTTGGCGGTATCGAGCATCTCCAGGATCTGATTGGTGACTCGCTCCAGCCGATCCTCATAGTTGCTCCACTCGGCGCAGGGGATTTCCAGTCCCTGATACCAGTCCTCGAAGTCGAACGTGAGTATGTTCCTCATCCGACCTGGCTCAGACGGTGCGAGCGGGGATTCGATAATCTTGAAAGAGCCCAGAGATTCCATGCTATAATCCTCATTCATCCCGAGACCGCTTATTCGGGGCTAAGTGAGACAGTGTAAGGCAGAGGACGCGGGGGCGCGGGACGTCAGGCATCTCATGCTCAACCACTTCCTCCCTGATCGCGGAGATGCTGATTATCGAGCGATGCATCGGCGCATGGCCTGTCGGAAGACACACCCTCGTTATCAGCATAAGACCTCGAAGCCTTTCTGTCAATAGGTATTTATGCTGGTTCTGGCGTGAATCACGCGTGCCGTCCGGCTTGACAACCGCCACGAGAGACGGTATTCTAGGCCGGAAGCCTTATGAAGATCCTCGCCTGTCACAATTTCTACCGACGCCACGGCGGAGCTGACGTGGTCATGCTCCACACGCAAGAGTTCCTCGAGGAGCTTGGGCACGAGGTCATCCCCTTTGCCATGAAGCACCCCGAAAACCTCCCGTCGCCGTATTCCCGGTATTTTGTGCAGCAGGTGGATTATTCCACACTTCGGCCCAGTCAGGTCATAAAAACCGCCCGAGAAGCCGCCAGAATACTCTTTTCCATCGAAGCATACCGCAATATCTCGGCGTTGATACGCGAGACTAAGCCCGACCTGGCGCATGGGCATAACATCTACCACGAGCTATCGCCGAGCATCCTCGTCGCTCTGAAGCGCGCCGGGATTCCGACCGTCGTCACGCTCCACGACTACAAGCTGATCTGTCCGAACCTGAAGATGCAGGTCGGCGGGAAGATCTGCGAGAGATGCCTCGGCGGGAACTACCTCAACGCCGTGAAGTACTGCTGTGTCCACGACTCGCGCCTCGGAAGCCTGCTGTGCGGCATCGAGGGCTTTCTTCACCGCTCGCTATATCGTACCCATATCGATATGTTTATCTCACCGAGCCGATTCCTGAAGGGCAAGATGGTGGAGGCAGGCTTCCCGGCGGAGAGGATCGTTCACGTGCCGAACGCCGTGCCGATCGCGTCGCGCAAGCCTGCGTACAAGCACGGCGAGTACGCGCTCTTCCTCGGCCTGCTGATCCAGGAGAAGGGCCCGACGGTGCTGGTGGAGGCGATGAAGCGAATCCCAGACGTGCCGCTGAAGATCGCCGGCCGCGGATACCTCGACGGCGCGCTCAGGGAGCAGATCGAGAAGGCGGGGCTGAAGAACGTGGAGCTTGTCGGCTTCGTGACCGGCGACCGCCTGGAGGAACTCGTCCACAACTCCCGGTTCGTGGTGATGCCGTCGATCTGGTACGAGAACTATCCGATGACGATCCTGGACGCCTACTCCTGGGGCAAGCCGGTAGTCGGATCGGACCTCGGCGGGATTCCGGAGATGATCACGCCCGGCGAGCACGGCATGCTGGCAAACCACAGCGACCCCGATGACCTGGCGGCGAAGATGAAGGCGGTCTGGGACGATCCGGACCTCGCCGTCGAGATGGGCAGGAAGGCGCGCGCCCGGATCGAGGCCGAGCTTTCGCCCGAGGTCTACATCGAGAAGGTTCTGGCGGTCTACCGGACCCTGCTCGACCGCCGCTAACCGGTTGCTTCGCCCGCCCCGTATTCCCCACTCACGCGCGCGTCTACATGCCCCGAATCCTTGCGGCGAGCCACGGCGCGACGAGAGTGGTGATCGGAACGAGGACCCAGAGGCGGCCTCGGAGGACGTTGTAGTCGGCGAGGAGTTGCTCCCACGAGTTGCCGAAGACGTAGTGCCCGGCGAGGAACTCGAATGCGATGGTGAGGCCGAGCCACACCAAGCCGACGAGCCACGCCTGCCCGGGATTGGACGGACCGATCCACCGGATCGTGAGGATGGCGGTCAGCAGGATCAGCGCGCAGAGGAGCAGCGTGCTGATGATGCGCCCGATGAGTTCGCCGAACTTCGGGATCAGCACCGCTCCTCTGAACGCGCCGTTCACGATGGCGATGACCATCAGAATGAACCAGATTATAATCGCGCGAAGGATCATGCGTCGGTGGCCGCCTGTTACTTCAGCAATTCGAAGCTGACACTCATCGTGTGGGTGATATCGATCTTCGAGGGGTCGAGGCCGAGATTGGTTGTCGGGAACTCCATCCCGCCCCGCATCATGTTGCTGAGCTGATACGACCAGGACGAGCTGCTATCGCAACCGATGCTGGTCACCCCGCCCAGAGTCTTGCCGGCGAGCGCCGCAAGCTTGGCCGCTTTAGCCCTGGCGTCCTCCAGCGCCTTCGCCTGAGCCTGTGCCTCCGCCTCTTCCGACTTGATCAGGCCGTAGACGATCACGTTGTCCAAGTATCTGCTGTACGAGTACGAATCGGATACATCCATGGATGCTCCGGCTCTGATTGCGGCATCCACGATGTCATGTGCGATCTGGGGATCGGGAGCTATCGTCACTCTCATCTGCTTGACTATCTGCGGGCGGGCGACATCCTTCTCATCAGAACTCCATGCCGAGTCCTTCTAGCCGATCGCAACGTCCGAGGTGACGATCTCCTTGATGCCGTCTTTCTTGGCCTTGATCGCCTTTTCGATCTCGTCCAGCTTCTGTTTGACTTTCTGTGCGGTATCGGCCATGAGAATGCCATCGGCCTTCACACTAAGCGTGACATAGGCCACATCCGGCTTGGCCGTTACTTTGCCAATGCCGATAACCGTGATCGTGTCCTTGCTGCAGTCCTGAGCCCATGCTGCGCTCACCAGACACATCACTACCGCGAGTACTACGAACAGTCTGCTCTTCATCTCAGTGTCCTTTCCTGGCTGTTGTACTGACCTCGTCCAAACGGACAAGGTCCGGCGCCTTAGCTCGCCAATGTGTATGCCATCGACTTGGGATCGTCGATCTGCTCGGAAGCGTGCAGTATCTCCATGCCCACGACATTGCCGTCTGTGTCGCAGTCAAAGATGAACCCGGGCTTCACCTCATCGCTCTCCTCGACAGGAACATCGATGAAGGCAATGCGCAGGATATCCACCCAAGGATCATAGGCTATCTTCATCTCTATCCACTATGCGGCGACATCGACGCGCTCCGCGTCGGCCTTGGGCTCGGGGATCGGAAGACCTTCCTCACGCATGCCCTCGATGTGAAACTCGATCGCCTCGCGGATGAGCCGAGACACTTCGTCCCTGGAGTCACCGGCGGCGACGCATCCGGGCAGGTCAGGAACATATGCGCTCCAACTATCGCCCTCATGCTCAAAAACGACAAGGTAGTTCTTCATTACTCAATCTCCTATCTGAGCCTGACGCCACACGCTGCGCACGGTCTCAGGATGCATATCCTTGCTGGGATGACCGGCAATGGTGACTGTTCCCGGCTTCGAGGGGTGCTTGAACTGCCGATGACTCCCTCGCGTCCGGGCCTCGTACCATCCATCATCCTCGATTCGCCTGATCACGTCTCGCACTTTCATTATAGCACACCCTACCCCCAAAGCTTCCTGTCCAGGCTTCGATACTGCACCGCCTCGGCGACATGCGCGAGCGTGATGTCCTCGACGCCTTCGAGGTCCGCGATCGTGCGGGCGAGCTTCAGTATCCTGTCATAGGCGCGGGCGGAGAGATTGAGCTGGTTGATCGCCGTCTTGAGCAGGTCCTTCACGTCGTCCTTGGCGGCGCAGAACTGCCGGATCTGCTTGGCGCCCATGTGCGCGTTACAGAAGATTCCCGCGCCGTTCGAGCCGAACCGGACCCGCTGGATCTCACGGGCGCGCTCGACCCTCGCACGGATCGCCGTCGATGTCTCGCCGGTCGGGACGTTCACCAGTTCCTGGTCCTTCAAGCGTGGGACCTCGATGTGGATATCGATCCGATCGAGCAGCGGTCCGGATATCCGCTGGAGGTACTTGTTGATCATCCCCGGGTTGCATGTGCACGGGCGCGTCGGATCGCTGAAGAAGCCGCACGGACAGGGGTTCATCGCCGCCACCAGCATGAACCGAGCAGGGTATGTGAGCGTCCCGGCCACCCGGCTGATCGTCACCTGCCCGTCCTCCAACGGCTGGCGAAGGATCTCGAGCACATCGCGCCGGAACTCCGGAAGCTCGTCAAGAAAGAGCACGCCGTGGTGCGCGAGGCTGACCTCGCCCGGCTGGGGATACGTCCCACCGCCGCTCAGCCCGGCGTTCGAGATCGTGTGGTGCGGCGAGCGGAACGGGCGCGTGGTGACGAGCGACGTATTCGAGTCGAGCCGTCCGCTCACGCTGAAGAGCTTGGTCGTCTCCAGCGCCTCGTCGAGGTTCATCGGCGGGAGGATGCCGGGAATCCGGCGAGCGAGCATCGTCTTGCCACTTCCGGGAGGGCCGATCATCAAGATGTTGTGTCCTCCGGCTGCCGCTACTTCGAGGGCACGTTTGACGTGCTCCTGCCCCTTCACATCGGCGAAGTCGAGGTCGTAGTGCGGACGGTTGAGCTCGAAGCCGCTGAGGTCGATGTGCGCGGCCTGCTTGCTGCCGATATCCTCCATCAGCTCCATGACCTCGGTGAGCGTAGCGACGGGATAGACGTCGATCCCATCCACGATGGCGGCCTCGCGCGTGTTGTCGGCCGGCACGATGAAGTGCTTCTTGCCCGCGTCCCTCGCGGCGAGCGCCATCGGGAGGATGCCGTGCACCGGCCGGACCGTACCGTCGAGCGACAACTCGCCGACGACCATCATATCGTCGAGGAACTCGCGGGAGACCTGACCGCTCGCGGCGAGGATGCCGACGGCGATGGGGAGGTCGTAGATCGGGCCGACCTTCTTGATATCGGCGGGTGCGAGGTTGATGGTGATCCGCTTGCTGTACGGGAACTCATAGCCGGTGTTGCGAATGGCTGCGCGGACCCGTTCCCCGGACTCCTTCACGGCAGTGTCGGGAAGGCCGACTATCGTGAAGGAGGACATCCCCATGGCGACATCCACCTCGACCTCGACGACGTAAGCATCTACACCCAGGATTGCGCTGGAATCGACTCGCACGAGCATGGCGGCGTCTCCTGATACAGTATGCCTCCCCGCAGTTGGTGCGGATTTGCAGCCAGTGTTGTCGAAAGCTCGCGCCAACCGCAGCCTAGCCCTTCATGGGCGTCGAGATTGTGCATGCCCGACGGGCACAAGCCCCCAGGCTACGGGTGCGTCGGCGATGCTTTCGACAACACTGATCCGGAATCCCTCTCCAACTGCCGGGAGAAGATGTAATGCTGGCTGTCCGGCGTTGTCCCCGAGGTGCTGGGACGGACGCTCTATCGACGTGTATTATAGCAGGGAATAGGTCGGCAAGCAAGTAAGAGGGGAAGGAGATATGACATAATGGGGAGGGACTCGCGCCCCTCCCCTAGTGGGATCTACGGCCTAACCGGGAGGCAGAGGAGGCGGCTCCTCCTCGCCATCACCCCCGGGGTTCTCGACGGTGAGCGTGCGCTCCGCAGTCACGACGCGGCCGTCAGCCAGGCGAACCATAGCTCGCAGACGAATGGTCGTCCCGGCCGCTCCGGGGAGTATCGTGAAAGACTCCCCACCATTCGTCACCTCTCCGACAGCTCCGGTCACGGTCCACACGGCTCTCTGCACCGATCCATCATGATCGAGGTAGGCGCGATACGTCGGGGTAGTGCCGATAGAAACCGTCGCATCCGGAGGCAGGATCGATATGGTCGGGTCTCCCCACGGCGGTGGAGGGGGTGTCTCCGTGCTGTATACAACGTGCAGCGGCGTAGCCCCACCGGAGTTCGCCGTCACCTGAATGCCGCGATATGTCACGGCAGTGCCGCCCTGAGGAGTGACGGTCAGGGTGAGATCTGTCAGCACCGGCACGCCCTGCAGGGTGTAGTAGCCGCCGCCGGAGGTTGTCGTCGTGATGGGCGCCCGCGTGGCCTCGACAGAGACGGTGGCGCCGTCGATGCCGTTACCGTCCGCGTCAACGACTCTGCCGCTGATGCTGGTGGTGGTTGTGGGCGGAGGGACTACGGAGCCGCCACCTCCACAACCAGCAAGCGTGAGAATGAGGGCCACCGCGGCTAACGCGAGCAGGTGTAATGCTCTCATGGTGATTCCTTTCGTGAAAAGCGGTTAGTCAGCTAGTCAGTTGGTCAGCTAGTCAGTTGGTCAGCTAGTCAGTCCGAACTGACTGACATACTGACAGACTGGTGAACTGACGCACTGACATACTGACCAACTAGACGACTCAAATCTTTATCGGATACTCGCCGAACTCGAGCGTGGCTTCGACCATCGCCTTGTAGTTCTCCGCCGGCACGTAGTACGGCACCGTGTTGCTGGATCCGACGCAGTAGCCGCCTCCGGGAGCGACGTCCCGGATGAGGCCCTTCGTCTCCTCGATGACCTCCTCGGGGGTGCCGCGAGTCAGCGTGTACCCGAGATCTAGGTTCCCGATCAGACAGACTCTATCCCCGATCTTCTCCTTCAGCTCACGGATATCCATGGCCTTGGGTTCGATGGGTTGGAGTGCGTTGAAGCCGATATCATCCAGCAGGTCGGGCATCACCTGCCAGAGATCGCCGTCGGAATGATACATATACGGGACGCCTATCTTCCGCGCAAGGTTCCCGATCCGCTTGAACCACGGGAAGACGTGCTCACGGAGGAACGCCGGTGACACCATGAGCCCCTCGGTGTACGCGATGTCGTCCGAGATCCACAGCGCGCCGATGTTCTCCTGCTCGGCGATAACCTCGAAGATGTCATAGATGATCTGGCCGGTCTTGTTCATTACCGCCTCGACGAGCTCCGGCTCATCGACCGACTTCCAGGACATCGTCTCGAAGCCCATGAGTGTCCAGCCCTGGGTGAAGATGTCGCCCTGGTGGCCGATGATCTTCATGCCCTCGGGGAGAAGATCGTTCGCCTTCTTGTAGATCGAGTAATCCACGTCCTCGACGTCCATCCAGGGATATGTCTCGAACTCCTCCATGGAGGTGATGACTCCCGCGCCTTCGGTAGCATAGCGGATCTGGACTTCGTTGTCTGTGTTCGCGCTGAACTGCCCGGTAGCGGAGCGGACTCCCTCCTTCGGTACGCGTTTCTCGGGATTCCAATCGTAGAGCGGCGTGACCTTGAGGTAGTCGTAGCCGGCCTTCTCGTAGAACTTCACGGCGTCCTCGAATGTGTTCACGGGAGCGCCCATGAAGCCGGACATCACCTCGTAGCTGATGCCGAGTTCGGCGAGAGGCACTCTATCGGGCTCACCGGAGCAGGCAAGCGCAGTGAGCAGGCGCTCGAAATCAGGTTTCGGGTCTAGCATGGGTTTCCTCCGGTCGGACCGGTCAGACTGGGTCAGACCGATCCGACAGCCTTCTTCTCCTTATACAGTCTCTCAAACTCGTCCACAAATCCTGCCAGAACTTCGATGCCACCCTGCCAGAAGGTCCTGTCCTGGATATCGATCCCCACGCGGGCGAGCATCTCGGCAGGCTTCATCGAGCCGCCGATCCGGAGGAGATCGACGTACTTCGGCGCGAAGGCGTCGCCCTCGCGCTTGTACATCGCATAGAGCGACATCACCAGCAGCTCACCGAATGTGTAGGCGTAGACGTAGAACGGCGAGTTGATGAAGTGCGGCACGTAGATCCACCAGAGCGCGTGCTCGTCACCCAATTCGAGCGAGTCGCCGAACATCTCCTGCTGATGCTGCTGCCAGAGCTCGCTGAACTGCTCCGTAGTGAGTTCGCCCTTCTCGCGCCGGGCGGCATGGATAGCCTGCTCGAAGCGGTACATCGCGGCCTGGCGGAAGATCGTGGCCAACGCGCCCTCGATCTTGTCGGCGTACAGGGCAAGCTTGTCGTCGAGATCGGCCTGAGATTGGAGCGTCTCGAAGACGAGGATCTCGCCGAATGTGCTCGCAAGCTCCGCGACCGGCAGAACCGACGCGAAGTTGAAATAGGTCTGCTCGCGCGCCAGGGACGAATGCACACCGTGACCGAGTTCGTGGCCCAGCGTCATGACGTCATCCATGCGGTTGAGGTAGTTCATAAAGACATAGGGATGCAGGTCGGGCGTCACATAGGAGCAGAACGCCCCTCCCCGCTTGCCTTTGCGCGGCTCGGCATCGATCCAGTTCCGGGCGAAGAACTCCTCCGTTGCGGCGCCGATCACCGGGCTGAAGCGGTTGAAGGAGGAGAGGATGATCTCCCTGGCTCGTCCGAACGGCACATCCTCCTTGGTCTCGAAGAGTGGCGAATAGCGGTCGTAGTGGGTGAGCTTGTCGTAGCCGAGGATCTCCCGCTTCAGACGATAGTACCGTGCCACGAGGGAGTAGTTGTCGACGGCCGTGCTCACGACCAGCTCGACGGTGTCGGGATCGAGCTCGTTCGAGAGATGACGCGACTGCTCAGGAAACGCGTAGTTGCGGAGGCGGTCGTCGGTTGCCTTGTCCTGTATGAGTGTGTTGAAGATGAAGGTCAGCGTCCGGGAGTTCGATATCAACCCCTGAGTGAGCGCGGCGGCGGCGGTCTTGCGTGTCTCGCGGTCGGGCTCACGGAGAAGCGCCAGGGTCTCGGGCAGAGTCAGGCTCTTCCGCTCGCCGCCGACGGTCACATCGAAGCAGATATTCGACGTAGTCTGCTCGAAGAGCCGAGTGAAGGCTCGGCGTCCGGTGTTCGCCTTCTCCTCCAGCACCTTCTCCTCGGCCTCGCTCAGCTTGTGCTCGCGGAAGAGTCGCTCGGCCCAGATGTAGTGGCGATACTCATCCAGGACCGGGTCGGACATCAGCCGGGCCATGCGGTCCTCCGGGATCTCCATCAGCTCGAGCTCGAAGAACATCATGCGCATCGTCACATCGGAGTGGCGCTCGCGCATCCTCTGGAGGAACGCGCCGCGCGCGGGATCGCTCGTATCGGCCGAGAAGAGCAGCGAGGCATAGGTCAGCGGCTTGTCGAGCTCCTGCAGGATGGTCTCATACTCGACGATCGCGCTGTACAGCGTCTCGGCGGTCAGGTCTGGTGAGTTGATGGCTCCACGGTACTTGCGGGCGAACTCCTCGGCCCTGCGGAGTTGTTCTTGAAGCGTCTGCTCGATCCGAGGATCGTCTATGGTGTTGTAGAGGTCCGACAGGTTCCAGACCGGTGTGGTTTCGGAAGACATGGATTCACTCCTTGACAACGCTGGTATGTAATCGTTTTCCCCGG
>CAYXOC010000033.1:0-10665 GCA_964466715.1 uncultured bacterium
TTGCCAGTCTTGGTGGGCACCACTACTCAACCACCGTCAACGTGCGGTGGCCCTGAGGATGAGGCCCGGATGGCGAGAGCGGCGCATCGTCCGCATGCGCTTCTCGTCGCGGGGCCTCGTCCTGTGCCTCGATCGGCATCTCCTCCCCGGCGCTTCCAGGCGTCCGAGCGACGGCGGATGCTCCCCGATCGCTAACCGACGGACCCCATGGGCTGCCGGGAATCGTCCGGCGGCCCGGCGGGCAGGATTGCAGGCGATTCGGAGACATATTCCCGCGCGCGGATGGGATGTTGCCGTCGGGAGATGCTTCCGGATCATTCTACGGAAGACCTGTAGACTCGGCGGAAGGCGTTTTCCCGTCGTCGGAAGGCATTTTCCTGCGGGAAAATCCTTCCGGATCGTTCTACAGGTCTTTCGTAGACTCGCTGGAAAGCGTCTTCCGGCGATTTGGCGGCGTTCGAGCCCTGGCCGAAGACATTTTCCCGTCGGAAAATCCTTTCCAGCCGTTCTACAGGTCTTCTGTAGAACCGCCGGACGAGGCCCGACACGCGTCGAGAGCAGAGCGGACGCCGGCGGAGGGCGCGCATCAGGGCTGGTTGCGGGTATCCACCCCGGCGGAACGCGACGGCGGGCGTTCCCTACGAGGCATTCACCCTGCCGTCCCGGGTATGTAGGGAACGGACGCTGTCCCGTTCCGCTTGGGTCCGTGTTCCGCGCAGCCGGGCGCCGACGACCGGACGCCTGCCGGGAGCAGCGCGCCGACGAACCGAGGGCCGCCGATGCCGCCCGAAAGCCGCGCGGGAGACGGTGGTCCCCGCTCGCCGTCGCGCTCCTACTTTGATGCGCTCAGCGCCTTCCGGATCACGTCGTCGATCCACTTCTCCGACCTGGGGAACTCCGCGTAGCTCTTGATGTCCTTCAGCATCGGATCGTCGGGCTTGATGCCGGCGGTCTGCAGTATCGCATAGTCCTGGAGCGATTCCGCGAAGACCTCCCAGCGGATCGAATCGATCGGCTTGCCGTCCGCGCCGGGGTAGACCATCATCGGGTCGCCGTATGGGATTCCCGGCCAGCTCCTGTTCGAGGCGTCCTGGAACGGATCGCAGATGACCTCCTGCTCCATCGCGTGCCAGTAGTTGTAGCCCCAGTGCAGGAATCCCCTTGCCCCCAGCCTGTAGAAGAGGAATCCCGACATGCGCACCTTGGTCAGCGGCGTGTCGTAGAACCTGTTGAGCCACGGACCGCGCGGCCCGCAGCAGTAGTAGACCCAGTGAGGTATCTTCTCGTCGATGTACGGCTGGGCGGCGCTGACGATCGGGATAGGGATGTCGTTGAGACGCTGACGGCCGTATTCGATGCTGCTCAGCGCGTCCATCACCTTCCCTTTGATCCACGGCGCGTTCTCATCGAGGAACTTGCGGCCCTTCCGGTAGTTCTCGATGTGCTTGCCCTCACCGGGCTCGTCGCTGATGTGGAAGAACGACTTGTCGAGGACGTTCTCCTCGAGCAGGAAGTCGTGGAACTTCGGAAGGAATTGCCGCAGGAAGTTGTGATAGACCTCTCCGTGGCCGTCCAGATCGGGCGGCCAGAGCATGACCGCCTGCCCATCGACCCACTTGTAGACCCGGATGGGGTTCTCCGCTCCCCAGTAGATCCAGAAGTGCGGCCACTCGAAGTATTCCGCCCCGCATTCCTTCGCCATCGCCAGGAACTTGCTGACGTCGCTGAAGTCGAACTCGTACCTGCCCGGCTCGGGCTCCGCGACCTTCAGGAGCTGCGCCGGCCGCTTGAACGTCTCCCGGCGCATGAAGAACATCGGCACGTAGATGACGTTCGTCCCGTGTTCGACCATGTTCCGAATGTAGTTGCGGGTAATCTCCCAGTGTTTGGGGTCCTCGTACATGCCGGTCTTGTACCAATCCCACAGGCATTCCGACCGCCACCAGTGGATAACCGGGAAATCCTTCCTCGGCTTCACCTGGAACTCGCTGACCTCCAGATCGGCGGTCAGGTCGGCCTTCTGCGTGCCGTCGTGGAAGCTCCAGTGGACGTTCAGCTTGCGCGGACCGGGCTTCGCGTCCGCGGGGACCTTCATCGTGACCCAGAAGGCGCAGTTCTCGTACGGCGCGACGACGGCCGAGTTCTCCGGGAAGAGCGGATCGGGCACGAAGCCGGGGATGAGATCGCCGCCCTCAAGCTCGGACCGGTCGGTGTCGGTTGTGACGTGCGTCAGCGGCGCGTATCCGACCCGGCGCACCTGCACCTGCAGGCCGTCCGCTCCGGTGACGGCGCAGGTCGGCCTCAGCTCCCACGGGCGGTTGTTGCGGAGACACGCCTGGAACGAGACCCGGCCGTTCCTCGGGGCGATGATGCTCAGCGGCTCGGCGCTCCCGGGCTCGGACTTGGGATAGACGCGCTTGAGCGAGCTCTGGAGCCAGAACAGGACTTCGAGGTCGGGCTTTCCGTCGGGCCTGACGACCAGGGGGCCCTTGGCGGCAGGTTGCGCGTCGGCCGGCAAAGTCGATATCAACACCGCGACGGCGATGAGCAGGACTACTGCGTACACTGGACACCTCCGATAAAGTATCTCAGCCCAGTATAGCGCAACTGCCGCCGGTTCGGCTATGGAGGAATCGTAATAATCGACGATTCGGCAGGCCGACACCGCCCGGCGTTATGCCGCCGGAGCACAAACGTGAATCTCCGCTATCCACGGGGTAGTATCAGATATGACGGCACTGAATGCCAAGGCGGGTGAAGACATGACGCATAACGAATGCATATCGGATGCGATGACTCCTTCCTGCGCGCCGTCTGCCCGCCGGACAAGCAACCGCCCGCGCTGGTTCATGGCGCTGGCTCTTGTCCTCATCTCTACGTGCGCTTCCGCCCAGACGCTGACGATGTGGCATCCGTGGTCGCAGGGTCGGAGCACCGTATCGGCTCTGGCCGCGGAGTACACGCGTCGCACGGGTGTGCGCGTTCGGGTCACGGCATTCAGTCCCACGGGCTACAATCCGTGGACGGGTGGCGCCAGCCCGGACATCATCGGGCTGGCGTTTCCGAGCCGGGCGTCGATTCGCGCCAACGCGCGCCAGGGACGCCTGTACGACATGCAGTCCCAGATCACCCAGGGCTGGTACGCCGATCTCTGGCCCGGACCGCTCGAAACCTTCGTCTTGCGCGGAGATGACGCTCCGAACCGCCGGACGGGCACATACGGCGTACCTCTGACGGCCTACGTCCGGGCGTTCATCTACAACAGAAACTTGTTCAGCCGGGCGGGCGTCTCGGCGCCTGCGACGTGGAGCGATTTCCTCACGATCTCGCCCAGGCTGCGCCGGATCGGCGTGGTCCCGATGGCGGGAGGGCTCGACGGTACCTATCCGCCCTTCCCGGTGATCTACGAGTGGAGCTATCTGGGATCGCATTATCTCCTGGAGACCTACTTCGGGCGGTATCCCTATACCGGATCGCGCTGGCAGAATGTCTTTCGGATATACGAGGAGATGCGCCGGTACGACCTGACCGCGTATTCCGCCGCGCAGATGAACCGCTCGGAGGCCGAGAGGTACTTCCTCGCCGGCAGGACCGCCGTGATCCTCGACGGCCCCTGGTTCGACTCGACCCGACGAGCCGTCAATCCCGGGTTCACGAACTGGGAGGTCTTCGGTCCTCCCGTGGACCGACGGTCTCCATATCTGCCCAGGCTCCCCGGGGGCGTCGCCGAGGGCGCGGTGGTGAACAACAGAAGCCCGAACAGGGTCGCGTCGGTACGCTTTCTCCGCTGGCTGACCGAACCGGCTCAACAGGTGAGACTGGCAAACGCGATGGACAGCATACCGATCTCCGAGCAGGCATCGCAATCGTACGCGCTGGAGAGCCATCTGCGCAGGTTCGTGCCGTTCATGAGGTACTCGGCGATCGATCTCCGGTACGAGGAGAGCCCGGCGGTGTTGTCCACGCTGTATTCCGGCGCGCGAAACGTCATACGAGGCACGACGACGCCGTCCAGGGCGCTGAGCGCCACACAGGCGGCTGCGAGGTAGACATCGATGTCGACAAGGGTGCGGGCAACACTGATCACGGCGGCGTTCCTGGTGGTTCTGACCCTGACCCTGATCGGTATCTGGCTCTTGCTGCAGGGAAGGTATCTGCGCGAGGAGCAGTATCGAAGAGTGTACGTTGTCACCCACCTCATCGAAGAGGTGTCGCAGGGACCCTTGGAGGAAGGGAACATCCTGCGCCTGGCGCGAGTTGCGGACGACACGATAGCAGACCGGTCCATCTCGCGGATCATGGTGAGCGACCGCACCGGCGCAGTCGTGGCCGACAGCGACCACGAAGCCTACGGCGTAAGGCCCCGACTCATGGCGCGCGCTCTTCGTTCGGAGGATGAGATCGTGGTGGCTCGTCCGGACCATTGGTGGGGAGCGATCGCGGTCCGCAACGAAGCCGGGCAGGTGCTGGGCGCGGTGATGGTCCGGTTCCCCACGGAATCCCTGGTCTCGGCGCAGCGTCGCACGTGGATCATCGGTCTGGTGATGGCGCTGACGGGCATCCTGCTCGGCAGCGTGCTGGCGTATTTCGCCGCTCGGATCGTGACTCGGCCGCTCGACAGGCTGCTGGAAGGTATCCGACGCCTGCAGGCCGGAGAGGCCGTCGAGCCGATACCGGAGTCGGGCGGGCCGGAGCTTGCCGAGATCGGCCGCGCGTTCAACGAGATGTCCGGCACCGTGAGACAGCGCGTCCGGAGGCTGGAGCTTCTCAATCAGTTGGCGGCGGATCTGTCTCTTGCCGGAAACATCAGCGCGATAGCATATACCGTGCGCCGGTACACCATGCCCATGATCAACGCGGAGTCGTTCATCTGGGTAGTCGATCCGCTCTCCCGGGTGCTGACCATGGTACCGACGGAAGAGGGCGAGTCCGTGGGCGAACCGGTCTCGGCGTCCTCGCGATCAGCGGTAGCGGTGGCTTTCGTGGAGCGGCGCATGGTTGTGGTAGGCGGGGAGGGAGGCGAGATGCCTCCCGGCTCCGAGATAGCGCCGGGACTCACCGCGGGGTCAGCGATAGTGCTGCCCCTGATCACGAACGAGGGCGTCGCGGGCGTTCTGGCGATGGTGAGTCCCACGGGCAGATGGATGGGCAAGGAAGACATCGCGCTCACCTGGGCGATCAGCAACAGCGTGGCTCCGGTAGTGATGGCGAGGCTTCGGGCCGAGACGCAGTCGCGCGCGGCGGCTACTCTGCAATCGCTTCTCGTGCCGGCGGAGACTCCGGAGATGGGCGTGGACCTGTCGGCGGTCTATACCCCGGCTGAGGAGATGGCCGGGCTCGGCGGGGACTACTACGATCTGATTCCCCTGGGCGACTCGCGGTGGTGCATCGTGGTCGGCGACACGTCCGGGAAGGGCCTGGAGGCCGCCCAGCATACCGCGACCGCCAAGTACGTGATACGCTCATACGTCCTGGAGTACGGAGACCCGGCGGATGCGCTGTACTGGAGCAACCGCGCGCTGGTCCTTCAGGAGCAGGCGGGCAGGTTCATCACGGTGTTCTGCGGCGTACTCGATCCCGACACCGGCGCCCTGACGTTCGCCAACGCCGGCCACACACTTCCGCTGATCTACCACCCGGCCTCGGGGTTGGTGGAGTATCTCAGCGGCCAGGGACTGGCGCTCGGTATCATGGCTGAGGAGTCGTATACGGACAGCGCGGTCCGGCTGCACTCGGGCGATATCTTCTGCGCGTACACCGACGGCATCACCGAGGCTCGTCGGGGCAGCGAGTGGTTCGGGGACCGCAGGCTGTCGGAGGTCGTTGTGGAGAACTCGCGGCGCTCCGCGAGGGAGATCTGCGATACCTTGCTGCAGGAGGTCAGGGATTTCACCGGCGAGGCTCTCAGGGACGACGTCGCGCTCGTAGTGATCAAGATGCCCTAACGGCCATGACATCGCTGATCCGCTCTTCCATCCGAATCCCACGCCACCGCCGACGTTCGGGGGCGATGTACTTGCTAGACAGCGCTCGGTCGTGCTACCATCACTCATCACTAGTCGCTCATCACATCACGCATCACTCGTCACGAATCACGCATCGGAGGCACGTATGTCTTTCAACGGACTTGGAATGAACCTCGGCAACCTCTCGCGGTTGTCATCGGCAAAGACTCGATCGATCAGCCCGGAGAACTTCACCGGCGAGAAGGGCAAAGCCGGGATGTCTACCGACGGACCCGCGATGCACGCCGCCCGCGACCTCGGCCAGGGATGGAAGGTCTCGCCCTACATCCGCATCGAGCCGGGCGAGGAGCGCCTCCTCGCCGAGATCGACGGTCCCGGCGCGATCCAGCACATCTGGATGACCCCGACCGGCCACTGGCGGTTCAGCATCCTCCGCTTCTACTGGGACGGCGAGGAGACTCCCTCCGTCGAGTGCCCGGTAGGCGACTTCTTCGCCTGCGGATGGCAGAAGTACGCGCAGGTCTCGTCGCTCCCGGTCTGCGTCAACCCCGGCAGCGCCTTCAACTGCTACTGGGAGATGCCGTTCCGCAAGTCGTGCCGGATCACGATGACCAACATCGCCGAGGAGCAGATGGTCCTCTACTACCAGATCGACTACACGCTCACCGAAGTGCCGGATGACTGCGCGTACTTCCATGCTCAGTTCCGCCGCACGAACCCGCTCCCTTACAAGGATGTCTACACGATCGTCGACGGCATCAAGGGGCGGGGGCACTACGTCGGTACCTACATGGCGTGGGGCGTGAACAACACCGGCTGGTGGGGCGAGGGCGAGATCAAGTTCTACATGGACGGCGACACCGACTTCCCGACGATCTGCGGCACCGGCGCCGAGGACTACTTCTGCGGCTCGTACAACTTCGACGTCGGCAAGGAGAACGGCGGATACCGCGAGTTCACCACGCCGTACAGCGGCCTCCCGCAGGTGATCCGGCCCGACGGTCTCTATCAGTCGCAGCAGCGGTTCGGGCTCTACCGATGGCACATCATGGACCCGATCCGCTTCGAGAGCGACCTGCGCGTCACGATCCAGGCGCTCGGCTGGAGGAGCGGGGGACGCTACCTCCCGCTGCAGGACGATATCGCCTCCGTCGCGTTCTGGTATCAGGCCGAGCCGCACGGGGCGTTCCCGGCGCTGCCGGACAAGGATTATCTGGAGGTCATATAGGGGATCAAGGAATCGGAGAGGCGGAGCGCCTGTCCGCCGTCAGCCGGGGAGACGAACGATGACCCATGACGCCGAATGCCGGGACCTGGAACGGACCCTTCGGGAGGCGAACGAGCAACTCAGTGAGCAGACGGCCGAACCGGCCGCCCGGAATGAGAGACTGCGCGCGGAGACGGAAGAGCGTGGGAAGGCCGAGGACGCCCTGCGCAGAGTCCGCGACGAGTTGGAGATGCGCATCCAGGAGCGTACCAGGGATCTCGCGGACGCCAACAGGGCGGTGCAGGCCGAACGTCAGCGTTTTCACGACCTATTGGAGACGCTCCCTGCCTACCTGATACTGCTCACGCCCGATTATCGAGTGGCCTTCGCCAACCGCTTCTTCAGGGAGCGCTTCGGGGAATCTCTCGGCCGGCGCTGCTACGAATACCTGTTCGGGCGCGAAGAGCCATGTGAGGTATGTGAGACGTACAAGGTGCTGAAGACCGACGCGCCGGTCCGCTGGGAGTGGACCGGTCCGGATGGGCGCATCTACGATATCTACGACTTCCCGTTCACCGACAGCGACGGATCGCCCATGATCATGGAGATGGGCATCGACATCACCGAGCGGAGGCAGGCGGAGGAAGCGCTGAAGGAGATCAACGAAACCCTCGAGCAGCGCGTGGCGGAGCGGACCTCGGATCTGGCGGCGAGCGAGAGGAAATACCGCACACTCTTCAGCAGTATGAGCGAGGGATTCGGCCTCCTCCGCATCATCTGCGATGAGGCGGGAAACCCCGTGGACTACGAGTTCCTGGAGATCAACGATGGCTTCGAGCGGCAGACCGGGCTGAAGCGTGAGAACCTGATCGGTAGGACTGTCCTGGAGGTCCTGCCCGGCATCGAACCGTTCTGGATCGAGACCTTCGGAAGAGTCGCGTTGACCGGTGAGCCGGCGCGGTTCGACGGCTACAGCTCCGTCCTGGGTCGTTGGTACGAGGCATACGCCTACAGCCCGGTTCGCGGTCAGTTCGCGGTGGTGTTCTCCGATGTCACCGAACGGAAGAGGGCCGAGGAGGAGTTGAAGGCGGCCTACGAGCGAGAGAGCCACATCTCGCAGGTGCTGCAGAAGGCAATCGTTCCACCGGAGCCGTTCATCAGCGACGACTATCCGACCGCCGCCGTGTACGTGCCAGCCTATGCCGGCGAGGAGGTCGGCGGCGATTTCTACGACGTGTTCCGACTCGACGATGGCCGGGTCGGCACCCTCATCGGCGACGTCTCCGGGAAGGGCGTCGAAGCCGCGTCGCTCGCCGCCATGACCCGCAGCACCGTGCGCGCGCTCGCATACGTCGCCCCGTCGCCCGGGCAGGCCATCGCTCACGCGAACGAGGTGATCTGCCGCACGGAGACGGGCGGCGCGTTCGTCACCGTCCACCTCTTCTTCCTCGAGCCCGGGAGCGGCCGCGTCGTCTATACGAGCGCCGGCCACCCTCCGCCCGCCGTGCTCCGCGCCGACGGCCGTGTCGAGTTCGTGGCGGCAGGCGGCCTTCCTCTCGGCGCCATGCCGGACCAGGTGTTCGCGGAGGGCGAATACAGCCTCGAGCCCGGTGACGAGATCGTCCTCTACACCGATGGGGTGAACGAAGCGCGGATCGGAGCGAACCTCTTCGGCTACGAGGGGATCGAGCGAGTCCTCCGGAACCACGCCGGGAAGTCGCCGAAGTGCATCTGCGACGAACTCCTCGCCGCCGTCAAGTCATGGGCGAGCGAAGGGCTCCGCGACGATACCGCCATCGTCGTCATCCGGCGCGACCGGACGGACTCCGAGTCGAGCCGTCGTCCCGTCACGTCCACCGAGTGACTCTCTGTCGATCTCGTTACGCATCTCGCCGCTCCGGGTAATACTGTTCCCGACGCCGGACCGAACCTGGCGCGCGCCGGGAGGAAGCGATCGCAGCCTGGTTCGGTGGATCACGGATCAGTTGCGCAGCCTGCGTACCGGACAGCGGGACGGCGGTCGTTTCCTGCAGAGAGTATCCGCTACACTGTCTCCAGCTTGCTCTCCCAGTCGTCGAGACGCTTGCGTAGATCGGCGATCGTGCCTGCGTGCCCGGAGTCCTCCGCGAGGTTCTTCATCTCCCAGGGATCTGCCTTCATGTCGAAGAGCTGCACGACCGGATCGTCCTTGAACGCGACGAACTTGTACTCCGGCGTTCGGAGCATCCGCCCGGAGACCAGGCACTCGCTCACGATGAACTCGCGCCACTCCGGAGACTTCCCCTCCGCGAGCGGCCGGAGGCTCCTCCCGCGCGCGAGCGGCGGAGGCTCGATCCCGGCGTAGTCACAGAGGGTGGGCGCGACATCGAGCCCCGAGACGAGGTGCGTCCGATCGACCGAACCGCCGACCGGGCTCGATCCGGAGCGCCCGCCCGGCGGACACACCACCATCGGCACACGGATCGCCTCGTCGTAGGTGAAGAACTTGGTCACGAGCTTCCTGCGCGCCAGCCCGTCCCCGTGATCGACCGTCCACACGATCAGCGTGTTGTTCGCATGCCTCGAAGCGTCGAGGGCGTCGAGAATGCGCCCGATCTCGGCGTCCACCATCTCCACGTGGCGGTAGTAGCTCCAGATGTAGAAGCGCCAGAACTCGTCGATCCATGCAGCCGTCTTCTTGCGGAGCTTGGCCAGATGCTCCTCCTGTACCTTCGGCTCCTTGCCGACCGACTCGAAGTTCTCCGGGAGCGGGGGCAGCTCGCTCTTGATGCGCGGGTAGGGGCATCCGGCCGTGTATCCCTCATGTGCTGTGTGCCAGTGACAGCAGTCGTGCGGCTGGAGGAGCCCGACGTTCAGGAAGAACGGCTTGTCGCCGGAGTAGTTCCTGAGGAACGCCTGCGCCGACTTCGAGACGACGGAGTCGGTGTGCTGGCCGAGGTGCGACGGGTTCGAGGTTATCACGGTGAAGCCGTCGCTGTTGGGGCGGCCGGGGATATGCCACTTGCCCGTGTAGAAGGTCGCATAACCCCGGCTCCTGAACCACTGGCCGAGGTCGGGCAGGCCCGGGGCGAGCTTGTAGTCGTTGGTGAGCATTCCGTTCTCGGAGGCCGTGCGCCCGGTGTACCAGCACGCGCGCGCCGGACAGCACACGGGGCTCGCTGAGTAGGACTCCGTGAACGCCGTTCCCCGCTTGAGCAGGCGGTCCATGTTCGGCGTCTTCAGCCACTTGTTCCCGAGCGCGGAGATCGTGTCGAAGTGCTGCTGGTCGGTGTGGATGAAGAGGATGTTCGGCTTCGACGCGGGAGCCGATACGTCCGCGAACGCCCTGCTTCCCGCGAGCGCCAATCCGCCGACGCCGAGCGCCGCTCCCTTGATGAACTCACGTCTGGTGATCGGATTGCTCATGTCCTACCTCTCATGCAACATCAGTAGTGGCCGTGACGGCTTTTATCTCTTATGGCAGATCCGCGTAGTGAACGCCCGCCGTCGCGT
>CAYXOC010000033.1:10765-29486 GCA_964466715.1 uncultured bacterium
CCGTTCCCTACATGTCGTGGTCGGCGCGGAGGCGAAGCTCCTACTTCGACGACGCCGAACCGAGGAGATACGCCCGCCGCTGGCTCACGGCGACGATCAGCCGGTGGTTGTCATCGATCCAATATGTGAACGGCAGGATGCCCCATCCGATCTGCTCGAACGAGTGCAGTCTCGTCTTCCGCCCGCCGATCTCCATCTCAGCCGTCTCTCCCGCCCAGAGCATCTGGTCGGGTTTGAGCAGCTCCATCTCCTCGAGCATATCGAACCGCAGCTCCTTCGCGTCGAACGGAAGGCGCTGGACGGCATCGAAGAGCGACCAACTGCTGCTCAATCTCTCCGACGCCGTGATCTTCTTCCCGTCCAGTGTGATGCTCCCGCCTGACGCCTCGCCGGAGATGCTGACGGATGTGAGCCGGACCTGCTTGCCATCGGGGTTGTCGACCTCGGAGTCGATCTGCCATCGGATCGGGGCGCACAGCTTGTCGTTCACGCAGGTGATCGCCGCCTTGCTCCTCCCGGAGCCGTTGACGTCCTTCATCCTGACGATCTGTGTCACCACCAGCCGTATGTTCCCGTCGGGCGTGAGTCGTCGGCGGATGCGCAGGCTCCCGGCAGGTTCGCTCTTGAAATCCTTCCCTCGGGAGGGGATCCATATGGCGTAGTTGTGCTCCCATTCGCCGTTCGGATCGAATCGCTCCGTCGGGATCTCGACCTTCGGCAGGGCATCGCTCAGCAGTTGGAGAGAATACGGCAGCATATCGTCCTCCTGGGTGGGCGCCGGGTCGTCGGCTGCGCTTCCGAAGATCCCTTCGCCGCAGTCCCGATACTTCGGGCTGTCATCAGACACCGACCGAAGCTCGCTTGTGAGACCGTTTCGTTCCTCCGTCCCGAGGTGTCGCCGGTCACCAGGGAGAGGACGTTCGATCTGTCATGGATCGCATGTGTCCTATGGGTCTTGCGGGATCTACGGGGTATGCCTGGATTCTAGCAGAGCAGCCGGATCACGTCAACGTCCGGGGCTCGCGGTTTCGGACCCTCGGCCCGGGGGAAAAGCTTCGTGACACACCGGAAATCCGGCGCAAAGGAGGCAGTCTATGAGGAATCCTCGTGCGCTCGCATACATCATCATGGCAAGCCTGGCCATGTTCTCGGTCGCCGGCTGCGGTGGTTCGAGAGAATCCCAGGTTGCGAATGCCATCGAGCGGTACCTCCCCGGCATCATCGGTCCGGCGGACAACTACGAAGTGCGGGTCGAGGGCATCCGTGGGGCGACCGGGGCCGATCTCGTGACCGTGACGGGCACGCGCGTGCGGCCCGCCGGGTCTCCGGTCCTGGATAGGATCGAGATCGCCCTGGTAGGCGTGGTGTACAACCCGAACTGCGCCGGACTGGAGCGGATCGCAAGGGCGAACGGCGCCGTGCGCGTGCTCAGCGGTGACGTTGCGGCGTTTCTCGATGCGAACAGAAACCTGCAGAACGTCGAAGTGCAGTTCCAGCCGCCGAACCAGGCGGTGGTGCGCGCTCAGCCGCAGATATCGGGATTGGAACTGCCGCCGGGCGCTGAGGGAGTAGAGGTCGTGGGCGCGCTGGTAGGCGAGGGGGCTCGGATCGATTACAACATCAGCCAGGTCCGCGCACTCGGTCTGACTCTGCCCGAGCCCGCGCCGGAGTTGCTCTCAGATGCGATCAACCCGGTCGTCGATCTCTCCGGGATACCGATCGTGGCGGAGGTGGCTGAAGTCCGCGTGGAGGGGAATGCCGTGATCGCCGAAGTCGTCGGGCGGATGATGAGTGAGGCTCCGGTCCTCACTCATCATCCGCCCGACGGGATCTCTCTACCTCACGGTGAGAGCTTTTCCCTTATACTTCGGCTGAAGCTTCGTGTAATCGACGCCCATCTCGGTGAGGATAGTGGGGACGATGTCCCGCTGGTCGCCGTTCCTGCGCAGGCTCTTCATGTTGCCGATAAGGTAGACTCGCGGGGCGTCCTTGTGGCTCTTCTGCCCCTCGTCGAAGCCGTGATCGGAGGTGGCAAAGACCATCGTTCGGTCGTAGATCCCGAGCGCCTTGAGCTTCTTCACCGCCTCGCCGACCCACTTGTCGCACTCGATCAGCGCGTCGTTGTACTCCTTCGAGTTCTCCCCGTGCGCGTGACCCGCGTGATCCGGGTTGCGGAAGTGGCAGAACGCGAAGAACCGGCCCTTCGAATACTTCTCGAGCGCATCGAGCAGAATGGGCGCGTTGACATCCGCATCCCTTCTCACGTTCCCATCCCAGAAGTCGATCTTCCTGGCCACATGGTAATACGGCTCGCCGTGAACGTTGATGATGACGAAGTTCAGCCGCTCCCGCTCGACCGGGTCGCCCTGAGGTCCCATCCTGGCCAGCGCCTCCTTTGCCTGAGCGATCTCCTCCGGCGTGGAGGGCGGATCGGAGCCGAGATGGTACGATCCGCCGTTGATCATGATCGTGGCGATCTTGTCCTTCCCGAACGCCTGCTGAAGCCGCTCGAAGATCGAGAGCCCCTCGGGGATGGTCTTGAACTCACTGTTGGTCGGGCAGCCGGTGACGTCGGGGTCGTATCCGGTGAGCATCTGGACGTGCCCCGGCTTGGTGGACGTCTGGTGGCTCGTGATGTCTATGTTGACGATCCGGCCCTCCTTGATCAGTGCGGCCAGATTCGGCAGTTCGTTCCGCTTGAGGCATTCGAGCAGATGCTCCCTCTGGACGCCGTCCCACGAGAAGAGCAGTGCGTTGCGCTCGGCGGCGGGCGTTGCGGCATCGAAGCCGAACGCGGGGATGCAGGCGCTGATGGCGGCGAGCGCGCTCAGCGCGGGTAACAGCTTCTTCATGTTCCGTCTTTCTCCATACGTCTCGTGTATCCCATGCGGTCCGTAGGACACGCGGGACGACGTGTTCTACCAGGTCTCGTTCGTCCAGGGAGCGTCGGCCTTGCTCGGCCACATCGGCTTGACGTTGTCGGCGCTCCATCTCTCCCACTCCGCCAACAGCTCGGCGACCTTGTCCCGGTCCTCATGCGCCAGGTCCGTCTTCTCGGTGGGATCGTTGGCCAGATTGTGCAGCCTGATCCCCTTGTCCTCGTGTCTGGACAGCTTCCAGTCGCCCATGCGGATCGCCGACTGCTTGTCGAAGTGCCAGAACAGCGCCCTGTGGGGCGAGCCGGTCTTCTTTCCGGTGATGTAGGGCATCAGGTCAACGCCGTCCACGTTCGATGCGATCTTGCCGCCTGCAGCGGCGACGGCCGTCGGGAGGAGATCGAGCGAGATCACCGGCTTGTCGTACGTCTTGCCTGCCGGGATCTTGCCCTTCCACTGCATCATGAAGGGTACGTGTATGCCGCCCTCGTGGACCTGCGTCTTGAAGCCCTTGAACGGGTCGTTGCGCGATGTGTTGCCCGGCGTGGGAGCGCCGTTGTCCGACATGTAGACGATCAGCGTGTCTTCCTCGAGGCCGGCCTCCCGGACCTTCTTGAGGACATCGCCGATGCAATTGTCCATCGCCAACTGCATCTGAGCGAACGTGCGGCGTCTCTGGTCCTGGATCTCGGGGAACTTCTCCTGATCCCTGACGGCGGCCTGCAGCGGCGAATGCGGCGCGTTGAAGGCGAGGTAGAGGAAGAACGGCTTCTTCTTGTTCCGCTCGATGAATGAGACCGCCTCGCGCCCGAAGGCGTAGGTGAGGTACTCCTTCTCATCCACCGGCTTGCCGTTCCGCTGTACCGCGTTGAACGATCCGCTCTCCGGATGCATGTAATTGTGGGCGCCTCCGACGAAGCCGAAGAACTCGTCGTATCCGCGCTTGTTCGGGTGGAACGGCTCGTTGTCGCCGAGATGCCACTTGCCGATGGCGGCGGTCACGTATCCCTGTTCCTTCATGTACTGCGCGAACGTCTTCTGGTCGAGCGGGAGCCCCCAGTTCGTGCGGTCGAGATCCTTGGGCGGATTGTGGTAGAAGCCGAATCTCTGCTGGTAACGGCCGGTCTGGAGCCCGGCGCGCATCGGACTGCAGACCGGACAGCTCGTGTAGCCGTTGGTGAACCGGATGCCGTTCCTGGCGATGGAGTCGATATTCGGCGTGCGGCAGTCCTTGCATCCGTGGACTCCGATGTCGGCGAACCCCTGGTCATCCGCGAGGATGACGATCACGTTCGGCTTGATGTAGTCGGCGGCAAAGAGGTCGGAAGTCGGGAGCGCCATCGCGGCGGTTCCCATGCCTGCCAGCCGCAGGAAATCGCGTCGAGTGTATGTGTGTGTCATGTGCTACTCCTTGATGCCGCCCATGCACGATCCCAGGCGGCTCCGCCGTCAATGCCATCGGCGGCAGAGCCGCCTGCGATCGGTGTGGGGGCTGTGTCTCTGTGCCGGTCGGCACGATCTCTGACGGCTCCGCCGTCAACTCCGTCGGCGGCGGAGCCGCCGACGATCGGCGTGGTGGCGGTGCGGGCCGGCCGCACCACCGCATCTATCGCGCGCTGGGCTTCCGACGGCCGTCCACCCACCTCGGCGGGATGTTCTTCGAATCCCACTCCCTGTAGGCGGCCTGAAGCTCCTTCAGCTTCTCCGGATGCGTCGCCGCGAGGTCGTTCTTCTCCCCGATGTCATCCCTGAGGTTGAAGAGCTGCTCCTTGCCCTCCCGCGCATGTATCCAGTCCTGCCCGCTCCCGTTCTGCACGAGCTTCCAGTCGCCGACTCTCGCTCCCCATCTGTCCATCCACCGCCAGAAGACTCTATCGTGCGGAGCCTCGCTCTTGTTGCCGAGGAGATGCGGCAGAAGGTCCACTCCCTCGAGAATCTCGGCGGGCTTTCCACCGGCGGCGGTCACGGCGGTCGGGACGATGTCCAGCGAACTGACGATCTTGTCGTAGACCTTCCCGGCGGGCAGCTTGCCTTTCCACTGGACCAGGAACGGAACGCGCACTCCGCCCTCGTATACATCCATCTTGTAGCCGCTCAGCGGAGCGTTGGGGGCGAACTCCGGCAGCCTGTAGCCGCCGTTGTCGCCGAGGAAGAAGATCATTGTGTCCTCCTCCATGCCCGTCTCGCGTACCTTGTGGAGCACCTTGCCGACGGCATCGTCCATCGCCGTCAACATCGCCGCGAAGTGGCGCTTTTCCGGATTCTTGATATGCGAGAAGCTATCCTTGTACCGCTCCGGGGTCCTCAGCGGATGGTGTACGGCGTTGAAGGCGAGGTAGAGGAAGAACGGCTCCTTCTTGTGCCGCTCGATGAACGAGCACGCCTCGCGCCCGAATGCGTCGGTCAGGTACTCCTTCTCGTCGTACTCCTCCGTGCCCCTGCGGATCGGGTTGAGCGTGCCGAGCTCCGGGTCGGTGTACGAGTGCGCGCCGTGCTGGAAGCCGAAGAACTCGTCGAAGCCGAAGTTCAGAGGGTTGTACTCGGGCCTGAACCCCAGGTGCGACTTCCCGATGAAGCCTGTCGCGTAACTCTCGGCTTTCATATAGTGGCCGACAGTCTTCTCGGAAGCCGGCAGACCGTAGTTCTTCGGGGCATTCGGGATAGGCCCGGAGTTGTCCTCGAAGCCGAACCGCTGCTGGTACCTCCCGGTCAAGAGACCCGCGCGCGTCGGTCCGCAGACGGGGCAGGTCACATACCCGTCCGTGCAGCGAACGCCGTTCTTCGCGATGGAGTCTATGTTCGGAGTGGCGATCTCTCTGCAACCCTGGCATCCGATCGAGCCGTAGCCGTGGTCATCGGAGAGGATGACGATCACGTTCGGCTTGCGCTTCTCCGCGGCAAGCAGGCTCGGCAGCGGCATCGTCATCGCGGCTGCTCCGGCGCCGGCCAGTGCGAGGAATTCTCTTCTGCTCAATGTCTTGCCCTTCATGTTGTCTTTCCCTACCGACTCGCCTCCGGCCTGACCATCAATCGGGACCGGTAGTAGTCGAGGATCACGGCGAGGACGATCACGCATCCGGTGATCATTCGCTTAGTGGCTTCCTCTGTTCCCATCTGCGCCAGGCCGCTTCCGAGCAAGGCGATGATGACCACGCCGAAGAAGCTGTTCACCACCGATCCTCGGCCTCCCATCAGGCTCGTTCCGCCGATGACTACCGCCGCGATCGCCTCCAGCTCGAATCCGCTGCCCGCATTCGGGTTCGCGGAAGCAAAGCGGGCCGTGATGACTACCGCCGCCAGTGCGCACAGCAGGCCGGATAGGACGTAGACCAGCACCTTCACCCTAGACGTCCGAATCCCTGACAGGTAGGCGGCCTGCTCGTTGGAGCCGAGCGCGATCAGATGCCTGCCGAACGCGCTCTTGTTGAGCAGCAGATGTCCGACCGCCACTGTGATGACCGCCATGATGAAGAGCGAGGAGACGTTCCCGATCCCCACCGACGCGATGTTCCCGATCTTGGAGCCGATGTAGATCGTGCGCGACTCGGTAAGCATGAACGTGACGCCTCTCGCGGCCTCGAGCATCCCGAGCGTGACGATGAACGGCGGGAGCGACCACCGCACGACCACCAGCCCGTTGATCAGCCCGCAGAGCGCTCCGACTCCCAGGCACATGGGGATCGCAAGCGCGAGCGGAAGGCCGAACTGGTGCACCGCGAGTCCGAGCACCGCCCCCGAGAGCCCGACTACCGAGCCCACGGAGAGATCGATCCCCCCGGTGATGAGAACGAGGGTCATCCCGACGGCGATCAGTATCGCCGCCGGGATCTGGTTTGCGATGCCCAGGAAGTTGGTCGGCGTGAGGAAGTTCTCGCACTTGAGTCCGAAGAAGGCGATCAGCACCGCCAGGACGGCTCCCATGCCGAGCACGTCGGTCAGCCATTTCATGTTGTGTTGGTCGGATCTGCCCACGGGTGTTCCTTACTTCACGAAGTTCACCAGATCAACAGGCGTCTCTTTGTCGGCGGGGGCTGCCCCCTTCTCCAGCATCTCCAGAGCGTACTGGATGCCGTAGACCGCGAGCTGGTCGGCATGCTGATCGGCCGTGGCGAGGATCTTGCCCTCCTGGAGAAGCTGCTGAGCCGCGCTGATGTTGTCGTATCCGACGACGGCGATCTTGCCTGCTTTGCCCGCCTCTTCCACGGCCTTGACCGCGCCCAGGGCCATGCTGTCGTTCGCGCACAGGAGCGCCTTGATGTCGGGATTGGCGGTGATGATATCGCGGGCAATCTCGTTGGCCTTGTCGGTCTCCCAGTAGGCGGTCTGCGATGCGACGATCTTGATCCCGGCGGCCTTCATGGCCTCCTCGAAGCCGAGCTTCCGCTGGTCGCCGTTGAACGCGTTCGGCGCGCCCTCCAGGATCGCAACCTTGTCGCCGGCCTTCAAGTGCTTCGCCAGTTCATCGCCGACGAGCTTTGCACCCTTGCGGTTGTCAGGTCCGACGAAAGGAGCGGTCAGTCCCGCCTCCTTCAGCGCCCCGGAGTCGAACTTGTTGTCGATGTTGACGACGATGATCCCCGCGTCCGATGCCTTCTTGCAGACAGACACGAGCGCCTTGGAGTCGGCCGGTGCGATGACGATCGCATTGACTCCCTGGGCGATCATCTGCTCGACGAGCTCGACCTGCTTGTTGACGTCTAGTTCGTCCTTGATGCCGTTGACGACGAGGTCAAACTCCGAGGCGTGCTCCTTCTGGTAAGCCTCGGCTCCGTCCGCCATCGTCTTGAAAAACTCGTTGGCGAGCGACTTCATGACGAGCGCGATCTTCGGCTTGTCCGCCGACAACTGCGTGCCCTGGTTCGTCTGCTTGGAGCATCCCGCGGCGAGCAGGACCGCCAGCGCCAGGACGATGATCGATGCGTGCTTGAGAATCCTCATGTGCAATCAGTCCTCCGAATATACTTGTGGGAGAAGCTCAGGCCTGGTGTTCGACATCTGCGGTGCAGCATGTGCCTTACTCTGGATTTCACCGGCGGGAGGGTTCTGACCTTCCTGTGCGGATCGGAGGTCCGGGGCCGCTCGATCTCTGACGGCTCCGCCGTCAATTCCATCGGCGGCGGAGCCGCCTGCGATCGGTGTGGCGGCGGTGCGGGCCGGCCATACCACCGCGTCTATCGCGCGTTGGGCTTCCGACGGCCGTCGAACCACTTCGGCGGGATGTTCTTCGCGTCCCACTCCCTGTAGGCGGCCTGCAACTCCTTCAGCTTCTCGGGGTATACCGCTGCAAGGTCCTTCGTCTCGCCGATGTCGTCCTTGAGGTTGAAGAGCTGCTCCTTGCCGGTCTCGTTCTCCATCAGCGTCCAGACATCGCCGTTCCCGTTCATCACGAGCTTCCAGTCGCCGACCCGCGCGGCATACCTGTCGATCCACCGCCAGAAGACTCGGTCGTGCGGAGCCTCTCGCTTCCTGCCGAGAAGGTATGGCACGAGATCGACTCCTTCGACGATCTCGGCGGGCTTTCCACCGGCGGCGGTCACGGCGGTCGGGAGAATGTCGAGCGAAGTGACGATCTTGTCGTAGACCTTCCCGGCGGGGAGCTTATCCTTCCACTGGACCAGGTAGGGTACCCGGACCCCGCCCTCGTAGACGTGGAGCTTGAACCCTCTGAGCGGGGCATTCGGCGCGAAATCGCCGGGCAGCCGGTAGCCGCCGTTGTCGCCGAGGAAGAAGATCAGGGTGTCTCTCTCCAATCCGGCCTCACGCACTTTGTCGAGCACCTTGCCGACCGCCTCGTCCATGGCGGTCAGCAGCGTCGCAAACTTGCGCTGCTCGGGTTCGGCGATCTCGGGGAATGCGTCCTTGAACCTCTCGGGCACATCCAGCGGGTGGTGCACCGCGTTGAAGGCGAGATGGAGGAAGAAAGGCTTCTCCTTGTGCCGCTCGATGAAGGAAACCGCCTCGCGCCCGAAGGCATCGGTCAGGTACTCCTTCTCGTCCACCGGCTCCGTGCCACGGACGATCGGGATAGCAGTGCCGACGCCCGGATTGACGTAGGAATGAGCCGCGTTCGTAAAGCCGAAGAACTCGTCGAAGCCCCGCTTCTGAGGATGGCACTTCGGGCGATGGCCGAGATGCCATTTCCCGATCATGCACGTGGCGTACCCCTCGGCCTTCAGATAGTCGGCCATCGTCTTCTCGCCCTCGGGGAGCCCGAAGTTGGCGGGAGCGGTCGGTCTCGGGCCGTCGTTGTCCTCGAACCCGAAGCGCTGCTGATATCGTCCGGTCATCAGGCCTGCGCGTGTCGGGCCGCAGACCGGGCACGTGACGTAGCCGCTCGTGCAGCGGATGCCGTTCTTCGCGATGGAGTCGATATTCGGCGTCGGGACGTTGACGCCTCCCTGGCATCCGATCGAGGCGTATCCGTGGTCATCGGACAGGATGACGATGATGTTCGGCTTCCGGACCTCGGCGGCAGACAGATCGATCGGCAGCGCCATCGCTGCCGCCCCCGCGCCGGCCAGGGTGAGAAACCGCCTTCTACTCAATCCTTTGCTGCTACTCTCCACTCTACACTCCCCACTCTAGACTAGAACGATTCGAGCACCTGCCAGATGAACATGTTGCCGAGGCCGTCGACCTCCTCCCAGATGCGCCTGGCGAGGCCCTCATCCCCCGGAATCTCCGCCGAAAGCTCCTTGCGCTTCTCCTCCCACGGGATGCACACGCCGGGACGCGATCCGTGATACGTGATGCGTGACGGCCCATGCTCGACGTTCGATATTGGACGTTCGATGTTCGCATGCCCATCGGAATACATCCCATACTCCCTCGTGAAGTCGGTCAGTGCCCTGAGGTTTTCCACCGAGGTGTCGTTCTGCATGATCGCGCTCGCATCCATCACGTATCCGCCGTTCCGCGCGACGCCGTCGATGACCTTCTTCGCGTAGGCGCGCACTTCGTCGGGAGTGCGGTAGGCGAGTAGGAAGTTCGGGATGCCTCCGCTGAGGCAGAACTTGTGGCCGAGCTTGCGGTGAGTCTCGAAGATATCGCCCCTATCCACGTGGTAGACGATGCTCGCGTCCGGAAGTTCAGCGAAATGATCCAGGTGCGGCCCCCAATCGCCCTCCGCGTAGAAGAGCGTCTGCCGACCGTTCGCCCACAGCTCCTCGATGATCGGCTTCACCGTCGGCCAGTAGTGAGACTCGAACTGCCCGGCGGAGACGAAGGGGATGCATCCGCGATGCATCCAGAACCCGATGGGCGCATTCCCGCTCGGGTCGGAGCTGATCAGCGCGAGGTGATAGAGGTGCGGCATCAGAGCCTCGCACGCCTTCAGCACCTTGTCCGGCTGGGTGACCATGTCCATCGTCAGCCCGATGTATCCCCGGAGCTTGTCCGCGAGAATATCGAACGGCGCCTTCAGGATACCCGCGATCGCCCCGCACGTGCCGGACTCCTCCCTGAGCGCCTGCCCCTGCGGACCGAATGCGCCGAAGTACTGCATCATCGCCATCCCGCCCTTGGTCAGTGCGGCCATCCGTCTCATAGGTCCCATCTGCCCTATGTCCGCAGACACTCTCGGCAGCCATACCTCATACAGGAACGCCGTCGGATCGTCGATCAGCGCATCGTACTCGTCCGCCTTCATGAAGGCGTCGTCCTCGTCCGGTTCGCGGTACTGGAATCCGGTGTCCGGCGGGATGTCGATCCCCGGCACGGCGTAGTACTTGAGGCCGAGCGCCTGGGTCAGGCCGGTCCAGACGTAGACCATGTTCCCGACCACCGCGTCCCAGTCGAAGTCGGCGGCGCACTTTCGGACGGCGGCGAAGGCCTTGTTGAAGTCGTGCGTGACCTCCTGGACGGTGTATCCCGCGTACTTGGCGGTGAACTCCGCGACGAACGGCCGGATCGGGATCTTGTCCGGCTTCTCGTTCCTCATTGCCGTCGTGTATCGAGCGAGTCGCTCCTGGAAAAGCTGCTCCATGTTCATATATGTCACCTCAAATCGTGTGGACTCTCTACTGTAGGGAACGCCCGCTGTCTCGTTCCGTCGCCGGAGGTCTACGACCAACGGAACGGGACAGCGCCCGTTCTCTCCACCAGACCTCCGGCTAGACCCCACCGTCCTTCGATACGCTTCGCTACTCAGGACTAGCGGGTTCTTGTGCCATGGGAAACCTGCTATGTTTGGATGCTTCGGAAGCAGAGTTCGCGGTCTGTGCGAACGGCGCTACCGAAGCCGCTCCGGTATCCATGTAGCGAACATCCGCCGTCACGCTCCTGCCGGCACGAGTTTGACCGCATCCGCGAGGACGTTGCCGTCCGCGTCGTTGCTGAACGTGATCGAGCCCTTTCTGCCTGCCTTGAAGCTGTACGTGCCGAGGCTCATCCATTCACCCTTCGTCTCCCGAAGGTCGATCACCATCGTCACCTTCCCGTCCTCCGACTGAACGGTGACCGGCGCGTTGCTCGCGTGATCGCCCGCGGGGTCCGGGCCGAACCAGGCGTAGACCGTGTAGTCTCCATCCTTCGGGATGTCCGGAGTGAACACCGCGAGCGCGTCCCCGGCGCCCTTCCACGCCCAGCGAGTCCCGAGGTAGTAGCCGACCTGCTCGTTGCCGTTCTGCGCGGCCAGCCAGTCGCCTGTGAACGTCACGGATGTCGGTCCGTCGGTGTCATCGATGACGATTGCTCCGGCCTCCTCTTTCGGGCGCTCGGGGCCTTTCTCGAAGATGTTGAAGCCTGCCTCAAGCTGCGCGTTCACCGGATTGGTGATCGCCTGCGGGCCGCCCATGCGGTTACTCGTCACGATCGCCGACTTCGACTTGCCCCTGAGCGCCACCTGCGGGCCCGCGCCCCTGAAGTTGCAGCCGTTCACGATCAGGTCGCCGCCGAACAGCTCTATCGCCGGGGTCTTGTTCTGCTTGCGGTCCCAGCCGATGAAATTGCACCCGTTGAACGACACCTGTCCCGTCCCCGCGATGCGGGCGATCTGGTCCGAGCTGCCCCAATACGAGCAGTTCTGGAACTGGACGACGCCGGTATGCGTGTCCTTGACCACTATCTCGCACGGTTTCTCGCCCGCGAAGCTCACGAACTCGCCGTTGGTGAAGAGCAATCCGGGCGGCTGAGTCTGCTCGACCAGCACCGCGATCTCGGCGGCATCGATTCCGCAGCCGAGGAAGTTCCCGTTGCACGGGCCGTCCTTCGACTCGATGAACCTCATGCCGATCCCGTAGCCGAAGCAGAAGAAGTTGAGGACGTATTGCCAGTCGGTTCGAGCGAATATCATCGCCTCGCCGTTCTTCCAGAGCCAGTCGCGGATGCCCGACTCTTCGTCCCACTTCCAGAACGGCCAGAAGTGAACGTTCTCTATCCGGCCGACGTCATAGCACTTGTCCACGAAAATGCCCCGGCGGAGCGGCTGGCCGTAGAGGTTGCGGATGTAGTGACGGCCGGAGTTGCGCGTGCCGAAATCCACGCCCTGGTAGGGGTTGACCAGCAGGCAGTCGATGATCGACGGGTTGTCCCCGCCTGCGCTGGCGATGCACCAGGGATAGGCGACTATGTTGTCGGGCTTCTGGTCGGGATAGAAGATCGTCAGCCCCTTGATCGTCGAGTTGGCGTTGAGGGTGATGAAGGGAGCGCCCTCCTCGGAGCCGGCTCCCTCGACCGCGAGCAGCGTGCTCCCCTGGTTCTGCGTCCAGGCGGTCGGGATCTTCCAGATCCCCTCCAGGGTCACCTTCGCCGGGACGACGAGGCGCGTCTTGATAAGGTAGTTGCCGACCGGTACTGAGACCGTCCCGCCTTTCTCCGCAACGGCGGCCATCGCGGCGGTGAATGCGGCGGTGTCGTCCGTGATTCCGTCGCCCTTCGCGCCGTAGTCCCTGACGTCAACCTGCGATGGTTGGCCGAGCGTAGCGGAGCAGAGCAGAACGAGCGAAACCATGAGAAGCAGCAGAAGCATATTGCCGGACATCCGTTCCTCCTGAAATCATGCTCTCTACATCGTTCAAGCATCGGAGGCGGTTAACCTTCCCGGCGCGCTTGTGGGGGACGACTCCAGTCGGCGATCGGTTGCGTGACAGAGGACGCTTCTCTGTAAGTTGCGCTACTCGAAGCGTGCCGGAGGGTATTTCAAGACGGTTGTAGGAGCGGCTTCCCAGCCGCGAATTCGTGGCGTCGCGTGGGCGTTCGCGGCTGGGAAGCCGCTCCTACAACACTTGCGAAATACGCTCTCGAGCAGTCCTGAGTTCGTCTCAGGGCACAGCGAGAGGCTGATCCGAATCCGTCGCCGTCAGGAGACGCCTCAGACATACGAGCCGAACTCGTATGCTGCGTCGAAGAGCGCCACGATGTTCTCCGGCGGGATGTCCGCCTGGATGTTGTGTACGTTGTTGAACACGTATCCGCCGCCGGGCTTGAACGCCTCGAGGTTCCTGCGGACCTCCTCCCGGATCTGCGCCGGCGAGGCGTGCGGCAGTATCCTCTGCGCATCGATCCCGCCGCCCCAGAAGCTCAGCCGGTCGCCGAACCGTGACTTGAGGTCCGCCGGGTCCATATCCTTTGCGCTGATCTGCACCGGGTTCAGGATGTCGATCCCGTTGTCGATCAGGTCGGGGATGTACTCGATCGCCGAGCCGCATGTGTGATACCAGATCTTCGCATCCGTCCGCGAGCGGATGTACTGCACGAGCTGCTTCTGGCGCGGCTTCACGATCGAGCGGTAGATCCTCGGCGGGAAGAGCGGACCGTTCTGCGCGGCGAGGTCGTCGCCGATCATGATCACGTCCACTACGTCGCCGACCTCGTCGAGGAAGAGCCGGAACCAGTCGAGCCAGTACTTGAGCGTGCGGTCGATGATCGCCTCCAGAATCTCCGGCTGGTCGAGCATGTCCATGAACAGATCCTCCAGCCCGCGCATGTACCAGCAGATCTCGTAGACCACGCCGGAGATGCCGCTGATGACGGGGTAGGGCGTCTCACGCCTGATCTTGAGCGCTCGATCTCTCAGGCCCTCGAAGCGCGTCGGGTCATCGCCCTTGGGGAACGGGTATTCCTCGATCTCCCTGAGCGACATCCCCGCGAGCGGATGATAGCTGATGTCGAAGTAGTAGGGGAAGTCCTCCGGCATCGACCACGTGACGCCGAACTCGTCGGTGAAGTCGTTCCACACGCGTCCGTCCCGCTCGTGCTTCACGACCTCGGCGTTGAAGCTCTTCGCACCGGCTGCCGCGACATATCGAGTGTCGACGTGCAGGCGTTCCAGCACCGCTTCCGACGGCTTGGCGAGTTGCTGCACGAGATCCATGATCTCGATCTCCTCCCGGAGGCCGAGGTAGTCGAGCAGCTTCTCGTATGCGATCCGGTGGATGCCGGTCTGGTTGCCGCCGAGATCGATCGGCACACGGTCCGGCTCCCGGTGGTTCAGCGCGGTGATCAGTCGTTCGCGTGGTGTAGGCATGGAGTGTTCCTCCTTCGGTACAAGGAAACCAACGCTGTAGGAGCAGCTTCCATCTGCGATCAAGCCATGTAGGAGCAGCTTCTAGCTGCGATCGCGGCTGGAACTCCTACGATGCGTCGGTTCATCGCGGCTGGAAGCCGCTCCTACAATGGGTGGTTTCGCGGCTGGAAGCCGCTCCTACAAGCAGACGGGCCGACGTTGAAGCCCGCCCGTCTGGTGACTCGCTACATCCCCTGCGGGACGGCGACATCGAAGTCGAGGTAGTATCCCAGCGCCTCGACCATCGCATCCGTGACGATGCCCGGTGTCACGCTGACGTGATGCCGGTGGCCGTTCGTAGCGACGTAGAGGAGTACGTCCTGTAGCCGGTCGATCTGCGCGACGCCCGCGCATCCGAAGAAGTCATCCGGGATCGGGTCGTCGGTAAACTCGCCGTCGCCGACGTAGAACTTCAATTGTCCCTCTTCGGTCATCATGCTGGCGAACGTGAACGGAGTCGGCTTGATCCGACCGACGTTGCATCCGAACGAGCAGCCTTCGCCGACCGCGTTGCTGAGGATCGCGTGCTCGGTGACGGCGCCTCTAGCCGTCATCATCGACTGAGGGACCGGCCCGCAATGGAAGAGGATGCACTTGTCCTCGTCGTCGCCGTAGTTGTTGTTCCAGTCGAGGCACGACGCGACATCGCCCGACGCCTTGCTCAGCGCGTACATCGCGACGGCGTTGCCTACATCGACCTCGCACGCGGCGCTGACCAGGCGGTTGTTCATCTCGCTCAGCAGCACGCACGGCGATATCCCGAGCACCTGCTGCATCTCCGTCCAGCAACGGGGCGCGATGGCATCGAGCTTGTTCTCCTCGACGATAGCGTCGAACACGACCCCGAGCCGCACCAGCGAGTCGAAGTTGGCCTCGGGAACGCCGGAGAAATCCGCGTAGCCGGTTAGAACCTGCTTCTTGTCCTTGTACGCGCTGCTGTCGGGCGACACGTCCTTCAGCCTGTTGAACACGTCTGCCAGGTCGAAGGTCTCCATCGTGATCCCGTGACGCTCGAGCGCCAGCTCATCGATGCGCACCGTCTTGAACGCGCTGGTCCGCGCGCCGATCGCGCCGACCCTCATCCGCTTGAGCGCGCCCACCACGCGGCACACCCGGTCGAAGTGATCGATGTTTGCCGCGAAATCAGCGCTCGCCGGGGCCACGGTATGCGGCGGGAGGACCGTGAACTTCAGGCCGCCCTGGTAGAAGACGTCGCAGATGGACATCTTGCCGCAGAACGAATCGCGCCGCGTCGCGGGGGCCATCTTGCTGAGTTCATCGGGGTAGGCCTGCACGAAGATCGGGACGCCCGCATCCCTCAGGGCGGCGAACGCACCGGTTTCGTCGCCGAAGTTGGGCAGCGAGAGGATGACCCCGTCGTACCGACCCTCATGTGCCTTCAGGAACCGGGCGTAGATCTCACCTTCCGCCGGAGTCTCGACCGCGCCGTGACGCGTGGCGCCGGCATCGAGCATCAGCGTGTCGTGTCCGAGCTCCTTCAGTCTCGCCTCCATCTCGACGCGCGCCGACGCCATGAGCGAGCCGGGGAAGAAACCTCTGTTGCCGAAAAACAGAGCAAACCTTGACTTTGCCATCTACACACTTCCTTTCGTCTGCGTAATAGTCACGCCTGTCATTCCGAGCGAGACGGACGATGATCGACGATTCCGTCATCGGTCATCCTCAGTATCGCTCCCAAGAAACCTCGCACCGTCAGCACTGAGTAATCCCGACCGTCCTCCGATACGCTTCGCTACTCAGGACTGACGGGTTCTATGTCCCCGGGGAACCCACACCGCTAGCCCTGAGTAGTCCTGAGCTCCGAGCTCACGGAGTGCGAGGAGTTCAGGACGTATCGAAGGGCGGCCTTGCTCCACCAAACCTCCGGCTAGACCCGGACGTCCTTCGATACGCTTCGCTACTCAGGACTAGCGGTTCCTATGTCCCGGCAAACAACCACCGCCAGCCCTGACAGGACTAGCGGGATATCTGCCCGAGACAACTGCGCTTGCTGTGCAGTAACATACTCAGAACGACATAGCCGATCAGATGCCTTCCTTCAGGGTGTGGAGCCGCGACGCCGAGCCCTCGATGCGGTAGACGTCGCAGATGATCTGCCTCATCTTGTCGCGGACGGCCGCCTGGGCCGCCCGCACGCTGCCCGTCTCGTCGAGCGCCCTCACGTAGGGCTGGCGGATGTCCGTCCCGATGTTGATCTTGGCGATCCCGTTTCGGATCGCGTCTTCGATATACGAGTGCCGGATGCCCGATCCGCCGTGCAGGACGAGCGGTATTCCCGTCGCGTCGTGGAGCGCCCGCAGGTGCTCGATGTCGAGCTTCGCCTGTACCTTCGTCTGGTTCCTCGTCGCCGGGCCGATCGCGCCGTGGACCGATCCGATCGATACGGAGAGCCAGTCGACGCCGGTCTCCGCCACGAATCTCTCTGCCTCATCGATCTTTGTGAAGCCGGCCTTCTGCGCGAACAACTCCTCGTACGGCGGCATGGGACCGGATTCATGGCCGAGCACCGATCCAAGCTCGGCCTCCGCGAGGGCTCCAGCCGAGTGAGCCATCCGCACTACCTCTGCCGTGACCGCGATATTCTCGTCCAACGGCAGACGCGAGCCGTCGATCATGACGGAGTCGTAGCCGAGATCGAGCGCCTCCGCGATGAACGATCTCCAGTCGACGCGCACGCCGTCCTCGTCGATCACCGGTGTGTGATCGAGGTGGAGGCGCGTCACCCGGGTGTCGGCGTGACGCCTGAACTCCTCGGCGACCTCTGCGAGGCTTCCGGCCTCGAACTTGAAAAACTCCAGGCGAGCGACCTCGATAAGCGCGAACGTGTCGTGTTCGGCGAGGGCGTCGGCGACAGCCACGATCATCGGCAGGTAAGGGACGTTGAACGCCGGGATGACGATCCCGTTCTTCGTTGCCGTCGAGAATATCCTGCCCAGATCATGCGGTGTTTCGTTAGCCATTCTATTCTCCTGACCGGTGTCGGCCATATTATGCAGGGAGCATGATTCCCTATCTCGACGCAAGGTAGTTCCCGTATCCCACCACGATCGTCGAGGCGATGAGCACTATGATGCCTGCGAACACGATCTGATGCGTGCGCCTGCTCGTGCCCTTCCACTCCTTGAAGAGGAGCGCCCACATGTTGCTGAACACGATGATGAATGCCATGTGGATCGTCCAGCTCGAGAAGTCGTAATCCCCCATGCGGGTCGTGCCCATGCCGTAGAACATGAACTGCATGTACCACGTGATGCCCGCGAGCGCAGAGAAGAGGTAGTTCGATGCGAGCGAGATGCCCTCGCCGCGGATGTAGTTGATCGCCGTGCGGTTGCGCCTGTTGAGGGTCACGCACCAGACGCAGTTCGTCAGGAAGCCGCCCGCGAAGATCACGATGTATGCGGGCGAATATTGCCACAGAGAGTCGGTCCCGACCGCAACTGCGAGATCGGCAATCGGCTTGGCCGCCTGGAGCGCAAAGGCCATGCACGCGCTCATCACGCCCGCGAAGATGGCGATCCAGAGCCCCTTGGAGAAGTTGAACTCGCTGATCGCTGCCGTCTTCTGGTCGGCGGTGAGTTCGCCCTCCTTCTTCACGCCTGCCTTGCCGCAGATCGCGATTCCAGTCAGGCAGACGAGCACTCCCAGGAGCACGGTCTGCCCCGAGAGCTTCGAGGCGAGGTCGACGAACTCCCCCTTGAACACCGGCGGGATGATCGTCCCGAACGCCGCGCAGAACCCGAGGGCGAGCGCATATCCGAGCGACATGCCGAGATATCGCATCGACAGGCCGAAAGTCAGTCCGCCGATCCCCCAGAGCACCCCGAACAGGAATGCCCAGAAGAGGCTCTTGGCCGGCGCATTCGTGAGCACGCCCATCACGTCCGGGCAGATGATGAGCGATACGACCCACGGTGCGATGATCCAACTGAAGAAGCCGCCGACGAGCCAGTAGCTCTCCCACGCCCACTTCTGAACCTTCTTGAACGGGATGTAGAAGCTCCCGGCCGCGAAGCCGCCGAGCGCGTGAAGGAAGACGCCGAGGAACGGATTTGCAGGCACTCCGATATACCCCCTTGCCGCCAGTGTTACGGCATTCTACCACGCCGGGCGGCCGCAGGCAACTGCGGGGAGGCCCTGGGTGTTAGGTTCTGGGTGTCGGGTTCTGGGTGTCGGGCGACGGGGGCTCGGATCGGCACGCACACTCCCTCCCCTCGGCGCGAGCCCACCCAGGCGCTCCCTCCCCGTAGCGAGAATCCACCAACAACCCCCTCCCCGTAGCGGGGAGGGCCGGGGAGGGGTCTCAGCCCACTCCGAGCACTCG
>CAYXOC010000033.1:29586-52982 GCA_964466715.1 uncultured bacterium
CCCTCCCCGTAGCGGGGAGGGCCGGGGAGGGGTCTCAGCCCACTCCGAGCACTCGCCCGATCTCGTCCCACGACCGGCAGAGGTCCGCGTAGTCGCAGCGGAGGTCCTCCGGCCCGTCCATCCTGAACAGGACCGCTTCCACGCCCTGCGACCTGGCGTCGTATAGATGCCGCTCATCGTCCTCGACGAGCGCGCCGATCTCCTCTTCCAGGCAGCGTTGGACCTTCGAGACCTCGCGGGTGTTCACGCCGATGACACGCATGCCGCGCGTAGCCTCGTGCGCCGAGAGCCAGTCGGATGCGATCTCCATCCGCTCACCGGTGCGCGCGGTGACGATCACTACTTCACGGACGGCCCGCAGCCGCCGAATGACGTCCAGCGCTCCGGGTATGGGCCGGACGATCGCGGCGGCCTCTCTGCCGAAGACATCATTCGCCATCTCGCGGTACGCATCCTGGCCGATGATCGGCACGCAGTTCGTCCAGTCGCACAGGTGAGGCTCGATCGATATGCCGAGGTGCTCCTTGATCCAGTGAGCCTTGAGGGTGTTCGTATCCGCGACGGTGCCGTCAAAATCGAGGCCGACTGCCAACATGGTGCTGTCTTTGCTCCGGGTCATGGGTACGGATAACTCCTGCAACAATCTATGCTACCTCACGAAGGTGATGCAGCGGTCTTTCGTCCAGTTCTCGCGGTACCAATCGCTCGACTCGTTCGTGTCGCCGATCGCCTCCATGCGCTGTTTCATGATCGAGCGTAAATGCTCCTTCACGTCGCGGTGAGCCGGGTCGTCCGCGAGGTTGTTCATCTGATACGGATCGGCCTGGTTGTCGAAGAGCAGTTCCTTTCCGTCACGTCGGTAGATGGCGAAGGTATACCGCTTGCTTCGGACGGCCCGCCACTCGAAGCCGGGGTCCCACGATGCGCATGCCCCTGTGTTCTGCAGGAGCGCCGCCTCGGGCTCAGGACCGGGCTTCCCGAAGGCACAGTGACTGAGATCCATGCCCTCGACCTTCGACGGGATCGGTAGACCCATCGCCGAGAGCAGCGTCGGCATGATGTCCGGCGTGTTCAGGCAGACGTCGGACACGCTCCCCGCGGGGAATCGGCCCGGCAGCCTCATCAGGAAAGGCACGCGCACGGCCTCCTCGTAGAAGATGTTCTTCGCCAGCCGTCCCTGCGCGCCGAACATCTCGCCGTGATCGGACGTGAAGACGACGATCGTGTTGTCGCGCACTCCCGCCTCGTCGATAGCCTTCATGAGCCTACCGAAGTTCCAGTCGAGGTTGGCGGTCATCGCATAGTACACGCGCATCCAGTTGGGGAGCCGCGCCCTCGACGCCGCCGGCTTGAAGATCCCCCAGTTGTCGGAGTATGGGTCGTCCTCCGGCTTGTAGTTGCGAGGGTAGTCGAACTCGTGGAGTTCGGTGTCCTCGGCGAACATCGCAAGGTACTCGGGCGGGACGTTGTTCGCTCCCCATGGACTGTGCGGCGTTCCGACCGATAGGAAGACGGCAAACGGCTTGTCGCCCTTTGCGTGATGCTTGATCCGCTCGATCGCGAGGTCGGTCTGGAAGTCGGGCTCGTATCCCTCGACGGGGATCTGCTCCGGTGAGTCGGTGTGGTAGAAGGCCTTGTAGTACTCATGCCAGAAGCCGTAGGACGCCCAGAAGCCGTCAAAGCCGAGCCGGTAAGGCCCCGGGGGAGTGAACGAGTTCTTCGGATCGCGATGGTTGCCGAGCTGGTTCGCGTAGAGATGCCACTTGCCGATGTAGGAGGTATCGTATCCGCTGCGCGTCAGTACGTGGCCGATGCATTCGTGGTTCGGGTTGATGCGCAGTTCGTTGATCACCATGCCCGTGGATGTGGTGTACTTCCCCGTGAACAGTGAGGCCCGATACGCGGCGCAGACCGGGTGTCCGCTGATCGCGTTGCGGAAATCGACGCCCTCCCTGGCGAATGCATTGATGTTCGGTGTTCGCGCCCTTCGATCGCCGGCATATCCGCAGGACTGATAGCGGAGTTGGTCGGCGAGGACGTACACGAGATTCGGTCGAGTGTTCTGTGCCATGGCGTCTGTCCATTCTGGTGATAGACTAACATTAGCCGCCGACCCCGGGAGTCCCTCTTGGGGAGGAATGCGCCCGGACGGCGAATAGTGCATACATGAGATACATACTCACCGCACTGATCGTCTGCATCACGCTTGCCGCCTGGAGGGGCGCGTCCTCATCACCTCTGTCGGGGATGCTCCATCCCGCGTACCGAGACTGGATCGCCCGGCCGGGGGAGATGTACGGCTTCTGGCTGTGGACCGGCCCTGCGTCGATCCGCGATCAGGTAGACCGCACGGGGGCGAACGCCACATCGATGCACCTCATGATGCGCCTGGAGGAAGACCCGGACGCTCCTGGCGGCGTGCGGGTAGTCCCGCAGCCGATCGACGATGCGTCGCTCGACAAGCTGTCGGGAGTCGGCGTCGGCCTTGGAGAGCACAACAATCCCTTCTTCGTGCGGTACCCCGAGTGGTTCTGGGAACTGCGCCAGGAAGCCCGCATGAAGGACCGGGACGGCAAGACAATCCGCGTCGGCGCGAACCCCGTCCCGGCGATGCTCGATCCGCTGCTCGTCCGACTGGCGAAGGAGCAGATGTCGGCGATGGTGCCGCTCATCGGCCGCGAATCGTGGGCGCGGTACTGGGTCATCGGCGCCGAGCAGGCTTGGCCCGACTACTTCGGCCTTCCCGCGGGCGACCACAGTCCGGCGATGCGCCGTTACTTCACAGCCTGGAAGCGCTTGGGTATGGATGCTTCGGTTGCAGAGCGGAGCGGCGCAGCCGAAGCATCCGGTGGTGGACATAAGGACGACTGGCGCGACTTCCGCGACTCTGTCGTCGTCGATCGGTACGCGGGCTACACGGCCCATCTCCACGCGCTCGATCCGACTCGTCCGGCGATGCTGCCCACGCACGGCAACCCGTTCACCGTCGACTTCCGTGGGAAGCTCGGCTACCCCCTCGGCGATCTCGCCGGAGTCGTCGACGGCTTCGAGGCCGGCCCGATCTCCATCGACGACGATGCCGAGCGGATCATCCGCATGACGCTCGACCAGCAGACGAGCTTCGGCGTTCCGGTCGTCGCTCCCCGCCTCGCCAACAAGCAGCTCGATCCCGCCGCGAAGGGTGGGGGACGCACGTTCACCCCCGCGAGTCTCCGTCGAACCGTCTACGAGGCGCTCGGGCTCGGCGTCTGGCACGTCGGTTTGGTGCATTGGATCGGCGACCTGCACGACGGTGAGTGGGGGATCGCCGGCAAGCCCGCTGAGGCCGAGGCGAAGCGCGTCTTCGAGGAGTTGAGGCAGGCGGGACCGTATCTCGACGGCTCATCCCGGCTCCGGCCGCGGGTGGGAGTCTTTATCTCCGATGCGAGTTGGGCCCGCCGGTGGCAGGATCGATGGACGCTGCTCTACGATGAGGCGATCAAGCGCGGATGGGCGGTCGCATTGCTCACCGACGTGCAGATCGATGCCCGGCTCGCATCCGAGACACCGGTGCTCCTGAGCGTTGACAATCCTATCGTGTCCGAGGAGACCCGAGGCCGCCTGGACGCCTACATGCGCGCGGGCGGGACGGTCGTCTCCGTAGGATCGACGCTCCCCGGTGCGGTCTCAGTGCCCGATGACGCGCAGGGGCCTGCGGTCCGCGTGATCCACCAGACGCAGACCTCCGGGGGCGCGAACACTTGGGAGGTGGGCGTGAAGCCGCTCCCGATGGACGCGATCGAGGAGGCGGTGGCACGGCATGCGAACCCGCGTCCGGTAGTCGTGACGGAGAACGGCAGGCGCGCCGAGGGGATCGAGCCGCTCCTGCTCACCGACGGCACGAACCTCCAGGCGGTGCTCATCAATCGCCGGAATGATCGACGTGCGGTCAGGCTCTCCTCGGATGGGCTCAAGCAAGTCCGCGACATCCTCACCGGAGAGCTTCTCTCGGGTGACGTCACCATCGAGCCGCTCGGCACGGCGCTGGTCGCCCTGGAGCCGAGGATCGCCCCGGAGGCCGCCACGTCCGAGGTGGCGAAGGCCGAGTCCGCTGTCGCCCGGTGGACGAAGCTGGGGGGCGACGTGAAGGGACCTGTGTCGCTCCTCGATCGGGCGCGGGAGCACCTCAGGGCGGATCGTCCGTCGAAGGCATACGCGCTCGCCAGGAGCATCACCCAGGGATTGGGGCTCCGGGTGAGGGCGGATGGCAGCCGCGGCCTGAAGGTCGAAGTCCGCGCATGGGACGCCGGTGGTACGCCGGCGGAGGGCGCTCGGATCCGCTTCCGGCTCATCCCCGGCCGCTTCGAGTGGCTCGCGCTCGAGGAGTCGTCCGACGGAGTCTACCGGCTCGACATACCGAGGTCCGAGTTGCCGGTCTTCTACGATCCATCGACCGAGAAGTACGACCTGGCGGAAGGCGGGACCTCGATCATCGTCGATGCAGTCAGCGCTGAAAGGCACGGCGGCGCTCGGGCGATGGTGACGCTGGAGTAGGAGAATGGTCTACCATGTAGGAGCAGCTTCTAGCTGCGATCGCACCACGTAGGAGCAGCTTCTAGCTGCGATCGCACCACGTAGGAGCAGCTTCTAGCTGCGATCGCGGCTGGAAGCCGCTCCTACATGGGGGATTGGAATCCGCTCCTACGATACGCCGGTTCATCGCGGCTGGAAGCCGCTCCTACAGTACCCTCGCGCACCACCTGATCCCGCGCGCAAGTACCTCGCGGAAGCTCACGTTGGAATAGGCCGCTTCGTCGTGTCCGGACTGGAAGCAGAACACGCGCGACGCCTTGTAGTTCCTGACCCACGCGATCGATTCCATGCTCCGTCGATGGTCGGTCCTGATAAGCACCCGGCTCCCTGGGTCGGGCTCTCCGGCGGTGTAGACCTCATCGATCATCTCCCAGGAGTTGATGCCGACGGTGATGGGATGCCTCGCGTCAGCGATCTGCAAACGGACTCTCTGATCCGGGAGGGGCGTGGAGCTGCGGTCCCTGATTCCCACGATTTCCGACCAGAGCCCCCAGTCGCGGAAAGCGATCAGCCCGTGATGGAGCACGACTATCCCCTGCTCGGTTTCTCCCAGTTCCTCGATCGCCGTGCGCGTGGTCGCATCGGATACCGATCGGTGCATGTTGTAGAAGAGCACGACATCGTACTGCTCGCGGACCTTGCGAGGAGTCGTCGCGAACTCCTCCATGTGCTGGATATATGCGTCGACGCCTCTCATGCGTCGGAAGAGCTTGTGGAAGGCCTGCACGTCGAACGGGTGGCAGCCTGTTACTACTGCAGTCTTAATATCCTCCATGATAGCGGTATCTCCCAGTATTAGGTTGCATAGTCTATCACATCCCTGCTTGCCGTTCAAGATCCTCCAGCATGACGGCCAAATTGACCGATCTACCCTCCGACGGCTATACTCAGGTCGATGAGGCAATCCTCCGTGATAGCAGCCATCCGCATACTGGTCCTGCTCTCAGCAGCCGCATCCGTGTGCGGTCGAGGTCGTCGATGCCGACGACGAGGCACGGTGGCTGGAGGGCGGCTACGACTCCGCGGTCGCTGACCGGGGGGCCATCCGATGTCGCGGCGTGATCGAGAGTCCGTCTGGAGGACGAATGATGAACACAGCTCTCATACTGATTGTGATCCTGTTGGTCTGCACGGCCGCATGTAATGCCGACGAGCCGCTGATCGGCTTCGTGAACCACTTCCCGTGGATCGACAAGGGCATGGACGACGTGCCGAAGTCAGGCTCGAACGCGGTCATCTTCCGGGCGGTCTCCGGGATGGAGGCCGAGGAGGGGAAGTACGACTTCAGCAGCCTCGACCGGCAGATCGAGTTCGCGGAGAAGCACAAGCTGAAGGTCATCCTGCTCCTGGAGGCCAATCCCGTCTATGCTCCTGCCTGGCTGATGGAGAAGTGCCGAGCCGCGGGCGAGATGATGCTCAACTACGACGGCCGTCCGCACACGATGCCCTCCATGACGTCAGGTGTGTTCAAGGATTGGCACGAGAAGTTCATCAGAGCCGTCATCGCCCACGTGAAGGAGCGCGACAAGACCGGCGTCGTGATCGGCTACCAGCCCGGCGCGGAGTGGTGGTACGAGTCGCACGCCCGCTTCAACCCAGGCGACATCGCCGCCTTCCGGAAGTGGCTCTCGGCCAGGTACGGCTCGATCGACCGGCTCAACTCGGCATGGAAGAGCGCCCATACGGGTTTCGATGCTGTAGATGCTCCGAGGCTTACCGCCTCGGCGCTCGGAGCGGCGAACTACCTCTCGTCGTTCGAGCCGGCATACGATATTGCCCACGACCTCTCGTGGAGCACCTGCCGGGACGTTCCCGTCGAAGCGGGCAGGGAGTACGTCTTCCGGGCGAAGGTACGCACGAAGGATGTGCGGGGTGAGGGCGCGCACCTGCAGATCGCATGGCGTCAGGGCGACAACGGGACGCCGATCCGGACCTCCGACAGCGAGCGACTGAAGGGCTACAACGGCTGGCGGCAGTTGGAGATGACCGTTAAGGCCCCCGATCGGGCGAAATCCGCGTGGCTGCTTCTCAAGCTCCACGGCAACGGCACGGTCAGCTTCGACGATGTCTTCTTCGGCGAGAAGGGGTCCGACACGAACCTGGCTCCCGGTGATGAGCGCGCGCAGGCCGAGGAGATTCCGGATGCCTGGCAGGTCAACAACTGGACGCAGAGCGTCGGGCTCAAGACCTCCGGCGAGAAGGGATATCTCACGATCGAGATGCCTCCGGCCGCTGACAAGCCCGAGTACGGCAACCCGCGAGCCGCCGCGTACGACTGGTTCACTTTCGGCGCGGAGTTCCTGGGCGACTACATCGAGCGGTTCTGCCGGCTCGTGAAGCGCGAGGACCCCTCGCGGCTGACGATCGGCTACCTCACGTATGCGTTCGCCTTCCCGGTCGAGTGGGACTACACCCAGCACACGGCGATGGCGCTCGATGTCATCCTGCCCAAGCTGAAGCACATGGACGTCATCGGCATGCAGATCTGCTCCGCCGACGGTGACCCGGTGAGGATCACGGCGGCGATCGACCTAGCGCGCAAGTACGGCAAGCCGGTCTATGCGGTGGACGTCATCGACTTCACCTCCGGCGTGGCGGTCGGCTACCCCGCGATGGACAGCGTCACCCAGGAGGCGATCCGCCACGGCGCGCAGAGCATCTTCTACTACTGCTGGTGGGGCACGCCGGACTATGACTACTACACCGGCATGCCGACGGCCGATCTGGAGAGGATGCTGATGCACGGCAGACGCGTCTCCGCCGAGGAGCCGTCGCGAGTCGCGTTGATCCAGCCGATCCTCCCGACGGCATACACCGGCGTCAAGGAGAACGACTTCCGCGACTTCGTCGGCCTGTACAAGGCGGTTACGGAGTCCGGCATAATCCCTGACATCTGGACGCTCCACGAACTCGCCGAGCAGCGGCCCGACCTACGGGCGAGGTACGACGTGATCCTTCTCCCCGACTGCGCCTTCTGCCGTCCGGAGGCGTCGGGCATGCTTCGGGACTTCGTGAAACACGGCGGGAAGCTGGTCACCTCGGGCCGCCTCCCGGAGTTCGATCACCTCGGCAACCGAATCAGCGCCAGGCTCGACGGAGTGATCTCCCTGGGCAACTTTGGGGCGGACTATCTGGGCAAAGTTGTGCGCTCGACCAGCGCCGGCAACACCCCGCCGCTGTTCAGGCAGGTGGACGATCCCGGCCTCCAGAAGCGGCGTGAAGCTCTGCGCAGGAAGCTCGCCGGACTCCTGCCCGTGCCTCCCATCGTCTGGGACCGCCGGACGTCGCCTGCCGGAGGGTTCAAGGCTCCCGTCGAGCTTGCGAACGGCGATATCCTGGCGGCGCGGACGGAAGGCGTCCCATCCGGCGGCGTCTCGATCTTCGCCTACCGCAGCACCGACGGTGGGAAGACGTGGAGTCGGTTCGGCGAGATCGTCCACAGCGATGAGCCGGGGATAGACATAGGCGACGGTCACCTGATGCGGCTTCGGAACGGCGACGTTCTCCACTCCTACCGACGGAACCTCGTCCGCGAGCACAAGTTCCGGCTGGAGGTCGCCATCAGCCGTGACAACGGCGCGACCTGGCAGCCTCACTCGGAGGTTGCGCGGGCCGCGGGCGAGTTTCGCGGGCTTTGGTCGACCTTCCTCCTGGAGAAGAGCGACGGCACGCTCCAGTGCTACTACGACGACGAGGACACGCCGAGCCGGAATGGCTTCCACCGGCATCAATGGCTCACGATGAAGACCTGGGACCCGAGGTCGAAGGCATGGGTCAATCCCGTGACCGTCAGCCGAGCGCACAACCCGGCGCATCTCTCGCGTGACGGCATGTGCTCGGTCGTCGAGTTGTCGAAGGACAGGCTGTTCTGCGCCTTCGAGACGGTGCAGACCCATCCGCCGCACCGGGGGATGTTGATGTACGTCACCTCCGATGACGGCGGAAAGACCTGGAGCTGGCAGAAGAAGGAACGTGATCTGCTTTATCAGCCGCCGAACCCCGACTTCAACGCGCTGGCATGCTGGATGATCAAGCTCTCCACCGGCGACTTGCTCTGCGTCTTCACGACCGATGAGGATCGGGAGAAGCCCGGAGTCGCCGCCACCGGCGTGATGGATCAGTCGCTGAAGTACATCATCAGCCGAGATGGCGGAAAGACCTGGTCGAGGGCGGCAATGATCGATCCCGACCACCCGATCTACTTCCCCGGCGTCTGCGAACTGAGGTACGGGGAGCACAAGGGGTCGGTGCTCGTACAGTACAGCGGCCGTACCAGACTCGGGAGGATCACGGGGAAGTGAGCATCCCCTACAGTGCGTGTTCAGTCCAGGTAGGTGAACACCTCGGTCCTTCAGGCGTCCAGACGAGCGGGTCGATGCACATCAGTCGGGCGGTCATGCCGGGGTTCCATGCGTGGTAGACGATGATCGTGCGTCCGTCCGGTCCCTCGACGAACGAGTTGTGTCCCGGGCCGATCACCTTGCCGGGGACCGATCGGAGGACTCGGGCCCCGGTTCCATCGCTGTCATCGGCATACGGCCCCATGACGCTATCGGCGACGGCATAGTCCACGCCGTATGTGTCGTTCTGGTAGCACCCGCCGCTGTAGAAGCAGTAGTATCGGCCGTCGTGCTTGAGCACCTGCGGGCCTTCGAGCGTATGCCAGTCGTAGACGCCGTCGTACATCGGACGATCGGCCTTGAACAACTGCCAGTCGTGCCGCGCCCGCATCACCACTCGCTCCTCGCCCGCGAGCTTTGTCATGTCGATCAATCGATCGACCGCCAGCCCCGTGCCCGCCCGGAAACCGTTCTCTGTGTCGAGGAAGTCTCGGGCGTAGAAGAGATACCACTGGCCGTCGTCATCCCGGAACGGGCTTGCGTCGATGGAGAAGGGGCAGGTCGCGGGATCGATTACCGGCGTTCCGGTATCCTCGTATGGGCCCTCCGGCTTCTCACTCACAGCGACTCGGACGTGATGTCCCTTGTCGCCGTGACCGACCGAATAGTACAGGTAGAACCGCCCGTCCGAATATGCCACTTCAGGCGCCCAGTAATCGTTCCCCAAATCCGGGCTGACGGCGATGAGCGCGTGACCTGGCGACTCCCAGTTGATCAGATCATTCGAGCGCAGCAGGGGAAATCGGCTCGGCTCCGATCCGCCGCGCGGCCCGGTCCCGACGGCGTAGTATATCCCCTCATGCCGCCACACGAACGGATCGGCGAATGATCGGTCGTAGACGGGGTTCTTGTATCTCATCGTCATTCCTGACTCCTACTCGTACTCGGCACATAGCATAGATCGCAGGCGACTCCGTCGCCGATGCTTGACGGCGGAGCCGTCAGAGATCGATCACAGGCGGCTCAGCCGCCGTCCATCGATGCACCGTGCGTCGAATTGACGGCAGAGCCGTCAGGGATCGCACGGGGCGGCACGGAGGCACGCCAGCACAGGTCACTTGATCTTCCGTGCGGCCAGGATCGCCTCGGCCACCTGCCGGCGCTTGGCATAGATCGCCTGCGGGTCCTTGCTGAATGACTGGAGGTTCTTCACCAGATCATCGCCGATCCGCACCGCCTTCTCAGCCTGTCGGAGCGCATGGTAAGCCTCCGGGCCGGGAGTCGCCTTCAGCCGCTCGATCTCCCGACGGAGGAGCCAGAAGTACTCGTTGTCCTCGATGCCGTCACGGATGTTCTCCATCCGCACCGTCGCAAGCGGGCCGTCAGGACCGGCGCACAGGAAGCTGCCGTCGCCGTTGTTGTCGTAGAAACTCGCGGGGTTCCAGTCGGTATACGGCCCCTCGGTGATCGGCTTCTTCGAAAGCGGCCAGCGATTGATCGCATAGTAGAGGAATCCGTCCGGCTGATACTTCGCGGTCTGAAGCCCCATGAGGCTGCGTGTGTCAATGGCATCATACTCGACCAGCCAGTTCGCATACGGCGCCTTCGGGACGATGCAGATGTACCACCAGACCTCCTTGCCCCTCGCTCTGGCCTTCTCTACGCGTTCGAGGTTGAACTTCGGTGTCAGCGGCACCCAGCAGTCTACGTCATCGAGACCGCTCGCCTCTCCGAAGGTGTCCTCGTAGGCGGTGGTGAGGATCGGCAGGTCGGGATACTTCGCCTTGATCGTCGAGAAGATATCCTTCATCGCGTTGTGCGAGTCGGGATGCACCTCGTCGAAGCCGTAGAGGTATGCCTTGTCGTAGACACCGTGCTCCTTCAGCTTCGGGACGATGGCTTCGAGCTGAGACATGATGTGCTGCTTCCGATCCTCGGGATACGGCGCGTTCGGCTTCAGGTCGGCGGGTTTCATGGCGTAGATCAGGTTGTAGGCGTTCGCGCCCTTGCTGCACCAGCGCAGGATATCCGCCAGCGGTGGAGTATCGAGCGCATAGATGTTGTCGGGGTTCAGCCGGTACTCCAGCATGTAGTCGCAGTACTTGTTCCACATCTCGCGGGTGCACACGCCGCCGTAGACCTGCGCGATCATCAATTCGCGCAGGCTCAGGGCGGTGCGCAGGTGCGTCTCGGTCGGGACGTCGAAGCCCCAGACCTTCACCCGCAGGCCGAGCTTTACGGAGGGAGCGTTCGCCGGCCTGATGGTGATCTCTCCACAATACTCGCCCGCCGGAGTCCCCGCGGGAGCCTTGATCCTGATCCAGACCGGCTGCATCTCGCCTGCCTTGACGTCAACGCTGCTCAGGAAGTCGAGGATAGGGTCCGGATGCCAGCCGACGTAGTTCACCTGGTACGGCGGACGCTTCGTCTCGACGAACCCGACCGGCGAGACCTGGGATGTGGGCGTCTTGACGACGGTCACTCCATCTGCGCGCCTGAGCGGGCTCACTGAGACCTGCACGTCATCCAGCGCCTGATCACCTGCGAGGATGAGCACCTGGAACGACTCTACTTCGTTCCCTGCCATCTCGATATCGTACGACCGGGAAACCCTCTCGCTGAACGGGACATCCTTCGGGAAGATCTTCTCCATGCCCGTGGCGAACCCGCAGGCGTAGGGCGACTCAGGCTCAATCTCGCGGAAGGCCGACCGCATCCGGGCCTCGCAGAAGGCTCTCGGGATGTTCAGGCGCACCCGGTCCTCCAGAGACGCGATCTCCGCCCTCAGCGCTGCGCGAGCCTCCGGTCCGGTAACGGTTCGGGTGAGTATCTCCCGCTTGGTCGCCTCGCACTCATCGAGCAGGGCGGTCAAGCCGAGCGACCGGGCCTCCGGTCTCAGTACGGCCAGCTTCTCCGCGAGCGCTGAGAGCCGGGGCTCGATGTCTTCCTCCAGGCGCAAATGGTCAACAACGATCGAAAGCTCCTCGGGCGGGCGAGTGGTGAACAGGTGAACCTCCCGGATGGAAGCCACCTTGATGCTGAGCCCGTCGAGCCGATATCGAAGCGTCTCCGTCTTGCCCGGCGGGATGATGAAGTGCTGACTTGTCGATTGGTGGGCCGTGTCGGCGAGATAAACGCCAAGATCGAAGTCGGCTTTCGACTCGTTGTGTACGGTCAGCGCAAGGATATCGTGGCCGCTCCAGTTCCTGGGGAGATCATTGCTCATCTGCAGGATCACCGCCGGCCACTGCTCGGCGCCGCTCTTCCACTTGGTGAAGACCAGCCGCGCCGCACGTTCTCCGCTCGCAACGTGATCGGTTGTAGTCGCAAACTGCGCGACCCCGTTCCGTTTCGAGAACCGCGCCAGGTCCTGCTCGTTCTCAAAATCGGACAACACCAGCGTATCGGCCGATGCCGTCAGCGCCATCATGCCCAGCAGGCATATCAGAAAGCATATTCGTCTAGTCATGTCTCCCCCCACAGTGTAATCGACTGTTCAGCGTCTCAGTGATTCTACTCCAGTACTACCGCCACCGACGTCCGCTCACCTCTGACCGGGACAGCGAACTTCCCATCCACCGGCTTCACCGTTCCCTTGCCGATCCACTCGCCGGTCTTGGTATCGTAGCATCGGTAGTTGACCGCCTCGGGGCCATCGGTCCACGTGATCTCCGGCTTCATCTCCGATGCCTTCGGGGCCGCGACCCACACGATCGCCCCCTGAGCGGCGCCCGTCGAGCAGGCAACCCAGCCCTCGGGGACCGGGACCTTGACCTCTACCGACGTCCCGATCAGCTTCCGCCACGGAACCTCCTTCACGAACTTGCTCATCCGCCCGAGGTGCTGATACATGCCATCGGTCAGATGGTGAGGTCCCCGGTACGGCCATCGGAAGCCGCTTCCTGCGCCGCCGGATGCCAGGTGCGCCCAGGACATGTTGTGGAACACCTCGTTGTCGAGGTTCACGTCCGCGATCCAGCGGTTGATCGGGCCGTTCTCGCCGTCCATGTATGGTCGGTTGTCCTTGATCTGAGAGAGCGCGTAGAGCACGCCCTGCTTCTCTGCCAGCGCCGGGCCGATCGGCTCGTCGGGCGCGTTCGCCGCCCCGATGTAGAGGTGCGTCTGCGCGAAGTCGATCCCCGGCAGCCTGTACGCCACATCGCCGAACCCGCCGTCCGGCATCGGCCTGCCGGTCGAGATGTTGATCAGGTGGTTCCGCCCCCATTTCCGCTTCTCGTACTCGCGGACGAAGTCGCCCATCTCCTTCGTCCAGGCCTTGAGCTGCTCGGGCGACGAGTCCCACCAGTAATCCGCCTCGTTCAGCAGTTCCCAGGCGAAGATCGTGCCCGAGTTCCCCCAGCGGTCGATGATGAACTTCCAGCGCTTCTTCTGGCCCTCGATGACCTCGCGCTTCGTCAGGAAGTCCACCTTCTTCTCCACCGGGCCGCCGTTCTTGGCATTGTACGGGTTCTTGTCCCACAGGTGGTTCATCCAGAAGGTGTCCCACGGGGTCATCATCAGCTTGATGTCATGTTTGCGGGCGAGGCGCACGATGTTGTCGATGAACGCCACCTGCTCGGGCCGGAATGTACCGACGGGGTTCTCGAAGAAGAACTCGCCGCCCGGCGCTTCGAGCATCATGCGGATCACGTTGATGCCGAGTCCGTGGAGGCGCGCGAAGAACACGTCGGTGACGTCGGGGTTGTACCAGTCCCGTCCGATCGCGCTCTCGCCGGTCTGCGGCCACTCGGGATTGTGGTTGTACCCCAGCGGAGTGAAGAACTTCCCGTCCGCGTGGACGAAGTACTTCCCGCCGGGCGCGATCCTGATGTAGTCTTCCTTGCTCACATCGGTGGTAATCAGGGCCTTCGGGCTCTGCATCATCGCCTGGAGCGCGTTCATCGCCGCATCGAACCGGCCTTCGAGGTCGAGCGCTGCCTCGTTGAGCGTTGACGAGAGCGCATCGGCGCTGCGAGCGGATTGGGCGGCGGCCAGCTTGCCGGTCCAGCTCGCGGTCCCGGTCCTGAGCGGGCGGTCGATCGGCGTATACTCCTTGAACCACGGCATCCATATCTCGATCCTGCGCTGCGCCGCCACATACCGGTTCAGCGCATCGACGTCGAGGCTCCCCGGTTTGCTCTGTGCTCTCCGCAGGATCGACACCGCGGCCGGCTCCTTCGTGTCCTTGCCGACGATCTCCAGCGCTTCGACGAGTCCGGGTAGGGGAGCGCCGTCCCTGCCCACGACCTGCACCCGCAGACCCCAGCCGCCGTAGTGCTGGTCGACCTTGAAGAGCAAGTGGTTCGCGCCGGAGTTCAGCTTGATGTCCACCTTATCCGCCTCACCATCGACCCCTCGCGTCACGTGGTTCGTGTGGACGAGCGTTCCGTTGACCCAGGCTTTCACGCCGTCGTCGCTGCCGATGAGGAGCCGCGCGTCCGTCGGCCTGTCGGCGATCACCGCCGCATAGGCGTATGCTACGGCTGTTCCCTGAGGCTGGTAGATCGACACGAAGTCGACGCCCCTCGCCTTATCGGCAATGGCCAACCGCCAGCCGCCGCCGGCGTATCTCTTGTCTTCGGCGGGTTTCTCGAAAGCCTCGTGCTTCGGGCGGTCCGCCTCGAATCCCCTGCATTCCTTGAAATCCTTGTCGGTCTCGTTGGGGAACGGACCCATCACGAGCCATCCCAGGACCTCTCCCTGCGGCCCGAGCCGCAGGTTCACGTTGCCGGCACATGCGGATGCGCACGTGACGAGTACGAGTATGATGGGTAGGAGATGTCTCAATCCTGTGTCCTTTCGACGGTCGCTGCAGTCAGCGGTCAGCGGTCTGCAGTCTGATCTTCGCCCGCGAGTCGGGGCCGGTATTGTGCATCCTGAAGGTGATGATCGCCCGGCCGTTCCATCCCTCGGGCGCATACTTTGCCAGATCGAGTGTGCCGCCAAGACGCGTCACGTGGTCCGGCCGAGCCTTCGTGCCCCAGGGGAGCGGCTTGCCCGCGTTCCCGATGCCCTTCCTGAAGAGCACCGACTTCCGATACGCGCCGGACGCCTCATAGTCTACCTGAACCGCCGGCAGAGTGTCCAGACCGTTGTCCCGGAACTTGCCGCCGACAGAGATAGATACGTCCAGCGCCGGGGGAAGGTTGCTCGCCCGCACCCCGACGACCGCGTCGGCCGACTCCTCGCCGCCCATGCCGAGGCGAGCCGTCCAGGTGTTTCGGTCGAAGTCCGCGTAAGCCTTCGACATCCTGTCGGGGAAATAGTAGTAGATCCGCTCGACCTCGGCGGTCGGGGTAGGCTGGGGGATCACGGTCCCATCATGCGCCTCCACGTACACCACGCCGCCGTCGGGGATGTCGCCGGTCCATGTGAGGTCCTTCGCGCTGATATCTCTGCGCTCCTCGACGGGCATCAGACTCTCGTTTGAGGGATCGTCTCCCCAACTGGCGTGCTCGGCGTCGATCCGGTAGACGCGCAGTGTTCCCCTTGAGAACGGCGCGCCATCGAGGCTCAGCTTCACCGACCGGCTCGCACCGGACAGGTTCCAGACCAGCAGCCCGGCCCTGTGCTCGTCCGACGACGCCATGCCGCCGATCCCCTCGGGGCCTTCTATGGTGACCGCGCGTCGGTCGACCGGCATCATCGAGTAGAGCTTCCACGCGTTGAATGCCGCCTTGCGGTGTCCGTCGATGCTGATCAGCCCCGACCAGTTCCCGCCGCCGGTGTCCATGAACTGCGCCCAGAAGACCTTCGTCAGGCTCGGCTGCGTGATGAAGTACGCGAAGTCGCTGAGCAACTGCGCCGCGAGCCGATGCTTCTGCTGAGGCCCGTCTTCAGGATAGTTGATCGGCAGGGAGTTGTACTCGGTGAGGTGCATCTCGGTCGTCGCCAACTCACGATGCTTGCCGAGCGCATCCCGCATCGTCTCGACGACCCCTCGGATGCTCTGCGCCTTGTACGGCACCCCGGGGTAGTAGTGGAACGAGAAGAAGTCGAGCGGGAGGCGGCTCCTGGTCACATGGCCGAGGAACGGCTCGATCCATGCGTCGGTGAACGCCAGCGCCGGTCCGCCGACGACCGCATCCGGGTCGGCCGCACGGATCGCCCTCACGCCGGTCTCGTAGAGGGCGATGTAGTCCTGCACCGTCCCGGCGAAGAAGTCGCGGTTGTCCGGCTCGTTGTAGATCTCGTGGTAGGCGACCGGATGCCCGCTCTCCGCGAAGTGCTTCGCAAGCGCACCGCATACCTCGCCCCACCGGGCCGGGTCCGCAGGCGGCGTCTTGAAGCTGCCCCCGAGCGCCTCCGGCACGTAGCTGTAGCACCAGTACGTTCCCACGTTGTGCGCCCGCATCATGTCGATCAGCTCGTCCGCCTGCCGGAAGGCGTACTTCAGGTCGGGCGCCTTGCCGGAGACGATCGGCGGGTCGGAGAACAGGATGCCTCTCGGGGAGCCGAGCACGCCGTCGATCCGGAGGGCATCCGGTCGGACTTCATCGAAGAGGCCGACGTCGCGCTTGTACGTCTTGAGGTGACCCGGCACCCAGCCGGAGTTGTAGGCGGCGAACTTCGTCTTGACAAGCGGGTAATCGACCCACTTCCCGAAATCGGCCCTGACTACGACCTTGGGTGCGGCGATGGCTGTGGACATCAGGGAGAGAAGAAGCACGATGACGCTGCAGGTTCTCATCGTCCATCCAGGAACTGCTTGTATATCCGATAGTGATCCGTCTCCCGGTAGCTCACCGGCGCGATCGGCATCCGGTCGAAGCTGTAGATCCTCGCGCCGGGGCACGACAGCAGGATGGGGGAGTGCGTGGCGATGATGAACTGCGCGTGCCCGGCCGATGACATCTCCTCGAAGACCCTTAGCAGCTCGATCTGCGTCTTCGGCGAGAGAGCGGCTTCCGGCTCGTCGAGGAGATAGAGCCCCCTGATCTTGTAGCGCTCGGTCAGGTACGACATGATCGACTGACCGTGCGACTGCGTCACCAGCGACTTCCCGCCGAAATGCTTCAACTGCCCCGGATCGACCGCCGCCCAGTCGTCGAGGATCTCCGTGAAGTCCTGGAACACCGACGCCGAGAAGAACGATCCCGGCACCCGGCCGTTCGTCCACTCGATGGAGATATGCTCCGGGAACTTGTCCTCGTAGGGGTTGTGCTCGACCCGCCTGCGTGTCTCATCCCGCCAGACGTGGATGCCGCACTTGTGGACGAGCGCCTCCAGGAGCGTAGACTTCCCCGTGCCGTTCTCGCCAACGAACATCGTCACCGGCGCGTCGAACGTCAGCGACGTCGGCCGCTGGAAGATCGGCAGGCTGAACGGGTAGTGCTCCCTCGTCGGGTATCCCTCCGGATGGCAGGTAACGCTTCTCAGGTGCATGATCGGACCTCGGGACTGAATCGCTGAGACACTGGAGTACTGAGTCACTGAGACACTGAAGTACTGAATCGCGGATTATCGGATTGTGCGGATCACGCTGAGGATGCAGATATGCGCCCCCGCGCTCTCCCATCCACCATCAGCGTATTCCGCCGTTCAGCGTCTCAGCGATTCAATGATCCTTGCTACCCGCTGTGCCGGAAGAAGTGCCAGCCGCCGACGGTCTCGGGGTTGCCCTGGTCGCCCTCGAGTAGCTCCTCGTAGTTCTCCGCGACCTTGCGGAACGCGTTCGCGTACTCGTCGATGATCTCCGGCCGGAACTTCTTGAACCACGGGATGTGATACGTCCGCTCGCCGATGCTCTCGCTCACGGGGAGTTCGCCCTTGTACTGCCGCAGGTCCCTCGTCGAGTTCGCGATCCGGGTCGGCTTGCCGTGCCCGTAGATATCGGCGTCGGTGAAGAGCGGGTGCATGTGGAGCGCGTTGTTCACGCCGGGGCCGGGATAGAAGCCCTCGGCCTTGACCGCCTCCGCGAACCGCGTGACCGACAGCCCGCCGAGTTCCTCAGGCACGTAGATGCCGTGGCACGCATACCATCCGCCCATCGTGCAGCCCGATCCCTTCGGGGGACGATGCGCCCTCAGGCCGGGAACTCCCTCCAGGCGGTCCCAGAAATAGTTCATCGCCTTGTCGATCTCCGCCATTCGCTCGGGGTAGTGCTTGAGCTGGACGCGGCCCATCGCCGAGCTCATCTGGTGCATGCGATACTTGTATCCGCCCCACGGCAGCCCGATGAACGGCTGCAGTTCCGGCGTCTCGATGTTCTGATTGTTGCGCTCGTAGTGGCCCCACACGGTTGCTCGCTCGCAAATCTCGGGGTCGTCCGTGCAGAGGATGCCCGCCTCGCCGATCGGGAACGACTTGCCCGACATCAGGCTCATTGCGGCCACATCGCCGAACGTGCCGACCATCCGGCCCTTGTAGAGCCCGCCGTGCGCGTGGGAGACGTCTTCGATCACCTTCACCCCGTGCTTGCGGGCGATCGGCATGATCCGGTCCATGTCCGCCGGATAGCCGAGATAGTGGACGACGATGATCGCCTTGGTGCGGTCGGTGATCCGGTGCTCGATGTCATCGGGGTCGATGCAGAGGGTCATCGGATCGATATCGGCGAAGACGACGGTCCCGCCGAGGGAGAATACCTGCAGCGCCGACGCCCAGTAGGTGATGCTCGGGCAGATGATCTCGTCGCCGGTCCGGACTCCGCACGCCCACATGGCGGCCTGTATCGCCGCCGTGCCGGTGCTGAATCCGAGCGCGTACTTCAGCCCCTGCCACTCCGCGAACTCCTTCTCGAACTGCAGGGTGACGTCCGTTCCCGACATCGCCCCTCTGCGGAGCACGTCGAGGACCGCCGCCTCGTCTTCCTCGGTCACGATCGGCCAGGTGAACGTATCGCCCGGATCGCGCTGAATCGCCTTCTCGCCCCCGAACAGGGCCAGCACTGAGTTCTTCTCCATCGCCATTTCTCCTCATGGGAACGCCTTTGTTCCCTCGCGCCCACCAACCAGACCCGCAGCCTAGCCCTTCATGGGCGTCGGGGTTGCGCATACCCGACGGGCCCAGACTGCGCGGTGTGCGACGCGCGCCGTATTGGATTACCCGGATGCTGCCGGGCACTAAGCCATTCTGCACTCACCGATGCGAATCCTCCGGGGATTCGACGTTCACCGGCGACGATGCCGCCGAATGGCGGGCCAAGCTCCAGGCGCAGCACGGACGCATCGCGCGCCTCCCGCTCGGCGCGTGGGAATGGCCTGATGCGTCAGGCGGTCCGGATGACGACCTGCCCGTTGGCCGCATCCCAGACCGGAGCCGGCACTCCCGCCGCACGGGCCAGGTCGGCGACGCGTACCCATGCGGTCTGGCCGCGAAGCTCGCCGGGCACGGAGCACCTGTTCACCGTGACGCTCGATGTCTCGGCCTGCCAGCCTACCACGGTCGCGCCCAGAGCGGTCGCGAGAGCCCTTGCCGGCGCCCACGATCGGCCGTCGCGCAACTCGGCGTCGATACTCAGGCGCTGACCGTTGACGATGATCGGCACCTTCATCACGGCCGGCTGCGGGGCGATGATCCTTCCTATCTCGAAGTGCATGCCGTCGGGGGTTCGCCACTTGCCGCCCCACACGAAGCCGAACTGCTCGAAGATCGGCGCCAACTCCACGACGGAGCCTCTCTTGCCCTGCGGGGCCGGTGGGACGCCGTAGCCGTTCCAGGCCACGTTGATGTCGAAAGCGGTGCCGAACGCGTGGTTGCTGGGCGTGGTCTTGCTCGATACCATCAGCCGCTCCGTCCACGATCCTCCCCAGAAGATCACGCGGTTCATCAGACCTTGCCTCTCGACCTCGGCCCACGCCGCTCGGAGCTGGTCCGCCGCGCCGCGATAGAAGCGCACCGTCCCTCCGCACCTACTGTTCCCATAGCTCGGTATCCCATTGAGTTGCGGCACCGGGACGCTGATGATGTTCTCCGTGTCCCAGCCGTCCAGGATCTGGATCGGCCCGCCCTTGACTACAGGCTTGACCGGCTCCCAGCGCACACTGCCGACAATCGGGTGAATCTTGGTAGGCATATCCGTCTCCTTTCGGTTCCTGTCTGCTCCCAGGCCGGGGTAATGTCGTTAGCGCTGAGCCTACTAGCTAGACTGCGAACGATAGTCAACTGTGAAGACTATGCCCTGATGAGGAGGATGTCAAGAGGCCCTCGGTGGAGCGAGGCCGCCCTTCGATACGTCCTGCCATTCATCAGGACTACTCAGGGCTAACGGGGTGGACTTGCCGGGAACATGGAACCCGCTAGTCCTGAGTAGCGAAGCGTATCGAAGGACGGTCGGGCCTGGCCGGAGGTCTGGTGTAGGGAACGGACGCTGTCCCGTTCCGTGGGTGTAGGTCTCCAACGAGCGGAACGCGACGGCGGGCGTTCCCTACGTGGATATCCGAGGGGCTTCGGTAGCGCCGCTACGCTCTGCTTCCGAAGCATCGATGCCCGATCATGGCGTAGGAGGAGTTTTGCGGACGGTTTGTGTCCGCTAACTCCGAAGTCGGGATTAGCGATCCTAAGGGATCGCAAAATCCCTCCTACAGATGGCGGGGTGGCTTTCCTGGGACATAGAACCCCATGTGGTTGGCCCGCCCCGTTCGTGCGGATTTGTAATCCAGCACGTGACTGGCAAACGGGGGATCTGCGATCCCCCATCCCCCGGACGGCATCACAGATGCCGGCATTGCCCTCGGGTGCGGGATTACAAATCCGCACCAACGCCAAGCGGTGGTCATCTCCCGGGACATAAGACCCGCTAGTCCCGATCGTTCGGGCGGCGGTTCAGCGAATCCGTATCGTATCCCAGGAGCTTCGGCACGATGCTGTTCCGGCTGACGACGTCGAACTTCCCGAGGATGCTCGTCATGTGCTCCTTGACCGTCGATTCCGCGATGAAGAGCATGTCCGCGACGTCCCGGTTCGACATCCCCTGCACCAGCAGCGTGCAGATCTCGATCTCGCGTGGGGTGAGCCCGTAGTCCTGCATGCGATGGCGGATCACCCGGCGGAAATACTCGTAGGAGTCGAGCACTATCGCGGAACGCTCCGGCGGGTTCTTCAGAGTCAACGGGTGCACGGAGAGACGGCCCTTGTCGCCGAAAATGTCGATGTGGCACCAGTTCTCTCCGGTGTCGATCAGGCGGCGGGCAGCCTCCTCGATGAGGGTCTGAACCTCCTCCAGGCTTCCTTCGCTGTCCTCGATGAGCCTCCGCCCGAACTTGTTCATCTCGAGGATCCTGCCCTCGGAGTCGCATATGTACCCGGGGCGCATGATCTGACGGAACGTGGCGGCCGCCGCCTCCATGTCGTGCATGGTCTTCCGGAGATGAGAGGATCGAATGAAGTGATGTCGGATGCGCCTCAGCAGGAAGATATCCCTCTCGGCGAAGCTGCTGTCCATTCTGTCCCGAGCCAGGCCGATGTGCACCGACCCCTCGGGTTGCAGCGCGTACGAGACGGTAATCATGTCGCCGAGCCCCTGCATCTGCAGGTGATCGCACAGTCCGGTCCGCTCCCATTCCCCGGCCTCGATCGCATCGGTGGGCCGCCAGACGGTGAGGCCGCGCTCCAAGGCGCGGGCGACGATCTCGATGCCGGCATCCCTGTGGTGCTCTTCGTGCGGTTCGTGGCCGTTGCCGGAGGTGTTTTCGGGTATCCACAGAGGGGGCTGGTCGGGCTGCAGACAGAGTACGCGCGCCTTTCTGTAGCCGACCACCCTCCCGACCAACTGGAGGATCGTGGTCCACGCGTCAGCAGTGAGTGATTCGGTGTATATCTCGCAGATGAGATCCGACAATATGCTGATCTCAGCCGCTGAGAAAGCCGCTGGTTCAGTATGGGAGGTCATACTTCATTTTCCCACAGGCCAACCTGCATGTCAAGAGTTATTGCGATCACACCCCTACTAAAGTAGGGTAAGGATGTCAAATTTCCCCACCTTTAGCGTATTGTGCATTTGGCAGACCGGGGGTAGAATGACCATGATCCCGGTTCTGCTATAGACGATTGGAGAATAGCCCGGCACACCCCGCCGGGCTATTCTCTGTGGTATCCCAGGCGGGCAGTGACGAGTGAAGAGTGACCAGTGACCAGTGACCAGTGCGGCAGTATGAGCCGTCGCCGGATCATCGATGAGACCTGGAGAGCCGTATCCCATCCGCTCTATTCGTCCATCCGTGTCATTCGTGTTTCCGCCCATTCGTGATCGGTCCTCGCCCTAGTATGAGCTATCGCCTCATCATCGATGAGACCTGAAGAGCCGTATCCCATCCGTTCGATTCGTCCATTCGTGTCATTCGTGTTTCCCGGTCCGCATTCGTGTGGACTGTACCCCGTCTAGCGGACACTCGGTTAGTAGTATAATAACGTGAGTGAGGTGCATGATGGCAAGACGGAAGTACAGTGATGAGTTCAAGTCAGAGGCGGTGAAGCTGGCGCAGCGTAGCGATTGTCCGATAAGCGAGACCGCCAGGGGTCTGGGGATGAACGCGGAGTTGCTTCGCCGTTGGGTCAAGGGTTTCGGAGTGCGCTCCGATGGCAGCGGGGGAATATCGCCGGAGGAGCACTCGGAGAACATCCGGCTCAGGCGCGAACTGAATCGAGTGACCGAGGAGCGCGATATCTTAAAAAAAGCGGTGGGTATCCGATATCACCTATATCTGGACATCCGAAGGGTGGCTCTTCCCGGCCACAGTGATCGATCTGTTCTCCAGGAAGGTAGTCGGCTGGAGCATGAGCGAAAGTCTGAAGGCCCAGATCGCGGTGGATGCGCTGGAGATGGCGATCCTGGCGAGGAATCCCGCGCCTGGACTCGTGCATCACTCGGACAGAGGAGTGCAGTACGCGTGTACAGAGTATCAGAAGGTGATCGCACGCGCCGGGATGCGCCCGTCCATGAGCCGGAAGGGCGACTGCTGGGACAACTCGGTAGCGGAGAGCTTCTTCTCCACCTTGAAGAAAGAGCTGATCTACCATGTCACGTTCGAGACTCGCTATGACGCAAGGAGGGAGATCTTTGACTTCATAGAACTCCTCTACAACAGGCAGAGGATGCATTCGTATCTAGGTTACCTAAGCCCGGTGGAGTTCGAGGCCGCAGCAGCGGCCGCCTAACAAAGTGTCCGTTTCTTGGGGATCAGTCCACACCTCTGGGTTTGCTTGTGGCAATCACCAATACGCTGATCACAGCGGAGTTCAAATCGGACTGGCTCGACCCTTCGGCCTGGTATGCGATATACTTTGTAGCCGATTTGGTGGTAGCAGTATGGCTGATTGAGGCGTCGCTCAAGAGGTTAAGAAAGCGTTTCACAGAAGAGGATGTCATCAGGCAACTGCGCAATAGTGATGAAGACTAGAGTTGTGGAGATTGCTTGCTCGGGAGAGGGGTAAGTCTAGTACGTGTAGAACACTAGCCACAGTAGACACTGTTATCTCGGCGGTGAGTGATGGAGCTTGTCCCGGCGGTAGTGGAAAGTTGCCGGTGACTCGCTTCCATTCTAT
>CAYXOC010000034.1:0-50280 GCA_964466715.1 uncultured bacterium
CAGGTCCGCGAGGAGAGAGAGCGGATCGACAGAGCCGCGTAACATTTCCGCTGCGAAGAATGCTTGACATCGGGCCTGCGAAGTGGTATACTACCAGCGTGCGATAACCGCTAAGTATCAGCGCGACGAAGAACAGGTGGAAACACCTGTTTTTTTGGTTGACACCGGGCTCAGCACCTGATATACTTTCGACTGTGTTCAGCTTGGTGGCGCGTGAGCGGGCGAATAGCTCAGCTGGGAGAGCGCTTCCCTTACAAGGAAGATGTCGGGGGTTCAAGTCCCTCTTCGCCCACCAGAATCTGTACACGGGCGGTTTCGCCGATACGGGGGTGTAGCTCAGCTGGTTAGAGCGCCTGCCTGTCACGCAGGAGGCCGCGGGTTCGAGTCCCGTCATCCCCGCCATAGAAAAGCCGAGAGTAGGAAGTAGAAAGCGGAAAGGCCTGCCGGTCTTTCTTCTTTCCACTTCCTACTTTCCACTCTAACCGTGCCGGGATAGCTCAGCTGGTAGAGCAGTGGACTGAAAATCCACGTGTCCCCAGTTCAACTCTGGGTCCCGGCACCACCCATATATGGCCAGATCGCCGGGCCGGCTCCTTCGCATCGAGTCCCCGGCCAAGTCCGAGCCGACGTAGCTCAGCTGGCAGAGCAGCGCATTCGTAATGCGCCGGTCGTCAGTTCGAATCTGACCGTCGGCTCCATTTTTACGTCCCCAAGGATGCGCGCAGTGATACACGGCAACAAGCAGAGACCATCGCACTGCCGGCACGGCGGTATCGTGCCAAGGTCTCCGGTTCCCGTTCTCGCCCGCGCGCTCTTCATCCGACTCCGACCCTTCGCCATTCCCGAGGCAGATACACTATCACTCACGGGGGTATCGACTCTTGAGTAACACCAGTCCCAGGATCCGAAAAGCGGTCATCCCTGCCGCAGGTTACGGCACGCGTCTGCGCCCGCTCACCAATATCGCCCCCAAGGAACTCCTGCCGCTCGGCGGGAAGCCCGCCGCCCAGTTCATCGTGGAGGAGTTGCACGCCATCGGGATTGAAGATATTATACTCGTGGTATCGCCGCACAAGATCGGGATACAGGAGTACTTCGGGCATGCCGCCTGCGGAGGCGACGTGCGCATCAGCTACGTCTATCAGGAGACCCAGAAAGGGCTCGCCGACGCGATCCTGCGGGCGGAGGATGCGGTCGAGGGCGAGGAGTTCCTCGTCGCTCTCGGCGATTCCGTGATCACTCGCGCCGAAGGACGTGAGCTTCCGACCAAGAGGCTCATCGATGCGTACGAGTCGAACTCGGCCGACGCCGCCATCATCGTGGAGCGGGTGCCGCTCGAGGACGCGCACAAGTACGGCATGGTGGCTCCGATCGGTGAGGCCAAGGGAGCGTTCGAGATCCGCGATCTCATCGAGAAGCCGAAGCCCGAGGTCTGTCCCAGCAACTGCGCCATCGCCGGGCGGTATATCTTCCGGCCCGAGATCTTCGACTGGATCAGGCGCACTCCGCCCGGATTCGGCGGCGAACATCAGATCACGGATTCCATCAAGCTCAGCCTTCAGAACGGCAGCCGGATATGGTGCGTTGTCCTCGACGACGGCGAGAACCGCTACGACATCGGGAGCATATCCACCTACTGCGAGGCGTTCACGGCCATGTGCATGCTCGATCCGCAGATATCGCCGATCGTGCGCAGAGTGGTTGAAGAGAAGGCGAGCTAATCCAGCTCATGGAGGTTGGCACGTGAGAGTGCCGATGGCCGATCTGGCGGCCCAATACCAGTCACTCAAGAACGAACTAGACTCCGCCGTCCTCGGCGTCATCGGGAACGGGCGGTACATCCTCGGCGACAACGTCAAGCTGCTCGAGCAGGAGGTCGCCCACGCCTGCGGCGCCGAGTACGGCATCGGTGTGGCATCGGGGACCGACGCGCTGATCCTCGCGCTGTCGGCAGTCGGTGTCGGAGAGGGCGATGAAGTCATCACCACTCCGTTTACCTTCGTTGCCACCGTCGAGGCGATCAGCCTCCTGGGCGCCAAGCCGGTTTTCGCCGACATCGACCCGGGTACATTCAACCTTGATCCTGCCGAGGTCGAACGCAAGATCACCCGGAAGACGCGCGCGATCCTGCCGGTGCATCTCTACGGCCAGCCTGCCGATGTTGCGCGCCTGTCCGACCTGGCGAAGAGCCACGGCCTGCGCCTGGTCTGGGACGGCGCTCAGGCGATCGGGTGCGAGTACGACGGCAAGGGCATCGGCTCCTACGCCGACGCCATGTCGCTGAGCTTCTACCCGACGAAGAACCTCGGCGGCGCGGGCGACGGCGGCATGATCGTGACCAGTGATCCCGAACTGGAGGAGAAGCTCAGGTTCCTGAGGTTCCACGGCAGCGCCGGGACATACTCATACAGGTTTATCGGCTACTGCAGCAGGCTCGATGAGATCCAGGCGGCGATCCTCCGCGTGAAGATGCCTCACCTGGCTGAATGGACCGAGGCTCGCCGCAGAAACGCCCACGCCTATCACAAGCTGCTGGCAGGGCTGGAGATCGGCCTTCCTTCGGAGTCGCCGAACAGCAAGCATGTGTATCACCAGTTCACCATCAGATCGAAGCAGCGTGACGAGATGAGGGCCTACCTGAAGGCTCTCGACATCGACACCGGCGTCTTCTATCCTAGCCCTCTGCATACTGAGCAGGCATATCGATACCTGGGCTACTCTGAGGGCGATTTCCCCGAGGCGGAGAGAGCCTGCCGCGAAGTGTTGTCGCTCCCTGTCTTCCCGGAGTTGACCGCGGAGCAACTCGAGTACGTCGCGTCGTCGGTGAGGTCGTTCCTCGACCGCTGACGGCATCGCCCTCAACGACGAGGGTACAGCGTAGATCGGAGTCCAACATGAAGGCGATGATTCTGGCCGCGGGCGCAGGGTCGCGGCTCGATCCACTCACCCGGAACATGCCGAAGCCCATGGTGTCGGTCGTCAACAAGCCGGTCATGGAGCACATCGTCGAACTGCTCGCCAGGAACGGGTTCACCCAGATCATGGTGAACCTCCACTATCTCGGCGATCAGATCGAGAACTACTTCGGCGACGGCTCGCGCTGGGGCGTCAAGATCCGCTACTCGCACGAGGACCGGCTCTGGGGCGACGCGGGCAGCGTCAAGCGGTGCGAGGATTTCTTCGATAGCACCTTCATAGTCATAGGCGGCGACGACATAACCGATATCGACCTGAAGCGGCTCGTCAAGCAGCATCGTGAGCACAAGTCGCTCTGCACGATCGCGCTCTCCCTGGTCGATGATCCCACCGAATACGGCATCGTCCTCATCAACGAGCGCGGCAAGATCACCCGGTTCCTCGAGAAGCCGAAAGGCGAGGTGATCTTCAGCAACATGGCGAACACGGGCGTCTACGTCTTCGAGCCGGAGATCTTCGAGCTGATCCCGAAGAACACGTTCTATGGTTTCGGCAACAACGTGTTCCCTCTGCTGCTCGAGCAGAAGCGCCGCTTCTACGGGTACCTCACGTCCAGCTACTGGAAGGATGTCGGCAGCCTCAGGCAGTATCGAGAGGCGCACAAGGACGCACTGCAGGGCCGGATCAACATCAAGTTTCCTCTCCAGGAGATCAGGAAATACGTCTGGATGGGCGAGAATGTGGATATTGACCCGACTGCCGAGATCGGTTACCCTGTTGTCATCGGCAACAACTGCCGGATCGAGAGCAACGCCCGGGTCCTGGCGAACAGCGTGCTCGGGGACGACTGCGTAGTCGAGCAGGAGTCGGTCGTGGAGGAGAGCATCCTCTGGCCCGGCGCCCGCGTGATGCGCCAGACCATGCTCGAGCGGTGCGTAGTCGGTTCGGGCTGCCAGGTGAAATCGAACGCGGCGGTGTTCGACGGTGTCATCGTCAACCCGGCGCGCAATCACAAGTAAGTCCGACAGCCATTCAATGGTGCCGAGATGGTAGCTCATGATGTGAGAGACCTGGGACTGGCCGAGAAAGGCAAGCTCAGGATCGAGTGGGCCGAGCAGTTCATGCCGGTGCTCAGACTCATCAGAGAGCGCTTCGAGAGGGAGACTCCGCTGGACGGCGTCACCCTCGCGGCATGTCTGCATGTCACCACCGAGACGGCGAACCTGATGCGCACGCTCAAGGCCGGCGGGGCGAACGTCACGCTCTGTGCGTCGAATCCGCTGTCCACACAGGACGATGTGGCTGCCTCGCTCGTCGTGGACTACGGCGTCCCGACCTTCGCCATCAAGGGCGAGGACCGTGATACGTATTACCGGCATATCCAGTCGGCGCTCGATTTCCGACCGAACATCACCATGGACGACGGCGCGGATACCGTTTCGGTGATCCACGCCGAGCGCAGCGACCTGGCGGACAATATCGTCGGCGGCACCGAGGAGACGACTACCGGCGTCATCCGGCTCCGGGCGATGGAGAGGGACGGCGTGCTGCTCTACCCGATCATCGCCGTCAACGACGCGCGGACGAAGCACTTTTTCGATAACCGGTACGGAACGGGGCAGAGCACCATCGACGGCATCCTGAGAGCGACGAACGTCCTCCTCGCGGGGAGTGTGTTCGTCGTAGCGGGCTACGGCTGGTGCGGCCGCGGAGTCGCCATGCGCGCCAAAGGCATGGGCGCCCGTGTCATCGTCACAGAGGTGAAGCCCCTCGCCGCCATCGAGGCGGTCATGGACGGCTTCGAGGTCATGCCGATGGCCGAAGCAGCCGAGATCGGCGACATATTCTGTACGCTGACCGGCGACATCAACGTTATTCGAGGCGAGCACTTCGAGGTGATGAAGGACGGGGCGATAGTCTCGAACTCCGGTCACTTCAACGTCGAGCTCGATCTCGACACGCTGGCTCGGATGGCCGTGAAGCGCCGCAAGGTGCGCGAGTTCGTGGAGGAGTACACCCTGCCGAACGGCAGGCGCATCTTCGTGCTCGGCGAAGGCCGCCTGATAAACCTTGCCGCGGCGGAGGGACATCCCGCCGGCGTGATGGATATGAGCTTCGCCAATCAGGCGCTCTCGGCCGAGTACATGCATCGGCATGCAGCCGAACTCGAGCGCAAGGTATACCCCGTGCCCTCGGACATCGACTCCGATATCGCGCGGCTCAAACTAAGGTCTATGGGGGTTCGGATCGATATGTTGACCCCCGAGCAGGAGAAATACCTATCATCGTGGGAGATGGGAACGTAAGGAACCGCAAGTATACAGAGATTCTCGGCATCAAGATCGATGCTTTGGATATGGCGTCGTCGCTTGAGGTCATCGAAGGCTTCATTCGCAGCCGCACTCCTCATATCGTTGTCACCGCCGATTCCTACTGCGTGACCCTTGCGCAGAAGGACCGCGAACTACGGGAGATCGTGAACTCAGCCGACCTGGTGACTCCGGACAGCGCAGGAGTCCTTCTCGCCGCCCGCCTGAACGGCACGCCGTTCGCCGAGCGGGTTTCCGGCGTGGACATGCTCGTGCTGCTGTGCGAGCGCGCCAGCCGTCTGGGGCACAGGGTGTTCCTGCTCGGTGCGGCGCCCGGCGTCGCGGAGACTGCCGCGAAGAACCTCACGAAGCGCTTCCCCGGCCTCAAGATCGTCGGCATCCAGCACGGATACTTCGGGCCGGACGAGACCGACGCCGTCATCAAGTCGATACGCGATGCGCAGCCCGATCTGCTTTTCGTCGCGTTCGGCATCCCGATGCAGGAGAAGTGGATCAGCAAGCACAAGGATGTCCTTCAGGTTCCCGTAGCGATGGGAGTCGGTGGGAGCTTCGACGTGCTGTCGGGCAAGGTGAAGCGCGCTCCTGAGTGGATGCAGCGCTACTGCCTCGAATGGGTCCACCGCCTGATGAGCAATCCCAGGAAGATCAGCAAGGTCATGACCCTGCCTGCGTTCGCAACTATGGCGCTGGGTGCGGCGGCCGCCAAGCGTCTCGGTCTGAAGCCCCGCCGCTGAGACGGATATCCGATCCCGTAAGGAGAAAAAGCAGATGTCAACCAGTGAACCGTTACTCATAGTCGGGAGTGTCGCGTTCGACAACGTCAAGACTCCCCTGGGCGAGGTGAACGAAGCGCTCGGAGGCGCGGCCGTCTACTCATCGGTTGCGGCGAGCTTCTTCACCCCGGTGAACCTGGTCGGCGTCGTCGGGGAAGACTTTCCCGAAGAGCACGTCGGCTTCCTCGCGGCCAGAGGGATCGATCTCACGGGGCTCCAGCGAGTCGCCGGCAAGACCTTCCGCTGGTCCGGATACTATGAGTATGACCTCAACCAGGCGCACACACTCGACACGCAGCTCAACGTCTTCGCGAGCTTCAGCCCGAATCTCCCCGACAGCTACCGCGATGCGAGATACGTCTTCCTCGCCAACATAGACCCCGTGCTCCAGCTTCAGGTGCTCGACCAGGTCAAGTCGCCGAAGCTGGCGGTCTGCGACACCATGAACTACTGGATCGAGACACGGAAGCCCGAACTCATCGAGGTACTGAAGCGAGTCGACATCGCCTTCATGAACGACGCCGAGGCACGGCAGTTGTGCGGCACGTCGAGCGTCATCAAGGCCGCTCGCCAGATCCGCGAGCTCGGCCCCCGATGTGTCGTCGTCAAGAAGGGCGAGCACGGCGCGATGTTGTTCACCGACCACTCTTTCTTCTCCGCGCCATCGTATCCGCTCGATGAGGTCGTCGATCCCACCGGCGCGGGCGACTCGTTCGCCGGAGGGTTCATGGGCTACCTCGCATCCACGAACGATGTCAGCGACGCCAACCTGCGCAAGGCCATCGTGTGCGGGAGCACGGTCGCGTCGTTCAATGTCGAGGACTTCAGCCTCCGCCGCATGTCGAAGCTGACTCTGGATGATATCTCGAAGCGGTACGACGAGTTCCGAACCATCTGCTACTTCGAGGGGCTGTAGCCTTCACATGGCGCTGCCGCTCTGAGCATGTTACTGGAGCGCGTTGTCTCGGGTAGAAACCCCGCTAGTCCTGAGTAGCGAAGCGTATCGAAGGACGGTCAGGTCTAGCCCAAGGTTTGGTGGAGCTAGGCCGCCCTTCGATACGTCCTGGACTCCTCGCACTCCGTGAGCTCGGAGTCCAGGACTACTCAGGGCTGGCGGGGGTGGGTTTCCCGGCACATAGAACCCGCTAGTCAGTGAGTTCACTACTCAGGGCTAACGGGGTTGTTTGCCGGGACATGGAACCCGTCAGTCCTGAGTAGCGAAGCGTATCGAAGGACGGTCGGGACTGATGATGCGAAGTCTCTCAGGAGCGACACGGAAGATGATCGGCGACAGAGTCGTCGATCATCGGGGCGGAATCCGGCCGCCTGATCGTTCGCTCTGCTCTGAATGATGAACGCGAGGGATATCGTTGACTCCCCATCCCGTAGTCGAGGTTTTCAACGGCCTGCTTGATCTCGTCTACCCGCCGAGATGCCTCGTCTGCGACACCTTCGGTGAGGACTGCCTCTGCCGGTCCTGTCGCCGGCAGATCGAACGGATCGCCAAGCCTGCGTGCCCGAGGTGCGGACACACTCTCGTCCGGGAGGTCTGCGGCAACTGCGCCGACCGAGTGCGCTCGTTCACCAGTGCCCGTGCCGCCGGTCAGTACGACGGCGCGCTCCGTGAGGCGATCCAGGAGTTCAAATACAACGGCAGGCGGATGCTCGCGCGCCCGCTCGGCGATCTCATGTACGAATACCTCGAAAAGGACGCCGATTTCCCCTGGCGCAAAGCCGACTGCATCATCCCCGTACCGATCCACCCCATCAGACAACGTTATCGCGGCTACAACCAGAGTGAGCTGCTGGCGCGACGCCTCTCCGAACTGACCGGACTGCCGGTTGTGAGCGATCTCCTCGTCCGCCGTCGGTGGACGAAGCCTCAGGTGTACTGCTTCCGGGAGGACCGGCGCAGAAACCTCGAGAAAGCGTTCCGAGTGCGAAACCTCGTGCCCATCTGCGGCAGGACCGTCCTGCTGGTGGATGATGTGGCTACTACCTGCAGTACCATCCACGAAGCGAGTGTCGCTCTACGCCGAGCCGGAGTCGAGCGCATATATGCCCTTTGCCTCGCTTTCGGTGGCTGATTCCGCGTTCCTTCCTTGTATCCGCCCGTTACCGCAAACGGACTTCCTGCACTACGCCTACCGAGACGACTGCCCGGGCATACCGACGGAGATGCCAGCTCACGGAAGCGGAATCCACGTCCGTGTCGGCGCGGACTCAGTTGGCGGATAGCGCCCTACTAGTCCGCTGGAATAACGCATCCAATACTTGACGCAAATCGCTCGGTTTGTTCGTCATTTGCTCATTGACTACCTGGCAGCCTACTGGTAGCATTATGTTAGTTGTGCAGGTATGGGATGAGACGGATGCTGTCCATACTTGCACAGTATACACACGGGCTTCGAGCGGCGGTGCTATGGCTGCTCAGGCCTGCTCGCCACTAAACACCGTACTATCCGTCCTCTCGGCGGGCCTGCGGTGTCTCGCGCCGCTCCCCAGGCCCATCGCGAAGACGGTTCCTCTATGCAGCAAGACTGAAGTAGATGCTTTACCAATAAAGTCAGGAGGACAGAATTAACAAAGCACAACGTAGTCATTGCTCTGCTGGTGATGATGCTCATCACCTACTGCTGCGCCTGCTGGGCAGATGACACCCCGCCCAGCACCCCCGTTGTGACCGACGACGGAGACTACCTGGTCGGCACAAATCAGTTGCATTTCACATGGACGGAGTGTTTCGATCCCGAGAGCGACATCGTCGAGTATATGTACGGGATCGGGACGTCACCCGGTATGGGGGATGTCCTGGACTTCGAATCAGCGGGTCTGAACAGAGAGGTAACGCGCTCGGACCTGTCGTTGACGAGCGGCACGACGTATTACTTCAGCGTATTCGCCATAAGCGGGGGCGGACATGGCGAGATCGGCAGCAGCGATGGGATCACCTACTACGACGCGCTGCCCACCACTCCGACGGTGACTGACGACGGGCAGTACTGGACTGACAAGACTCAGTTGCATGCTTCCTGGTCCAGCATCGACCCGATCGACGGCATCGCGGAGTACCAGTACGCTATAGGTACCTCAGAGGAGGGTCCAGGTGACGACTACGTCGTTCCCTGGACCTCCGTCGGCACTGCGACGGAGGTGACGAAGACGGGCCTGAACCTTGAGGGAGGCCGCAAACACTACTTCTATGTCAAAGCAAGAAACAGCGCAAACGTCTGGAGCGCGGTAGGGGTCAGTGACGGCATACTGGTCGACCCGTGGCCCCCGGGCACGTACACGGTCGGCCTGACGCCGGCACGGACCGTGCTGCATTGCGGATGGGCGGCGGCAGACGGCCAGACGCCCATCGTGGAATACGAGTATGCGGTAGGGACTTCGCCTATCCCCAGGGATCAGAACGGGAATGTAGACGAGCAGGCGTTCTACGCTCTGGACTTTCTTATCGATCCTGCCTCGGCGGGCATCGGTACCTCTGCCGATCATACCAGCATAGACATCTCGTCCTCGACGAGCGATTACTACTTCTACGTCCGTGCGAAGAACGCTGCGGGCCTATGGAGCGAATGGGTGCAGAGCGATCCGATCACGCCTCCGGTTGCCTGGACAGCCACATATGAGTGCATCGGTCTCTACTGGGCTCCGCCGGGTCGCACGGGCGCACAGTGCACGGTCCTCTACCGCCGTTATCCTGACGGAGAGTGGAAGGATGCCATGGACTTGTGGTACGACGCGAGGACCGGCGAGTACCGCGGCAGCATCGTGAACCTGTCTCCCGGGACGACCTACCACATAAAGCTAGAGACCACCGACGCAAACGATCAGGCGATAACCACCACCATCACTGCCAACACCAACAGCGATGTCTTTCCTATCAGCCGTGTGAAACCGGTTCAGACTGCGGACTCGCTCCAGGAGGCCGATTCGACTCTCGCTATTACCGAGGGCGGAACTGCCGGCCAGTACGTTGTATACGAACCTGCGCCCGGCGACGACGGGATCATCGATGTCCAGGGCGGCGCTGCGAACTGCGTAACCATCGAAGCCCCCTTCGTGATCCTGCGTGGTTTCACATTGAGGGGCGCGGCGGAGGACGCCATCGCGCTCGACCCCCGACGGAAGGGCGAAGTGCATGACGTAGTCATCGAGAACTGTGACATCAGCGGATGGGGGAGACCCAGGGAAGACTCGTATCCTCTGTGGGGCCGGAATCTCGATGCCGCTATCAAGTGCGTCGACCGCCGTCTAGCCAGGGTTACCATACAGCGCAATAAGATACATCATCCGCGGTATGATACCAACAGTTGGGCGGAGAAATGGGATGAGACATCCCAGACAGTGGTGCCGGTATCTGTCGCAAATCAGGTCCATCCGGCTGGCCCGCATGCGGTCTTCCTCCAGGACAGCGCGGGCAACCACGTCATCCGGTACAACGAGATCTACTCGGACTTCGATCACTACTTCAACGATTGTCTCGGTGCATTGAGTAATTTCAGCTACCGTGGTTTCCCGGGAACGGACTCCGATATCTATGGAAACTACATCGCCAACTGCTGGGACGACGGCATCGAGTCAGAGGGCTCGAACCGCAACGTGAGGATATGGGGCAATTTCATCGCGCACACGATGATAAAGGTTGCCGGTGCGACAACGTCGATCGGGCCGCTCTACGTCTGGCGCAACGTGTCGAGCTACGCTCGGCGTAATGCTCTCAGCGTTGACGACTCACTGCTCGGCGGGTTCTTCAAGGCCGGTGTCCACTACACTTATGCGGGTGGTAGGGCGTACATCTTCAACAACACCTTGCTCCAGCCCGATTGGCCTCCCGAGATGATCCCTCCCGGTCCGATTCCCAAGAACATGCCATCGACTGCCGGTTGTTCCGGCGGGCTCGGGGTCTCATGTAACATGTTCAGCCTGAACAACATCCTCCATCTGTCCAACCGTAGTGGGACCAGCCTCTATCCAGTGCCATCCGGCCCTGTATGTGATGAGGCCCCCTCGTACAACTATGACTTCTACTGTGGAAACGTACCTGCGGGCGCGGAGACCGAAGGAATTGACCTCGAGGTCGAGACGACTGAGCCGAAGTACTCAGGGACGCCATCGTACGACCTGGTCGATACCGATGGCTCGCTCACCGGCAGCTTCGCACTCGCCACCGACAGCCTGGGACACGATGCAGGCTGCGTGATCAAGAACTTCACCGACAACTACGTCGGAGTCGGGCCCGACATCGGCGCTCACGAAAACGGAACGGCGCCGATGCAGTTCGGGGTCAAAGCCGGATACGTGGTTGTCCCACAGGTTGCCAAGGTCAAACGCGACGGCACGCCCGTCTGCCTGCAGGGAGTCGTCGTCACAGCGCTCATTGACGCTGACGGAGATCAGAACTGCGACTTCTTCTACGTGGAGCAGCAGGACAGGTCCAGCGGCATACGTGTCACGGCGGACTCGCTGCCGGCGGAACTGGCTGTAGGGAAGATCGTCGACGTCACCGGCGTGCTCGGCGCCGACAGCACTAGCAACGAGCGACTGGTGGACGCATCGGACATCTATGTGAGCCCGACGTCGTCTCCTGTGGGTTCCCTCGGGATGAACAACCGGTCCCTCGGTGGGGATGACATTGAGAGCGCCGGCCCATTCCAGTGCGGCGTATTGAACAATGACGGCGGGCTGAACAACATCGGCCTGCTGGTCCAGGTGTGGGGCAGAGTGACGTCTATCGGCAGCGGATACCTCTACATCACCGACGGCTTTGACACGGGAGGAGTGCGTGTCGAGTCTCCGGGCATACCCTATGGCCTGGACCCGAATATCGATGTAGATGACTACGTGACCGTTACCGGAATCAGCAGTCTCCGGAACAATCGACGCGCCGTCCTTGTGAGTTCCTGCGACGACGTTGATCTGCTGAGTTGTACCGTCGACAGCACATCGGATCTCGTGGAGGAGCAATGGAATCCGCACTCCCTCTGGGGCATCCCCTGCGATCCGGGAGCCGCACGGGTCTTCGGCGGTATGAGTCTCGTCAGCAACCTGCGCCGCTGGAACGCCGGCGCTCAGCAGTGGGTCTACTACGCGGTCTACCACGGAGTGGATATGTACGGCGCGTGTCTGGTTGGTGATGGATTCGAGCTGTTCGTCCCCACGAGTGGCAACACCGGCTACTCGTACCTGCGATCGCCGATCGAGGGTGACCAGTGGATCAGCCTGCCGAGGGGAGCAGGGAATGATATGACCCTCATCGGCAATCCGTTTGGCACGGACGTTCCATGGTCACAATGCAGTGTGACCAACGGCATAGAGACCAAGTCCCTCCTGAGCGCGATAAGCTCCAACTGGATCGAGAAGATCCAGGAATGGGATGGGAACTCGTGGGAGGACGTTACCGACTTCGGTTCGGGATACATGGGGTTCAAGGAGGCGTACAGGGTCTTCTCGAACGTGGACAAGCTAGCGCTTATCGTGCCGGACCTGAACTAGCAGGTGTGAGAGAAAGGAGACTACCATGAAGAGACTGATCATTTTGGTTCTGATGATATGTCTGAGCGCCGCTGCCCTGGTCCTACCAACGGCCGCGGCAGAGATGAGAGGACTCTGGGTGGATGCATTCCACCCGGGGTTCAAGACTCCGAGCGAAACCACAACGATGGTCGAGAAGGCAAAGGAGTCCAACTTCAACGCGCTCCTGGTTCAAGTGCGGAAGCGTGGAGATGTCTACTACCGTTCGGATATAGAGCCGATGGCCGTTGACGTTGCGGAGGGGTATGATCCCCTTGCCGACGTAATCCGGAAGGCTCACGCAGCAGGGATAGAGGTACACGCCTGGATCACCGTCTATGAGTGCTACCATCCTGTTCGCTGGAAGCCGGAAGATATGCGGCTGATCCATGCCAAGCATCCGGAATGGCTGACCATGGACGAGAAGGGTTGCACTCTCTTGCCAGCCGACAAGAAGTTTCTCGATCCGGGGCTGAAGGAGGTCCAGGATTATCTGGTCGGTATCGCAAGAGAGATAGCGGTTAAGTACGATGTGGACGGTATCCACCTTGACGGTATTCGGTATCCTCTGCCGGAGAGCGGGTACAACCCGGTTGCTCTGGAGAGATTCAGCAAGGCGACCGACCGTACTGACAGACCAACGGCCGACGACAAGCAGTGGTGCGACTGGCGACGGAACGAGGTCACAAGCCTGGTCCGACTCATATACGGGGCCGTCGCGCAGGCAAAGCGACATGTGAAGGTCTCGGCAGCCGTGTTCGCGGATCCGGTGGGTGCCCGTGACCTCTGCCTGCAGGACTGGGCCGGATGGCTGAGCGAGGGCATCCTCGATTTCGCGGTTCCCATGATCTTCGAGGATGACAACCGTGCCTATGCGCAGGTATTGGCCGACTGCCTGGCAACAGGCAAGGGAAGACGGCATGTCTACATCGGCCACGCAGGGTGGAAGATGGATTCCGGCAAGAGCCTCGATCGCATCGGCGTGGCTCGCAGGGCGGGTGCGCCCGGAACGGTAGTGTTCAGCTACTGGTACTGCTCGCAGCTTGCCGACGGGCCCGGCGCGGGGCTGATTAGAGACCTCAAAGGCGGACTGTTCGCGAGGCCCGATAGCCTTCCGGCGATGGAATGGAAGACGGCGAGGTAACAGACGCCGGGATCGGAACGCAGCAGGAGGGCGAGGCCGATGTACGAGCCTCGCCCTCTTCTCATCTATCGTGTCTGTCCGCCTTGACTCCGCGCACCGGCCAACCTATACTTGACTCATGGCGGGCAACGAACAACTCGACTGTATCGACCTCGGCCGGATCGGCTACCGTGAGGCGCTGGAGCTTCAGAAGGAGCTTTTCGACCGCCGGCTCTCCGGGCGCATCCCCGACACGCTCCTGCTCCTCGAACATGATCCGGTGATCACCATCGGCACCGCGGGCGGCGATGAGAACATCCTGGTCGACGAGGCCCATGTGCGGGCGGCGGGGATCGAGATGCACTGCACCGATCGAGGGGGGAATATCACCTATCACGGGCCGGGACAACTCGTCGGCTATCCGATCTTCGACCTGCGCGGGCACGGCAAGGACGTCCACCTCTTCCTGCGCAACCTCGAGCGGTCCGTGATCGACGTGCTCGCCCACTACGGCATCCGAGGCGAGGCGGTCCCGAAGCTCACCGGCGTGTGGGTCGGCGGTGACAAGATCTGCTCGATCGGGGTGGCCGTCCGCCGGTGGATCACCTACCACGGGTTCGCGCTCAACGTGAGCCCCGACTTCCGGCACTGGTCGTTCATCCATCCCTGCGGGCTCGTCGGCAAGGAAGTCACGTCGATCGAGCGTGTCCTCGGGCGGCCGGTCGAGATGGCGGAGATCAAAACCCTCGCTGCGGAGAAGGTGGCGGAGGTGTTCGGCCTGAGGATGGAATGGAAGGAGACGGTTTCGGGTTATGGGTTGTAGGTTGTGGGGGTTCCCCGGAACGCGCAACCCATAGTCTTTCCGGCAAGGTCTATCATGAACCGACGCATTCCCGAATGGCTGACAGTCAAGGCGCCGCGGCGTGGGAAATACGAGGAGATGGCCGGCTTCCTGAAGTCGATGGGCCTGCACACCGTCTGCCAGAGCGCGTCGTGTCCGAACATCGGCGAGTGCTTCTCCCGGCACACCGCGACGTTCATGATCCTCGGCAACTCCTGCACCCGAAGCTGTGGGTTCTGCGGCGTCTCCCACGAGGGACCGGCGCCGGTCGACCCTGACGAGCCTCGCCGGGTCGCGGAGGCGTCGGCGAAGCTCGGGCTCCGATACGTGGTGGTCACCTCCGTCACGCGCGACGACCTGCCGGACGGAGGCGCTCATCAGTTCGCCGAGACGATCCGGCGGATCAGGAGCGCGATCCCGGAGGCGATGGTAGAAGTGCTCATCCCCGACTTCCAGGGCGATCGGGCCGCGCTGGAATCGGTGCTCGAGGCCGAACCCTTCGTCCTGAACCACAATGTGGAGACCGTGCCCCGTCTCTACTCGACGGTGCGGCCACAGGCGGGATATAATAGATCACTGACAGTAGTTGAAACCGCGAAGCGCTTTTCGTCGTCTATATACGTAAAGTCGGGCTTGATGGTGGGGCTCGGCGAACAACAGGAAGAAGTAGTCGAGGTTCTCAGCGATCTACGTCGTGCAGGATGCGACATCGTCACCATCGGCCAGTATCTCCAGCCCTCCAGGAAGAACCTCCCGGTAGCAGAATACATCCCGCCTTCGCAGTTCGAGGAGTACGAGCGGATAGGCCGCGACATGGGTTTCCGTCACATCGCATCGGGGCCGTTCGTCCGCAGTTCCTATCACGCGGCGGAGATCAGCGGGATAGAGTGACCGGTCACTGAACGGTTTTCCCATGCGCAGACCCAAGAGCCCTGCAATTGTCATAATGCTGCTCTCCTTGCTGGTCACGGCGGCCATCGCTGCGGGCTACGTCTTCGCGCACGCCAGATCCGCGTGGAAATCGCTCCCGCAGATCCTCTCGTCGGCGGTGACGGAGTACGTGGACGGCAAGTTCACCGTCGGCAAGGTAGATGTCTCGGCAGGAGGCATAGTCTTCCGCGGGGTTGTGCTCACCTCGGACAAGAAGGGCTCGCAGCCGATCATCGACGCCGAGGCGGTCAAGATAGGCTTCCGGCTTGCGGACCTGATCAGAAACCGCAAGGACCCCGCCCGCGCGATCGATTCCGTGGAAATCGTCCGCCCGGATGTCGTCCTCGTTCGAGGGCGCGACGGCAGGTGGAACATCGCCGACCTCCTGAAGCCGTCCCCCGACCGTCCGGCGACACAGTTCAAGGGACGTGTGGTCATCAAGTCGGGAACCGTCACCATCATCGATCGGGAGCAGGCCGGAAAGGCCGAGAAGAACGGCCTGACGAAGCTCAATGCGATCATCGACTTCGCCGATTCGCCGGTCGCCGACTGCCGTCTGACCGCGGAGGGCGCCGGCGGCAGGGTGGGGAAGATCGCCATCAAGGCGCGTTACAACCTCGGCAGCCGGTCGCTCAACGCCGATCTCGACGGCCTGCGCGCCGACATCTCCTACTGGACGAAGTATCCCATCCGCCTCAATTTCATGAACGTGCCGTCCGGCAGGGCGGACGTGCGCGCGCATCTCTCTATGGCCGGTGCGGGGAAGCCCCTCCGATACACCGGCGAGTTCCTCATCGATAACGCCGCTGTACGGCTCAACAAGATGCGCAGGCCCGCGAAGCAGGTTAGCGGCCTGGTGAAGCTGACGGACAAAGAGTTCACCCTCGCGCTCCGCGCAAGGCTCGACTCGTCTCCGGTGCGCATATCCGGCCGGGTGATCGGCCTCAAAGGCTCCCGACTTGCGCTCGATGTTCTCTCCGAGCGCGCGAACCTCCGCGAGCTTGCGAACCTTGCCTCGGTCGCGGTCCCCAAGGGCATGGTCCTCCCGACCACCGGCCGCGCGCACGCCTCGATCAGCGGGCCGGCGGTGAGACCTACTGTGGTATTCAGGGTCGATGCGCCGACGCTCGCCTACAACGGGCTCTCCGGCACGAATCTTCGCGTGGAGGGCACATACGCGCTCCAGCGAGCGGCGATCCGCAGCGTGACGGGACGAATGTACGGCGGCACCGTCGAGGCATCCGGTGAGTTCGGATGGGGAAGGAATGCGGGGATCTCGCTCCACGGAAGCGCATCGGGCGTCCGGCTTTCTCAGGTCCCGTCGCTCAAGGGTAAGGGAGTCGATGCCGTTACCTCCGGTCACTTCGGCATAGAGTGGGGCGCATCAAACGGCCTCGGTACGTATCGTGGCACTCTGTCCGACGGCGCCGTCCAGGGCCACAAGTTCAGCAAGGGCGTCATCGCTCTCTCGTACGACGGCGGCGCGATCCACATCGACGAAGTCGGCGCCGAGATGCTCGGCGGGAAGATCGCGGCTTCCGGCGACGTGCTCCCGAACGGCGATCTCGACCTCGAAGTCTCCGGCGCCGGGATCAACCTGACCGCGGTTCAGGAGCTCTACTGGAGCCATCCTACCGTCGGTAAGCTGCAGTTCACCGGCAGGCTGCAGGGGACGCCCAACTCGCCATCGTTCGACGGGCAGGTCGAGGCCTACCGAGTCATGGTAGACGGCATCGGAGCCGAGCGGATCGCCGCCGACATCGCGGCCACCCGCCGTCAGGTGCAGGTTCGCGAACTCAGGATCGACGACCCCGCGGGCACGGTCACCGCTTACGGTGAGATTACAAACCCGCTTGCCGCCATACCGCAGATCGATCTGTCGATCAGCGCCGAATCCGTAGACATCAAACGGTTCGCGGTTGCCTCCGAACTGCCGTTTGAGTTGGATGGCGCGCTCTCCGGCGCGTTCAAGATCACCAGAACGCCCGTCAACCCCGACATCGAGGGCGTCCTGCGGATCGAGAAAGGCGTGGTAGCCGATATGCCGCTCGATTCCGCCGACGCGGAGATCAAGTACCACAACTTCCGACTCACCCTTGTCGGCTTCACTGCGCGAAGCGGGAACGGCGTTGTCACCGCGGAAGGCAGCATCGGGCTCAAGGACCGTGCCGTCAAGATGACATTCGACGCCGAGAACCTCCCTCTGGCGAAGCTCGCCGATTCCGCGAAGGAGTATGTCCGGCTCTCGGGCGACGTAAATGCGCGCGGAGAGCTGTCCGGCACAGTGGAAGATACGATCGTCCGCGCGAGCATCGACTCGGCCAACCCCAGGATCAACGGCCAGGACTTCGGAGCGCTCGAGGCGGAGGTCTCCTGGGCGGACGACAAGCTGCAGATGAGCAAGGCGTCGCTCACTGATGGTGAGACGACGTACTCGATGTCCGACGTCTCCTACGCCCCGATGGACGGGAGGATCGATATCACCGCCCGGGCGGAGCATGCGCTGCTCGAAAAGCTGGCCGACCTGATCGAGAAGGGCCCGCACAACGGCGCGACTGCCAGGTTGAGAGGCTACCTCACATCGCTTCCGAAGCCGTGCACCGGGGTGCTCGGCCTGGACGTGTCCGGCTGGATCGGCCTCACGGAGTTGGGAGTGGTCCCGGCTCTTCATGTCGAGGGCACGGTGACCAACGCCAGGGTCGGCCTCAGCGACATCAACACCGTCCGCCTGGAGGGCGATTGGCAGGGCGACACCATCCGGCTCAGCAAGCTGGAGGCGATCGATGGCGACACCGACGTCGTAGCCGACGCGGTTCTCGGCCCGAGCGAGGAGATAGCCGTCCACATCGACGCTCACGGGCTCGATCTCGGGTCGGCGGCAAGATGGTTCAAGCTGGACCAAAACCTTTCGGGCACGGCGGACGTAACAATTATAGCGGAGGGGACAACCAGCGCTCCCTCCGTTGAAGCGTCCCTTGACATCGAGAATCCTGCGATCGGAAGCATGAAGTTCGACGGCCTCCGCGCGAGATTCTCGGGAGTGCCGCTCGGTGAGGGCGGCTCGTCCGAGAACAGGATCAATATCGACGATCTGACCATCGTCCTCGGCGACAGCCAGTTGAGGGCGGCCGGCTACATTCCGATCGACTGGAGCAGCTACTCGATACCGCGCGACAGGGAGCTTCTCGTAGAGATGTTCCTCGATGACGGCAGCCTGAGTCTGCTCTCCGCGTTCGCGGGACAGGTGATCCAGGGCGAGGCGGGAGGCAGCCTCTCCGGCAAGATCGGCTACAGCGGCACGATCGACAAACCTGTGCTCCAGGGCGGCCTCAAGTGGCGCGGCGGGAGTGTGCGGCTGGCGAGTCTGAACAAGCCGTTCGAGCAGATCGACGCGGATGTGACGCTCAGCGGTCACACGTTGTCGATCGACAGTCTCGTCGGCAAGTCTGCGGAGGGCGGAAGCTTCCGGATCAGCGGCCCGGTCGACCTGACGGGACTCAAACCGAAGCTCGACCTCAGCCTGGCGACATCGAGCCTGAAGGTTTCGGGGAAGAACATCAGCGGCAGGTACGGTGAGAATATCGAGGTGGTGCTCGACTCCGATCTCCGCGTGACCGGCGACTGGCTCAAGCCGCAGTTCGCGGGCAGGATATCGGTTCCGAGAGGCACTCTCGGGATGGGGCCGGGCTACGATCAGCCGAAGACCGCTTCGCAGACGTTTGATCCTCGTTTCGACCTGGATGTCACGGTCGGTCGCGGACTGGTCTTCAAGTCGGCGCAGTTGCAGACCGCCCTGCCGGGAACGCTCTCGGTCGGTGGGCCGCTGAGCGCGCTGGTCGTGGACGGCCTGCTCAATCTGGCGGACGGGACGATCACGTTCCCGATGCGCTCGCTCAAGATCCTGCCGGGGAGCGACATGCGGCTCAGAGTGGCGCCCGGGCAGCCGGTGCTTGCCGTGCTGGATCTCAAGGCCAGGGGACACGTCGTCGATTACACGCCGCTCGGCAAGCGCGCGAAGTATACCATAACCATGGAGGCCAGCGGTCCGCTCGACAAGCTGCGCCCGACGTTCACATCGTCGCCGATGGGACTGACCGAGCAGCGCATCGTTGCGCTGGTCACCGGGCAGTACCACTTCGAGCAGATACTGAGTGGAAACTCGGGGAGCGACGTCGGCAAGGAGTTGTCGGGCCTGTTCTCCTCCGCGGTGCTGCCGACGGTTTTCGCGCCGATCGAAGAGGCTCTCGAGGAGGCGTTCGGCGTGGATGATTTCGCGCTCGAGATGGGGTATCGCGAGCCCGTGCAGTTGAGCATCGGCGATCAGTTGGGACGCAACACATACATCAGCTACTCGGCCGTGCTGGGCGCCAGACCGGACTATGCTGACAGTCGATACGAGGTCACGCTCTCGTACCGCGTGCGGGATAACCTGGAAGTCGGCCTTCAGACGGATGAAGACGGAACGCTTGGGATCAGCGCGGAAGGGAAGATACGGTTCTAGGGAACCCCAGGCAATCGTGCTGCGATGCCATTCTGAGCATGTCACTGCGCAGCAAGCGCAGTTGTCTCGGGTGGAAACTCCGCTAGTCCTATCAGGGCTGGCGGTGGTTGTCTCCCCGGACATAGAACCCGCTAGTCCTGAGTAGCGAAGCGTATCGAAGGACGGCCGGGACTACTCAGAGCTGACGGTGCGAGGTTTCGTAGGAGCGGAGCGAAAAACCCGGCGTGCAGGAGGGGATTCCAATCCCCGAATGCCTACGTGACGCGCCGAACTCGGGGATCGGGATCCCCTCCTACAATATGCGCTCCAGCCTGGTTGGATATCTGCCGCTGATCCCTCAGAGCGCGTCGTGCAGCGAGAGGATAGTTGCACCTGCGCGGGAAATTGTATACTATGTGTCCGGAGGCTAACCAACACGCATGCCGCGTGCAGTCCATGTCGGGGGTATCTGCGGATTCCCTCCGGCTTCTTCTTATCCTTCGACGTGGACGTAGCGCGCAGGGTGGTGACAGTGCCGGCAGTACCGGCGCTGATGTGTTGGCCGGCGAACTGCCGAGCTTCGAGTCCCTGCTGCAGACCTATCACAAGAAGGTCTACAACCTGCTCTACAGGCTGGTTGGAAACGCGGATGACGCGGCTGACCTCACTCAGGAGACGTTCGTGAGGGCTTACGGAGCCTATCCCCGGTTCCGAGGCGCTGCTTCGGCGGTGTATCCCTGGCTGTGTCAGATCGCCGTGAATGCGGGCAAAAACAAGTTCAAGGAGTTGAGCCGCAGAAGCTCGCACGAGGTTGTGTCTCTGGACGAACCGGTGGGCGATGCGGACTCGGGCTTCAGCCGCGAGGTGAGCGACGACTCCGCCGATCCCATGGGGTTGGTGCAGAGACAGGAACTGGAGTCCAAGATCCAGGAGGCGATCCAGGCATTGCCCCTGGAGTATCGCACGGTTGTAGTGCTCCGCGATATGAACGGCCTCTCGTACAAGGAGGTCGCCGATGCGGCCGGGCTGTCGATGGACCTTGTCAAGGCCCGGCTGTTCAGAGCCAGAGGAATGCTCCGGCGTCGTCTCGCCGGGTATCTGGAAGACTAGTTTCGTCAACGATGTGTGTTCAGGGCTCGGAAACCATGCTCCGCCCGGCACTCCATGTGAATCACGAGATAGGAAGGTAGGGTTGTCAATGCGTGTCACCAGATTTACCGCCCAGATGATCACGATCCTGATGGCACTGAATCTGATCGTGCCGGGTATCGTATCGGCTCAGGATACGCTGATCAGCGAGGTGGTTGTGACCGGTAACGAGAACATCTCCAAGGAAGCAGTTCTGACGGTCATCGCTCTCAAGCCTGGCGCCAAGTTCACCGAGGAAGCCGTGCAGGAGGCAAAGAAGGCCATCCAGGCTATGGGCAACTTCGAGCGTGTGGTCGTGGGCACCGAGACCACGCCGGACGGCATCAGAGTGACGTTCAACGTCGTCGAGAACCCGGTCGTCAAGGAGATCAAGTTCTCCGGGAACACCGCCATAGATGCCGAGAAGCTGCGCAGTCTCATGCGCACCAACGTCGGCCATGTGCTGAACATCAACACGCTCGAGCGTGACGCAGATGCGATCCGAACCTACTACAAGGATCAGGGCTACATCGCGGATATCACCGAAGAGATCGGCATCGACCCTGATACCGGCGTGCTGAGCATCCCCGTTCTCGAGAACGTCGTCGAGTCCATCGAGGTGACCGGCAACAAGAAGACCAAGGACTATGTCATCCTCCGCGAGATGGATCTCAAGGCCGGTGACGTGTACAACAGCAAGGTGCTCGTCAGAGACCTGACGCGCATCTACGATCTCGACTTCTTCGAGGTCGATGTAGAGCAGTGGTACAGGCTCGAGCCGGGCTCGGACATCGGCAGACTCAAGGTCGTCATCCCGGTCAAGGAGAAGAAGACCGGTCAGGTCACGCTCGGCGTCGGATACAGCTCCCGACAGAGGCTCGTCGGCCAGGCCAAAGTGTCCGAGACCAACTTCAGGGGACGCGGTCAGGGTATCAACCTGCTGTGGGAAGTCGGCAGCAGAAGCCGGGGGACGAGCTATGAGCTGGGCTACTATGAGCCGTGGCTCGATTCGAAGCACACCTCACTGTCGGCCAGCATCTACAACAAGTTGATCTACAGGTTCACATCGAACGTCCTGGGCAGCAACAACGCCGACAGCGACTACGACGAGCGCCGCCAGGGTGCAAGCGTCACGCTGGCGAGACCGTTCAGTCGGACTACCAAAGGTTTCCTCACACTGCGCAACGAATCGGTCGATACTCGGCTTGATGAGCTCGATCCGACCGATCCGAACGCCGGTCTGCGCGAGTTGCTGAGCCAGGACGGACGGGTCACATCAGGGACCTTCCGCTTCACCAACAACACCAGGGACTCCGAACTGGATCCCGTGACAGGCATGTACAGCTCCTACGCGCTGGAAATCGGTCAGTCGAACTTCACGAGCGAGGGTAACGGGGCGTCGGGCGACTCCTTCTTCAGCAAGTACAGCGTCGATTTCCGCCGGTACTTCAGCAAGGGCGGCGCGCGAGAGGACCTCAACGAGCGGCGGCGCACCCTGGCGGTCCGCCTGATGGCGGGCAGCCTCACGGGCAACGTGCCGTTCTTCGAGCAGTACTTCATGGGCGGCGCGGAGACTCTCCGCGGCTACAAGGAAGACCGGTTCTGGGGGCGGAACATGCTCCTGCTCAGCACTGAGTACCGCTTCCCGATCACGTCGGGACTCACCGGTGTCGGATTCGTAGACATCGGTGACGCCTGGGATGCTCCGCCCGAATATCTGAATGCCGGCGATGCGCTGGGCGATGATCTCACCCAGCACTCGAGCTTCGATCCGAACATCGGCTACGGTATCGGCATCAGAGTGCGCACGCCGATCGGCCCGATCCGCCTGGACTACGGTTTCGGCAGCGAGGGCTCCCGAGCGCACTTCAGCCTGGGGCACGTTTTCTAATCAGTTGTCGCCTTGCCTCGCAGGGGTCGATCTGGTATAATCCAGCGGTCAACCCCGCCTGGCTCTGTGGGGCGGACAGGCACGTCATTTCGCATCCGAAAGGAGTTACCTAATGGGGAGAACCCACACCAGCATCGCGGCGGCAGTCGCTGTCGGCATCATCCTGAGCATTTTCATGATCGGCCCCGCCTTCTCCGCGGAGGCACAGGTCTTCGCGACCGTGGACGTCGAGAAGGCTTTCAATGACTACCAGAAGAAGCAGGAACTCGACAAGCAGATCATGGCCGAACTGCAGGCTCTCCAGTCCAAGGGCGAGCTCAGGAAGACCCATGAGATCCTCAGCAAGGCCGAGTTCGATGAACTCGCGGCTCTGAAGGCTAAGCCCAAGCCCACCGATGCCGAGAAGAAGCGGATCGAGGAACTGGAGACTGCTTCCACCGATCGCCAGAAGGAGTTGCAGGATCTCCGCCAGAAGACCGCTCCTACCGAGCAGGAGAAGAGCCGCATGACCGCACTGCAGGACCAGCTCAAGCAGACCGATCTCGAACTGCGCGAGTGGGGCAAGCAGGCCGATGCCGACTGGCAGAAGCGCCGCGTCGAGTTGAGCAGACAGGTCATGGACGATGTCCAGGCCGCAGTTTCCGCCGTGGCGAAGCAGAAGGGCATCACCATGGTCTTCAACAAGTCGGCCGGCGAGTCTATCCTCGTCGTCTACTCTTCGCTTGACATCACAGACGAAGTGCTGAAGAGACTCAACAAGAAGTAAGAATGCGATTCGCGCCGGCTCTTGTGACATGCTGGCTTGCGTCGGCTGTTCTGTTGGCAGGTTGCAGTACCTGGAAGGCTGGTTCGTCAGCCGACCAGGTACTGACTGTTAGAGCACCGTCCACCGGGCAGATCGCGGAAACCGCACGTCCGATTTCCGGGACCGCTCGCTCGTTCGAGTCTCGGGTGAGCGTCCCGCACCTAAGCGGTTCCAGTCTGCGGCGGATCCCTGCCAAAGGCGGGGACCCCGGACCGAGCGGAATGTCGGCCGAGATCGAGCGCGAGATCGCCGTGATGCGAGCCGAATGGGAGACTCACCGCGGCATTGTGTCCGCCGACTCCGCGGCGTCCGCTCCGTCGGAACTCGGGCAACAGACGGCGGACTCTCGACGAGACGACATCCAGGTCACCGACCGGATGCTCGCAGTCGAGCGGAAGTACGCGCCCATGTACCTCAACTGCCGCATCCGCATCCGTGTGCTGGAGTCTCGGATGGCTGATGCGAGTGGATCGGCGCTGGACGCCTTGCGCGGCAAGCTGGAGCAGGCCCGACGTGAACTGGCCGCCCTGGACAAGGCGCGCGCCGAAGAGATCGAGCTTGCGCGGCTGGGCGTCGACCCGGTGATCGGCAAAGACGAGGGGACTCCCTCATCAGGTCGGAATGTGCGGACCGACAGTCACGATGACGGCAAGGCCGGCGGCGGGATCGACTGAATTGGTCAATAAGGTGTGAGAGGCGGCGCTGTGTCCTGTATGGTTTTTGAGTGCACAGCAGCCGGTGGTGAGAACAGATGATCAGTAAGTCTCTGGAAGAGCTTGCTGTGTTGGTCGGAGGTCAGGTCGTGGGCGACCCCGCGACGAGGATCTCCGGCGCTACGGACATAGGAGATGCGCGGGAGGGCGATATTGTGTTCGCCGAGTCGCCGAAGCATCTGGAACAGGCGCTGCAGTCGGCCGCGTCGGCCGTGATCGCGCTTCCGGATACCGAGAACTCCGCCAAACCGCTCATCAGGACCGCCAATCCCAGGTTGGCCTTCGCCAGGGTGCTGGAGGCGCTGAACCCCAGGCCCGAACACCAGCCGGGCATCCATCCCACTGCCAGTATCGGCGCGAACCTGCAGGCCGGCGACGGCGTCACCATCGGCTTCAATGCATATGTCGGCAACGATGTCGTGCTCGGCGACGATGTCTGGATACAGCCTCTGGTCTACATCGGCGACAACGTCCGGATCGGCAGTGGCTCCGTGATACATCCGTCGGTCGTCATCCTGGGCAACGTTACCATCGGCGAGAACGTGACCGTTCATCCCGGTACGGTCATCGGCGCCGATGGGTTCGGTTACACGCCGATCGGCAAGCAGCACTTCAAGATTCCGCAGGTAGGCACCGTCATCATCGGCGACGACGTCGAGATCGGGGCCAACGTGACGATAGACCGCGCGCGGACCGGCAGGACGGTGATCGGCAACGGCACGAAGATCGACAACCTCGTGCACATCGCCCACAACGTGACCATCGGTGAGAATTGCATCATCGTGGCGCAGGTAGGCATCTCCGGCAGCGTGGCTATCGGCGATCAGGTCGTGTTCGGCGGTCAGTCGGGCACAAAGGACCATGTGACCATCGGCGACGGATCGATGGTCTGCGCCCGATCCGGGATCATCGGCGACCTGCCGCCCGGCTCGTTCGTCTCCGGATATCCCGCGGGCCCACACAAGGAACAGATGCGTGTCCAGGCCGCCATACTCAGACTCCCCGAGTTGATGAAGACCATCCGCAGCCTCGAGAGACGGATCGAGGCGCTGGAAGAGGACGGCGAATGATCTCTCGTCCACAGCGCACGCTCAAGTCGAGCGTCTCCTTACAAGGTATTGGATTGCACACTGGCGAACCTTGTATGATGGTGCTCGAGCCCGCGCCGGCGGACGCGGGGATTGTCTTTCTCACCCCTCACGGCGAAGTCCGAGCATCGGTAGATAGCGTCTCCGCGACCGTGCGATGCACTACCCTTCGCTCCGGCGAGGCCGAGGTCTCCACGGTGGAGCACGTGCTGGCGGCGCTCTCCGGGATGTGGGTGGACAACGCCTGCATCCGTGTGGACGGCCCCGAGGTTCCGGCGGGTGACGGAAGCGCTCTGCCCTTCGTCGAGCTCATCGAGCAGGCCGGGGTCGAGCCGCAGACGGGACAGCCGCGGACTGTCGAGATCGGGCATCCGGTATGGGTGGCCGACGGGGACAAGTACAACCTGGCCGTTCCGTCAACGGGACTCAGGGTAAGCGGGTTCGTATCGTTCAGCCATCCGATGATCGGGGAGCAGGCGGTGAGCGTCTGCGTGACCCCCGAGGTCTTCAAGAGAGAGATCGCCCCCGCGAGGACGTTTTGCACGGCGGAAGAGATCGAGGCGCTCCTGGCAGCGGGTCTCGGTCGAGGCGGGAGCGTAGACAACGTGCTTGTAGTACACCAGGACCACTACTCGCCGGGACTTCGGTTCCCGGACGAGATCGTGCGCCATAAGGTGCTGGATCTGATCGGCGACCTGTCACTCGCCGGAGGGACCATAGCAGCGGACGTGACAGGTATCAAGTCGAGCCATGCGCAGAATGTCGCGCTGGTGAGACGCATTCTGGGCAGGACTTCGGAACAGTCCGGGGCAAGGAGGGTGATGTAATGTTGGATGTAGAGCAGATACAGGCGGTATTGCCGCATCGGTATCCGTTCCTTTTGGTGGACCGCATACTCGAGATGGAGCCCGGCAGACGTGCCGTCGGCCTCAAGAGCGTTACCATCAATGAGAGTTTCTTCCAGGGACACTTCCCTGGACATCCGGTCATGCCCGGCGTGCTCGTGCTCGAGGCGATGGCGCAGGTGGGCGGGGTCCTGCTTCTCAGCATGACCGGCAACAACGGCAAACTAGCGTATTTCGCGGGGATCGACAAGGTCAGGTTCAGGAAGCCCGTGCTGCCCGGCGACCAGTTGATAACCGAGGTCGAACTCCTCAAGAACCGGGGCGGCATAGGCAAAGTCCGAGTCACAGGTCGGGTCGATATGCAGATCGTGTGCGAGGGTGAGTTCATGTTCGCATTGGTCGAGCGAAATGACATGGAGTCCGTGGAGGAGACAGATGAAGCCATTGCAGAGTCCGACCGAACTCTCGTTGCCAAGTGAGTTGGATCCCGCTGAATCGGGGAAAGCAGTGATACACGAAACAGCAATCATAGATCCCGGAGCGGAGCTTGGAGTCGGCGTAAAGGTCGGCGCATACAGCATCATCGGATCGGATGTCCGGATCGGTGATGGATGCGTGATCGAGCCGCACGCGATCATCGAGCCGTACACGACAATCGGCGCCAACTGCCGCATCTGCTCGGGCGCGATACTCGGCGGCCAGCCTCAGGACCACAAGTTCAAGGGCGAGCGGAGCTGCCTGCGCATCGGGGACAACAACATAATCCGCGAATACGTAACTGTGCACCGAGCCACCGGTGAGGATAACTGCACGATCATCGGCAGCGACAACATGCTCATGGCATACTGCCACATCGGTCACAACTGCCAGATCGGAAACGGCATCATGATGGCCAACATGGTCGGCATCAGCGGCCACGTCATCATCGAGGACCGGGTGGTCTTTGGAGGCATGGTCGGTGTCCACCAGTTCGTGCGCATCGGCAAGATGGCCATGGTCGGCGGGTATTCCAAGATCGTCCAGGATGTGCCTCCGTTCTCGATGGTTGACGGCCGTCCCGCGAAGGTCTATGACCTGAACGTCATCGGTCTTCGGCGGAGCGGGGTGCGTCCCGACGTGCGCAATGGGCTCAGGCAGGCGTATAAGCTGCTCTACCGATCGAACCTGAACCTCTCGCAGGCCGTGGAGAGCATCGAGAGCGAGATTGAGCCGAGCCCCGAGAGAGATTACCTGCTCGAATTCGTGAGGAACGTCAAGGTCGGGTTTGCCGGAAGGCAGCTCGATCGCCGGTAGATGAGCAAGTCCACCCCGAGTATCGCCATGGTTGCCGGGGAAGCCTCGGGTGATCTGCAGGGAGCCGCGCTGGCATCCCGGCTGCGGGAGATGCTCCCGTCCGTCAGGATCTGGGGTGTCGGCGGGCGGCGCATGTGCGAGGCCGGCGTGCAGGTGCTCCACGACAGTTCGTCCTGGAGCGCGATCGGCATCGCGGAGTCTCTGCGGCTCGTGCCTCGACTCCTGCTGACCCAGTCCCGGCTCGTGGACCGACTCAAGTCCGATCCTCCGGACCTCCTGGTACTGATCGACTTCGGCGCGTTCAACGTCAGGTTAGCGCGCCGGGTTCGTCAGACCGGGATCAAAGTGCTATACTACTTCCCACCGGGCTCGTGGCATCGCAGCAACACGTACGAGAAGCTGCAGGGACTGGTTGACGCTGTTGTCACCCCGTTTCCCTGGTCCGCGGAGACGCTCCGACAGAAGGGCTTCCGAGCGGAGTTCTTCGGCCATCCGGTGCTCGACACTGCCAAGCCCACACTCAGCCGGGATGACTTCTGCGGGCGCTTCGGACTCGATCCGTCGCGGCCGATCGCCGGCCTGCTGCCCGGGAGTCGAGCGCAGGAGATACGGCACAATCTGCCGGCTATGCTCTCGGCGGCCGAGCTTCTCAGGCAGTCGATGCCCGATCTGCAGTTCGCGGTCCCGACGGCGCCGCGGCCGGACATCGATGCGCTGGAACGCGTCCGGCAGGCCGTGCCGTGGGTACGTCTGGCGCCGGGGATGGCGCATGACGTGCTGGCCCACTCGCGCGCAGCGGTCGTATGCTCCGGAACGGCGACCATGGAGGCCGCAGTGCTCGGCTGCCCGATGGTGATCGTCTACCGCGGGTCCAGGCTGACCTGGCTCGAGTACAAGTTGCTCGGCAGGGGAATCAAGTTCATCGGCATGCCGAACATCATCGCCGACGCGCGGATATGCCCTGAACTGCTCCAGGATGAGGCGTCGCCCTCCCGGATCGCGCAGTTGATGGAAGCCTTGATCAGGGACACGCACGACCGCGCGACCATGCTCGAGGCGCTTGCGAAAGTCCGAGGTACGCTCGGCAGTCCGGGAGCGGCCGAGAGGACTGCCGGAGTGGTGCTCGATCTTCTCGGGATAGCCCGACAGAACGCTTGCAGGTAACATGTCGAAGAAGCAGGACAGGAAGCGAGATATCCATACGCGGGCCGCTGAGAAACGACTGCTGGGCTACTTCTCGGCCCACTGGCAGTTGATCGCGCTCGGGCTGCTCTGCACCGTGGGAGTCTCGGCGATCGAGGTCTACTTCATCAAGCTGATCAGCGATGTCGTCAAGACGGTGATCGAGGAGGACCCGAGCCGGCTCAATATGGTGGCGCTGACGATAGTCGGCATCCACCTGGCCAAATGGGGTTTCTCCTACGGCCAGATGTTCTTCGTTTCATCGGCTACCCAGAAGATCGCGGTACAACTCAGGAACGACCTCTACTCCCACCTCCAGACCCTCTCCCTGAGCTTCTTCGAGAGGACCAAGACCGGGCACCTGATGTCGAGGATGACCAACGATGTCGGCCTCATCCAGACCGCCGCTCCCCAGATCATCCAGGTCGTCTCCGCGCCTCTGATCGCGATCGGCAGCATCGGAGTGATCTTCGCCTGGAACTGGAAGCTCGCGTTGGTCTCTATTACAGTCCTGCCGTTCATGTCCTACACCATCCAGAGGATCGGGCGCGGCATGAGAGGGCTGTCGGATCTCCTGCAGGTCAGGCTCGCGGATGTCGCCGCCATCGTCCAGGAGACGCTCTCCGCCGTTCGCATCGTAAAGTCCTTCGGCATGGAGGACTACGAGACGTCCAGGTTCGCCGATGAGAACAGGCGCACCTACGGCGCCGCGATGCGCGCCGTCCGCCGGAATGCGGTCATGGCCCCGACCGTCGAGATGATCGGCGTGATGGGGATCGCCTTCGTGCTCTGGTACGGCGGACGGATGGTCGCCGCGCACGTCATCCCGGGGTTTGGCGTCGATCAGCTCATCGGCTTCCTGTTCGCCCTGGAGCGGATAGCCAGTTCCGCGAGGAACATCGCCAGACTGAACATCACCTATCACCAGACGATGGCCGGCGCCCAGCGGATCTTCGACGTGTTGGACGAGGAGCCCGAGGTTCAGTCGTCGTCCTCCGCGGTCGAGATGCCCGCCCTGGAAGGCAGGATCGAGTTCAGGAACGTTTCCTTCGGCTATAACCCGGCCGTTCCCGTCCTGAAGGACGTATCCTTCGATGTCGAGCCGGGGCAGAAAGTGGCGCTCGTCGGCCCAAGCGGAGCGGGCAAGTCCACCATCGCCAATCTGATTCCCAGGTTCTACGATGTCACGGGCGGCGCGGTGCTTATCGACGGCATCGATATCCGGACCGTCACGCTGAACTCTCTGCGCCGCCAGATCGGCATCGTGCCGCAGGAGACCATGCTCTTCAGTTCCAGTGTCCGCGAGAATATCGCCTACGGACGACAGGATGCCTCGCTCGATGAGATAGTCGAGGCGGCCAAAGCGGCCAATGCGCATGAGTTCATCGCCAAGCTCTCCGAGGGTTACGAAACCCTCGTGGGCGAACGTGGCGTGAAGCTCTCCGGCGGACAGAGACAGCGCATATCGATCGCACGCGCGCTGCTCAAGGATCCGAAGCTCCTCATCCTCGATGAGGCTACCTCATCGCTGGACGTGGCTTCCGAGGCGGTCGTGCAGGAGGCCCTGGAGCGGCTGATGGCCGACAGAACGACCCTCATCATCGCCCACAGGCTCTCCACCATAGTCAACGCGGACAAGATCCTCGTCATGGAGAAGGGGCGCATCGTCGAGTCCGGTACCCACGCGGAGTTGATGGCGCAGGGCGGAGTCTACGCCGCCCTATACACGATCCAGAGCCGGAAGCACAACTGGCAGGAACCTGTCTCCGAGAGCGCGGTCGGAAGGGGTTAGCAGGTGTCCAAGGCGCTGTTGCGTGAACTCAAAGTGCGACTGGCTCCCACCCTCGGTTGGCTGCTGATCAACTTTCTCGGGAGAACGAGCCGCTTCACGGTCCGCGGGTTCGATCGCATGCAAGACATGATGCGGCGGGGCCAGGGGTTCATCCTCATCATCTGGCACGGGCGCACCATGCTCCCGGTCTTCTACTGCCGAAACATGGGCATCCAGGCTATCATCTCACTCTCCAGGGACGGGGAGATGCAGTCGCGGATCTTCAAGCGTTTCGGGTTCACGATCATCCGCGGATCGACCGGCCGGGGCGGGATGAAGGCCGCCCTCACCGCCGTGAAGAGGCTTCAGGAGGGCGGAACCCTGGCGCTGACCCCGGACGGGCCGAGGGGCCCGGCGAACCAGGTGCAGGATGGGACCGTCTTCATGGCGAAGAAAGCCGGAGTGCCGATCATTCCCGTCGGAGTGGGGATCAGCCGCCGGAAGCTGATGCGTACCTGGGACAGCTATGCGCTCCCCAAGCCGTTCGGCCGGTGCGGACTGATCTTCGGTGAGCCGATCACTCTGCCCGACGACGCCGACGACGAGGAACTCAAGGAGATGCTCAAGAACGCGCTCGACAGCACCCAACTTGAGGCCCAGTCGCTCGCCGGAGAGGAGTGCGCGGGATGATCGCGTCGGTTGTGTACAACCTGCTGCTCCTCGTCTGCTCGCCGCTTCTCTTTGCCTACTTCCTTTGGCGGATCTTCGTCTCAAAGGAATCCCGCGAATCCTGGCGTCAGAACCTCGGCGCGCTGCCGAACCATGCGAGCCGGGAGCCGGGCCGTCCGCTCGTGTGGATCCACGCCGCATCCATCGGAGAGACAGTCGCCTCCGTGCCCGTGCATGAGGCGATCAAGCGCCTCCGCCCGGATGCGCTGATCCTTCACACGACGATGACCCAGACCGGCCAGGCCGTCGCGCGCAAGACGTGCAAGGCGGCGGACGACATCGCTTACTTCCCGATCGACTGCATTCCGTTCGTGCGGCGGGCGCTCGACCGCGTGCGGCCGGACGTCTTTGCGATGGTTGATACCGAGATTTGGCCGAACTTCCTCTCTCAGGCGCACAACCGGGGCGTGGCAACGGCGCTGATCAACGGACGGATCGACAAGAGTCTGAGCGTCGGGAAGATCTGGCCGTGGCTGCTCAAGTGGGCGACCTCGAACCTCGACCTCTGCCTGATGCAGACCGACGAGGATGGCTTTCGGGTCATCTCGCTCGGCGCGTGCCCGCGGTCGGTCCACGTCATCGGCAGCACCAAGTTCGATGAGGGCGGCGGGCGATTGTCGCAGGCGGAGATCGACGCCCTGCGCGCCGACCTCGGGCTCCCCGACTCCGCTCCCGTGCTGGTGGCGGGCAGCACCAACCCCGGCGAGGATGAGCCTGTGTTGGACGCCTTCCGCGCAATCCGCGAGGGAGCGCCGAACATGCGGCTGATCATCGCGCCCCGCCAGCTCGATCGTACGCAGGAGATATGCTCGCTGGTCGAGGCGCGGGGATTCACCCATGCCCGGCGCTCGACGAAGGCGCATATCGAGCCGGGGGATTGCGACGTCCTCATCCTCGATACCTTCGGCGAACTGGCGTCGGTATATGCCGTCGGCACGATCGCTTTCGTCGGGGGAAGCCTGATCCCAAAGGGCGGTCACAGCATCTTCCAGCCGATCCTGCAGGGGAAGCCGGTCCTCTTCGGTCCATACACGCACAGGACGCGGGACATGGCTCAGATGGCGATTTCGGCCGGGGTGGGGTTCGAGGTGAGTGACGCCGGCGAGCTTGCTGCTCAGGCGCAGGCCTTACTGTCGGATCCGGACCGCCTCGCGGAGATCGATGCTGCGTGCCGGGAACTCGTCGAGCGGAACCGGGGCGCATCGAATCGATGCGCAGAGGCGATAGTGAAGCTGTTGGAGGCCAAGCGTGGCGGAGAATAGCGCCGTGCTCGAATACCTGGAATCGGTCGTCTACGGCCCACGGAGAGGGCTGAGAGACCTGCTCGTCCTCGGGGGACTCAGGGCTTTGTCGCACGTCTACCGCGCCGGACTGCGGCTCTACCTGCTGCAGTTCGACATCGGCATCCGGCGTAGGAAGCGCCTTCCGGTCCCGGTGATCAGCATCGGCAACGTCACCGTGGGCGGCACGGGCAAGACGCCGATGACGCGGTATGTCTGCGAGGGCCTGGTGTCCCGTGGGCGCAGGCCGGCGGTGCTCAGTTACGGCTACAGGGGAGAGCGCTCGGGCGAGTTCAGCGTGGCCTCGACGCCGGAGAAGGCATGCCTCTCCGCGCGCGAGGTCGGCGACGAAGCTGCCATGCTCGCGTCGATGCTCCCCGGGGTGCCCGTGTTGGTCGGCAAGCACAGATATGAGAGCGGCCGGTATGCCGTGAAGGAGTTCGGAGTGGACCTCGCGGTCCTTGACGACGGCTTCCAGGTATGGAAGCTTCATCGCGACCTCAACATCGTGCTGGTCGATGGAACCATGCCGTTCGACAACGGCCGAACGCTTCCCGCTGGCAAGCTGCGCGAGCCGGTGTCGGCGCTCAGGCGTGCACATTGCATTGTAGTGACAGGTCTCAGTCCCGACGACCCGTCTCTGGCCGACACCGTTGCCGGGGTCAGCCGTGTCGCTCCTGGTATCCCGGTGTTCTCCGCGAGGCACACGCCGCGCGCCCTCTACGCCGTCGAGGGCGGCATTGAGATCCCGATCGAGGCTCTCGGAGGACATCAGGTCTTCGCGCTGTCTTCGATAGCTCATCCGAAGTCGTTCGAGGCGACTCTCGCCGAGACCGGCGCGGTAATGACCGGCTGCGAGCGCTGCCCTGACCACTACCTCTACACGCAGGAGGATGTGGTTCGCATAGAGAACAGAGCGAGGGAATGCGGCGCGGAGTTCGTAGTCACCACCGAGAAGGACCGCGTGAAGCTGGAAGGCATGCGCATGGACCTGCCGTTTCTCGCGCTCGGCACCCGCCTGTCGATCAGTGACGAGGAAGGCCTGTGGGAGATCATACAGGGCGCGCTCGAGTGACGCCCTGTGACGCCGTCGGGTCCCAGCTCGCTCCGCGCTGACTGCACCGTCCCTGTTGCTCGGAAGCCACGTTGTTGCCATCCGCGAGGTCTGCCGGCCCACGATATGCCGCGATGATTAGCGCCGAGGCATTGCATGGTATAGACTACGTGGTTCGCGGGCCGGCATCCCAAGTCACGGCTCCACCGGCTCTATCTTGACAAGGAGGCAATCCGATGTCGGGTCCAACTAAGCGTATATGCTTCCTGGCCTACAATGGCGCTACTCATGCCAAGCTGTTCATACGGCTGAAACAGGCCATGCCGCCCGGCATGTCGGGGGAGATCAAGTCTATCTACCGATTGACTCCGCTGAGTCTTCTGTACAGCCGCTCAATGCCAAGTGATGTTCCAACGGAAGTGTTCGACAAGATAACGGCGTACTACGTCCGAAAGAAGATACTTGCCAACCCGCGTCTCGATACCGAGCGCTGGCGGGCGAGAGTCCGGAAGCGCGGCATCCAGTGGTATCGGCTCTTCCTCCGCGAGCTTGGGGACGTGGATATGCTCGTCATGTGGACCGGCGGCTTCGCCGTTCCTTACGCCGCCGCGACCGCCGCGGCTCGGCGCCTGGGCAAGCCCGTTGCCTTCTGCGAGAACGGCGTGTTGCCGGGTACGCTTGCCATAGACCCCGAAGGCGCGAACTACAGATGCTCGCTCACCGGCAAGGACGCCGATTTCTATCGCTCGTTTCCATATGACCCCGATCAGGCGGAGAAGCTGTATGCGACCGCCTGGCCTCAGCGCCCGCTCCGGTATGGCCAGACCATGACAGAGGAGAACAAGCCGCTCCCGCCCCGCTATCTGCTCTATGCCATGCAGGTGAACCGCGACAGCCAGATCAGGGAGTTCTCGCCGAGATTCCGGAACATGTGGGAGTCGGTAGCCTACGTGTATCAGCAACTCCAGGAGTACAACCGGCGAACCGGCGACTCGATGAGCCTGGTCGTGAAGGAGCATCCGTCGGAATCCAAGCGCATCGACTACACCGGTCTCCGGGCCGAGCTGAGCGACGCCATATTCCTCCGCGCGACACCGATACGCGATCTGATCAGGGACGCCCAGTGCCTCGTGACCATCAACTCGTCGGTCGGGGTCGAGGCTCTCTTCTCGGACATACCGGTCGTGACGCTCGGGCAGGCGTTCTACAACGTGCCGGGCCTTGTCCGGAATCTGGCGTTGGACGAGGATCTCGCGGACATCCTGCCGTCACTGCTCTCCGAGCCGCTGGACCGCGAACTGCGGCGGCATTTCCTGTGCTTCCTCTACAACGACTATCTAGTTCCCCGGCCGGATCGGGACCCCTCCGGCGCGGAGCGGGCGATCAGACGGCTGGAGGAGATACTCACAGGCAATCTGTCGTGGCGGCATCGATATGAACTCCTGACACGGACCACGTAGACCCCGAATGATCCTCCGGCCGATGGAGGCAATCGGACTTCAGATGGTGAACAGATGCTGTGGTACATTGGTGCACTGCGGCAGTGCCGACGGGCGCTGTCAGACCATGGCAAAGGAAGGCCCGAATGCGTCCGCTTGTCATCCTCCATACCGAATCGTCCACCGGCTGGAGCGGGCAGGAGATCCGGATCATCACCGAGGCGCTGGGAATGATCCGGCGCGGGCATCGCGTTCTGATCGCCTGCCGTCCGGGCTCGGCGATCGCGAAGCAGGCGCGAGAGCAGGGTATCGATACTTTCATCATGTCCCTCGGCGGAGCGTTCGACATCGCGGGCATTCGCCGGCTCCGATCCTTTCTGCGCAGGCACAACGTCAACATCGTCAACACCCACAGCTCGAAGGACAGTTGGTGCGGTGGATTCGCGGCCAAGTTCTCTGAGAGCGTCAAGGTTATCCGCACGCGCCACCTCTCCATCCCCATCAAGAAGAGCTTCGAATCGCGACTCCTGTACGGCTCCCTTCCCGATGTTGTGGTGACCACCGGCGAGTCGCTCCGAAGGCACATCATCGATCGCGTGGAGCTTGACCCTGATCGGGTGGTCTCGATTCCTACCGGCGTCGATCTGGAACGCTTTGACCCGCAGAGGGTCGATGGCGACTCCCTGCGCGCCGAGTTCGGGGCCACTGATATGACCCCGCTGATCGGTACCGTCGGAGTCCTCCGGCACATGAAGGGCCATATCTACCTGGTCGAGGCAGCCGCTGAGGTGCTCAAGGAGTTCCCGCAGGCCAAGTTCGTCCTCGTAGGCGATACCGCCTCCGCTCCCGCGATGAAGGAGCGTCTTGCCGCTCGCATCGCCGATCTCGGAATCAGCGATCGGTTCATCATGACCGGATATCGGCGCGATATCCCCGAGATCATGGCCGCTCTCGACGTGTTCGCGCTCCCGTCGATCGGCTACGAAGGCGTCTCTCAGGTGGTGAACCAGGCGATGGCGATGCGCAGGCCGGTAGTGGCCGCGGACGTCGGAGGGGTTAGGGAGCAGGTGATCAGCGGCGAGACCGGACTGCTCGTCGAGAAGGCGAACTCTCACCAGCTCGCACAGGGCATTCTGACGCTCCTCAAGAATCCGGATGCGTCCGCTCACATGGGCGACAACGGCCGCCGGTTGGTCGAGGAGCGTTACGGGCTCGATCGGATGCTGGACGCGACCGAGCGGCTCTACCGGGAGTTGTTGACGCCGGCAGGTTAACCATGCTACAGTTTTCGCGCGCGAGCGGACCCTGGCGCGTTTCGATACTGTCGTAGGAGGGGATTCCAATCCCCGAATTCCCACGTAACGTCTCGGGTCGGGGATTGGAATCCCCTCCTACGACGCTTGCGAAATACGCTCTGGTGCATATACCCCATGCGGCAAAGGAATCGACATGGCAAGTGACCCCAAGGACCTGAGTCTGGAGATCGTCTCCCACTGCTGGAACTACTCCCGACTGCTCACATACCAGCTCAGCTCGTTCGTGTTGTTCCCTCCTACGAAGGTCGACGTGACCATGACGGTTTTCCACGCCCTTGAGGATGAGCACACGGTCCAGACACTGGCGTACTTCAAGGATTTCAAGGTTGACAGGGTCACCTGGAACTGGCGTCCGACGCAGAAAGAATTGCTCTTCCGCCGGTCTATCGGCAGGAACATGGCGGCGCTGGAGTGCAAGACGGACTGGGTATGGTTCGCGGACTGCGATCAGATGTTCCGAGATGGCTGCATAGACTCGCTCGCCGATCTGCTCCCGAACCAGACTGCGCCTCTCGTGTACCCACGGCAGGTCAACTGCTCCGATCTCATCGATCTCGATGATCCGCTGCTGAAGAGCGTCGAGGACGGCCCGTCGATAGTGGATATCGATCCCTCGGCCTTCCACCCAAGGGAGTGGTCGAAGGCGATCGGGGGCATCCAGATCGTTCCGGGGGATATATTGCGCAAGGTCGGCTACTGCAACGGCTATCCGCGCTATCTGCGTCCTGCGAACAGGATGACCAAGTGCCGGGAGGACCGCATCTTCAGACGTCTTCTCGGCACGGATGGAGTGCCTCTCGACATCCCCGGCGTCTATCGCATCAACCATAAGCACAGGGGACGGCGCAGATTCTCGTTTACGAAGTGGAGACTGTGATGCACACATCAGGCAGACGCGCTATCGGGATCATACCTGCACGGCTGGCCGCGACACGGCTGCCGAACAAGCCTCTGCTCGACATCGCCGGCAAGCCGATGATCCAGTGGGTCTACGAGCATGCCTGCGAGGCGCGGACGCTCGCGGACGTCCTGGTGGCTACCCCCGACGAGGAGATCTATCGCGCGGTCGAGTCGTTCGGCGGCAAGGCAGTGATGACGTCGGTGGAGCACCGATCCGGCACCGACCGGCTCGCGGAGGCCGCGAAGTCGCCGGTCTGCCCCGAGGCCGACGTCATCGTCAACATCCAGGGCGACGAGCCGCTCCTCGATCCCGCAGCGATCGACCTGCTCGCGGAGGCGATTCTCGCCGATCCCGCGATTCCGATGGCCAGCCTCATGTGCGCCCTGTCACCGCACGAGGAGGACGAGCCCGCGGTAGTAAAGGTCGTCACCGACCTGCGGGGATTCGCGCTCTACTTCTCACGCGCGCGCATCCCGTATCCCAGGCATCCCGCGCCCGCATGGAAGCACATCGGGCTCTATGCCTACACGCGCGAATTCCTCCTGACGTTTCCGACGCTCCCGCCGACGCCGCTGGAGCAGGCGGAGTCGCTGGAGCAGCTTCGGGCGCTCGAGAACGGCTATCGGATCAGGATGGTAGCGACTGATTTCACGCCCACTAGCGTAGACACACCCGAGGACCTGGAGAAGGTCCGGGGGATACTGTCATCTAGCCCGTCATTCCCGTAGGAGCGGCTTCCCAGCCGCGATACCCCCATCGCGACTAGGAAGTCGCTCCTACGTGACTTGGTCGGCATCGCGGCTTGGAAGCCGCTCCTACGACCGGATATTGAACAGAGGACTGATTATGACACGAGAGATACCCATCGGTAGCTTCACCATCGGCGGGAACAAGCCGATTGCGCTCATCGCCGGCCCGTGCGTCATCGAGAGCCGCGACATCTGCTTCGAGATCGCCGAGCATGCCAGGGCCGTCTGCGCTGAACTCGGCATCGGCTACGTCTTCAAGGCCTCCTTCGACAAGGCCAACCGCATGTCGATAACGTCGTTCCGCGGGCCAGGCATCGAGAAGGGCCTTGATATACTCGCCGAGGTCAAGTCGAAGCTCGGACTCCCGGTGCTCACCGACGTCCATGAGGTCTGGCAGGTCGAGCAGGCGGCGGCGGTGGCCGACATCCTGCAGGTCCCCGCGTTCCTCTGCCGGCAGACCGATCTCGTGCTGGCGGCGGCATCGGCGGGCAAGCCGGTGAACTTCAAGAAGGCGCAGTTCATGTCGCCGGCGGAGATGAAGCCCGTGGTCGATAAGGCCGCGTCCACCGGGAACTCGAACCTCTTCCTGACCGAGCGCGGATCGATCTTCGGCTACGGCAACCTGGTGGTCGACATGCGCGGACTGGTTGTCATGAGGGAGTTCGGCTATCCCGTCATCTTCGACGCGACCCACAGTGTCCAGCGCCCCGGCGGCCTCGGGACGGCATCCGGCGGCGACCCGCAGTTCGTGCCGCACCTGGTTCGAGCCGCGTGCGCCGTGGGTATAGACGCCCTGTTCATCGAGACCCATCCCGATCCGTCGAAGGCGCTCTCGGACGCGGCGACCATGATCCCGCTCGACTCGCTCAAGTCGGTGCTTGCCCAGGCGAAGGCGGTAGACGCGATAGTCAAAGCATAGGGTCCCGGAGTGATGGAGCGGCGGGTTCCCGGTATTCCAGCATTCCAATACTCCAATACTCCACTCCCCCAAGGAGGCAGTCCATGTCAGACAAGATCAGAATCGGGCTTATCGGATGCGGCGGCATCATGCGCGGCCATGCCAGGCGGCTCCTCGAGATCCCCGAGGTCGAGATCGTCGCCCTGGACGACATCAGCGACGAGATGCTCGAGAAGTTCTACGAGGTCGTTCCCGAGGTCAAGGGGCTTCCCGTGTTCAGCGACTACCGGGAGATGCTTGACAGGATGGAATTGGACGCCGTCGAGATCGCAACTCCGCACACCCTCCATTTCCAGCAGACGATCGACTGCCTCGATGCCGGCATGCACGTCCTCCTTGAGAAGCCGATGGTCTGCACGGTGGACCACGCTCGGAAGCTGATCGAGAAGGTCGAGGAGAAGGACCGCGTCCTGGTGCTCTCCTACCAGCGTCACTATCAGCCCGCGTTCCGGTACATGCGCGACGTCATCAGCCAGGGCAAGCTCGGCAACGTCACGTTTATCTCCGCCCTCCAGTGCCAGAACTGGAAGCGGAGTCAGGTGGGGAAGTGGCGCCAGGATCCCGCCCTCAGCGGGGGAGGGCAGCTCAACGATTCCGGCAGCCATCTGATCGACATCATCCTCTGGACCACCGGCCTTGCGGTCGATGAGGTCACCGGCTACATCGACAACTGCGATACGCCGGTGGACATCAATTCCGCGCTCTCGATGCGGTTCAAGAACGGAGCGCAGGCCTCGATCGCGGTGGTCGGCGATGCGCCGACCTTCTACGAGGACTTCACCATCTGGGGGGATGGGGGCATTCTCTTCTACCGCAACGGCCAGCTCACTCACTGCGGCCCGGACGGCCAAACCTGTACTCCCGAGGAACTCCCCGAGGGCGGCAACCCCGACCAGAACCTGGTCGATGCGATCCTCGGCCGTGACCACGTCTGGGCGCCTCCGATCTGCGGCCTCCGAGTGATCGAGCTTACCGAAGCTGCATGGAAGTCCGCGGAGGTCGGTCGGCCCGTCAAGGTCGAGAGCCTGTAGGGCCGGAGAAGTTCGCGCCGAATACCGTGACAAGCTCGTGTCATGTCGATGACAGAGATCGTACTCTCGCGCGTGCCGCGTTCGGCAAGCAGCAACTCCGACCATGCGCGAAGTGTGACGAGAGCATGGCCAAACATGGATATTTCCGGGTTGGGGTTGACAGGCAAATCTCATTCAGGTATTATTAGCGACGGTGCCGCATGGCTGGATAGCGGTCTGATTGGGTTACGCTTCCCCCCGGAGCAGTGCCCCGGCCAGGAAAGACACTCGTCCGACAGGCGTCCGGCGCCATGAACACACGGGCTGCAGGCCCGGAAGGGAGATAGCGCCTTGTTATCAGACGCAAATCGTACCTTACGGTCTACCTTGGCAGCAGTGACAGCACTGTTGTTGATTTCAAGTCAGGCTCTCGCGGACAGGATCTGCACAGTCTGCAAGGGCGATACACTATACTCCATCGCACAGCGATACCACACCACCGTCTCCGCGATCGAAAAGGCCAGCGGCATCGATGCCCGACAGACCATCTACTCCGGCCAGAAGCTCATCATCCCCTCCGATGTACTCGCCAGGGGAACGTGTGCCTACATCACGAAGGATGACGTCAAGCTCTGCGCCAACGGCAAGGATGTCGTCGCAATCCTCTCCAAGGGCACCGAAGTGAGGTTCCTGGAAGAGAAGGACGGCACGTACGCCGTGAAGCTCTCCGACGGCCGCATGGGACGCGTTGCCAAGGACTGCATCGAGTTTGCGACCGAGATCAGGGCTGAGACCAAGCGGGTGTCACCGGCGCCCGTAGTTGACCGCCATTCCTTCGGCCGGGAGGTCACTCGCACCGCCTACGCCTATCGTGGGGCTCGGTACCGCCGAGGCGGCTCCTCCTCGGCCGGCTTCGACTGCTCCGGCTTCGTGAAGTATGTGTACGAGACCGAGGGCATCAAGCTCCCGCGCACATCGTACGACATGTTCAAGGTCGGAAAGCCCGTCGCCAAGAGCGATCTTCAGGAAGGCGACCTCGTCTTCTTCGCCAACACCTACCGGCGAGGCATCTCTCACGTCGGAATGTACATCGGCAACGGCGAGTTCATCCACGCCTCGACAACCCGCGGCGGCGTCCGCATAGACAAGCTGGATGATGCATACTTCCGCAACAAGTACGCAGGCGCGCGCCGTGTCAAGGAGTACGGCGAATAGCACGTCCGCGACCCATATCAGAAGCTCACAGCGCTGCCGGAGGGAGCATCCTTCCGGCAGCGTTTTGCCTATGTGGCAGCACCCCTCCGGCGCTCCGGTACCCCACACCCGCTCTCTCACATCCGCCCACATCGGCCTGCTCGCTCCCCCCTCGATTCGGTTGACAACGGCGCGCACTATAATGTATAATGGCATCGAACATATGTACCGGCATTCGGGTAGATGAGGAGTAGGATTTGTGAGTGATATAGCGAGAGAAGTCGTACCCGTAAACATCGAAGATGAGATGAAGCGATCATACCTCGGCTATGCCGTGAGTATGATCATTGCAAGAGCGCTGCCGGACGTCCGGGACGGTCTGAAGCCGGTCCACCGCCGAATCCTTATGGCGATGCACGACCTTCACCTGACCCCGGGCTCCCATTACAGGAAATCCGCCAAGATTGCAGGCGATACCTCAGGAAACTACCACCCCCACGGCGAGCAGATTATCTATCCCACCATGGTCCGCATGGCACAGGATTTCAACTCTCGCTACCCGCTCATTGACGGGCAGGGGAACATGGGGTCCATCGACGGCGATCCCCCCGCGGCCATGCGCTACACGGAAATGCGCATGTCGCCCTTCGCCGTGGAGATGCTCGATGACCTCGACAAGGACACCGTAGACTGGCAGCCGAACTACGATCAGACCACTAACGAGCCGTTGGTCCTTCCGGCCAGATTCCCGAACCTACTGTGCAACGGCATGGAGGGAATCGCGGTCGGAATGGCGACGAAGATCCCGCCGCACAACCTGCGTGAGGTCTGCGACGCCACCATCTATCTCATCGACAATCCGGAGTCTACACCTGCCGATCTGATGAAGTACATCCAGGGGCCGGACTTCCCGACCGCAGGCCTGATCCTCGGCACCAAGGGCATCAAGTCGGCCTACGAGACCGGCCGCGGCCAGATCACCATGCAGGCGCAGACCAGCATCGAGACGTTGGAGAACGGCAAGTCCGCCATCATCATCACCGAGCTGCCCTATCAGGTCAATAAGGCGCGTCTGATCGAGCAGATTGCCGATCTGGTCAAGAACAAGAGGATCGACGGCATCACCGATATCAACGACTTCAGCGACCGGACGGGCATGCGCGTAGTCATCGAGATGAGGCGCGACGCGTACCCCAAGAAGGTCCTGAACTACCTGCTGAAGCATACCGCGCTTCGACAGAACTACGGCGTGATCATGCTCGCGCTCGTGGATGGAACGCCGAGGGTCCTGAACCTCGTGCAGATCATCAGCTACTACATAGAGCACCGCAGGGAGATCATCACCCGGCGCACGCGGTTCGAGCTCGAGAAGGCCAAAGCGAGAGCCCATATCCTCGAAGGCTTGAGGATCGCGCTGCAGTTCCTCGACGAGATCATCCGGATCATCCGCCAGTCGCGGACCACGGAGATTGCCCGCACCGAGATGATGTCCCGGTTCGGCCTCAGCCAGGTCCAGGCGGAAGCGATCCTGAACATGCAGCTCAGGCAGCTCACCGGCCTCGAGCGCGAGAAGCTTGAGGACGAGTACCGCGAGCTGCTGCGACGCATCGCCTACCTCGAGGACATCCTGACCGATCCCCAGAAGGTCCTGGAGATCATCAAGCAGGAGATGAAGGTTCTTAAGGACAAGCTCGGTGACGACCGGCGCACCCGGATCGTCCCCGTCGAGGCCGAGGAGATCGGCGAAGAGGACCTCATCCCCGAGGAGGAGACGATCATCACGATCACTCGCGACGGGTACATCAAGCGCGTGCCGATCGACACCTACCGCACGCAGAGACGCGGCGGGCGGGGCGTCCTCGCGGCCAACTCCAAGGAAGAGGACAAGCTGGAGCACATCTTCGTGGCTACCACGCATCACTACGTCCTCTTCTTCACGGACAAGGGCCGAGTCTACCGCCTGAAGGCATACGAGATCCCGCAGGCCTCACGGCAGGCAATGGGCACCGCGATCATCAACCTGATCCAGATCGAGTCGGGCGAGACGATCACGGCGACCGTGCCTGTGAAGGAGCTCGAGGGCGAGGGATACCTCGTCATGGCGACCCGGATGGGTGAGGTCAAGCGCACCGCCATCCAGGAGTTCCACTACCTGAGGGCAAACGGACTGCGCGCCTTCGACCTCGAAGAGGGCGACGACCTCTGCTGGGTCCGCCTGACCGACGGCAACGATGACGTGATCCTGGTGACCCGACACGGCATGTCGATCCGGTTCTCCGAGAAGAACCTCCGAATCGCCAGTCGGGCATCCGGCGGAGTCCGCGGCATCTCCCTCGGCAAGGGCGACCACGTCGTCAGCATGGACATCGTTCGGCCGAAGTGCGAGCTGCTGGTCGTCTCCGAGAAAGGACTCGGAAAGCGGACCTCGCTCGACTCCTACCGCGCTCAGACCCGAGGCGGCAAGGGCATCCGCACGATGGCCCTGTCCGAGAAGGGCGGGTTCATCGTCGGTGGCCGGGTGGTCTCCGCGGACGGCAAAGTGATCGTGCTCACTGCGAACGGCATCGCCATCCGCATGAGGCTCAGCGAGATCCGCTGCTGCGGCCGGAGCACGATGGGCGTCAAGCTGATCAATCTGGAAGAGGGCGACTCCGTGGCATCGGTCGCCATCGTCCCGAACAAGGACGACGAGGAGTAGTCCAAGCAGTTGGACAGATAGCTGGGGAGGGACTTGTACGCCCTCCCCTTCGACTATTGCCGATACGATCTCCCGGCGACTCCCGTCGTCGGAGATCGTGTGGACGCCGGGCAGGTCGCTAACCTGCCCCTGATGAGGTTTCGGGGGAACATCCTTTCGATGCTCGAACGCTTCGAACCGCTGGAGCATACGGCGGACAAGGGAATACGCGCCTGGGGATCGAGCATCGAGGAATTGCTCGAGAACGCCGCGACCGGCATGTTCTCCCTCATGGCCGACCTGGGTAAGTATACGCCGATAGAGACCCGTGAGTTCGTGATCGAGGCATCCGACCTCGAATCGCTCCTTCGGACCTGGCTCGCGGAGTTGCTCTATCAGTTCGAAGTCGATAGAATGCTGTTCGTGGATTTCGATGTTGACTCCATCGAGGACGGCAAGCTCCATGCGACCGCGCGAGGTCTGCCGTTCAGCGATGATATCGAGTGGCTAGGTCCATCGGTCAAAGCGGTGACGCATCACGGCCTCATTGTGCGCCGAACGGATGACCGGTGGGAAGCGCAAGTGATCTTCGATGTGTGATTGGAGTAGTGGAGTACCGGGGAAACCCTGCACTCCGATTCTTCAGTACTCCAACACTCCATTGCTTCTTCCGAAAGGAATGGTCGTATGACGAAACAACTCACGCCCAGGCAGCGGCAGATTCTGCAGTACATCCTGCAGCACATCGACATGAGGGGCTACCCGCCCACGGTCCGCGAGATCGGCGAAGCAGTCAACCTCAGTTCCAGTTCGACCGTCCATGCGCACCTCCGCAGCCTGGAGGAGGCCGGCCTGATCAAACGTGACGCCGTGCTCACCCGCGCGATCAAGCTGCTCCCCGGCACCGATTTCAAGGCCAAGCCGCGCAGAGTCATCAACCTCCCGATAGTCGGCCGCGTCGCAGCCGGCAAGCCGACCCTTGCCACGGAGGACATCCAGGAGACCTATCCGCTCCCGTCCGACTTCCTCGCGGGCGGTGAAGGCTTCATGCTCGAAGTCCACGGCGACAGCATGATCGAGGACGGCATCTACGATGGCGATCTGGTGGTCGTCCGCCGCCAGCCGGTTGCCGAGAACGGCGACTGCATCGTGGCGATGATCGACAGCGAGGCCACCGTGAAGCGCTTCTACCGCGAGAACGGCCATGTCCGTCTTCAGCCCGCCAACTCGTCGATGCAGCCCATCTACGTAGAGGATGTCGCCATCATCGGAAAAGTCGTCGGCCTCGTGCGAAAAATGTGATGCTTGTTCCTCCGACTAGGGAGGGATATAGTGTCGTAATGAGTAAACAGTAATGAGTGTACCGATAAGCAGCCCAGCAGTACTCATTGCTCGTTACTCATTACAACCGTGCGCCGCGCCTGCCAGGCCAACCAGGAGGTATCTGTTTGCCAAGGATAGAGAGTACAATCGTCATCAACGGGGACCTGGAGAAGACCTACGCCCTCGCCAAGAACGTCGAAGCGTTCCCGGAGTTTATGCCCGACGTGAAGAGCGTCACCATCCTCGACCGCAGTCCCGACGGCAACAAGCTCATCACGGAGTTTGTCGGTATCGTCAAGGAGTTCAAGACCACGCTCAAGTGGGTCGAGGAGGATCAGTGGGACGACGAGGCGAAGACCTGTCATTTCAAGCTGGTCAAGGGTGATTTCAAGAGTTATTCCGGCGTGTGGACGTTCGAGCCGGTGGAAGAGGGTACAAAGTACACATCGGTCATCGATTTCGAGTATGACATCCCGATGATCGGACCGCTGCTGAAGGCTCTGGTCGCAAGGAAGATGCAGCAGAACATCGATGGAATGCTGCGGGCGATCAAAGAGCGAGTCGAGAGCGAGTAACCGTTTCCGTTGCCACGTCATACTGAGCGACGCGGAGAGCGATATCAGGCGGGAGATCAGTCTTGTCGAGAGCGCGTACTGATCCCATAGCCTAGCCTCTTGTGGGCGTGCGGGTTGATCATGCCCGACGGGGATAAGCCTCTGGACTACGGGTGCGCTTACGGTGCTCTCGGCAGGACTGATGGGGAATTGCAAGACAATGAAGAAATACGATGTCATCATAATCGGAGCAGGCCCGGCCGGCATCTTCGCCGCTCTGGAACTGTCGAAGACCGATGGTTTCAAGGTCGCCATCATCGACAAGGGCAGTGACATCGAAGACCGTGTGAAGGCGCCAAGGCGCTCCCTCCTCTCCGGGTGGGGCGGCGCGGGCGCCTTCTCCGACGGCAAACTCACCCTCTCCACGGAGGTCGGCGGACAACTCAGCTCCTACATCTCCGACGAGGAACTGATGCGCCTCATCAAGTACGTCGACCGCATCTATATCGAGTTCGGCGCGCCCGACAAGGTCTACGGCACGAACGACGAGGAGGTCGAGCAGCTCGCTCGCCGCGCGATCCTTGCCGACCTGAAGCTGATCCCGAGCGCCATCCGCCACGTCGGCACCGATCAGTGGCCGTTCGTGCTCCGGGCGATGCACCAGGTGATCGAGCGGCAGGTGGACATCATGATGGAGACGAGCGTCGCCCGTCTGATCGTCCACAACAACCGCGTCACGGGGGTCGAGCTCACCTCCGGCGAGGTGATCGAGGCCAACTATGTGATCGCTGCTCCCGGCCGGGAGGGCGCCGACTGGCTTCTCGAGGAGGCCCGCAGGCTCGGGCTCGAATCGATCGTCAACCCGGTCGATGTCGGCGTCCGCGTCGAGCTTCCCGCGCCGATCCTGGAGGAGATCACCAGCAAGGTCTACGAACCGAAGCTGATCTTCTACTCCCGCACATTCGGCGACAGAGTGCGCACCTTCTGCGTCTGCCCGCACGGCGAGGTCGTCATGGAGTACAACGACAGCGTCACGACGGTCAACGGGCACAGTTACGCCCACAAGAAGACCGACAACACCAACTTCGCGCTGCTCGTCTCCACGATGTTCACCGAGCCGTTCAAGGAGCCGATTACCTACGGCCGGTACATCGCGTCGCTCTCCAACCTGCTCAGCGGGAGCGTGATCGTCCAGCGGCTCGGCGACCTCAAGGCCGGCCGCCGCTCGACCTGGTCGCGCATCGAGCACGGGCTTACCGTCCCGACGCTCAAGACCGCGGTCCCCGGCGACCTGAGTTTCGTCTTGCCGTACCGCTACCTCTCGGGCATCATCGAGATCCTGGAGGCGATGGACAACCTCGCGCCGGGTGTGGCGTCGAGGCACACGCTGCTCTACGGGGTCGAGGTGAAGTTCTACTCCTCGCGGCTGAAGCTCACGCCCTCGCTGGAGACCGACATCGAGAACCTCTTCACGATCGGCGATGGGGCAGGAGTCACGCGCGGCCTCGTGCAGGCATCGGTCGCCGGCGTCATCGCCGCCCACGAGATCATCAAGCGCCGGTAGCGGCATCACATCTCATCGCGTTCCGCCGAAAGGATGTGTCGGATGCACCAAGCAACCGCCCTGAGAGCCTACCTGAGCTTCGCTCTTCTTCTCCTGGCGTCACTGCTATTCGCCGCCTCGTGTGCATCCACCAGAGAGAAGCCGGCGACACCTGAACCACATGCCACGGCGAAGGCAGCCGCTCCGGCCAAGGCTGACAAGTCACCCGAACCGGCCAGCCAGAACGAGACCAGGGTCGAGATGACTGATCTGTGGAGCGATCCGGAAGACCGTCCTCTGTCTTCTGTAGTCTGATCTCCCAAAGGCGACCGCATCGCATTCGTCGCCGCCAGTGGTAGCGCCGGTGAGGATGACGTACACCACGCGGACATCCTGGTAATGTCGTTGCCGGGAGGCCGTCAGAATGCGAAACCTGCGCGTTTGATCTCGCTGTCACGCAAAGAGGGTGTTCCGTCCGCGATGTTCTGGCTGGACAGCGACCACCTGGGGTGGGCTGCATCGCCTTACATGTCACACACGTTCAGCTTCGTGCAGATGGGCCTACAGGATAGCGGGCCGAAGCCATTGGTCAGCCGAAGATTCGAAGGCGTGCAGAGTCGCCTCAGCATGGAGTCGGCGAAGCAGAACAGGCTAGTCACACTTGCATCCCAGTGGGAAGCCGGCTTCCATCCGGTCATGGGCTGCCCGTTCTCGTGGTCGCCGGACAGCAAACAGATCGCCTTTGCGGACGGGTCGGAGTTCAAGATCGTGCGGGTACCCTCGACGGACTCGCGAAGCAAGCGATGAGGTTGAGTGACATCCGGGCCGGGAGCCGGGTATTGGTGGCCCGCCGACAGGCTATCCGTGCAAATTTGCAATCCAATTGCAAATTTGCACGTTTCCGGGCTGTCGTGATGCTCACTGATCAGCGATCCTCGTGATCTCGACGCCGGTGTAGTAGTGCTTGAGGATGTCGACGTACGTCACGCCCTCGCGTGACTTCGCCATGCCGTTCGCGCCCCACTGACAGAGCCCGACCCCGTGCCCAAAGCCGCGTCCCTCGATTACGTACTTGCCCTCGGGAGTGACGGTAAGCGCCATTCGCGTGCTCATGATCGTGCTCAGGCCGAACAGGTCGCGGAACCGCGTGCCGGTGAGACGCTTCTCGCCCGCGTCGCCTTTGAGGATGATCGTCTTCACCCTGCCGGAGCAGTCGTACTCCGCGAACTCCATCGACGTGAGCTTCCCGATCTTAGTGTTCGCCGAGCGGTTGAAGACCCTCTCCAGTTCGGCGGCGGTGTAGGCTTTCGTCCAGGTGTGGGCGCGACTCGCTCCGCAGTAGTCGCCGGTCGGCGGCCTCTCGAACTCGGTCATCGCCGGGACGTGGCAGCCTTCGGACTCTTCGGACGGCTCCGACTGATCACCGGTCACCGGTGACTGGTCACCGATCACTGGTGACTGATTACTGGTCACTGGACACTGGTCACTGGATACTGGACACCGGCCACTGGTCACTGATGACTGATCACCGATCACCGATAACCGATCACCGCTCACCGCCTTCTTCGGCACCACCAGGCACGGCTCCCCGCACGGATTGTCCACCACCGACTTCAGGTACGGCGTCTTCACCATGCCCGAGTCGTCGCTGTTCTGCGTCATTCCGCCGCAGTCCGCCGAGTAGAGCGCGAAAATCGGCTCGCCGTTGTGCGTGATGACCTCTCCACGCGTCGCATCCGCGATCTTGCGCACCCATTCGGCCTCGCGGTCTACTCCGGCGAATCCCTGGCAGTGGATGGTGTCGCACATGTTGTAGCCGTCCGCCTTGTGACGCTCGCAGTTCCGGATCGAGTACGTCCGCGCGGCGACGACGAGCGCCTTCTGGGCCTCGGGATGGAAACTCGCGGGAATCTCCGTGGGTGCAACCCCGTAGACGTAATGCTCGACGCTCAGTTCGTTGATGACCGACAGCCTCGTCCCGGCGCGCAGTTCCAGGACTTCGCGGTAGCGCTTGTACCTGAGCTTCGGGGAGACGATCTCGATGATGCCCTCGGATGTCTGCGTCGCAATGCGGATCGGACCCTTGAACGACGGTATGGGCTGGGGAACCTCGGGCTCTTCGCAGACGGGCTGGTCCGATGCCTCCGAAGTATCAGGTGTCTGCTCGGGCTCGGGCACAGACGTCGGAGGAGTCTCCACCTCCAGCAGCTTCCCCTTCAGGCGGATCGTGATCTCCTTGCCTGCCTCGATCTGCGCCACGACCGACTTCGACTCGCCGTCGGTGACGGTGAGCGGCTCATCACACTTGAGGGTGAGCGACGTCGGATGCCCTACGCACGACTGCAGGCCGACGCGAATGGTCTTCGGAATCGGCAGAGCGGATGCGGGAACAGAGAGTGACGTGAGAGCAGTCAGAACAAGTGCAAGCAGAAGGGGCAGGGTCTTTGGACGATCGATGGGTAACCGCGCGGCCAAGTGAGTCCTCCTCACGGAGCTCCCATAGAAGCAGATGGTCGGGGTGGCGAGACTTGAACTCGCGAGCCTCTCGGTCCCGAACCGAGCGCCAACAATTGATTAGCTACAAACTCGACTCCAACCGATTGCGAACGCGCAGTTCACGCTCAGGCAACACCCTAGTCCCAATCATCGAGCGGTGCAACATGGCTCCTGGGCGCGCTCGGTAGACGCGAAACAGGTTCGTCCACCGCACGGTTCCAACTGATTCCATGTCGCTCTTGTCACACCCACAAGTGGTGACAGCGCATGTGTCGGGTTTCGTACATTATATGCCGCTGAGTTTGGGGTGTCAAGGAGCCTTCTGGTGTCACTTCTGCTGTTCGCACGTCACCAGATAGAGCGCCATCGTGTCGGCTAGGAGCTTGTCCCGGCGGTAGTGGAAAGTTGCCGGTGACTCGCTTCCATTCTATG